>JAJFHP010000003.1 GCA_021775555.1 Hyphomicrobiales bacterium | reverse complement strand
AAAATCAGTGCATCAGGATTTGGAAATTCAACGCGCACTTTGATGGTGCCGGTTGATGGGTCAACTTGATTGTCGATGAAGTCGAGCTTGCCGTCATGCGCATAAATCTGGTCGTTGGCGAGTTTGATCTTTGGAGTGAATCCGGCAGATTTGCCATCTTTGTTGGCTTGGGTGTGGTTCAGATAGGAGCGCTCCGAGACTGCAAAGTTCACTTTGATGGGGTCCAGAGCAACTACCGTGGCCAGCACACCGCTGTCAGGGCCAATCAGATTACCAGCATCCACCGAGCTGCCACCAATTCGGCCATCCAAGGGGGCGATAACTTTTGTATATCCAACGTCAAGCTCAGCACTCTTCAGATCAGCCTGGGCAGCGGCAAGGTCTGCGCGGGCTTTGCCTTCGTCAGCTTTGGCTTTGTCTAGCTGCGCCGGGCTGAATGTGCCGCTTGCTTCCAGCTTTGCGTACCGCTTCAACTGGTTTTCCGCTTCCAGAATTACGGCTTTGGCGTGCTCGACCTTTGCTGCCGCCACGTCCCGCTTCGCGTTGAATTCAGAAGGGTCGATAACGAACAGCACGTCGTCCTTCCTGACCGTGTTGCCCTCCTTGAAGCTTTGTTTGAGCAGGAACCCCGTAACCCGCGCACGCAAATCTACCGACTGGAAGGCTTCAGTCTGTCCGACGAACTCAGTTGAAGCGGCAACGGGCTTTGAGATCACTGGTGTAACGACGACAGCAGGCGCCGGAGCTTTGGCTTTACCGGTGCTGCCTTGATCCCCACAGGCGCTAAGAGTGGTGAGTGCCAAGCCCAGAGTGAGAATTAGTGGAGCCTTATTGCTCATTCCAGTCTCCTTGATTGCACCTCAAAGGTGAGTCTCTATTGTCGTTCACCCTTGGGTTGCAGGTCAAAAACATTCTTACAGGGCCATATATGACATTCATACTGTTCACACCCTTGAATCAGGCCAACTTGCTGGACTCATAACGATAGGTTAGAACCCGTGCCCAGTGTGGCAGGGTGCGCACAAACCCGGAATATCATCTTATGGCGAAGACCAAAAAAACGTCGCGTCCCAAGGCGCGGCTGCCGAAAGGCCTTAGGGATATCCCCGCGGCGGAAATCCGTGCGCAGGACGCCATGCTGCGCACCATCCGCGAGGTCTATGAGCGATATGGATTCGAGCCGCTTGATACCCCTGCCTTTGAATATACCGAGGCTTTGGGCAAGTTCTTGCCCGACCAGGAGCGGCCCAATGCCGGCGTGTTCTCGTTTCTCGATGATGACGAGGAGTGGATGTCCCTTCGCTATGACCTGACAGCCCCGCTCGCACGCTATGTGGCGGAAAATTTTGAGTCTCTTCCCAAGCCCTATCGGCGCTACCAGACGGGCTCCGTCTGGCGTAACGAAAAACCGGGGCCGGGGCGCTACCGGGAATTCACCCAGTTCGATGCAGATACGGTTGGGGCATCCAGTGTCGCGGCAGACGCCGAGATGTGCATGCTGGCTGCCGATGCGCTGGAGGCGCTCGGCATCGCACGTGGCGATTATGTCATCAAGGTCAACAACCGCAAGGTGTTGGATGGGGTTCTGGAAAGCATCGACGTCACCGACGAAGGTCAGAAGCTCACCGTGCTGAGGGCCATCGACAAGTTTGACCGATTGGGAGTGGAAGGCGTTCGTCTGTTGCTGGGCGATGGGCGGAAGGATGAGAGTGGAGATTTTACGAAAGGCGCGGGCTTAACTGAGGAGCAAATCGACCAGATTCTAGATTTCATTGAGTCTGCGCCGGTCGCCACACTTACGGACAAGGAAATTCAAGATACAATTGCAGGTACGCAGAGCTCCTTGGGTGACGACGAATCCGAGCTGCACGCATTGCGCATACTTCGGTATGGAGAAAGAAAAGCCATTCCTGTTCTTATCGATGCGGGCGAAACACTTCTTGCTCTTGTCAAACTATTCAGAGCCGGGGGATACGGGTCCGATAGGATTGTCATCGACCCCTCCGTCGTCCGCGGCCTCGAATATTACACAGGCCCTGTGTTCGAGGCGGAACTGACCTTCGAAGCCAAGGACGAAAAAGGCCGTCCCATTCGCTTTGGTTCAGTTGGTGGTGGTGGGCGCTATGACGGGCTTGTGGCGCGTTTCAAGGGGCAGGAAATCCCGGCGACCGGGTTCTCCATTGGCGTATCACGGCTCTATGCAGCGCTCAATTTACTCGGCAAGCTGAAGGACGCCGAGACACGTGGCCCCGTGGTCGTCAGCGTGTTCGACAAGGATTGCATGGCAGATTATCAGCGCATGGTGCAGACCCTTCGCAATGCCGACATCCGCGCGGAACTTTTTCTCGGCAATCCGAAAAACATGGGCGCTCAGTTCAAATATGCCGACCAGCGCAACAGCCCCTGCGTTGTCATCCAGGGTCCGGACGAGAAGGCAAAAGGCGAAGTCCAGATCAAGGATCTGGTCGAGGGCGCGAAGGCGGCGGCCTCCATCGCCTCAAACGAAGAGTGGCGTTCAGAGCGCCCGGCACAGTTTGCGGTCAGCGAAGACAAGCTCGTCGAGGCGGTGCGCGAGATATTCGCGCGGCACGAAAGCTAAAGCCATGACTGCCGAAACCTCCGTCAGCTATGAAGCCTTGCAGGCTCAGGCCAACTCAATCACCGATCTTTTTAAAGGGCGGGGGTTTGAGCTTGTTGCACCTGCCTATCTGCAGCCTGCCGATCTGTTTCTCGACCGCATGGGCGAGGCGATCCGGGGGCGCACCTATGTTTTCACCGATCTGGATGGAGCAGAGCTTTGCCTTCGCCCCGATGTGACGCTGCCAGCTTGCAGGGTTTATCTGGAGCGCCACCCGAAGGGCGATGTAGAAGCGCGCTATTGCTATAACGGGCCAGCTTTCCGCTACCAGCCCGGGGGCGGTGATGCCATGCGTCCGCGAGAATTCAGACAGGCAGGCATAGAGCATATCGGTGGTGGCGACCGTGAGCTTTCGGAAGCCGAAGTTACCGGCCTTGTTGTCGAAGCCGTAAAGGCGGCAGGTCTTAAGGATTTCAATTTACGAATTGGAGACCTTGGCCTATTTGAAGCGCTGATCCAGGCTTTGGATATCCCGGAGCGCTGGCGTTTGCGGTTGCGTCACTTTTTCTGGCGCCCACCCGTATTCAGGGATTTGCTCAATCAGCTGGCGACATCGCCTGCCGGTTCTCTGGGTGAGGTGGAAGCCGCACTGATTATTACTCTCGACCCCAGTGATATATCGGCTTCTGAGGCTCTTGTATCCGCCCATCTGGAGAAGGCCGGTGTTCCGCTCGATGGCGACCGTTCTTTGAGTGAGATCACTGAACGCCTGCTCGGCCGCTCTGCGGATATGGAAACACCCCCGCTATCTGCAGGGACAGTAAAGCTGATTGAGGAGTATCTTGCTGTTTCGGGATCTCCCCGGGCATCGCTCTTTCTCATTTCGGAGATGACTGGAGCCGCGGGACTGGATCTGGGAACAGCGCTCCAGGCTGCTAACGCGCGTCTGGATCAGTTCGAGGAACATTCTCTGGGTCTTGATGAAATCGTCTTCAACAGTGAGTTCGGCCGGGATCTTGAATATTACACTGGCCATGTTTTCCAGATAGAGATTCCTGGTGAGGGACGCTCCGGACAGATTGCCGGTGGTGGTCGCTATGACGATTTGCTGCAAAGTCTGGGTGCTCCTAAGCCCGTACCTGCAGTTGGCTCGGCCATTCATACGGAGCGACTGCTGGCTGCCGTACAGGGGGGTGCGATATGAGTAGTGACCCTCTCATTCTTGCCCTGCCTTCCAAGGGGCGGTTGATGGAACGCGCCAGCGAGATGTTTGAGAGTGCCGGTATGCAGGTCCGAAAAACGGGCCACGAGCGTGGCTACCGTGGTGAAATCGTCGGCAAGCCGGATGTAGAGATTGCTTTTCTGTCGGCGTCTGAAATCACGCAACAACTCAAACTGGGGCGCGTCCATGCCGGGATCACCGGAGAAGACCTGATCAGGGAATCTGGTCAGGAAGACGCGATGCGTATCGATATTGTGCGCCCGCTTGGATTTGGCAATGCGGATGTCGTTGTTGCAGTGCCTGCATGCTGGCTAGATGTTTCAAAGATGAGCGATATCGAGGAGGTTGCAGCCATCTTCTTCCGTGAGCATGGCCGGCGTCTGCGCGTGGCAACAAAATATCTCAATCTCACGCGTCGCTTTTTTTCTTCCAAGGGCGTGACAGGTTACCGGATCGTGGAAAGTCTGGGGGCTACGGAGGGGACTGTTGCCGCGGGCACTGCGGAGATCATCGTTGATATCACGTCCACTGGAACAACACTCAAGGCCAATCACCTCCAGATACTCGATGACGGGCTTATCCTGAAGAGTCAGGCTGTATTGGCAAAGTCTAAAACTGCCCTATGGTCGCAGCACAATCAGGACGTGATAGAGGAGATTGCCCTACGCCTGCAGCCGAGCGTGTGAGCTTGGGGAGCATGACATTCCCGTTTTGGCAGGTCCGATTGCAGACTTCCATTTTCGCAGGCGCTGCATCAGTTTCCACAGTTGCGGAGATTTTTTAATTCTCAGTTTGGCCAGCAGACATGCTCTCAAAATGTTCGCATAGATGTAGCCCTTTGCGGTGACGGGGAGTACGGCGTGTTGGCGTATGCGTTCCTCCTTACACCAGCGTAGCTTGTTCTCATCTTCACCTGCGCCGCAATCCACCATTTCAATGCCGTCCTTCGACAGTTGCTCAATGATGCGCGTGAACAGTACCCGCCCCGGGCCGTAACGCAGTGCGGGCCCTGATGTTGTTGAAGCTATCAGGCCGTAAAGTTTATTCTGGAATATCACTCCCAGATTGGTTGCAATGATCTCGTCACCCGAGCGAAGGGCGTATAGGGCAATAGTCAAGCCGTCGCTGCGATCAGGTGTTTGAACGAGTGTTCTGAAAAAGTTGCAAATGTCTGGATTGGCAAAAAAGTTCTGTATGCCTTTTTCCGCAAACCATTCCTGCTTTGAACGAAAGATTTCATCGAGCACGTCAAGCCGCTCTGCATTGGATTCAACTTTCTGAAAACTCAGAGGTCCTGCATCAGAGAGGCGGCGTTCGTTTCGGCGTAACTTGCTCTTATGACTGCTGCTGAATCGGGCATCAAACATAGAATCCCAATCGGGAGAGACAGGGAATGTATGACCGGGACTGGCTTCATTGATGCCGGCGATTCCAGCCAACGGATTTGTCTGGTTGCTAATTTCCACTGGATGCTTGTTCAAATGAACAAGATCAACATGGGGCATGGCTGCAAGGATCAGCCGCATGAGGTCTTCGCCTTGAGGAAGGTCGTTAGCCGACCAGGCACTCAGATCAAACAGTCCTGACGAATAGTTGCCCTGATCGGCTCCAAGCCAACCCAGAACATTACATTCAAAATGTCTGCAAATGGTGAGAGGAAGAATGAGTACAATCTTCTGGTTCGCATCCTTGCCAATGGCGATAAGTGGCTTGCAGTCTTTGCCAGCTGTTTGGGCCCACGCATTCACCCATTCCCAAGTGTCATGAGGACCGCCCAAAGCCGTTTTCTCGAAAGTGCACCAGAGTTCACGAAGTGAAGAGATGTCATGGTGGACTTCTATGCTGAGTTGGTCCAGCTCCTTGGCATTATGCTCGCATTTTGTCCGCATGAACTTACCATTCTCCACTTTTCCGCTCGATCAGCACCTGCTTTAACGTGCAATTTTGGTGCTTTTTGTCTCTTAAAGAGACGATTACGTCCGCATACTGAAAAAAGACATTTGGTCCCGAATTCGTTGAAAAACTGGGAATTTCTACAAGAATCCGAAACCGTTTTGATAAAAGTAGTGCAAATGCTTTGCCACAATATGAACGGCTCAAAAAATATTACTCTTGACAATAGTAGGTGCATATACACATATATAGTGCCTTGATATGAATGATTGGAAAAAATCCATGCCAAATGAACCAAATTTTGGAGACTGCAGTTGCTTCAATCTCCGTCGCGCGGCCAGGCGCGTTACGCAGGTCTATGACCATGCATTGGTTCCCGCTGGTCTAAAGGCGACCCAGTTTTCACTTCTGGCGGTATTAAAGGGTCACAAAACAGATGAGGGGATAGCCATGACACGACTGGCTGAAAAACTTGGCATGGATCGCACGACACTCACGCGTAACCTGGCTGTGGTTGAACGTGATGGGCTGGTTAAGATCAGAACTGGTGACGACCCACGCTCAAGACTTGTGGTTTTGACGCAAGCGGGCCGCACAGCCTTTGAGAAAGCTGCTCCTCTCTGGTTCAAAGCGCAAGCTGAACTGGCCCGGAACATTGGTGCTGATCAGAAAGAATTCCTGGAACTGACGCGGCGTCTCGCCGCGATTTAAAACCCGTGCGCAGTGTGCGGATAGGAAAAGCTGTGAACAGAAACGTGTAGATACACTAAAATGGAGATTGAAATGACCGGATATGAAAGAACATCGAAATGGAAAACTTCCGAGTTGCAATGGATCCTGGGTGGGGTCCTGTTGGCATTGTGGTTCAGCGCGATAGTAGCGCTAGCCATAAAAGGATCGTTTGCCTTTCTGCCAGAAGTGGCGCCCATTTTGACGCTGTCAGCAATTGTAGGTCCGCCACTCTTTTTCGCGCTGGCCTTGTTTTCGTTACCGGGCTTCAAGGCATGGGCGCTATCGCTTGATCCGGCTTTGCTGACAGCACTGCAGGGTTGGCGAGTGCTGGGCGGCGGCTTTTTAATGCTCTACGCGTTTGGCCATCTGCCTGGCTTTTTTGCGTTCCCGGCAGGTATTGGAGATGTAGCAGTCGGTATTGGTGCGCCCTTTACGGCAATGGCACTGGCACGCGGGCACCTGTCTCTTGCAAGCAACAGGTTTCTTGCCGTCCATATTATGGGACTGCTCGACTTCGTTGTAGCGGTTGGTACCGGGATCATGGCGCGTGAACACATTCCTGGCCTGGTCGAGGGAGTGACGTCTTCTGCTATGGGAGATTTACCCTTGGTTCTAATTCCAACATTTGGCGTGCCAATCTTCATAATCCTGCATCTGATTGTACTGGCGCAGGTTGGGGAGGCCAGGCAGGCGCACAGGGTGTCAGTTGCCGCTACCGCATAGCGCCCTACCAGCTGTCACACTAACCGCTGGCGGGGGGTCATAAACCCTCCGCCATTTCTGCCTGCATGAATTTAGCGATGTGAGATTGATCGCAAGGCGTGCCACAGACGCTCAGCCACCTCCGGGTGACGGGAAACCGAATCCGCAAACAGTCCGACATCGACAATCCTGAGAGGTCCACTGCCGCTCAGCTCAAAAAGTATGCGTTGACGTTTGCGCCTTTCTACGACGCTGAGGCTGAGTAGGTGACCTCTGATCGTGGCACATCGAAGCGGTAGGACTTTTAACCTCAATCCCGCCTCGATAATGAGGAGGTCGAGTGCGAGTTCGCTTTGTGTGAGCGCAGTGGGGCTATGACTGGTTTTATCCAGCAGGGAGGGCTTGGTGGATTGCGCGAGATATTGCTGTTGCGTTGACATAAAAAATCCTCCTTCAGCAGTGTGCCGAGGAGGACTGGCGACTTTAACTTCCGCTTGGGTTGCTGTGTCCCGTTTCAAAACCGGGTCGTCAGCCACATCCCGTAAGTTTCGGATACCACCTTGCCGCGGATCGGCAGGTTGGCGAGGGCGCCAGCCCTTCTCTTGATGACAAGAGCTTTTTCGCACAGTCGTACACGTGCTGCAAGGCATTCCATTACTCGTAAAAAAAAGGCCGCCCCGGTTTCCCGGAGCGGCCCAATTCATTTGGCAGTAGATTGGGTGATGGTTGGCTACATCATGCCGCCCATACCGCCCATTCCACCCATGCCGCCCATATCGCCACCAGGCATGGCCGGCTCGTCCTTCTTGGGACTTTCGGCAACACCTGCTTCGGTGGTGATCAGGAGGCCAGCGATGGAGGCGGCGTCCTGCAAGGCGGTGCGAACCACCTTGGCTGGATCGATGATGCCTTCCTTGACCATATCGACATATTTGCCTGTCTGGGCGTTGTAGCCGTAATTGGCCTTGTTCTCGTCCAGGATCTTGCCGACGATAATCGAGCCTTCATCTCCGGCATTCTCGACGATCTGGCGAAGAGGTGCCTGAAGGGCGCGACGAACGATATTGATGCCGGCCTCCTGGTCCACATTGTCGCCCTCTACATCGATGAAACGGGATGCGCGCAACAATGCCACGCCACCGCCCGGTACGATGCCTTCCTCAACCGCGGCGCGGGTCGCATTGAGCGCGTCATCGACACGATCCTTGCGTTCCTTCACCTCGACTTCGGTAGCGCCACCGACCTTGATGACCGCAACACCGCCGGCGAGCTTCGCCATGCGTTCCTGCAGCTTCTCTTTGTCATAGTCGGAAGAAGTTTCATCGATCTGGGCCTTGATCTGGCCAACGCGGGCTTCGATGTCTTTCTTCTTGCCGGCGCCATCGACGACTGTGGTGTCGTCCTTGGTGATCGACACGCGCTTGGCGGTGCCGAGCATGTCGAGAGTGACACTTTCAAGCTTGATGCCGAGGTCTTCAGAGATCACCTGACCACCGGTCAGGATTGCGATATCCTGCAGCATGGCCTTACGCCGATCGCCAAACCCTGGCGCCTTGACGGCTGAGACTTTAAGTCCGCCGCGCAGCTTGTTGACCACCAGAGTAGCCAGCGCTTCACCTTCAACGTCTTCAGCGATGATTAGCAATGGCTTGCCTGACTGGACCACTGTTTCCAGAACCGGAAGCATGGCTTGCAGGTTTGAAAGCTTGGACTCGTGAATGAGGATGAAAGGATCCTCAAGTTCACAGATCATCTTTTCAGCGTTGGTGATGAAGTAGGGGGAGAGGTAGCCACGATCGAACTGCATGCCTTCGACGACATCAAGCTCGAACTCAAGGGCCTTTGATTCCTCGACCGTAATCACGCCCTCATTGCCAACCTTCTGCATCGCTTCCGCGATTTTCTGGCCGACAATTGCATCGCCGTTGGCAGAAATCGTACCAACCTGCTCAATTTCTTCCGACGAGCCAACTTTCTTGGACTTTTTTCCAATATCCTTGATGACTTCGATGACGGCTTTGTCGATGCCGCGCTTGAGGTCCATCGGGTTCATGCCGGCAGCAACGGACTTCAGACCTTCGCGGACAATCGACTGAGCCAGAAGGGTTGCCGTTGTGGTGCCATCGCCAGCCTCATCGTTGGTTTTGCTGGCAACCTCGCGCAGCATCTGCGCGCCCATGTTTTCAAACTTGTCTTCCAGTTCGATTTCCTTGGCGACGGTGACACCGTCCTTAGTGGTGCGTGGTGCGCCGAAGGATTTTTCAAGAATGACGTTGCGGCCTTTGGGGCCGAGGGTCACCTTGACCGCATTGGCCAGGGTGTCGACGCCGCGCATCATGCGATCGCGTGCGTCTGTTGAGAATTTTACATCTTTTGCAGCCATTGCTGACTCCTACTGATCTTGGGGGTTGTGTCTGTTGTAATTTTTGGCAAATGGCGCTTTCACGCCGATCCGGGTCATGTCAGCGGCTACTTCAGCACGCCCATGATGTCGGACTCTTTCATGATGAGCAGATCATCACCGTCGAGTTTGACTTCGGTACCTGACCATTTGCCAAATAGCACCTTGTCGCCAGCTTTAACATCAAGCGGCTCAATTTTGCCGTCTTCGCCTCTGGCACCCGGGCCAACTGCGACAACTTTACCGGTTTGCGGCTTTTCCGCTGCGGTATCAGGTATGATGATACCGCCTGCGGTTTTCATGTTCTCTTCGATGCGCTGTACAACGACGCGATCATGGAGTGGACGAAACTTCATGGATAGTCTCTCCGGTTTACTACTGTTTTTAAAAGAAAATGTTCCCTGGCAATGGCGAAGGAACGGCCTCTGTTAGCACTCTCGTATTAAGAGTGCTAACAGTCGTTCGTAGATATAAACAAAGCCCCGGGATTGTCAAGTGTGTGCGCTGCAACATATCGGCCAGGGTAAACGTCAAAAATCGGGAAATTCCCAAACAAAAAAGGACGGCAACCAATTGATTGCCGCCCTCCTTGTAAGTGCCAGTTTATGTGGTCAGAGCCTAGTTCTGCTTCCCGAACACATAGTCCTGCTCCTTGACTGCCGAATGGCAGGCAATGCAGCCCTTGTCCGCGCCTTTCATGACGCGCCCGGCAAGCATCATGCCCTTCGGGTTCGTATGGAGTGATCCATCTGGCTTATATTTTGCCCAGAACCAGTCATTATTGTCCTTGTCGTATCCGACTTCACGCTTGAACATGACCGTAACGGCCTTGATGAACTTGGCGCGGTCGCCTTTGACGGCATCAATGCTCACGCCTTTACCACCATAATTCCGCTTCACCACAACCTTGCCTTTATGGCCGCCAACGGTGACTTCAGAATGAATGGTTTCCAGAACCGCGCCATGGGGCGCCTGGCCCTTATAGGGGGCATCCGCCTTGCCGCTTGGGCCGGCCAGAGAGGCCTTAGCCAGAGCGGACCAGAGGTCCTTTGAATAATTGACGTTGGTATCGTCACAGCAGTTTTTCATCTGGCTGTGAGCAGTGCCCATTGTGAGACCGAGAGCAACGACGCCTGCGGCAGCGGCGGTGATGCCTGCTCCAAATAATTTACGATTGATCGACATGCATTAAACCTCCTAGAGACTTCCCCGGATAAGAGCAGGTGGAAAACACATGCGCTCCGGCACATCGCAGGATACGCGTTCAAATTCGTCCGCCCACGTCACCTTTACTCACAACCCGGTGATAGGGTGTGAGATTGTGTGATGACGGTATTTTTACCGTGCAGATATGCGAGCGGTTGGTCACTCTGTGGACGAGCTGTAAAAAGCGTGTTGCCCTGATGGCCTGAGTGATGAAAGATCGTGTATCGCGCGATTAACCGATTCGCTGTCCATGAAAAAAAGGCAGAATGCCAGTCGTTCAAACCGTCTCCAACGTGCCCTGTTGGAGATCGTGGTTCCGTGTGCCATGGCCTTGTCTGCCATGGCCTTTGCTGCCGGTCTGTTCGTGCAGGGCGGGTTTGGTCTGGTCTCATCTCTCATTGCCGGCGTGACACTGTTCCTGGTCATGATCTGCGCCCAGGGTGCCTTTATATCCTCGCAGCGTGCGGCGCATGCGGTTGAGCGTCTGGGCGAGCTGGAAGCCACCGTCCACGGGAGCGTTGATGCGGACGCCAATGCCCAAGCGTTTGCCCAACTGTCGGAGAAAGTCGACCAAATTGACGGCATGTCCGAACGTATGCAGCAGCTCGATACAATGGCGGAACGTATCGAGCGGTTGAACCATGAAATTTCAAGATCCCAGCCGGAACGTTCTGATATCGATCCCGGGCGCCTCAAGCGCCTGGCGGCCGAGGTCGACCGGATTGACGCCAGGCAGGATGCCTTGCGAAGCCAGTTGCAGTTAGAGGCCAATGAACGCCACGAGGAATTGACGGCGGAACTCCAGATGCTTGAAACACTGGTCAAGCAAATGGCGGAGAACATCGCCAGCGGCCAGCGTAACGCGCTTGAAATACAGACAAGGCAGGAATTACCCGCGCCCGAACGTGGCGAGATGGCGGAGGACAGCACTGTCGAGGCACAAGCACGGAACACTCGTGCGCAACAGGATTATATCGAGGCGGATGAAGCTTACCGCCCAGTGCCGTCAGGGCATGAAGCAGAAGAAGAGCCGGTTGCTGATGAGCCTGCAACCCTTGAACCGGTGATTGATGAGTTGCCCTTGATCAACGAGGTGCGTCAATCGATCGAAAGCAACCGTATTGAGCTGTTTTTACAACCCATCATGACCTTGCCGCAGCGGCGCGTGCGCTATTATGAAGCGCTGACACGGCTGCGAAGTGAATCTGGTGAATTGCTCATGCCGAAGGATTATCTCAGCCTCGCGGAATCAGCCGGCATCATGTCCGTTATCGACAATGTGATGTTGTATCGCTCGGTGCAGGTTTTGCGCCGGCTGGAAAAGCGTAGTAGCGCACGGGGCGTGTTCTGCAATATCTCGGTTCACTCTCTGCTCGATCCGGAATTCTTTCCTGAATTCATATCGTTCATGGAACAGAACCAGACTCTTTCGGAGAGCATGTATTTTGAATTCTCGCAAGATATGATCGAGCATAGCAGCCCGGTGGAACAAGATAGCCTGGCAGCGCTAGCAGCACTTGGATTCCATTTCTCACTGGATCACGTGACCAATCTCGATCTCGATTTTCAGGCAATGCAGGACCGCGGTTTCCGTTTCTTGAAAGTCGATGCCGACATTTTGCTGCACGGCATGAGCGAAGCGAATGCCCAAATTCACGCTGCCGACATGCGAAGTTATCTGGAGCGATTCGGCATCCAGCTCATCATTTCGAAGATTGAGAGTGAGCGGGATCTCAGCGATGTGATTGATTACCATGCAAAGCTTGGCCAGGGATTCCTGTTTTCTGAGCCACGGCCCGTACGGCCCGAAATATTCGGCGACGGTGACGCCGAGGCTGCTGCTTAGCCCTGTATTGTCCTTATGAGTAGCCCGCAAAACACTATCCCGATCCTGTCGTCGATCTCTGAACTGGCCGGACGATATGACGCCTGGCTGTGCGATATCTGGGGCGTTGTGCACAATGGTGAGCGTCCATTTGCAGATGCAGTCAAAGCGTGCAGCAGGTTCCGTGAGGAAGGCGGCGTGGTCGTGCTGATCTCGAACTCACCGCGTCCCTGTGTTGCGGTCGCTCGCCAACTGGATGAAATCGGTGTGCCTGAAAGCGCCTATGACGCCATCGTAACGTCGGGAGACATGACCAGACAGGTTCTGATAGAGCGGAAGGGACAGCCGTTTTTTCATCTCGGTCCGGAGCGCGACAAGGCGATTTTTGTGGGTCTCGATGTTCCGATCGTGGACTTGGACGGATCAGAATTTGTTCTGTGCTCGGGCCTCTACGATGATCTCACCGAAACCCCCGATGACTATGAAGAGCTGTTTTCGAAAATGAGAAGCCGGGGCCTGCAAATGATTTGCGCCAACCCGGATTTGCAGGTGGAGCGCGGCGACCGTCTGATTTATTGCGCCGGTGCATTGGCGGCTGAATATGAAAAACTCGGGGGTGAGGTGATTTACACCGGTAAGCCCCATTTGCCTATCTATGACATGGCCGTTGAGCAAATAGTCGGAGCGAAGGGGTCTGGCGTGCCGCGCACGCGAATTCTGTGTATTGGCGACAGCATCAGGACCGATATTGCGGGCGCGACAGCAGCGGGTATGGATGCTCTTTTCGTGGCCAGCGCGCTCCACATTGAAGGCGCCAATGACGGCAGCCCGCTACGTGAAGCAGATCTGGAAAACGCATTTTCCGAAAGCCAGAGCAGGCCGGTGGCAGCTCAAAAAAGCCTGAGGTAAGGGTTGTTTGACTAGGCCGGTATTGCCTGGAGTATACAGAAAATATCAGTTTCAGCCGTTGAGAAGTGCGTCAATATCGTCCTGACTAACGCCTTTACCTTCCTGTGAAGGCCCATTGAGGATCTGCTCTTTTTTGCGCTTTAAGCGCTTCTCTTCTTTCGCATTTGCCGGCTTGTCAGAATCCTCTGCCCCGATTGCGGCGGCGAAGCGGCTGACACGGCTCTCGATATGCTCAAGGGTTTCAACGACCTTGGATATGCGTTGCCCGGTAATATCCTGGAACGAGCAGGCCTCGAAGATGATCATCATCTTGTCATTGACCGTTTGCTTATAGGCTTCGGTATTGCTCGAATCTGCCTCAAGAATGGCTTCCGCACATTCCATGATCTTGGTGGTTGCCTCCTCGGTAGAGGTGACCACCGCGCTTAGTTCCATGCCCGCTTCGGGAATATGCTTGGACTGAAGATCATTGGCTTGCAAATGGCCAATCTCCGACTTCGTGTTCTGGATATATTCAGCGATCTCGCGGAACTCGCTGTAGATCTTGGAATCCAGGCTGTCGATGAAGGACTTCATGGAGTGGATTGACGTTTCTGCAAGAGACAACACGTCAATGAGTGAAATATCATCCTTGTTGCGCAAACCATCTACGGCCTCGCGCACTTGGGCATGTGTTTTATCAGGCATAAATCGAATACTCCCGTTTCGGTCCGGAGTCAGCTTTGGGCCAACCGCATGCTCTGAAGCTACGCTTGGCCCTTAAAGCAAACTTACTCGCCAAAAACGGCGTCGATCTTGGATTTCAATGTTGCCGCATTGAAGGGCTTGACGATGTAGTTGTTAACACCGGCTTTCTTGGCCGCAATGACATTTTCCGTCTTGGATTCGGCCGTCACCATGATGAAAGGTGTGCGAGACAGACCATCGTCGGTGCGAACTTCCTTCAGAAGCTCGTAGCCGGTCATTGGTTCCATATTCCAGTCGGATATCACCAGGCCATATTTTTTCTGCTTCATTTTACCGAGCGCTTCAGTGCCGTCAGCAGCATCGTCAACATCAGAAAAACCAAGCTGTTTCAAAAGGTTGCGGATAATACGGATCATCGTTTTGTAATCGTCGACCACCAGAACCGGTATTGAAAGATCAACCGCCATGTCGCTCTCCATCCCCCCATAGGGCAAAATATCTAAACTCATTCACAAAATTGGCGCACCCCAATGCTCCAGACCATTGTTACGCGGTCCTTCGCGATTACGCGGGTGCTGCCGTACGATGGGAACAATAGGGGGTGGAATTAAAAAATACGTTAACCGCAATTCGATTAACCGCAATTCGATACACTCATGAGTTGTAAATTAGGGTGGAGCCAAGAGTGGCTACTTAGCCATTTTACGCAGTTGCAGCATCTGCAAGCCTCGTATATTGTGCGCCGCAATAATAACCCGGATAAGGATTCGGCGTATGAAAAACGGTGGGAACAATTCCAAGCAATGGCCGAGCTATTATTTTGAAGATTTGGAAGTGGGCATGGAAGCAAGTCATTCCAAGCGCATTACCCATGAAGATATCCAGTCCTTCGCCGATATTTCGGGTGACGATAATCCGGTTCATTTGTGTGACCAGTACGCCTCAGGCACCGTTTTTAAAGAGCGCATTGCTCACGGCATCCTGACAGCGAGCCTGGTGTCGACGGTTCTTGGAACCAAATTGCCCGGACCGGGTTCCATCTACATATCGCAAAGTCTGAACTTCCGCGCACCCGTCAAAATCGATGATGAGGTTATCGCAGTAGCCCGGATCACCGACCTGCTTCCTGAAAAAGGTAGGGCGATCTTCACTTGCAACTGTCAGGTGAATGGTAAGACTGTGCTGGACGGCGAGGCGGTGATTCTGGTGCCGAACCGTAGCGAATAAGCAAGCGCCCGGGTTTAGCCTTCAGCCCTTGCGCCGAACGCTCAGGCCTGATGCATATCCTTCACGACACTCAAGACTGCCCCGGCGCGCTGAAAGGCGCAGCACTTGCTATCGGCAATTTCGACGGTGTGCATCGCGGTCATCAGGTTGTATTGCGTGCAGCCCTTGAAGAAGCCAAAGCTTCTGGAGCGCCGGCCGCCGTCATGACATTCGAGCCGCACCCGCGCGCCTTTTTCCAACCCGGCAAACAGCTGTTCCGGCTGACACCACCGGCGCTCAAGCGGCGGCTGTTCGAGGCGTTAGGCCTGGACATGACCGTATCGCTGCCATTCGATGCAGCGCTGGCGGCGCGCCCGGCAGAAGAGTTCGTATCCCATATCCTTGTGGAGGGACTGGGTGTCAGCCACGTAATTACAGGAAGCGATTTTCAATTTGGCAAGGGACGGGATGGCAATCCGGATGTACTGCGGGTTCTTGGGGCAGTTCACGGCTTCGGCGTGACCATTGTTGCGCCGCAAGCAGGCGAGGGAGGGGTGTATTCCTCAACCCAAATTCGTGACCATTTGCGCAATGGCAATCCGCGGGGTGCTGCGGAAAGTCTTGGCTACTGGTGGCGGGTGGCGGGAGAGGTCATCGGCGGTGATAAGCGTGGTCTGGGGCTTGGATTCCCAACCGCCAATATCGCTGTGCCAGATGGTTTTGAGCTGAAGCACGGCATATACGCGGTACGGGTGCAAGCCGATGGAAACCGCTATCACGCCGCGGCCTATCTCGGAACGCGGCCGAGTTTCGATGATGGTGATCCGGTGATCGAGACCTTCCTGTTCGGCTTTGAAGGAAATCTCTACGGACAGGAGATTGAATTGGAGGTGGTCGAATTTCTACGCTGCGATGAGAAGTTTGACACCCCTGAAGCGCTTATTGCGCAGATGAAAGTGGATTGCGAACGGGCTGTAGAATGCCTCAAGCGTCTGGATGAGAATAATCCATATGGTGATGGCCTACTTGGCGGCGCGCCAGACGGGTGTTAGAAGGCGGCTCCTAATCCTGAGGGACGAAAAAACTGAATCATGGCCAAGAAAGATAACGGCAATGACAAGGGTCGCGACTGGCGCGAAACCCTGTTTCTGCCACAGACCGAATTTCCCATGAAAGCGGGGTTGCCCGCACGCGAACCGCTGTTGCTGGAGCGCTGGGAGAAGCTCGGCCTCTATGAGCGTCTGCGCGCGGATGCAAAGGATCGGGAGAAATACACTCTCCATGACGGCCCGCCCTACGCCAACGGCAATATCCATATCGGAACGGGCCTTAATAAAATCCTGAAAGACGTGATTGTTCGCTCGCACCAGATGATGGGCTTTGACTCCAATTACGTGCCGGGCTGGGATTGTCACGGTCTTCCCATCGAGTGGAAAATCGAGGAGCAGTATCGTTCCAAAGGCAAGGACAAGGATACCGTACCGGTGAATGAGTTCCGTGCTGAGTGTCGCGAATTCGCCTCGGGATGGATTGATGTTCAGCGCGAGGAGTTCAAGCGGCTGGGTGTGACGGGTGATTGGGATAACCCCTACACCACGATGGCCTATTCTTCAGAAGCGACCATCGCCAACGAGCTGATGAAATTTGCCATGAACGGCACGCTGTACAGAGGCTCCAAGCCCGTCATGTGGTCGGTTGTTGAGCGGACTGCCTTGGCTGAAGCTGAAGTTGAATATCAGGAGCACCAAAGCCCAACGATCTGGGCAAAGTTTCCTGTTTCAGTCGGAAATGATGAACTAAAAGGCGCCTCAATAGTCATCTGGACGACGACGCCATGGACAATCCCTGGCAACAGGGCGGTCTCATTCTCCTCAAAAATTGCATATGGCCTCTATGAGGTGGTCTCTGCTGAAAATGAATTTGGTCCGCAGGCTGGCGAGAAGTTCCTGTTTGCAAAAAGCCTTGCTGATGGATGTGCCGAGCAGGCCAAGCTGACCATGATACTGGTTAGTGATGTGCCCGCTGATGTGTTGGCTGACGTAACCTGTCACCACCCCTTGCGTGGTCTCGGCTTTGATTTCGATATCCCGCTCCTCGACGGTGATCATGTCACCGAAGAAGCGGGAACAGGTTTCGTCCACACCGCTCCGGGGCATGGCCGCGAGGACTTCGATGCCTGGATGGATAATCGCGCGCGCCTTGAAGGCCGAGGCATTGATAGCTCCATTCCTTACACGGTTGATGAAGCTGGCTTCTTCACAGATGCTACGCATAGTCTGGCTGGAAAGAGGGTCATTGATGATAAGGGCAAATTTGGTGATGCCAACAATGCCGTTATCGATGCTCTCATAGAAGCCAATGCGCTTTTCTCGCGCGGACGACTGAAGCATGACTATCCGCATTCATGGCGCTCGAAAAAGCCGGTAATATTCCGTAATACGCCGCAATGGTTCATCGCTGTTGATAAAGACATCGAGGGGCAGGGCGATACGCTTCGCGCCCGTTCACTCATGGCCATCTCCGAAACCCGCTGGGTTCCGGGGGCTGGACAGAACCGCATCACCGGCATGATTGATACCAAGCCTGATTGGGTCATCTCGCGCCAGCGCGCCTGGGGCGTGCCAATCACGGTCTTTCGCAATACCGATACAGATGAAGTGATCCCGCGGGCCGGTTTCGATAAATCAGATGAGTTGATTGTCCGTATCACGGATGCTTTTGGATCAGAGGGCGCTGATGCCTGGTTTTCCGATGGTGCTAAAGAGCGTTTTCTTGAAGGTATCGTTGATGCTCCTGGTGATTGGGAAAAAGTCGATGACATTCTTGATGTCTGGTTTGATTCCGGCTGCACTCATTCTTTCGTGCTAGAGGGCAGGGATGATCTGCAATGGCCTGCGTCGCTCTACCTGGAGGGTTCTGATCAGCATCGTGGCTGGTTCCAGTCTTCACTGCTCGAATCTTGCGGTACGCGAGGTCGCGCGCCCTATGAAGCGGTGCTGACCCACGGCTTTGTCATGGCCGAGGACGGTCGCAAAATGTCAAAATCCCTGAACAATCAGGTGTTCCCGCAAGATGTGATCAAACAGTCCGGTGCTGAAATTTTGCGCTTGTGGGCCATGAGTTCCGATTACACGGAAGATTTGCGTGTTGGACCTGAGATTCTCAAATCCAATGTCGATGCCTACCGCAAGATGCGCAACACGATCCGCTTTATGTTGGGCAACTTGCATCACTATGATGACACGCTTGCCGTTGAACAGGGCGAAATGCCTGAGCTTGAGCGCTATATGCTGCACCGCCTGAGTGAACTCGATGAGCTGGTACGCCGCGAATATGAGACATTTGACTTCAAACGCATTTTCTCAGCCCTGTTCAATTTCTGCACGATCGATCTATCTGCGATCTATTTCGATATCCGCAAAGACGCACTTTATTGCGATCCACATGACAGTGCCGTTCGTCGTGCCAGTCTTACGGTTACCGATCATCTGTTCTCCTGTCTGACGTCGTGGCTCGCACCAATGCTATGTTTCACCATGGAAGAGGCCTGGCTGGAACGAAATCCGGGTGAAGACGTGTCCGTACATTTGCGCCAGTTCCCGCAAGTGCCGACAAGTTGGCGAGACGATGCTCTGGCTGAAAAGTGGCGCAAGATCCGCCAGGTGCGCCGGGTGGTGACGGGCGCGCTTGAAATAGAGCGACGTGAAAAACGCATCGGCTCGAGCCTTGAAGCAGCGCCCGATATATTCATCTCTGACGAAGCACTGTTTGAAATCGTCAAGGACTATGACTGGTCGGAAATTGCCATCACCAGCCATGCTGTACTCAAACAGGGCGAGGGGCCGGAGGATGCCTTCCGGCTTGAGGATGTCTCCGGTGTTGCCGTGGTGCCGAAGCCGGCGACGGGAAACAAATGCGCCCGCTCATGGAAAATTCTGCCCGAGGTTGGAACCGATGCTGATTTTCCTGATCTGACGCCACGCGATGCTGAAGCCGTGAGGCAGTTTGATGCCCGAAGACAAGCTGCGGAGTAGGACTTGCTAATGGCATCTGATCTGCTCCCAATTCGTTTCTGGGGTCCCTTCAGTCCTCTTGGGATCTCCCTTGGCGTGGTCTCGGCCATTGTCGACCAGGCCAATAAATGGTGGATGCTCAAGGTTTTCGACATCGAAGCCAAGGGTCAGGTTTCTGTGACGCCGTACCTTGATCTTGTCATGGTCTGGAACCGTGGCATCAGCTACGGCCTGTTTCAGCAGGGCAGTGCCTTGGGTCAGATTTTGCTGGCCGGATTTGCACTTGTCGCGGTTATTGCACTCACCTTGTGGCTTGCTCGAATGACATCTGCCATTGGTGCGGCCGGGGCGGGACTGGTGATGGGAGGCGCCGTCGGGAATGCCATTGACCGTGTGGTTCATGGCGCCGTGGCGGACTTCTTTTCGTTCCATGCCGGGGATTTCTACTGGTACGTTTTTAACGTTGCTGATGCAGCAATCGTTGCCGGGGTTGCCGGTCTTATGTATGACTCAATATTCAGCAGCCACAAAAAGGTCTCAAAGACCTCCTAAGTGGCTATTTGGCTTGGAAAAATTCGCTATATGAGCTGAATTTAGGGGCCGTTTGCCGGATGAGTGGATTGATCAGTTCCATAAAACGCCTGCTGGTTGTGCCGGCATTTGCCGTCCTCGCCTTTCTTGGCGGATGCGGGAGCGGTGTGCATCTTGAGGGTCCCGGCTTTGAAGCTCTCGGAATTACCGGCAATAAAAACAAGGCTGATAAGAAGGTGCCTGATCGGGCTCCACTTCTTATTCCACCGGACCGGGCCCGGCTTCCTGAACCTCAACAATCAATTGCTGCGGCTCCGCCTCAAAACTGGCCGAATGATCCTGGCGATACCCGCAAGGCAGAGGAAGTGGAAGCCAACAAGAAGCGGACGGAATATGAGGACAAGGGCGACTGGAGTAAGAAAGCCGATATTGACGAATTTGATAAATTAATGGACCCCGGATTGCGGAAGAGAGGCATCCTGGGCGGTAACAATATTGTTGGGGATCAATACCGGTCCTACAAAAAGCCGGAAGAATATGAAGACAACAGCAAAAGAGATGAATAATCGGTCCGTCATTGCCGCTCACGCTAACCTGAACATTTTTTAACTAGGGGCTTTGCCCTGCTGGCCCCATATAGTGAGTCGGAGCAACGGCAACTGTCCTTGCTTGGGTATTTTTTAATTTCAAACACGATAACCTCAGGTCTGAGCTCATGATCCTGGAACAACTCTCAAGCCCGTCAATTTGGCGTGCCGGTCTGGTTGCAATTTGTGCTATTGCCGCAGCCATGACCCTTGCAGTACCTATCAATACAGCGCACGCGGCATCGGCCGTTTCTCATTTCAAATTGAAGAACGGCATGGAAGTCGTGGTTATTCCTGATCACCGTGCGCCGGTGGTCACCCATATGGTGTGGTACCGGGTTGGCGCTGCCGATGAAAAACGCGGCGTGTCAGGCATCGCGCATTTCCTTGAGCATCTGATGTTCAAGGGCACGAAAAAAATCGCGCCGGGTGAATTCTCTAAAATCGTTGCTCGCAATGGCGGCGAGGACAATGCCTTCACCGGTCAGGATGCCACCTCTTACTTCCAGCGCGTGGCAAAGGATCGTCTGCCGCTGGTGATGGAGATGGAAGCCGACCGGATGGTCAATCTGCGTTTGCTGGAAAGTGACGTCGATACAGAGCGCAAGGTCATTCTGGAAGAGCGCCGTTCGCGGGTGGAAAATGATCCTTCGAATATCCTGAGCGAGCAGATGACCGCTGCCCTCTACCAGTCTCACCCCTACGGCACCCCGATCCTGGGCTGGGAGCATGAGATGCGGACGCTGGACCGCAAGGCGGCAACGGATTTCTATGAGCGCTTTTATGCGCCAAATAACGCCATTCTCGTCGTCGCCGGGGACGTGACGGCCAACGAGGTTAAAAAGCTGGCGCGCGAGACCTACGGGAAATTGAAGCCGCGTAGTGAGCGTGTGCGGGACGCGCGGCCGAAGGAGCCGCCCCACCGCGCTCCGATCAGGCTCAATCTTGAAGACCCGCGCGCGGGGCGCGCAACGGTGCAGCGGTCTTATCTTGCACCCAGTTACACATCTGCTGAGCCGGGCGAAGCGGAAGCCCTTGATCTCATGATGAAAATCCTCGCTTCGGGTACAACCAGCCAAATCTACAAACGTCTTGTCGTTGAACAAAAGAAAGCTGCCTCGGCAGGTGGCTGGTTTAGCGGCAGCGGGCTGGATAGCGGCAATCTTGGCGTCTATGCAGTCGCATCTGAAGGTGTCGAAATTGCTGATGTGGAAAAGGCCCTGGACAAGGTGCTTGCCGAATTCATCGAGAAGGGCGCAACCCAGAAGGATCTCGACCGGGCGCGCAATTCCTATATCGCCAGCCACATCTATGGCGGTGACAATCAGGTGCGCCTGGCGCGGCGCTACGGCTGGGGTCTCGTCAATGGCAGGACAATCGCCGATATCGAGGCTTGGCCGGCGCGGCTTGAAAAGGTCACGCTTGAGGACGTTAAACGCGTGGCAAAAAAATATTTCGATGCGGCCCAGTCGGTGACCGGTGTTCTGCGTCCGGTTGAGAAGAAAAAAGCGGACGCACAAAAGGCCGGGCATGAGGGTCGTAAATCTTAGTAACGATGATGGTGGACCAGATGCAATGTTTCAAAACCGTCTTGACTGCATGGGCGCGCAGAATTGCGTGTGTTGCCAGCCTGCTCATCGCGTTGATATTTACGGCCGGTTTGGCGGCCACGGCTGAGGCGAAAATGAATATACAGGAAGTTACCAGCCCGGGCGGCATCAAGGCATGGCTCGTGGAAAGCCGGCAGGTGCCGCTGATCGCCATGCGTTTCGCTTTTTCCGGTGGTGCGGTCCAGGACAGCGACGGCAAGGAAGGGATCGCCAACTTTGTTTCAGGGATGCTGGATGAAGGCGCTGGTGACCTCAAATCTGTCGATTTCCAGGAACGCCAGGAAGAGCTTGCCGCCCGAATGAGTTTTGAAGCCGGCCGGGATATGTTCACCGGCAACTTCCAGACACTCACACGCAACGCCAAGGAAGCAACGGACCTTCTGCATCTAGCCCTCACCAAGCCGAGATTCGATGCCGATGCCGTGGATCGCATCAAAAAACAGATTTTGACGGGTCTGAAGTTTGATCAGAACGACCCCCGGCGCGTGGCCTCAAAGGAATGGTTCAAGCTAGCATTCAAGGGTCATCCCTATGCCCGGCCCGTGAAAGGGACGATGGCTTCGGTCGCAACTATCGATCGCACGGATCTGAGTGAATTCGTTCGCAAGGTCTTTACGCGTGACACCCTTAAAGTAGCCGTGGTTGGTGATATTGATGCCAAAGCGCTTGGACCCTTACTCGATAAGGTGTTTGGCGATCTGCCCGCTTCATCAGACCTGAAGCCAATCGCCGAAGCCAAGCCTCCGGCGGGGCCGCAGCGCAAGGTGATCGAAATGAATGTACCGCAGTCGGTGGCGGTGTTTGGCCATGGCGGGTTCAAGCGCAAGGACAAGGACTTCGTTTCATCCTATGTGCTGAACTACATTCTGGGAGGAGGCGGTTTCAACTCGCGCCTGACGGAAGAAGTGCGCGAAAAACGCGGGCTTGCCTATTCGGTCTACAGCTATCTTTCGCCTTACCGTCATGCGGCAATCTATGCCGGTAATGTGGCCACGGAAAACAAGTCCATGACCCGATCGCTGGAAGTGATCGAGGATGAACTCAAACGCATGGCGGAAAAGGGACCAAGTGCTGAAGAGCTGAAGAACGCAAAGCAGTACCTCACTGGCTCCTATCCACTGCGTTTTGACACCAGTTCGAAAATTGCCAGCCAGTTGATGTGGATTCAGATCGAGGATCTGGGTATCGATTATATTGATACGCGCAACTCGAAGATCGAGGATGTGACGCTTCAGGACATTCGCCGCGTTGCAAAACGGTTGTTGAAGGCTGATGGTTTGATCGTCACAATCGTTGGAAAACCGATGGGTGCTGCAGGCAAGCCCAAGAAGGGTTGAGCCGCCTCTTCGGGCATTATCCACAAATCCACACACCCACAAAGTGAGTGTCTGAAACGGGCCCCATTTGCTAGGGTCCGTGCTATCCAGTGATTCCTTTAAGGTTCCACCGCATGCCGTTAGTCCAGTCAATCGAGGGCTGCATGGAGGCAGCCATCGGCGCGGCCGGCCTGGAGCCGTCTGCGTTTGAAAGCCGTCTGGCCAAGCTCGATAAGGCCATTGCCATGCTCAAAATGCGTTATGAGGATGGCACGCTCCCGCTGCTGAATATCCCCGAACAAGGCGCCGATATCGATGAAGCTGCCGATGCGCTGGCGCGGCTCAGTAAAGACGCAAAGACGCTGATATTCTTCGGCACTGGCGGATCAAGCCTAGGCGGACAGATGATCGCCCAACTGGGAGGCTGGTTTATCCCCGGCGAACAACGGCAAGATCAGACACGCCGTCCCCGGACCCGCTTTTACGATAATCTGGATCCACGCACGCTTGAGGCTTCATTCTCTATTCTCGATCTGGAGCGTACGCGCTTCATCATTATTTCAAAATCCGGCAACACCGCAGAGACGCTGGTGCAATTTTTTACTGCTTTGCAGAGGGTGAAAGAGGCTGGGCTTGGTGACAAGGTTCCAGACCTTTTCCTTGGCCTGACGGAACCAGAGGTGAAAGGCGTGCAAAATGGTCTGCGCTCGGTTTGTAAGTCACATGGGATTCCTGTTCTCGACCACCACCCGGGTATTGGCGGGCGCTATGCCGGATTGAGTAATGTAGGTCTGGTGCCGGCACTTGCGCGCGGTCTAAACGCCAAGGCGATACGTGCGGGGGCCGCGGACGTGGTGTCAGCCCTTCTGTCCGCCACAGACGCGGATAGCTTTGACCCGGCGATTGGCGCTGCGGTGAGCGTTGGCCTGGCACAGGATAAGAGTGCACGCATACAGGTTATGATGCCCTACAGCGACCGGCTTTCGCGATTTGCCGACTGGTATGTACAGCTAGCAGGCGAAAGTCTTGGCAAGGGGGGTGCGGGTTTTACACCAGTTGCAGCACTTGGCCCGGTCGATCAACATTCAAAGCTTCAGTTGTATCTCGATGGGCCTCACGATCATTTGGTTACGGTCCTGCGGACAAGCTGCGAAGGTATAGGCCCGAAGGTAGATGCCGGGTTGGCCGAGCAGGCGGGTGCGGTCTACCTTGCCGGCCAATGCGCTGGCGACCTGGTAGCTGCGCAGCAGCGGGCTATTCCACAGGCGCTTGTGGATGCAGGTCGGTCTGTGCGCACCATCGATACCGAACGCCTTGACGAGAAGGTACTGGGCGGACTCATGATGCATTTCATGCTGGAAGTGATTCTTAGCGGTCATCTCCTTGAGGTTGATCCCTTCGATCAACCAGCCGTTGAGGCTGGCAAGGTTTTGACACGGCACAATCTGGGCGCCAGAGAATAGGGAGCATGGGTGTGGCCGTTCGCCAACTGCCGCCATCACTTATCAACCGCATCGCCGCGGGAGAAGTCATCGAGCGCCCGGCAAGCGTGGTGAAGGAACTTGTCGAAAATGCGCTGGATGCGGGCGCTGAACGTATCGAGATCATCGCGCGCGGCGGTGGGCTGACATTCTTAAGCGTGACCGATGATGGTTGCGGAATGGATGCAGGCGATCTTGAACTCGCGGTCGAGCGCCACGCCACGTCGAAACTTGCCGATGGTGATTTATCAAATATCGATACCCTTGGGTTCCGTGGCGAGGCGTTGCCCTCTATCGGCGCTGTTGCGCGGCTTACCATTCAGAGCCGGGGGCTGGGCGCTGTAGAGGGTGCGGAAATCCTCATCGATGCGGGAAAGAAATCAGGACCACGCCCCGCCGCACTGAATCCAGGAACACGTGTCGAGGTGCGCGAGCTGTTTTATGCCACCCCGGCACGGCTCAAATTCATGAAATCGGAACGGGCCGAGCAAGCCGCGATCTCCGATGTGGTCAAGCGGCTCGCCATGGCTCATCCCGGAGTGGGTTTTACGCTCACCAGCGGGGATCGTACCACGTTCAAAGTGCCATCTGCGATGGCAGGGGACAGCGAAGCGGTCCTGGCTCGCCTTGGCCGTATCATGGGCGCTGACTTCATAGCGGATGCGCAATCCGTACTGGCGGAAAGGGAAGGTGCAAGCCTTGAAGGTTTTGCCGGTTTACCGACGCTGAATCGTGCCAACCAGATGATGCAGTTCCTGTTCGTCAATGGCCGTCCCGTTCGCGACAAGCTGCTGGGGGGTGCGGTACGCGCCGCCTATGGCGATCTGGTGCCACGCGGGCGCTTCCCCATGCTGGCGCTGTTTCTGGCCGTGCCGCCGTGCGAGGTGGATGTGAACGTGCACCCGGCCAAGGCGGAGGTGCGATTCCGCGATCCCGGTGCGGTTCGGGGGCTGATCATCGGGGCTCTCAGGCAGGTGCTGGAAGAGGCCGGACATAGCGCCAGCGCTGCATTGGGGACGCAGGCTTTCTCTCATGCAGGATTTGGAAATGGCGCCACGCGACCTCATGGAATTTCAAGCCACAGGAATGCACCATCAGCTTTGGCCTTCGCGGAGGCGGCTCAGGCTCCATTTGAGAGTTTCGCACCCGCAAGCGGCGATACCCGCGCCAGCGATGTTGTGCCTGAGTCAAGTTATCAGGGGTCACCCCTGGGTGCGGCGCGGGCACAGGTCCATGACACCTATATTGTTTCGCAGACGGAAGATTCCGTCATCATCGTCGATCAGCACGCGGCTCATGAGCGGCTGGTTTACGAGAAGATGAAAACGGGCCTCGCCAATGGCGGCATTGCCCGGCAGATGCTGTTGATCCCGGAGGTCGTCGAGCTTGATGAAACGGCTGCGGAGGCGCTGGGCACACGCGCCGATGAGCTGGAAAGCTTTGGCGTGGTTCTTGAGCGGTTTGGCGCGGGCGCTGTTGCCGTGCGCGAGATGCCCTCATTGCTGGGAGATACGGATATAAAGGGGCTGGTGCGCGACCTGGCCGATGAGATATTGCAAGGCGACGGGACGCAGGCCCTGAAAGAAAAACTCGAAGCCGTCTGCGCGACCATGGCCTGCTATGGCTCCGTGCGTGCCGGGCGGCGGCTGAAGGCAGATGAAATGAATGCCCTGTTACGCGAAATGGAGGCAACGCCCCATTCAGGCCAGTGCAATCATGGCCGTCCGACTTATGTGGAGTTGAAGCTCACCGACATCGAGAAACTCTTCTCACGGCGCTAGAGGAGTTTTCGGGCATATGTTTTCAATCTCCAAACTGGTGTTCTTCCTCGCGTTCGCGGCCATCGCCGGGTTCATGCTGTATGACGCCTTTGAAGGGCCGGAAGCCATGGTAGTGGGTCACGGAACGGTGGTCTCCAAAAGCCAGTATTCCCAAAAATCTGTTTCGCGACCCACTCGCCAGATGGTCCGTGGATCGCTTCAATATTGGGAGGTCGAAACACCACAAGGCTTATGGATAGATTGTGCGAAGGATTGTGCGGAAACCTATCGCCGCGAAGTGCTGGACTACTGGGAGGCCCGCAAACAGGAAGAGTCCGGGCTGGGAGGGAGGTAGGTCTCAGTTCTGTTATTTGGCCCGCAGGAACACGACAAGCGTATCGCCATATGTCCGGCGGTCGATCTCGTCAAAGCCTGATGGAAATTCGAGCACCGTATCACTGCTCTCTTCAAGGACGGCGATGCCCCCGGGTTTGATCCATCCTTTCTCACAGACTTCATTCAGGGCCTGTTCTCCTAACCCCTTGCCATAAGGCGGGTCTGCGAAAACGAGATCGAAGGCTTCAATGTTGCCCGCAGGGCCCAGCGTGGTGGCGTCCCTGCGCCATATTTTCGTGATGCCGGTCAGGTGCAGGGCTTCAACATTAGTACGGATGATCCCGCGCGCGGCAACCGCATTCTCAATGAACAGGCAATATTTTGCACCACGCGACAGCGCTTCGAGGCCGAGCGCTCCAGTGCCTGCGAACAGGTCAAGCACGCGCGCACCCTCAAGGTCAAAACCCTCGACCCCGTGCTCCAGGATATTGAACAGGGATTCGCGAACCCGGTCGCTGGTGGGGCGGATGGCCTGGTCTTTTGGCGTCGCAAGGCCATGGCCTTTGAATTTTCCGGCGACGAGTCTCATGTGCGTTTGGGTTTAGGTTTGATGCGAAGAGGCTTCTTGCCGCGATATTTTAATGTCTTCGGCTTAGGTGCGGCTTCTGCGTGCTTGCCTGAGGCCTTCAGACCGAATTCGCTGGCAAGTTTGGCCCCGAGCTGGTCCGCCAGGATGCGCGGCTTGATTTCCTCCACTTCACCCGCAGCCAGATCACCCAGCGCGAAGGGGCCGAAGGAGGTGCGGATCAGGCGGTTCACATCGAGGCCCAGATGGGTGGCGACGCGTTTCACTTCCCGGTTCTTGCCCTCACGCAGACCCATGGTCAGCCAGACATTGGCCCCTTGTCCCCGGTCGAGTTGCGCTTCGATGCCGTTGTAACGCACACCTTCTATCTCGATGCCGCTTTTAAGCTTGTCGAGCGCACCTTGAGTGATCGTGCCCTTGGCCCGTACCCGGTAACGCCGCAGCCACCCGGTGGTAGGCAGTTCCATATGCCGGGCGAGGTCGCCTGACGTGGTGAGCAGCAGCAATCCTTCGGTCGAATAATCCAGCCGGCCAATGGAGATGACACGGGGCATATCCTTGGGCAGAGCCTCGAATACGGTGCGCCGGCCCTCCGGGTCATTATGCGTGGTCATCAGCCCCCTGGGCTTGTGGTAGCGCCACAGTCTGACGCCCTCCGCGCGGGGCAGGGGCTTGTCGTCCACGCTCACCGTATCACTCGGCGTGACGGTGAGCGCGGGCGTGTCCAGCTTCTTGCCGTTCACGCAAACGCGTCCCGCTTCTATCCAGCGCTCCGCCTCGCGCCGTGAACACATGCCCGCTGCTGCAATCGCTTTTGCGATGCGCATTGGCGCATCGGCTGACTTCGGAGATTGGGTCTTGATTGGTTTCGCCACTTGACCGGACCGGCTTGCTCATTCCATTGGAGGGGTATGACACGCAAACTCGCAGAACCACATCAGGGCGGCAAGCCTGAAGCGCCGATGTCAGCAGCTCTTTGTGAAGCTGAGGCGGCCGCTGCGCGAGGAGAAGTGCCTGTGGGCGCTGTGCTGGTGGATGAAGCAGGAGCTATTCTCACCCGCGCGGGCAACAGGACGCGTGAATTGAGTGACCCCAGCGCCCATGCGGAAATGCTGGTGATCCGCGCAGCCTGCGAACTTAAAAAGAGTGAACGGCTGCCTGGCTGCGATCTCTATGTAACGCTTGAGCCCTGCGCCATGTGCGCGGCGGCTATTTCCTTCGCCCGCATCCGCCGGCTTTATTTCGGGGCGAGTGATCCCAAGGGAGGGGCGATTGAGCATGGACCACGCTTTTTCGCCCAACCCACCTGTCATCATTCGCCGGATGTTTATGGCGGCATTGAGGAAACCCGCGGGCGCGAGCTTTTGAAAAGCTTTTTCAAGGAACGGCGCTAATCTTCCATCAGGAAAGGCAGGACTGCTGCGAGGGTGTCGTCCGGGTTTTCTTCCGCAAGGAAATGACCGCAGGAAATGGGCGCGCCGCGCACATCGTCACACCATTCCTGCCAGACTTTGAGCGAGTTGTTCACAAACCCCTTCTTGCGGCCTTCGCCCCAGAGCGCCAGTACCGGGCATTTGATCTTGTTACCGGATTTGTGATCGATGGCGTCAAAGGTTAGATCGCAGGTTGCGCCTGCGCGATAGTCCTCGCAGCCAGTGTGGATGCGCTCGGGTTGTTTGATGGCCGCCCTGTAATGCGCCATCGCCTCATCGGTGAAGGGCGAGAGATCTTCACCGCCACTCCATGAGACAATGAGATGCTCCAGCCACATCACTGGATCCTTGCCGATCATGGTCTCCGGTAAAGGTGAGGGCTGGGCCAGGAACGGCCAGTGAAATTTGCTAATGCCTATCTCCGCCGTTTCTTGCCAGACAAAATAAGTTGGCACAATGTCGAGGATGGCGAGGCGGTAAATCTTGTCCGGGTGGTCCAGAGCCATGCGGTACCCGACACGCCCGCCGCGATCATGGGACAGCACCATGAAGCGGCCATGCCACAGCTCCGTCATGACCTCGATCATGTCCTTGCCCATGGCGCGCTTGGAATAGGTCTCGTGTTTGTCATCGGTCTCTGGGCAGGAGCTTTGCCCGTAACCACGCAGATCGGGGATGACGAGCGAGAAGTGTTCGGCCAGCTCACCGGCGATCTTGTGCCACATGACATGGGTTTGCGGATAACCGTGCAGCAACAATAGCGGTGGCCCGGCGCCACCCAGTCGCATGAATATTTCCGCACCCCTGGTCTTGATGCTTCGTGATTCAAACCCGGGGAACAGATCCGGTAATTTGCTCACGCAGCCTGCTCCTCGCGCTCAATGGCGCGCCACCCGATGTCCGAGCGGCAAAAACCCTGAGGCCAGTCAATCCCGGCGATGGCCGCATAGGCGCGCTCCTGCGCCTGGCGCACGGTGGCGCCACGCGCAGTGATATTGAGAACGCGCCCGCCCGTGGCGATGATGTCTCCATTCTCCAGGACCGTGCCGGCATGGAATATTTCGACATGTTCGGAACTGCCAGCCTCCTCAAGCCCGTTGATGCGGGAGCCTTTTTCATATGAGCCCGGATAACCCTCTGCCGCCATGACCACCGTTAGCGCCACATCGTCGTGCCAGCGCAGATCAACGCGATCAAGGACCCCGTCTGCTGTTGCCAGCAGGGCAGGGAGCAAGTCGGATTGCAGCCGCATCATCAGGACCTGGCATTCAGGGTCGCCAAAGCGCACATTATATTCAATCAGCTTCGGACCTGTTTCAGTGATCATGAAACCTGCATAGAGAACGCCCTTGTAGGGCATGCCGGCTTCCGCCATGCCTTCGACGCTGGGCAAGATAATTTCCTCCATGGCCCGGGCGCACATGGCATCGTTCATCACCGGCGCGGGTGAATAAGCACCCATGCCGCCGGTATTGGGGCCTTCATCGCCGTCATAAGCACGTTTGTGATCCTGGGCCGTGACGAGTGGAAGCACGTTCCTACCATCGCACAGCACGAAAAAGCTGGCTTCCTCACCAATGAGACATTCTTCGACCACGAGTTCCGCACCGGCCTCACCAAATTTTCCGGAAAAGCATTCGTCGATGGCATCAAGGGCCTGGTCCAGCGTCTCGGCAACCGTGACGCCTTTACCGGCAGCCAGGCCATCCGCCTTGATAACGATGGGCGTTCCTTGTTCGCGCGTATAAGCCTTGGCAGTTTCTGCATCTGTGAAATGGCCATAAGCGGCGGTAGGTATATTCTTGCGGTCGCACAACTCCTTGGTAAAAGTTTTTGAACCCTCAAGCTGGGAAGCGGCCTTTGATGGGCCAAATACTTTTAAGCCCGCGGCATTAAGATCATCGGCCAGTCCTGCAACCAGCGGAGCTTCCGGGCCGACAACTACAAAGTCAATTTTCTCATCCTTGCAGAGATTGATAACAGCCTCATGATCGGTGACATCGAGGGCCACGCAATCAGCAACCTGCGCAATGCCGCCATTGCCAGGCGCGCAGACGAGGCGAGTGAGCAGGGGACTGGAGGAGAGTGCCCATGCGAGGGCGTGTTCGCGTCCGCCCGATCCAATCAGAAGAACATTCATTAAGGTTTCTCTCCCGGGCATGATTGCAGTTCAATGTCACTCGTGATGTAACATTGCTCAGTGTGAGAGGAAAAGGTCAGGAACACACCATAGTGGATAACCCGGAAAACACCGACAGCGAACCACAGGGAAACGTGGCGGAGTTCACCGTCTCGGAACTGTCCTTCGCCATCAAGCGCGCCATCGAGGACGGTTTTTCCTATGTGCGCGTGCGCGGAGAACTGGGGCGCATTTCACGACCGGCTTCTGGCCATGTCTATCTCGACCTCAAGGATGATAAATCCGTGCTCTCCGGCATCATATGGCGCGGGCAGGCGGCAAAGCTAAAGGTTCAGCCGGAACAGGGCATGGAGGTTATCGCATCGGGCAAGTTAACCACCTATCCCGGGCAAAGCCGCTACCAGATCATCATCGATTCTCTTGAACCTGCCGGCGCCGGCGCGCTGCTGGCCCAGCTTGAGAAGTTGAAGAAGAAGCTCAGCGTTGAAGGATTATTCGACGAGGAGAGCAAAAAGCCTATCCCCTTCCTTCCGCGCGTGGTGGGCATTGTCACGTCGCCATCAGGTGCCGTGATCCGGGATATGCTCCATGGCTTTGCCGAGCGCTTTCCGGTCCACGTGATTGTCTGGCCGGTGCGAGTGCAGGGCGAGACCTGCGGAACAGAAGTGGCGGCCGCCATTCGAGGATTTAATGCGCTAGGCGAGGGAGGGAATTTGCCACGGCCCGATGTGCTGATAGTCGGGCGCGGCGGCGGCTCGCTGGAAGACCTGTGGGGTTTTAATGAAGAACAGGTGGCGCGCGCCGTATCAGAAAGCTCTATACCGCTGATCTCGGCGGTCGGACATGAGACCGACTGGACCGTGATCGATCTTGTCGCGGATGCCCGCGCGCCGACACCAACCAAGGCTGCCGAATGGGCTGTACCGGTCCATTCTGATCTTCTGGAACGCTTAGGTGAAAACCGGCACCGTTTGGGGATTGCCCAGCGGCGGGCCCTGGAGCAGCACCGCGTTATGCTAAAGGCAGCATCACGTGGATTGCCGAAATTATCTGACCTGCTTGCCTTGCCGCGTCAGCGCTTTGACGCGGCATCAGACCGGCTCCCGCGAGCCCTGTTGGCCGGAACACGCGTTCAAGCCACACGATTGACAAGGGCCTCCGCACGCCTGAGACCCGGAATGCTCAAACAACGAACGGCTCAGGCACGCGAAGCACTGACCCGTAATGGTCAACGCGGTGTGCGTGGCTTGCAGCTGATGGTGGAGACCAGGCGCCGCCTTCTCAACGGCAACACACATCTCTTAACATCGCTCGGGCATCGTTCGGTGCTGGCGCGCGGGTTCGCTCTTGTGCGTGATGGCAAGGGGCATATGGTGCGGACAGTCAGGAGTGTTTCACTTGGTGACACGCTGGAGATGGAATTTTCTGACGGGCGCGTTGCAGCAACTGCCGGAAAGAGTGCCCCCAAAAAAGCAGCCAGCATGCCACGCGGACCGGGTAGCAAGGAGGGAGGTCCGCAGGGGTCATTGTTTTAAGTTGCAACTGGCGGGCTGGAAAAGCTGTCCTTCAATGACTATCTTCCCAAAACTTCACAGGGCAACGATTCGCACATGATGAACCGGTTTGAGAATAAATTTTCGACCAAGGGTGAAGCAAAACTCACTTATGGCGATGGTGACTACCAGGTGGTGTCACCGGGGGAGTTCGTGACCTGCGCGGTCTCGGGTCAGAAAATCTCACTTGATGAGTTGCGTTACTGGAGCGTTGAGCTCCAGGAAGCTTATGCAAGTTCGGAAATTTCCCTGCAGCGCTATCGCGAATGCCGGAATTAGATCGCTCCCAGAGCCTTCGTGATTATCTTTTTCGCGTTCTTTAAATCCTTGAACCGCAGGGTCACTGGCAATGCCCGGGAGGTTTCTTTGAGCTTTTGAAGCTCAGCGCCTCCTTCAATGCGAACGAGATCCTTTTGCGTCGTCACGAGCTGCGCATCATGATGTGTGGCGAGATCAAGGAGCTTGAGGGCATCTTGAGGCGTGTAGGGATGGTGGTCGGGATAGGGAATTCGCTTCGCAATCCTGCCATCCGCGCCCTCGATGGTGCGAAAAAATTTATCCGGATTCCCAATCCCGGCAAAAGCAACCAGCGGTTTATTCTTTAGCCAGGCATTACCAGGATCCGGGACGATGTTTGCCTTGAGGACCGGCAATGATGCCCCATCTGCCAGCGCATGAATGCGTTCAGCCGCGCCCCCCCCACCCACAAGAATTATCCCGTCAGCATGAGCAAGCTGGAAGCCAAGACTAGCCCGCAAAGGGCCGGCGGGGATCACATGTTCATTTCCCAGGCCCAGGGCGCCATCGACAAGGATGAGGGAAAGTGTTTTAGCAAGACCAGGGTTTTGAAAGCCGTCATCCATAATGATGATGCTGGCGTTATGCTTCTCCGCCAGCTTTGCGCCTTCGGCCCTGTCTGAACCCACAATAGTCGGCGCAACGCGCGCAAGGAGCAGTGCTTCATCTCCGACCATCCGGGCCGTATCACGCGATGGGTCGACGAGATGTGGACCCGGTGTCGTGCCACCATATCCGCGCGTAAGAAAGACCGGGCGAAGGCCTGCATCACTTAAAATCTTTGCAATGGTAAGTGCCGCTGGTGTTTTGCCAGCACCTCCGGCTGTGAAGTTGCCGATACAGATGACCGGCAATTCGGACCGGTACGGTTTGGCGATGAGCCAGCGTACGCGTGTCACAAGATTCCAAATTAGCGCAGCAGGGATGAGCAGAGCGGGCGTGACGCTCGCCTTCGCATACCACCAGGACGGTGTCCTAAGAGGCACGCCTTTTCTCCTTTACCGATGGCAGATAACCCTCCAGTGCATCAAGCGTTACGTCAAGCGCGCCGCGCATCTCATCGGCTTCCGTTTGTGCACGTGAGACGAGTTCTTTTCGCACCTTTTCGTCCTTGAAGAGCCTGGCAACCTGTAGAGTAAGGTCTTCCATGGAGCTGACTTCAATACAGGCCTGCGCCTCCAACAGCGAGGCATAGGCCTCCTCGAAATTATGCACGTTAGGACCGGTCAGAACCGCTGACTTGTGCATGATTGCTTCAATCGGATTCTGTCCGCCATGCTTTACGAGCGATCCGCCGATAAATGAGACGCGAGCCAAATCGTAAAAAAGGCCAAGTTCTCCAATGGTATCCGCCACGTAGATGTCCTGGCTGACGGCCGGCGCATCCTGGTTGGTGCGCTGAGCGCAGGTCAGACCTTCGCCTTGAAGCATTTCGCAGACTTCCGCACCGCGATTTGGATGACGCGGGACGATGATGGTGAGGAGATCGGGAAGTCCTTTTTTCAAAGACCGGTGGGTGCCGGCGATGATCTCCTCCTCTCCTGGGTGGGTGCTCGCGGCCAGAAAAACCGGGCGCGAACCAATGGTCTTTTTAAGACGCTCCAATGCGGCTTTGTCGACAGGCGGCGGCGGTGCGTCCATTTTCAGGTTACCCGCAGCCAGGACATAGCGCGATCCAAGCCGTTCAAAATAACCCGCATAGCGGTCATTTTGCGCAATCACGAGATCAAGACTGGAGAAGAGCGGGCGCGCAATTTTAAAGCGGTTTCGCCAGCGCCGGAAGGAGCGCGGTGAAATACGGCCATTGACCAGCAGAAGGGGTACTTTTCGATTTCGTGCTTCACTGATGAGATTCGGCCAGATCTCCGACTCTGTCAAAATTACCGCGCGGGGCTTCCAATGGTCAAAGAAACGCTTGATGAAGTCCGGCGTATCTAGCGGCACATATTGGTGGATGGCGCCTTCCGGCAGTCGCGAACGAGCCAGTTTGGCGGAGGTCACCGTTCCCGTGGTGAGCAGGATTTGCAAATCAGGCCGCTGGTCTATCATTCTTTCAATGAGATGCAGAACCGCATTCGTTTCTCCGACGCTCGCGGCGTGCAACCAGATGAGAGAGCCGGATTTTCGGGGTGCGCTGTGAAAACCCAGACGTTCGTCGGTGCGGCCAGTTTCTTCCTTGCCCTGGCGTTCACGGTATTTAAGCAGGAGTGGTGCGGCCGGTTGGAGCAACCGTGTCCCCCGGACATAGGTGCGTAATAGAGGTCCGTAGGCGACAGGATTTTGCTCAGTTGGTATGCCGCGCTCACTGGACCCGGCCACATGGTAGGCCCTGGCGGTTACCTCGTTCATGCTGTCTTCCAGCAACAGGCGAAGGGTTTCGATTTCTTCGTTGCTGGCGTGGCGCGGTACCTTGATCTGCTCGCCGCCGGCCATGACTATTTTTGAGAAGGGGAGGTTCACGGTGAAACCACTCCATGTATTGAGCTTCAAATAGTGCTTCGTCACAACGGCACAAGGCAGGATGGCACGACCTGTAATTTTGGCCAGGGTGATCAGTCCCAAGCCGGCCTTGCGGGCGGGGCCGGGTGGTATATCTGCGGTTATGGCTATGGTGGTGTCGTTCCTGATGGCAATCATGCAAGCGCGCAGAGCTTCGAAACCACCCTTGTCCTTGCCCTTGCGCCCAGCGCCGGCTCCACGGATTGTTGTCATGCCAAAAGTGTCAACGGCAGCATCCACGATATCTCCATCGAGATGCTTGGCGACCATGATCGCGACCTTGATGTCCTCACTGGGCCTGATGTAGGGCAGGAGCAGCCCCTGACCATGCCACATCGCGATAAGAAGGGGATGGTCGGGGAGGTTTTTCTGGACAAATCCGGGAGGGTCGTCGGTCATGCTGCTGGTGCGTCTGACAAACCGTATATAGACGGCCATGAGTCTGCCCGCAGTTCTGGCAAACGCTTGTGACTTCAACAGACTTTGCAACATGTCCTGTGCCGTCGGACCTTATTCATTCAACCGGAGCGTGACGCGGTTTACGTGACTTGCGCGTTCCCCTTGCGGGGGCTTTTTTGCCGGCCTTGCTTCCAGGCTCATCCAGGATAATTCCGAATTGAGCGCTATTCAGGCGGGCATAGATGCCGCCCTTTGCCATGAGCTCTTCATGACGGCCCATTTCGGCAATCCGACCCTTGTCCATTACGCAGATAAGGTCAGCTTCTATTATGGTCGAAAGACGATGCGCGATCATCAGCACCGTGCGCCCGCGCATCAATTTCTTCAAGGCATCCTGCACCTGCGCTTCCGCTTCACTATCAAGCGAACTGGTCGGTTCATCGAGCAACAGGATCGGGGCGTTTTTGAACACGGCGCGTGCGATTGCAATGCGCTGCTTTTCACCACCCGAGAGAATATTGCCCGCTTCGCCTGCGCGCGTGTCGTAACCATCGGGAAGTGCTGTGATAAATTTGTGCGATGCCGTCGCCTTGGCGGCGGCTATGACCGCTTTTTTGCTACCCCTGGATCCGTAAGTGATGTTGGTCCGGATGGATTCATCGAACAGCACCGCATCCTGGGTTACCAATGCGATCGCTTTACGCAGCGAATTGCTCGTAACATTGGAGATATCCTGGCCATCGATCAGGACACGGCCTTCCTGGGGGTCAAAAAAGCGTAACGCCAGGTTGATCATTGTGCTCTTGCCGGCACCTGAAGGACCCACTAGGGCGACTGTCTTTCCCGCAGGCACTTTGAGGGAAATATCCTTCAGGACAGGTTCGCCTTCGTTATAGGCAAATGAAACCTGGTCGAAAATGATCTCCCCTGATTTGAGTTTCAGAGGTTTGGCTCCGGGGGCATCAACAAGATCCCGCTTGCGGTCGATGATCCCGAAAACGCGGCTTGATGCGGCGACGCCTTCCTGAATTGCGGTTTGAAGGGTCGCCACGCTTTTCAATGGCTGATAGAGCAGCATTGCCGAGGTCATGAACCCCATGAAATGCCCGAGTGATACCGCACCCGTGATGCCTTTGATGCCAGCATAGTAGATAAGCAGCGCAAATCCGATGCCGACGAGAATTTCAACGACCGGCGCCGAGGCGGCGTGCGCGCGGGCGCCCCGCATGGTGAATTCCAGTGCCCGGTTGATAGTCTCGGCGGCGCGTTTGGTCTCGTGTTTTTCCTGACCATATGCACGCACAATCGGAATGCTGGCCAGGGTTTGTGAAATAAGCGCGCTCAGATCACCGGTTTCCTGCAATGATTTTGTTGTGGATTTGCGCATCTTGCGGCGCTGGCGGCCGAGAATAAGTACCGCAATTGGCAAGGTAACAAGGACCACGCCTGAAAAGCGTAAATCCATGTAAAGCATCACGCCGATCAGGACGATGACCTTGAGCAGGTTTTGACCCAGTGCGACAATGGCGCGGCTTGCCGTCAGACGGATGAGATTTGCGTCATAGAGGAACCCTGAGATCAAACGGCCGGAATGAATGGAATTCAACCATGCCAGATCTGCTTCGGTGATTTTCTCGAACATCTGGATGCGCAAGTCGGCAATAAAGCGGTGTCCGAGAAATCCTACCGTGACGTTGGAAATATATTCCGTGACGGCCTTCATGAAAGTGACGCCGATGATGAAGAACATGATCGGGTAAATCATCTCGGCCTTTTTTTCGATGAACACGTTGTCAGCCGTCAGCTGGATCAGGAACGGAATGGCGCCCGTTGTTGCGGCGGCAAAAGCGAGCGCGATACCGGCAAGTATGAGAAGTCCCAGGCGCGGGCGGAGGTGCTCGCGCCAGATTCGTTCGACAACTTCTTCAGTTGTATAGGTTTTCTGAAGGGCATCGTCGTCACGTTTGATCGATGATGTTGAGGTAAAAAGGGTGTTGGTCACGAGGTCTTTCCGTCGGCAAACTATCGGTTACACGGTGCGCCGCGCAGCCTCATCAGGATTGAACGACCTTCTAACAGCTAATGTTGCATTGCGCCATATGGTCAAAGTGACCCAATGTGAGTTGGGTTAAGTTTTATCCTGATCTTCATCGGGATCGAGCAAGCGGTGCATATGTACGATAAAATAGCGCATATGCGCATTGTCGACGGACCGCTGTGCGGCTCCCTTCCAGGCATCATATGCGCTGGCATAGTCAGGATACATGCCCACGATATCAAGTTCATCCAGGTTCTGGAATTCGATGCCTGACAAATCCTTCAATACGCCGCCAAACACCAGGTGCAGTAATTGCTTCTGAGTTTCGGGTTCTTTTTTTGTGGCCATGAGCCGCAGCGCTCCTTGTGCTTTATGAATCAGTCCGCCAAGTCAGAGTGTCGCTTGTGACGTTCGCTCGATCAATGCCGAATGCAGTGCCGGGCCTGCGGATACCACACTGCTATGCCGGGGCGCTTCAAGATTGTAAACAAGCGGGCTGGCATCATGGGTGGTGACAATGCCGCCCGCCTCGTCCACCAGCAGATGAGCGGCAGCGATGTCCCAGTCGCTTTTTCTTGAAAGCGATACTGTCCCGTCGCATTTGCCCGCGGCCACGAGGGCTAGCCGGTAGGCGATTGAGTTTACCCAAATTGTTTCAAGTTCCGGCCATTGGATTGACCACTGCTTTGAGCGCAACTGTGTCTTGGAGGCGGCGAGACGGCAACCCTCAAGCTTAACGGGTTCGCGAACACCAATTGGCTTGTCATTAAGAAATGCCCCACCACCGCGCACTGCGTGGAAGAATTCGTCCGTCACGGGATTGTAGACGGCTGCCAGCAGGCTATGGCCGTCTTCCACCAGCGCGGCGCAGATGGTCCATTCTGGTTTTCCATTCAGGAAAGCCCGTGTGCCGTCTATGGGATCGACGACCCAAACCCGGGATTTGTTGAGCCGGATGAGATCATCCTCGCTTTCTTCCGACAGCCAGCCATAAGCGCCGTTAGCATTCAGCAGGCGTTCTTTTAGCAAGGCGTCTGCTGCCAGGTCGGCTTCACTCACCGAGGTTCCGTCAGCTTTCAATTCACTGCGGGGTGATTTACCGAAAAAGCTCATAGCCAGCGCTCCCGCCTCGCGGACGGCGGATAACAGCTGGTCCATTTCTGTCTGCTCAAAAGCGTTTCGCGAGGAGGATGAGGAGAGGGGGGAGTATGTGTTCATGCGCCTTGGCTAACAGGTTGTGAATCTTTCTAAAAGCCTTACGCGCTGAAAACCAATCTTTAATCGTCTTCTTTAAGGGGATCAGAAGGTGTGTGTGAGATACTCCTCGTCAATCAAGGTTGCGTCAGACAACCTGAGGGGGAGTTAATTGTGAGGCGTCAAACACAACCGCATGGGCTTGCGGTGCGCTGGCCATTGCGTCCAATGGATATCGATCCATACGGACTGCCAGTACACTATGCCCTTCCAGTCGATAGCGATGCAGATCAGGCGCCAGAAGCGCGTGATCTCATCGAGATCAAACAGGGTTCAATTGCCGTGGAACACCAGGTTTCCGGCCATTCTTCAGTCAGGCGCGCACTGCCGCTGGATGATTTTTCGGGCATTGCCATCCGCATTGAAAGCCTTGATGACGAAATCGACGGTTTTGCGATTTCGGTCAATTTACATCATCCCGATCCCAAGCTCTGTTTCCCGCTGCATATGTCATATGACATGAGCGATGTTGGGGCACGTTGGCAGAGTTGGGGGAGGGCCCTGAAGTTGCCGCTTTTATTGCCGGCACTCGATGGCAGCTGGCGCGAACCGATTGAACGCTTTGGTAAATTGAAAGTGAACCTGCCGCATGAAAGACCCGCGAGACTGGCCTTGAATGCACGGCGTTCAGCGATCTCATCCATACGTGAAATTGGGGATCCAAACCTGGTTGACTGCGTTGCTGGCGAAGAGCTGATCGCGCGTAACTAGCATTCTGCGTTCATCACGGTCACAACGCACTCAAAGCTATATCAGCTATGAGCGATGCGAAAATAATTGCGCCGAAGTCCCGGTTTGACTTGAACCGGATGAGGCAGTTTTTTTCATTCGAGACATCAAGCGTGGCAATCTGCCAGATGAGATGCGTCGCACCCGCGAGCAGACACAAGCTGAAGATGTGGCTGGCGCCGGCGGTAAAACCTGCCGATGCGATGCCAAGAAACGCAATCCCGTAAAACAGTATCAGCCAGGGCTTTGTTTTCTCGCCAAATCTCAGAGCTGTCGATTTGAGACCGAGCAGGGCGTCGTCTTCCTTGTCCTGATGGGCATAGATGGTGTCATAGCCGATGGTCCATGCGACCGCTCCGCCATAGAGCAGCAGGGGGGCTAAGGACAATTTGCCAAGTTCCGCCGCCCAGCCCATCAATGCTCCCCATGAAAAGGCCAGCCCCAGGACGACCTGCGGCCAGTAGGTGAAGCGCTTCATGAACGGGTAGGTGGCGACAACACTGAGCGATGCAATGCCCAGCAGGACTGTGAAGCCATTGAACTGTAGCAGGATGACAAGTCCCATGAGCGAAAGCAGCACCATGAAAATCTGCGCCTGGCGCACGCTGACCTGTCCACTTGGAATGGGGCGCGACTTTGTGCGCGCGACTTTTAAATCATAATCCCGGTCAACAATATCATTATAGGTGCAGCCAGCTCCGCGCATGACAATCGCGCCAATGGCGAACAGCGCCATGAACCAGAGATTGGGAAACTCAGCTTCGCTCTCAATCCCGGCCAGTCCCAGCGACCACCAGCAGGGCCACAGCAGAAGCCAAACCCCGATTGGACGGTCAGCCCGCGCCAGCCTTAAAAAGGGGCGCCAACTATGGGGTGCCCACCCGTCAACCCAGTTGCCGGGTGTGGCGTCTGCCACGGAGGGTTTTGTGCTGGGGGGTACATTCATGTGTGATCATCTTGGGCGCGATTGACTACGGCTCGCTTGTAGCGCGATTCATCCCCTATTATGAGATGTAATTCGTCCCCGGGTTTTTCCTGCGAGAAATCATGCGTGCCAATACCATTCGTCTTTTTGTGGAGAACCCTATTGAAGCGGGGTGCGATATTGCCTGCACTCGTGCTCAGGCCAACTATCTCCTGAATGTCATGCGTCTGGGTGATGGAGCTGAAATCCTTGTCTTTGACGGGCGGAATGGTGAATGGCGCGCCAGCCTTGCCCGGCAAAAACGCAGTGAGTGTTCCCTGCATTTACTGGAGCAGGTGCGCCCCCAGAATACCGGACCCGATATCCATTACCTGTTTGCACCGGTGAAACGCACCCGGCTCGATTTCATGGTGCAAAAGGCGACCGAGTTGGGTGTTGCGGCACTTTGCCCCGTCATGACCCGCCGGACGGACGCGCAGCGTGTGAAGATTGAGCGAATGCGCGCCAATGTGATCGAGGCCGCCGAACAATGCGGGGTGCTGCGTATACCTCAGGTGTTCGAGCCTGTATCCCTGGATATGCTGCTTGAGGGGTGGGACCCGGCCCGCCGGATCATCTATTGTGATGAGGAAGCGCCTGTCTCGTCGCCGCTTGAAGCTCTCAAACCGCTTGATCCCGGACCATTTGCCGTCCTTATTGGCCCAGAAGGTGGCTTTGATGCAGAAGAACAGTCACGTCTTCGCAAATTGTCATTTGTTACGCCTATCTCGCTTGGTCCGCGCGTCATGCGGGCGGATACAGCAGCCATTGCGGCATTGTCCCTGCTCAATGCTGTCCTGGGAGATTGGCGTTGATATGCTGTGCTTGTCAGAGACAGGAAGCCGGTCCATAACGTGCCGCGAGTCATCGGACCCATGGGCAGTTGCGCTGCGGGCCGGTTCAATTCTCAGGAGTAGTCATGTCCACACGTGAGGACGGTCCGCAAAGTCAGGTCATCGAATCCCGGGACCAGCTGGTCGCCGAGTTCGAGCGCGGCTGCAAGCCGGCTTCCGAGTGGAGAATTGGCACCGAGCATGAGAAATTTGGATTTAACACCAATGACTTGACCCCGCTCTCTTATGAGGGCGAGCATGGCGTACACGCGTTACTTGAAGAAATGGCCAGGAGGTTCGGTTACACCCGGATCATGGAGGGCGACAATATCATCGCCCTTAAAGAGACGGGGACGACTCTCGGCGGTTCAATAACGCTGGAGCCGGGTGGACAGTTCGAGTTGTCCGGCGCACCACTGAAAACCGTCCATCAGACCTGTGAGGAAGCCGGACGGCATTTGGAGCAGGTGCGCCAGATCGGAGAAGAGTGGGGCATCGCATTTTTAGGATTAGGCTTTTCTCCGAAATGGACGCTTGCCGAAACACCCCGCGTGCCCAAACTGCGCTATGAGGTGATGCGATCCTACATGCCGCGCATGGGTGATCATGGTCTCGATATGATGCATCGGACCTGCACCATTCAGGTCAATCTGGATTTTGCCAACGAGGCCGACATGGTGAAAAAGCTGCGCGTGGCCCTCGCCCTGCAGCCTATCTCCACCGCGATTTTCGCCAACTCACCCTTCACCGAAGGCCAGCCAAACGGGTTTCTTTCCTTTCGATCAGAAATGTGGCGCGATACTGATCCCGACCGGACGGGCATGCTGCCATGGGTGTTCGAGGATGGTATGGGTTTTGAGCGCTACGTTGATTATGCACTTGATGTGCCAATGTATTTTGTCTATCGCGATGGCAATTATATTGATGTTGCGGGCGCGTCTTTCCGCGATTTCCTGGAGGGTAAACTCGAGGCATTGCCGGGCGAAAAGCCCGATGAGGCTGACTGGACCGACCATGTGTCCACGCTGTTTCCGGAAGTGCGCATGAAGCAGTTTCTGGAAATGCGCGGCGTTGATGGCGGGCCTTGGCGAGGCATCTGTGCATTGCCGGCCTTCTGGGTCGGGCTGCTCTATGATCAAGGCGCGCTCGACGCGGCATGGGATCTGGTCAAGGACTGGAGCGCGGAAGAACGCCAGCGTTTGCGAGACAACGTACCGAGCCTGGCACTGGATGCACCGTTCCGCTCGGGAAAAGCTCTCGAGCTGGCGCGCGAATGCGTTTCTATCTCCCGGGCCGGACTAGTCTCGCGAGCCAAGCGTGACGGTTTCGGCGATGATGAAACGCAGTTCCTGCAAACGATCGAGGATGCGGTTGCGTCGGGCCGCACGCCGGCACAGCAACTGCTTGAATCTTATAAAAATAACTGGGCGGGCGACATCGATAAACTGTTCGGGTCCGAAGCCTTTTGATGTCTTTAGAGGGGCCAATTCATGACCATTTCTGAACGTGACCAACTGGCGCTGGCCGGTGTTCTGACAGATGCAGAATATCCAGAACTGCCAAACTTTCAGCGCGGCAAGGTCAGGGATTCCTACGATCTGCCTGATGGCCGAAGGGTCATGATCGCCACCGACCGGCAATCGGCCTTCGACAAGGTTCTTGCCGCGGTTCCCTTCAAGGGGCAGGTGCTGACGCAGACCGCCCGGTTCTGGTTCGACCAGACGGCGGATATTTGTCCCAACCACGTGATCGATTATCCCGATCCGAATGTGGTTGTAGCAAAAACGCTGGAAATTCTCCCTATCGAAATGGTGGTCCGCGATTACATGACAGGCTCGACCGACACAAGCATCTGGCCGATGTATAATCGCGGCGAGCGTCTGCTTTATGGCCACCAATTTCCGGAAGGCCTGGTCAAGAATCAGAAGCTTCCCGAGACCATCATTACCCCGACCACAAAGGCGGAAGCCGGTGAGCATGACGCGCCGATCACGTCAGCGGAAATCGTGAACCAAGGGCTTCTCACGCAGGAACAATGGGATGATGTTGCTGCGAAAAGCCTGGCCGTTTTCGGGCACGGGCGCGAGATTGCTGCCCGCAACGGCCTCATTCTGGTCGACACGAAATTTGAGTTCGGCCTGGATGAAAACGGTGAAATCATACTGGCGGATGAAATCCTCACTCCCGATTCGAGCCGCTATTGGAAGGCCGAAAGTTATGAAGCCCGGCTCGCGGCCGGGAAAGAGCCTGAAAGCCTCGACAAGGAATTCTTGCGTTTGTGGGTGCGGGGGCAGTGCGACCCCTACAAGGACCCGGTCCCCAGCATTCCTCCTGAAACTCTGATTGAGTTTGCGGGAAAATATGTCTCCCTGTTTGAGACCGTGACTGGACTATCTTTCGATTATGGTGATACCGCCAAGCCTGTGCGCGAGCGTGTTCGCGAAGCTCTGGTGCAAGCCTGTCCCGATTATTTTTAGTATGAGGCTTCGCGGCCTGATTGCTGTTGCCCGGTCAGGACCAGGTTTGCGACGAGAAATCCAGATTCGTGAGGCTTTCAACGATATGATCCGCGAGCGCGGCGATACTCGATGATGTTTTTCCCGGAGCACGCAGAAGCGCAATATCGCAAAATGGCAATTCGGGAAATCCATCGTCTACCCCAAGACGGCGCATCCCTGGACGTATGGCACTTTCGGGCAGGACCGAGATAGCCAGGCCGGATTGCACGGCAGCGGTCAGGGCAGCTGCGCTCGGGCTCGAGTATAAAATGCGGTGAGGACGTTTGATCTGATCCAGAGCGCGCATAGCCTCCGCGCGCCAAGAACAGCTGGCAGCACCCAGAGCCAGCGGAACAATATCCATCTCCTCGATCTTGTGCCGGGGAGAGGAGACCCAGCACAGGGCTTCACGGCGGATGACCTCGCCATGAGAGCCGCAGTCCTTGTGGGTGGCAATTGCCAGGTCAATTTTACTGGCACTGATTTTTTTCATCAGCGCGCTGCTTGCTTCGCAACTAATCTCCACCTCCACGAGGGGATGAGTGCGCGAAAACCCGGCAAAAATGGGTGGTAGGAAACGCTCGGCATAATCATCTGGTGTACCAATGCGAACGAAACCGGCGAGCTCCGGCTCGTTCAAAATAGACATGGCTTCGTTGTTCAGGTGAATGATGCGCCGGGCATAATCGAGCAAATGCTCCCCCTCGGAGGTCAGCCGGTTCTGGCGGCCATTCTTCACAAACAGCCGACGCCCTGTTGATTCTTCAAGGCGGCGCATCTGCATGGAAACCGCAGCCTGAGTCTTGTTCACATCGTTAGCAGCGCGCGTGAAGCTGCCCGTGTCGGCGATCGCCACAAGCGTTTTCAACTGGTCTGCATCAAGTATCGTTGGCGCCATTTTGGCTTCCTTTAATCCATCAATATCTGTGATGTATCACATAATAAACATTTGTTTGTATTATGGAAGGGCTTTCTCCATATTGGGTGCAACAAGACGGAGAATCGCCGTCTGGAAACTCAGGACAGGGTGTCGCGCACATCAGTGGCGAAGAGGCAGTCTCTTTGCTTTGCGACGGTGCATGTCTGATCGAATGTGGAGATAAAACAATGTCTTATGCACAAACAGAATTGAAGAGAATTGGTGGATCCACGGGGCAATCTCCTTTGAGAGAAGTCCTGATGGTAGCCGGGAAGGCTGTTTCCCTACTTCTGGAAGCCCGGTGGGGACGGCGCGAGATCACCCGGCTGGCAAGCTTTGATGATGCCATGCTGGCGGATATCGGAATCGCCCGTTCCGATGTCGAATGGGCGCTAATGCAGCCCTGGAATGCCGACCCGTCGCTGGCGCTTGAACAGCGCATCAATCGCCGGAAAGAAACCGCACGGTGGGCAAGGTCATACTGGGCGAGCTGATAAGCCGCGTAAGGTTTTTATGGCCTTCCCACCTTGCCATAAGGCCGCCGCCTCCCCAGTTGTAGTCAATGAAGGGCGCCCCATCTGCGGGCGCCGGTATTAGAAGCAACGCGTTCAAGGGGAGGCGTAAATGGCAGTACACAAGACAATTGAGATCATGGCAGAATCCGACAAGAGCTGGTCGGACGCTGCACAGAAAGTCGTGGAAGAAGCATCGAAGACGGTGAATGGCATCAAGTCGATCTGGGTCAAGGACCAGACGGCATCTGTGACAGACGGGAAGATCGATTCCTTTCGCGTGAATTGCAAAGTGACCTTCAAGGTCAAGTAATTGTTTGCAACTCCTGGGATGTCAGGGGTGATTGAAATTTTGAACCGGCCCTGCTGACGCGGGGGCGGTTCAATTATTTTCGGGGCCTTGGCCTAGTTGGTTTTTGCCAGTGCTGAAAGCCGGTCGAGGCCCTTTGAGAACCCTTTAAGGGAGACCGGTATCGCACGGCCCTCCTTTTTTGTTTCGACGATAATGAACATCGCCGTCGTGCCGGCTTTGAATTTGTCGAGCAGCTTATCCTTGACGATAATCTCGGAGATGCATCCCATGGGCCGGCACCGAATAAAGGGGAGTGGCTCTTTTCCGATTGGCTCATCGTCAATCCGCAGGCCAAGCCCGAAGGGGAGAAGCACACCCAGTGGCGCCACTACGCGGAGCACGTTGCGTCCGCCGGATGCGAGAAGAAACACAACCCTCAGGCCAACATTTGCCCGTTCTTCATCAATCACGCTTTGCACCAGCGCACATTTCTGCTCGCGTGCGCCCGGCGGCTTGCCGCAGTTGATCTCCCAGTCCCCAATTTTCTCCTTTTTCTTGTCCTGGGCGGGAGCTTGCTGAGCAGCACTCGTCAGGGCAGTGAAAAGCACAGCGAGAAATAAAATCATGCATATGCGGCACCTGGATGTGAGGGGCCCTGATTGTGATCTGCTATTTAAATGGGTCATGGAATACAATCGGTAATCTGGAAGCGTCACGTAACTATAGCACTGCAGTGGCATCGGATAGTTAACTGGTCAGATTGAGGCGTGAAACAGGATTTTTGGTCGAGGGAACTGTATATCAGTTCGCCTTTCGCGCATATTCTGGGCAAAAATTGGACCGCATGGCTGGTAAATGCTTCGCTCAACATGGACACAGGGCCGGTTACGTGTAGATTTGACGCAGTTGAAAAGGCATGAATCATGGTTGCCAAATCAAAGCTGTCCATGCTTTTTCAAGCACTTAGGATTCGACTACCGATCTGGTCCACTGCACCTGATCGTGTCAGTTGAATTGCGGGCTCTGGTGATGCTAGAGCAAAGACGCTTGCGGCTACTTTAACGAGTGTATGTGCATGCCCCATTCCCATGCCATTTTTTGCGGATGGGCGGCACTATGAAGCCACCAACAGGAGCATTGAGAAATGACCAACGGTTTTTCCGGGGTTCTAGCGAAAGCAATAGCTGTTTTTGTCGCGCTGTGCTCATTTCTCTTCAGCGCGAATGCAAGAGCTGAACTGGGCCAGCCAAGAGATTGGCAGCTTGGTTTTCAGGAAGCCGTCACGCCAATCATGCGGCAGTTGACCGATTTTCACAATTTTCTGCTGGTTCTTATTACTGTCATCACTCTGTTCGTTTTGGGGCTTCTGGTGTACGTGGCGTTGCGGTTTAACGAGAATGCCAATCCCACTCCCTCCGAGACCTCGCACAACACGATTCTCGAGGTTTTATGGACAGTGGTGCCGATTCTCATTCTGGTAGTGATTGCGGTGCCCTCGTTTCGGCTGCTGTTTGCGCAGTATGATTTTCCCAAAGCCGATCTGACCGTGAAGGCTATTGGTAACCAATGGTACTGGACTTACGAATATCCCGATCAGGGTAATCTGACATTCGATGCGGTTATGCTGGAAAATGACGAATTGAAGCCAGGACAACCCAGGTTGCTCGCGACCGATAATGATGTGGTCGTGCCGGTCAACAAGAATGTCCATATCCTGGTCACGGCGTCGGACGTTCTTCACAACTGGACGATCCCCGCATTCGGCGTAAAAGTTGACGCGGTGCCAGGGCGTATCATCCGCACCTGGTTCCGGGCCGAGAAAACGGGGGTCTACTACGGACAGTGCTCAGAGCTTTGCGGGCAGAAACATGCCTTCATGCCGATTACTGTTCGCGTCGTATCAGATGCGGAGTTTGCAGGTTGGCTAGAAACGGCGAAGAAGAAATTTGCTTCCCTGCCGTCAGAAAGCGGAAATGAAGCGTCCGATGTGCCCTACAAGTTTGCGCTAAATCAGCGCTAGAAGGGTTAAAGTATTTTATTTTGCGGTGTCCATATGAAACCGGACGGGCGGAAATGGCGAAGGATTAAGAGATATGGCGGGTAGAACAGCGGCCGCGCACCACGATGACCATCCCACGGGACTGAAGAGGTATCTCTTCTCCACCAACCACAAGGACATCGGATCCCTGTATCTGATGTTTGCCCTTTTTGGTGGTCTTGTCGGTGGCCTGTTGTCGATTGGCATCCGCATGGAGCTGCAGGAACCTGGTATGCAGTTCTTTGCTGATCCGCATATCTTCAACACCTTCACCACCGCTCATGGCCTTATCATGGTGTTTTTCATGATTATGCCGTCTCTGTTCGGTGGCTTTGGCAACTGGATCGTGCCGCTAATGATCGGTGCGCCGGACATGGCATTTCCGCGCCTGAACAATATTTCTTTCTGGTTGCTTCCACCGGCTCTTGCCTTGCTGGTCATATCGCTGTTTGTGCCCGGCCCAGCCGGCGGCAATGGCGTTGGCGGGGGCTGGACAGTCTACCCGCCGCTTTCAACGTCTGGCTCACCTGGGCCAGCTATGGATTTTGCGATCCTCTCGCTTCATCTTGCCGGCGCCTCTTCCATTTTGAGCGCGATCAATTTCATCACCACGATCTTCAACATGCGCGCGCCCGGCATGACCATTCACAAGATGCCATTGTTCGTATGGTCGATCCTGGTCACCGCTTTCCTGTTGTTGCTGGCGCTGCCGGTTCTGGCGGGCGGAATTACCATGCTGCTGACGGACCGTAATTTCGGCACCACCTTTTTCGATGTGGCTGGTGGTGGTGATCCACTCCTGTTTCAGCACCTGTTCTGGTTCTTCGGCCATCCGGAAGTTTACATTATCATCCTGCCGGCCTTCGGACTGATTAGCCATGTCATTTCGACCTTCTCCCGCAAGCCAATATTCGGATATCTCGGCATGGCCTACGCCATGGCAGCCATCGGCGCTGTAGGTTTTGTGGTGTGGGCACATCATATGTATACCGCTGGCATATCGCTCAATACGCAGGCCTATTTCGTGGCCGCCACGATGGTTATCGCGGTGCCGACGGGGGTGAAAATCTTCTCTTGGATTGCCACCATGTGGGGAGGATCAATTCAGTTCCGCACACCGATGCTGTGGGCATTCGGTTTCATTTTCCTGTTCACTGTTGGCGGGGTGACGGGCGTGGTGCTGGCCAATGCCGGCGTCGACCGTGCGCTTCATGACACCTATTACGTGATCGCCCACTTCCATTATGTTCTGTCGCTCGGTGCCACCTTCGGTCTGTTTGCTGGCTGGTATTACTGGTTCCCGAAAATGACGGGATACATGTATTCCGAATTCATCGGCAAGCTGCATTTCTGGGTGACATTCATTGGCGTGAACCTGATCTTCTTTCCGCAGCATTTTTTGGGCCTGGCAGGTATGCCGCGCCGTTACGCCGATTATCCCGATGCCTTCGCCGGGTGGAATTATGTCTCCTCGATTGGCTCGTATATTTCAGGGTTAGGGGTGCTTATTTTCCTGTACGGTGTTTACCAGGCATTTCAGCGCAAGGAGAAGGCCGCCGACAACCCATGGGGCGCAGGGGCTACCACACTGGAGTGGACGCTTTCTTCACCGCCGCCATTCCATCAATTTGAACGTCTGCCCCGGATCAAGTAAGACAGCCGGGGGCGCCAGTCATGACACAAGGGCACAGATAATTGGCTATGAGTGATACCAGCCTGGACATCGACCGGACCGAATTGGAAACCTCTCCCGCATATTGCGCCGGAGATGTGAGCGATTTCTTCGCACTCATGAAGCCACGGGTTATGTCGCTGGTGATATTTACCGCCTTGGTGGGGATTGTCGTCGCGCCTGGTACGTTGCATCCGGTTATCGCCTGCACCGCATTGCTGTGTATCGCTGTGGGCGCAGGCGCTTCTGGCGCGCTTAATATGTGGTACGACGCCGACATCGACGCCATCATGCAGCGTACGGCTGCCAGACCCGTACCGCGCGGGCGTGTTTCCCCCGGTGAAGCCCTCACATTTGGCACCGTTCTGGCAGTGGGATCTGTCCTCACTTTGGGATTACTGGTGAATTGGATCTCTGCGGCATTGCTGGCGCTTACAATCGGGTTCTACCTGTTCATTTACACCATGTGGTTGAAGCGCCGTACGCCGCAGAATATCGTAATTGGCGGCGCGGCAGGTGCATTTCCACCCATGATTGGCTGGGCCGCCGTAACCGGTACGGTGAGCCTGGAATCAATGGTGCTGTTTCTGCTTATTTTCATGTGGACGCCGCCCCATTTCTGGGCGTTGGCGCTATACCGTTCGCGCGACTATGAGCGGGCAGGCATCCCAATGCTTCCCGTGACAGCAGGTCATGACGTAACACGGCGTCACATTCTGATTTACAGTCTTATCCTGGGGCCCACAGGGCTGGCACCATTCATTGTTGGTCTTGGCGGCATCTTGTACGCAGTCTCGGCAACTGCGCTGGGCGCGGTGTTTATAGCGTTGGCCATCAGGGTCTATAACCGGCGTGAGGGTAGGGCAGCAGAACAGGCAGCGAAAAAACTGTTCAGCTTTTCCATTCTGTATCTCTTGGCTTTGTTCGCCGTTTTGCTGGTTGAGCATGTGCTTGACGGGCTGGTTGTGACAGGGGCGTGATGCGACTCACCGAGGAGCAGACGAAAAACCGCCGGTCCCGTTCAATTGCGATTGCCTGGGCGCTGGCGGCACTGGCAGCACTGTTTTTCGTGGTCACGATCGTGCGCCTGGGCGCGAATGTGTTGAACCGGCCCTTTTAAGGGCAGGTGGGATTTCGGCAGGGATGAACAAGAGAGCATCACATAACGGCATGGAGGCCTGGCGGCACAGGGCATTGCCGCGCCGCAATCTGGTCGTTGCCTTTTCCATGGCGGGTCTGGCTCTCGGTATGGTGGGACTGTCATACGCAGCCGTGCCGCTTTACCAGATTTTCTGCCAGGTCACAGGGTATGGCGGCACCACCCAACGCGCAGAGCAGTCTCCCGACACTGTGCTTGAGCGCAAGATCACCGTGCGTTTTGACGCCAACACAGGTCGCGGTATGGGATGGGACTTCAAGCCTGTGCAACCATCAATTGAATTAAAGATCGGCGAAACAGCACTTGCCTTTTACGAAGCAAAGAACCAGACGAAATCAAAGCTCACGGGCACGGCGACGTTTAACGTCTCGCCGGAGGCTGCTGGCAGCTATTTCAACAAGGTCGAATGCTTTTGCTTCACCGAGCAGACTTTGGAAGCGGGCGCACGGGCTGATATGCCGGTCACGTTTTTCATCGACCCCGACATCATGAATGACGACCAAGCTAAAAATATTCGGGAAATTACCTTGTCCTACACTTTCTTCCCCGTGAAGGAAGAAGCCGAGGTGGCGGCAACAACAAAACCGGCACCGCGTCCGGACGGGACGTGAGAATTTAACAAAGAGGGTTTGCGGTCCGCAGTGGGCCAGCCAGGACAAAATCCGCTTTTAGGCGGTTTACGGAGCGAGAGAATGGCAAAGTCGCACGCCAACCAACATGACTATCATCTCGTGGACCCCAGTCCATGGCCGCTCATCGGAGGCATTTCCGCCTTTGTGGCTGCCATCGGTCTCATCATTTGGATGAGGTCCATGGGGGGCGGCGAAGGGCTGTTTGGCATTGACGGTCCATGGGTTTTCCTTGTTGGAATGATCTGCATCGCAGGCACCATGTTCGTCTGGTGGCGCGATGTCATCAACGAGGCGGAACATCAAGGCGCCCACAAACCAGTGGTGCAACTGCATCTGCGCTACGGGATGATCCTGTTCATCGCCTCGGAAGTCATGTTCTTTGTCGTCTGGTTCTGGGGCTTTTTTGATGCAGCGCTGTTCCCGGATGAAGCGGTGCAGTTTGCACGAACTGAATTCACGGGCGGGCAATGGCCGCCAAAAGGCGTCAATGCGTTTGATCCCTGGGATATTCCCCTCGTTAACACGTTGATCCTTCTAACCTCGGGCACGACCATCACCTGGGCGCACCATGCGATGCTGCATAATGATCGCCGCGGGCTGATCGTCGGGCTGGTTTGCACGATTATTCTCGCCGTGTTGTTTACTGCCCTTCAGGCTTACGAATATGCCCATGCATCATTTCCTTTCTCGGGCAGTATCTACGGAGCCACCTTCTTCATGGCGACCGGGTTTCACGGAGCGCATGTCATCATTGGTACCGTGTTCCTCACGGTGACGCTGTTCCGGGCACTGGCCGGGCATTTCACCGACAAGCAGCATTTCGGTTTCGAGGCAGCCGCCTGGTACTGGCACTTTGTCGACGTGGTATGGCTGTTCCTGTTCTCCTGCATTTATGTCTGGGCGGCGGGAACACCGGCAGCGCATTAACGGGCAACCGGGGACACCATAGTGAAACGTGACCTGATGCTGCTATGTGCGTTGACCGCCATTGCATTCAGCATGCTCGTGGGCCTGGGTACTTGGCAGCTTCAGCGTCTTGCGTGGAAGCAGGACCTGACAGCTCGCATTGAACAGCGCATGGCAGAACAGCCAGTGACGCTCACCGATGCGCAAAAATCCTGGGAAAAAACCGGGGATGTTGAGTATCTGAGACTCAGCTTTTCAGGCCGTTTTCGCCATGATGGGGAATCCCATTATTTCACAGTCATCAAAGGCAAAACCGGGTGGCGCGTGATCACACCGTTTGAGACACTGAGCGGGCAGATTATCATGGTCGATCGCGGGTTTGTTCCAGCTGCCAAAAAGGACCCCCTGACCCGTGCACAAGGGCAGGTAAAGGGGGAGCAGACGGTCATTGGTCTGGCGCGAGCGCCAGGTATCAAGGGCACATTTTCACCCGATACTTCGCTGGAAAAAAACAACTGGTTCTGGCGTGATCTGAAGGGCATGGCGTCAGCGGCACTAACTCCAGGTGAAAGAAACCGCGTTGTGCCATTTTTCGTGGAGCAGGAAGTCTCGAATATCCCCGGCGGCTGGCCGAGGGGAGGGGTCACACGGGTGAAACTGTCAAACCGGCATCTCCAATATGCGGTCACCTGGTTTGGGCTTGCGGCCGCGTTACTTGGCGTTTTCGTGGTGCATTTGCGCGGGCGTATGCGCGGGCGGGCGTTCACCTAAACCTACACCCTATGCTTGCGGGTGGGACGGTTCGCATTTACCGTGCGCGCCTTAACAACCATGCCGGAAAAAATGCCAGATCAAGCCAACGAATTACGCTATGTCAGCACCCGCGGAACCGCGCCGGCGCTTGGCTTTGAGGATGTCATGCTAACGGGGCTGGCACGCGATGGCGGGCTCTATGTGCCGGAAGTCTGGCCTCAATTCACAACTTTGGACATAGAGGCGTTTGCCGGGCTGCCATACGCGGAGGTTGCAGCCCGAGTAATGGAGCCCTTTGTCGGCTCGGATATCCCGCAAAATGAGTTTGCGGAACTCGTTTCGGCAGCCTACGCAACCTTCTCCCATAACGCGGTAACACCTCTCATTGAGCTCGGTCCGGACCAATGGCTGCTCGAGCTGTTTCATGGCCCGACCCTTGCCTTCAAGGACATCGCCATGCAGTTGCTGGCGCGGTTGATGGACCGGACGCTGCAGCGCCGCAATGCCAGAGCTACGATCGTCGGAGCGACCTCGGGTGATACGGGCGGTGCAGCCATAGAGGCCTTTGCAGGACGTGAAGCCATAGAAATTTTTATCCTGCATCCCCATGGCCGGGTGAGCGATGTGCAGCGCCGCCAGATGACCACCTCAAGCGCTGAAAATGTGCATAATATCGCTATCGAAGGCACCTTCGATGATTGCCAGGCACTGTTGAAGGCACTGTTCAATGACCTTGAGCGGCGCGACCGGCTGTCGCTTGCCGGGGTCAACTCCATCAACTGGGCGCGAATCATGGCCCAGTCGGTCTATTACTTCGTGTCAGCGGTGGCGTTAGGCGCCCCAAACAGGGCCGTGAACTTTTGCGTACCCACGGGAAATTTTGGTGATGTTTTCGCAGGTTACGCGGCATCGCGGATGGGGTTACCGATTAATCGCCTCGTTATAGCCACGAATGTGAATGATATCTTGGTGCGTGTGTTGAAGAGCGGTTCTTATCAGCCGAATGAGGTCATTGCGACCTCGAGCCCGAGTATGGATATACAAGTATCGAGTAATTTCGAACGGCTGATTTTCGAGGCCGCCGGACGGGACGGAACCCGCGTTTGCCAGTTGATGGATAGTCTCGGCCAGCAGGGTGGTTTCACCCTGTCTGAAGAGGAGCTTTCATCACTGAGGGGGCTGTTTTCCGCCATGGCAGTGGATGAAGCTGAAGTCGAAACCACCATCCGCGATCTTGCTCGCGAAACAGGTTATGTCTGCGATCCGCACACCGCCGTGGGCATCGCCGCTGCGCGCCGCACACAAAGTGAAGGTGTGCCTATGGTCACATTGTCCACGGCCCATCCAGCCAAGTTCCCGGATGCCGTTGAGGCCGCGACCGGAAAACGCCCCGATGTACCGCCGCGCCTGGAACAACGATTCGGCGCAGAGGAACGTTTCACGGTGCTTGAGAATAATTATGACTTACTCACGGAGTTTATTGAATCACGCGTCCGCGCGGTTAGCGAGACTACCTCATGAGCATCGAGAAGACTGCGCTGGTAAATGGATTGCGGGTGGTTTCACATGCCATGCCACATCTGGAATCCGCTTCACTCGGTGTCTGGGTTGGCGCCGGGGCGCGTTCTGAAGCAGCTGGCCAACATGGCATCTCCCACCTTTTGGAACATATGGCGTTCAAAGGTACGGCACGGCGCAGCGCGCGCGAGATCGCTGAAGAAATTGAATCCGTCGGTGGTGATCTCAACGCCGCCACCAGTCTTGAAACCACGGCCTATTATGCCCGCGTGCTCAAAGCGGATATTCCGCTTGGTGTCGACATCATTGCTGACATTGTTCGCGATCCTAAATTTGACGATGGTGAACTCGCCCGTGAGCAAGATGTTATTCTTCAGGAAATAGCCGCTGCCGGGGACAGTCCGGACGATGTGGCCTATGATTTGGTGCAGGAGGCTGCCTTTCCGGATCAACCCGTGGGCCGTCCGATCCTCGGGACACCGCAAAGCGTGTGCTCGTTCACCTCTGATGACCTGACCGCCTATATGAATTCCCATTATGCGCCGGGCGCCATGGTGCTGGCGGCCGCGGGTGCCGTCGATCATGAAAAGCTGGTCAAACTGGCGGAGGCTGCTTTTGGCGATATGGTCGCTTCAGCGCTGCATGTTTGCGAGCCGGCAAAATATGTTGGTGGGTTTGCCCGCTCCGGCAAGACGTTTGAGCAGTCTCATATCGTGGTTTCATTTCAGGGGCCGTCCTACCGCGATGAGGCCATGTATACAGGCCAGATCCTCTCCAGCATGCTTGGCGGAGGCATGTCATCGCGGCTTTTCCAGGAAGCGCGCGAAACGCGCGGGCTTTGCTACTCGATCTATTCCTATTGCTGGGGCCTGACAGACACAGGACTGTTTGGCATTCATGCCGCAACGGGTGCGGAGCAGATGCTGGAGTTGGCAGGTGTGATAATGGCTGAGCTTGAGAAGCTAGCCAGTGAACCGGTAAGCGATGAGGAACTCGCGCGCGCCAAGGCGCAACTCAAATCGGGACTTCTCATGAGCCTTGAGAGTTCTGGCGCACGGGTTGAGCAGGTGGCGCGCCAGACGCTTGCATTTGGTGCACCGCGCGACATCGACGAACTTGTCGAAAAGGTTGAAGCTGTCAGCAAAGAGACTGTGCGCACTCTTGCAGGCGATATTATACTGTCCGCAATACCGAGCGTATCCGCAGTTGGCCCGTTACAGGACGAGGCTGCCCTGGAGGCACTCATTCACGGACACATTTCGCGCCCCGTCAGGGCAGCGGAATAGGGAGGGAGGTGGTCGCAGATGGCATTCTTGAGATCTGTCACGCCGCCTGAGACCGGTCCTGTCGTGCACGGGGACGATGTCTATTTGCGTATGCCACAAATGAGTGACTATTCCTCATGGGCAGAGTTGCGGGCCCAAAGCCGGGAGTTTCTCACGCCGTGGGAACCGGCCTGGACCAGCAGTGAGTTGACCCGAACATCCTTTCGCCGCCGGCTTAAATATTACGCGCGCGATTTTAAAGAAGATTTGGGGTACGCCTTTTTTCTGTTCGAGAAGGATGACGATACCCTTCTGGGAGGCCTCACACTCTCCAATGTGCGCCGCGGTGTGACACAAGCCTGCACTTTGGGCTACTGGATAGGGACGACGCATGCCGGGCAAGGATTTATGACCGCCGGTGTGAGTGCGATCATACCGTTCGTGTTCGAGACGCTGAGCCTTCACCGGCTGGAGGCCGCCTGCCTGCCGCACAATGAAGCTTCCGTAAAATTACTGGAACGGACAGGGTTCACCCGCGAAGGCATGGCGCGCCGTTATCTGAAGATCAACAGCATCTGGCAAGACCATGTGACCTTCGCGTTACTTGAAGATGATATCCACCGTTGAGTTCAGGCGGTGGCGCAATGGAAACGAAATAAGGACACTCCGGAAAGTGCGTTATGGAACTCTCATAGGATGGATGCGCTCATCCAAACGCCGTAACATGCGTCGCCTGCATGCGCGCTGTGGAATCCTTTGGGCCGTCCTCGCACTTTTGTTCATCACCCTGGCGCCGGCCCATGCGCTGGAGCCTATCCTGATTGATCCAGGCAAGGATCGTATCGATGTTACGGCGCTTGGCGAACTATACGAAGGACGCGGCGACAAGTTGCAAATAGAGACCGTGCCCGGGCCAGATGGCATTGTCGGACGCATGGCCGTTGAGGCGTCTACCACAGGCACCAATCCGAACTGGATCGTGTTTGCGCTCAAGAATGGCACTGATAAGCCGATCGTGCGCTGGCTCACCGCGCAGCGCTACACGCTGGTGGGCTCTGCGGTGTTCTGGCCTGATCTCGATTCAGGCCGTGTGGCTGCCGTTACCCCATCACTCGGCTTTCGACCCGAGCGCATTCCCGATGACCGTGCAGATATCTTCCGCCTGACCATCGAGCCTGGCGCCATTATCACATTTATTGTGGAAATGAGCTCCCAGCAGGTGCCCAGGCTGAATTTGTGGAAGGCTGAAGCTTACGAGCGGCAGCTGAAGGACCGGATGCTGTTCAACGGCATTCTGCTTGGCATCATCGGCCTGACTGCGATTTTCCTAACAGCCGTCTTCGCCGCCAATCACAAGTCAATCTTCCCCGCGGCCGCACTGGTGGCATGGACAGCACTGGCGCTGTTCTGTGTTGATTTCGGGTTTTGGCATAAGTTGTTCAAGCTGAGCGCTGAAGATAACGCGGTCTACCGCGCTGCATCCGAAGCCGCATTTGCGGCCAGTCTCGTAGTTTTCCTTTATGCCTTCTTGCGGGTGCGGTTGTGGCACAACTGGATCAGGCTTGCCTTCGGAGCATGGATATTGGCGCAAGTGGCGCTTATTGGCATGACGGTTATCGACCCGAGACTGGCGTCCGGTCTGGCACGTGCTTCACTGGCTGGCATCGGCACTATGGGCGCCCTTTTAATTACTTACCTTGCCTTGCGCGGGCAAGAACGGGCCATGTCGCTGGTGCCCACCTGGATACTGGTTCTGGTATGGATATTCGGTGGCGGGCTGGTCATCCTGGGCCAGCTCACCGGTGAGGTTATCGTTTCAGGACTGCTGGCGGGGCTTGTGCTGCTGATCGTTCTGCTTGGTTTCACGGTTACCCAATATGCGTTTCGCGGCGGCACGCCTTTCCATGGTGGACCACCGGGACAAATGCAGCTGAGCTCGCTGGCGCTGGAAGGCTCTGACACGGCGATCTGGCAATGGAACATGCGCCGCGGCGAGATCACGGTTGGCGTCGAGGTCGAAGAGGCTCTTGGACTACCCGAAGGCATGCTCGAGGGCAGTCTTGAAGAATGGCTTCGTCATATCCACCCGGCTGACCGGGACCGCTTTCGCCTGCTGCTCTGGGCGCTTCAGGAGAAGGGCGGTGGAGATTTGAACACCGATGTTCGCATGCAACGCTCCGACGGCTCCTATCTGTGGTTTGAACTGCGTGCCCATTCGGTGGAAAGCGCCATGTCTGATTCTGCCCAGCGCTGCGTCGGTCTTATGCGCGATGTTTCCGGGCCGAAGCGGACACAGGAACGGCTGCTGCATGACGCGGTTCATGACAGCCTGACCGGACTTCCTAACCGGGAGCTGTTTTTCGACAGGTTGAGCGGTGCTGTGATGCGGGCCGCGGAAGGCAATGGCAACCGGCCGACGGTTTTGTTCATCGACATTGACCGCTTCAAGAATGTGAACAAGAGCCTGGGTCTGGTGGTCGGCGACAGTATGTTGCTCACAGTTGCACGGCGTCTTTCCCGGCACCTGAACCCGCAGGACACCATGGCCCGAGTAGGCGGCGACCAGTTTGCCGTGCTGATCGTGTCGGAATCCGAACCCCAGCACATCGCACTTCTGTCCGAGCGTATTCGCCGATCGCTCAGGAGCCCCATGCGGATATCGGGCAAGGAGATCATTCTGACCGGCTCAATCGGTATCGCCGTGTATGACGGCCAGCAAGAGACCCACCAGGACCTGTTGAAAGAAGCGGAAATCGCCATGTTCCGGGCCAAGCGCGCCGGCGCGGACAGAATAGATATTTTCAAGGCCAGTATGCGCGGGTCCGAGCAGGGACGCCTGCCGTTAGAGAGCGAATTGCGCCGCGCTATCGAACGCAAGCAGATCAAGGTGCTGTACCAGCCAATCACCAATCTGGAGATCAATACGCTATCGGGCTTCGAGGCGCTGATGCGCTGGGATCATCCCAAGCATGGGCGTCTCAATCCGGATGACTTTGTACCGATTGCCGAGGAAACCGGTCTCATTTCCGAGCTGGGAGGCTATGTATTGGAGCAGGCGGTGAAGCAGGCCGCGCGGTGGCAGAAGGCATTGCCAAGACCTCAGGCTCCGCTATTCGTTTCGGTCAATGTTTCGAGCAGCCAGCTGTTCCGCCAGGACCTGTTGCAGCAAATTCGCTCGATACTGTCTCGCGATGCTGTTCCGAAGAAAACCCTATGGCTTGAAGTCACTGAATCCATGGTGATGGAGAATCCCGAACAGGCCATTGAAATCATGAAGCTCCTGAAGGAATTAGGAGCCGGGCTCTCACTCGATGATTTCGGCACCGGTTTTTCCTCACTCAATTATCTGCACCGCTTTCCTGTCGACACCATCAAGATCGACAAGTCGTTTGTTCGCGATGCGGCGAATGATGGCACGACACCGGTCATTCTGCGCTCTATCGTTGCCATGTCGCATGAGCTGGGCAAGAAGGTTGTTGCGGAAGGTATCGAAAGTTCCGCGGATGCCGACTATCTGCGAAGCATCGGATGCGAGTTTGCACAGGGTTTCTATTTCGGTGAACCGATGAGTGAAAAGGGTGCGATGAGCCTTGTCACTGCACTGGCGAAAGCCCAAAAGAAGCAGAACTCAAAGCAGGCGCGCGCTGCCCGTAATGCGCCAAAGCCTTTGCCAGCACCGGCAGAGCCCGCAGCGCGGCCGCCAGTAGCAAAGGAAAGTGCTGGAAAGAGGACTGCTACCGCTGCTCCGGCTGTGGCGGCATTGCCTGCGGGCGGGGTCACTTCACCGCGTCAGGCGTGACCTGAATCATTTACCAGACGCGCCGGGTCTATACCGATGGTCTCCAGGGCCCTCTGATATTTCATGTCGATATCGCTGTCGAACAGGACGTCCTGGTCCGCCGGGCAATGCAGCCACCCATTGGATTGGAATTCAATTTCCAGCTGTCCCGGTGCCCAACCGGCATAGCCAAGGGCAAGAAGGGCCTTGTCGGGACCATCACCAGATGCAATGGCGCGCAATATATCTAGTGTTGCAGTCAGACTGACACCTTCATTGATGGGCAGGGTGCTGTCTTCGAGATAATAATCTGTGGAATGCAGGACGAAGCCGCGGCCTGTCTCTACTGGCCCCCCCACATGAACATCTACTGCTTGCAACGACGGCGGCATGTGGATGGCGTCCTCATCGGAGGAGATATTAAGTTGGTCAAGCAGCTCTATGAAATTGATGTTGGGAGCATGCTGGTTGATGATAATGCCCATTGCGCCATCATCGGAATGCGCACACAGATAGATCACGGAACGCGAGAATCGCGGATCGGCCATGCCGGGCATCGCGATCAGCATTTGACCATCGAGAAACCTTTGTCCAGACGCCATCCCGTTTTCTGTATCACTGCGTGCCATGACCACAGACTAACCATTTGACGCCTGCTTTGTGAAGGCTTGACGGACAGGTTTCGTCCTGCCGGGGGCGGCCAGTACACACAAGAGTGATGGTCTGTCATGTTTGCATGGTCGAAAAACCCGGTCACCGAATGTAAACTGTGCATCTGGTATCACTGGTAAACAGTACTTAATAACAGGGCAGAAGTTACGGCACGCGATGTTGAGACCAACCTACCGATTGAGAGCATTAAGCGCGGCCATTGGTGTATCGGCACTTATTCTGGCTGTTAGTGCACTATCAAACGCGCGAGCCGGAACGGCCACCTCCTGGACATCTAAAAACCATGCGAGTACGCGACTTATTGCCGACGCAACTCCTTGGCAAAACAAGAAAAAAACTCTTGTAGCAGGGATCCATATCAAGCTCGATAAGGGGTGGAAGACGTATTGGCGATATCCCGGAGATTCAGGTTTGCCGCCGCGTTTCGACTGGTCGGGATCGAGCAATCTGAAATCAGCGAAAGTGCTGTGGCCAGCGCCCAAACGCTATCTCGATAGTGCGGGCACATCCATCGGTTATAAGACGGAAGTGGTCTTTCCGGTCCTTATCGAACCGGTCAAGGCAGACCAGCCGATCGATTTGAAGCTGAAAATGGAGTTTGCCGTTTGCGCTGATATCTGCATACCGGCGGAAGCCGATTTGCAACTGAAGGTAGGAAGAGACAGTTTTTTCTCCAGTAACTATGCGCCGCTGCTGACTCGTTTTCTTCAGCGTGTACCGGAGAAGAAGGCACCAGGGATCAATACTGGCCTGAGCGTTTCTCACACCAAGGCACAGCTCACTGGGAAAGCGCCTTATCTGACAATCGACGCCCGTTTCCCTAAAGGGTTCAAGGGTGCTGATTTGTTCATCGAGGGCCCCGAGGGATTTTATCTCGCACCTGCAAAGCCGGTCGGCAAGCCTGGCAAGGGTATGATCCGTTTTAATGTCGACCTGACCCAGGGTGATGATCCCAAGGATTTGAAAGGCAAGACCGTTACCCTCACGCTCGTTTCACATGATGCGCAGGCTGAAACCACCTGGCACATCGAATAGGCATCAACCAGTTTCTTATAATCCTCTATTCATTGAAACATCTCTCACTGACATGCCGCTTGGCTGGAGCCCGGTACGCGGATATGTTACCGGCAAAATTCATACCGCGTCGGAGGAAGAGATATGACAATCAGTGTTGGTGACCGTTTGCCGGATGTGACGTTCAAGGTGATGACGGATGATGGGCTGTCGGACATGACAACTGGCGATGTGTTCGCCGGCAAAAAAGTCGTTGTTTTCGCAGTACCCGGCGCTTTTACTCCGACCTGTCAGGCAATGCACATTCCGAATTTTCTAGGCAGCCTGGATGCTTTCAGGGAAAAGGGCGTTGATACAGTTGCCTGTCTCTCAGTGAATGATGCCTTCGTTTTGCAAGAGTGGGCGAAGAAGACTGCTGCGGACGGAAAAATCCTGTTTCTTGCAGATGGCAATGCGGAATTTACAATTGCAGCCGGACTGGACTTCGATGCGTCCGGAAACGGCCTTGGCACGCGTTCGCAGCGCTACGCAATGCTGGTCGATGATGGCGTGGTGAAGGTTCTCAATATAGAGCAAGCGCCCAAGGTGGTCGATGCGAGCTCAGCCGAGAACATTCTCGAAGCACTCTAAAGCACCTGATAGGGTGCCATGCCCTCGCGGGCAAGTTCGTCCGCAAGCTCGTTTTCAGGGTGGCCGGCATGGCCTTTGACCCAGTGCCAGCTTACGTCGTGGCGGGCATGTGCCTCTTCGAGCGCCAGCCACAGCTCCACGTTTTTGACAGGTTTCTTGTTGGCAGTACGCCAGCCGTTTCCCTTCCACTTGGCAATCCAGCTGGTGATGCCGCCGCGCAGATAATTTGAGTCCGTGTACAATTCGACTGTGCAGGGTTGTTTCAGTGCTTTCAGGGCCTCGATTGCCGCAGTCATTTCCATGCGGTTGTTGGTGGTTTCCACATCACCGCCCTTGAGTTCCTTGCGATGATCTCCAAATATCAGGACCGCTCCCCAACCGCCCGGGCCAGGGTTTCCGGAGCATGCTCCATCCGTGTAGATTTCAACCTGCTGCATGGGTGGCGTTCCTGCTAATTATCTCCAAGTCCATAATCACGCGCAGACTTGACGTTGCGGTGAAAACGCAGTTTGCGTACATATTCCATTGGGTCCTTTGGCCTTACCAGCGCGTCTGCCGACGTGTTCAGCCAGTCATATATGCGGGTCAGAAGGAAACGCAGTGCTGCCCCGCGCGCAAGCATGGGAAGGGCTTCGAATTCTTTGTGCGTGAAAGGACGCAAGCCGTCATATGCGCGCAACAGAGCCCGTGCTTTGGTGATGTTGAACGAATTGTCGATCTCAAAACACCAGGCGTTCAGACATATGGCAATGTCATAGGCAAGCGCATCGTTACAGGCGAAATAAAAATCTATCACGCCGGAAAGTTGATCATTGAGGAAAAAGACATTGTCGGGGAACAGGTCCGCATGAATGATCCCGGCAGGCAGGTTGCGTGGCCATGAAGACTCTAATGCGTGAAGTTCCTCTACAACTTCAGCATTGAGGCCGGGTGCAATCGTGTCGGCGCCGCCTTTCGCGGCTTCGTGCAGCGGACCCCACCCCGACACAGACAGTGCATTTTTTCGCGTCATGTCGAATGTCTGGCCGGCAAGGTGCAGTTTTGCTAGTGTTTCCCCAAGTGCTGCGCAATTCTCAACCGATGGCCGGCGAACCCATAATCCGTCCAGAAAAGTAATAATGGCGGCCGGACGTCCGGCCAACTCGCGCAGCATTACTCCATTCCTGTCGCGAACCGGGACGGGGCAGGCAAGACCGGCATCAGCAAGGTGCTCCATCAACCCCAGAAAAAAGGGGAGATCCTCGACCGCGACCCGTTTTTCATAAAGAGTGAGAATATGCGGTCCTGCTTCGGTGTGGACGAGGTAGTTGGTGTTCTCGACGCCCTCGGCGATGCCCTTGAAAGACAGTGCTTGTCCAAGGTCATACCCGGCGATGAATTGAGTCAAATCATCGTCGGTAACTTCCGTATAGACAGCCATAATTAGCTGGAACCGAGCAGTTCGCGCGGAAGCTTGAAGGAGACATTTTCATCAGCAGTCGAAACGGCCTCAACCCTGGTCTCAAATCGTTCGCCAAAGGCTGCAATGATTTCATCGACCAGCACTTCGGGTGCCGAGGCTCCCGCGGTCACACCAATGGTGTTGATGTCCTGATAATCGCTCCAGTCAATCTCCTCGGCGCGTTGCAAAAGGGTCGCATGCTTGCAGCCGGCCCGCTGCGCCACTTCGACCAGTCGCTGTGAGTTAGAGCTGTTGGGCGCGCCAACAACGATCAGTCGGTCGCAGCGCGGCGCGATATTCTTCACGGAGACCTGCCGGTTGGTCGTAGCGTAACAGATGTCTTCCTTGTGGGGGCTCAGAATTGCCGGAAACCGTTCACGCAAAATGTCGACGATCTCCTTGGTGTCGTCGATGGAGAGTGTGGTCTGTGTGATATAGGCGAGCTTTTCCGGATCCTTGGCCTCGAATGTGCGCGCCTGGGTGGCAGATTCCACGAGTTTGACCACACCATCCGGCAATTGCCCCATGGTACCGATCACTTCAGGGTGGCCGGCATGGCCTATGAGAACAATTTCAAGGCCCTGTCGGTGATGGCGTTCTGCTTCCATGTGGACCTTGGAGACGAGGGGGCAGGTGGCGTCAAGGAAGAAAATTTTCCGCTTTGTAGCGTTCTCTGGAACAGATTTTGGGACGCCATGGGCAGAAAAAACGACAGGTGCATCCGTATCCGGAATTTCGTCCAATTCTTCGACGAATATGGCGCCCTTGTCGCGCAGGGATTCGACGACGTAACGATTGTGTACAATTTCGTGGCGCACATAGACCGGCGAGCCGTATTTTTCGAGCGCCAGTTCTACAATTTGCACGGCGCGGTCGACACCGGCGCAAAAACCGCGCGGGACCGCGAGCAAGATAGTCAAGGGAGGTCGTCCTTCTTTCTCTCTCTGCCGTGTTGGTGGCTGGATGTTTTTTATCTCGTTCATGCGGCCAATGGTCCTGAATTTCAAAGCTTTTACAAGCCTTTGACGATGTAGGTATTGCCAGATGTGCTCAGGGTCACTATCACAAGACACAAGAATACAAGAGGCAAGTTGCCCGCGAGTTTATACATCCTCGCGGGCAAGGCCAAACAAGATAGTGAATGGGGAAGCGTTGAGAGTTTGTGGACCAGTACTGGCCAGGAGGGCCAGGAGCGCAATGGCGTTGGTGCTGACAGCAGTTATTCTGTCAGCGTGCGGTGTGTCGCAAATCACATCTCCATTCAGATCCAAGGAAAAACACCAAAACATTGAGCCATCGGTGAGCGAGGCGCGTCTGCTGGAAGCTGCACGCACGGATACAAGCGGCCAGGTGTCCATGGAAATGGCCATCACCGGTTGCCCGCAGTTCAAAATCTGGCCGCAGGACCGATTACTGACGGTCTATGATATTGGTCGGGTGGGCGATGGTCTGGCCATTCAATATCGTGGTGAGATCACCAAGACCGCGCGTGAATGCCAGATTCAGCCCAATCACGTTACGGTCAAATACGGATTTGCGGGGAGGGTCCTGCTTGGGCCACGCGGGCGTGCAGGTCAGGTGAAGATGCCCATGAAAATACATGTGACTGACCATAACCGGAAAATTGTTTCGACCCAGGATGTTGCCTTGGCCGTTACGATTCCTGCAGGCAATCCAGTAGGTTACTTTTCTGCCGTCAGGGAAGTTTCCTTTGCACTTCCCGCTGGAGTGCCCCCGGGAGACTTCAAGCTTTTCATCGCCTTTGATCGCAGCGGCCCAGGTTCCGGCTAATACCAACCATCATCCACATGAAGTTCTGGCGAAGGTCGTGTTGACACACCGCCAAGACCACCTATCATTCCAACCGTTGCCTCAGGGCAGCACATATATGTCCATATGACCCCAGCGGGAGAGATCGGTTTTTACCGGCGCCGAAGGAGCAACCGCCTCGGAAACTCTCAGGCAAAAGGACCGCATGGGGGATGGCTCTCTGGAAAGCAGCCGGTGTCCGCAGGGACATACCGGCTCACCGAAGGGGATAGGCTCGCGGGAAACACATTTCTGCGGGTGAAATCTCTCAGGTTCCGTGACAGAGGAGGCGTTACCCGAGCTTGAGCCCGGGTGGCGGTGCGTCTGTTAACCAGAAGGGAAAAGCCGTGGCTCACGGGGCGGATTCCAGCGAAACGCTATTACAAACACCATTATTCGAGCTCCACACGGAACTGGGCGGCAAGATGGTGCCTTTTGCCGGGTATGAAATGCCGGTCCAGTATCCGCTCGGGGTCCTGAATGAACATCTTCACACGCGTAACAAGGCTGGGCTGTTCGATGTGTCTCATATGGGCCAGGCATTCCTGTCCGGCCCCGATCATGAGACCACGGCGGCGGCGCTTGAGGCTTTAGTGCCCGGTGAAATCACCAAACTGGGCCTGGGGCGTATGCGCTACACCATGTTTCTCAATGATGAAGGCGGCATTCTCGATGATTTGATGGTCACCCGATCAGTTGCCCCTGAAGACGATGGACGGCTTATGCTGGTGGTCAATGCGGCCTGCAAGGATGCCGACTATGCTCATATGCAGGCAAAACTGCCTGACAGCGTAAAGCTGACAGCGGTCGAGGACCGCGCCCTGCTGGCCCTTCAGGGGCCGGCCGCGTCCTCCGTGATGGCAAAATGGTGCCCTCAGGCAACTGATATGGGCTTCATGACCGCGTCCAGCACACAGTTTGACGGGATCGACTGCCATGTCAGCCGGTGCGGTTATACGGGCGAAGACGGTTATGAAATATCCGTGGCGACAGACAAGGCTGATCAGATCGCCCGTACGCTTCTGTCCCATGACGATGTGGAGATGATCGGTCTTGGCGCGCGCGATTCCCTGCGCCTGGAAGCGGGTTTATGTCTCTATGGCCATGACATTGACGACACCACGTCGCCTGTTGAGGCAGACCTGGTGTGGTCCATGAGTAAACGCCGTCGTGAGGAAGGCGGTTTCCCGGGGACAGAAAGAATTCAACGTGAATTGCGAGATGGCCCAGGCCGGGTGCGCGTTGGCATCAAGCCCGAAGGCAGGGCACCCGCACGCGAGGGCACCGAGATTGTTGACGAGGGCGGAAACCGGATTGGAGTTGTGACCAGTGGCGGGTTTGGACCGAGTGCAGAAGGACCTGTCGCGATGGGGTATGTGCAAAGTGCACATGCAGCCCCTGACACTGGGATTGGATTAATGGTGCGCGGCGAGGCGCGTCCCGCACATGTGGCCCAGATGCCGATCGTGCCACATCGTTATTACCGGAAACCAAAGTGATTTGATTGAGGGGAGAGGAACCATGGCAGATATCAAATATACGGACGATCATGAATATCTGAGCATTGAGGGAGATGTCGCAACGGTTGGCATTACCAAACATGCACAGGAGCAACTTGGTGATGTGGTTTTTGTCGAGTTGCCGGAAGTTGGCAAGGCTGTCGCCAAGGGAGACGAGGCTGCGGTCGTTGAATCAGTCAAGGCTGCTGCCGAGGTTTACGCTCCCGTGTCGGGAGAGGTTGTCGAGGCCAATGGGGACCTTGAGGGCAATCCTGGTCTCGTTAATGAGGATCCTGAGGGTGGAGCCTGGTTTATGAAGATCAAAATATCCGACAAGAGCGAACTTGATGGCATGATGGACGCCGATGGCTATGCCAAGTTCGTAGCGGAGCAAGGCTGATGCGTTATCTGCCGCTCACGGATGACGACCGGCGCTCGATGCTCGCGGACATCGGTGTGCAGAATATTGATGATCTGTTTGCCGATATTCCCGAAGATATGCGTTTGAAAGAACTGATCGATCTTCCGCGCCATGCAAGCGAACTTGAGGTGGAACGCCAGCTGGGAGAAATGGCGGCACGAAATACGCCCGCGTCTTCAGCGCCGTTTTTCGTCGGTTGCGGAGCTTACAAGCATCATGTGCCAGCTAGCGTCGATCACTTGATCCAACGTTCTGAGTTCCTGACCGCCTACACGCCATACCAACCGGAAATTTCGCAAGGCACACTCCAATATCTGTTCGAGTTTCAAACCCAGGTGGCGCTGCTCACGGGCATGGAGGTTGCCAACGCGTCGATGTATGACGGCTCCACGGCCTGCGGTGAGGCGGTGCTTATGGCGCAACGTCTGACTCGCCGCTCAAAGGCTGTACTTTCAGGTAGCCTGCACCCCCAGTACAGAGATGTTGTCTCGATGTTGTCGGACTTGTCTGAAACGTCCCTGGAGACGCTTGCCGCAGATCCAGAAGGAACTGAGGACATCATCGCATCGATTGACGATGAAACCGCGTGTGTTGTGGTGCAGTCGCCAGACGTGTTCGGACGGGTGCGCGATCTGAGTGCTGTTGCCGCTGCGGCGCATGAAAAAGGTGCCCTGGTTATAGCGGTGGTAACGGAGGTCATTTCTCTTGGCGCGCTTAAACCACCTGGGGAAATGGGTGCGGACATCGTTGTTGCCGAGGGGCAGTCCATCGGTGTCGGGTTAAGTTTCGGCGGACCTTATGTGGGTTTGCTGGCGACCCGTCAGAAATATCTGCGCCAGATGCCTGGGCGCGTTTGCGGAGAAACCGTGGATGCCAACGGCAAGCGTGGTTTCGTGCTTACCCTTTCGACCCGTGAGCAGCATATCCGCCGCGAGAAAGCGACCAGCAATATCTGCACGAATTCAGGTTTGTGTTCGCTCGCCTTCACAATTCACTTGTCTCTTCTCGGCGAGGCAGGACTGATGAAGCTGGCCAGTATCAATCATGCGAATGCCGTGATGCTCGCCGATGCGCTTGCCGGCATCAAGGGTGTGGATGTGCTCACACCAAGCTTCTTCAACGAGTTCACGATCCGCGTTCCTGGCAGGGGCGTGGATGTGATCGAAGCGCTGGTTGACAAGGGTGTTTTGGGAGGAGTGCCGGTCGCGCGGTTGGTGCCCGGTGAAAAGAACCTCCAAGATTTCATCATCGTAGCCGCAACCGAGGTCAACACGGCTGAGGACCGAAAAGCCTATGTGAAGGCGCTCACGGAGGTGCTATCATGAGCATGAACAAGGCAGGACGCCCAACTTCCGCACAAGGCGGGCAGTCGTCCGATCACCCGACATTCACCGGAAACAAAGCCCTGCAAATCGAAGAGCCGTTGATCTTCGAGGTAGGTGATGTGGGCAAAACTGGCGTCGATTTCCCTGACCCCGAGCCCCATGAGATGCGCCTTGGTGGTTTGGAACGGCAGAAAATTGGACTGCCGGGTCTCACTGAACCCGAGGTCATGCGCCACTATGTGCGCATCAGTCAGAAAAATTTTGCTATTGATGCCGGGGTCTATCCGCTTGGCTCCTGCACCATGAAACATAATGGCCGGTTGAATGAAAAAATGGCCCGGCTTCCCGGATTCGGGGATGTCCATCCCCTCCAGCCGGAGAGCACCGTCCAGGGGGCTCTGGAATTGATCGATACCCTCGCGGCATGGCTGCTTGAAATGACGGGCATGGCCGGTGTTGCAATGTCGCCAAAGGCCGGGGCCCATGGCGAGTTTTGCGGTATGGCCGCAATCAAGTCGGCGCAAATTGCCAAGGGTGATGCACGCACGGTGGTGCTGGTGCCTGAATCTGCTCATGGCACCAACCCGGCAACCGCGGCTTTGCTTGGCTACAAGGTGCGCGATATTCCGGCCCGCGAGGACGGAACCGTCAGTCCTGAGGCCGTTAAAGAAGCGCTGGACACGGATGTGGCCGGCATCATGCTCACCAACCCCAATACCTGCGGGCTGTTTGAGCGAGATATCGTTGCTATTGCCGACGCAGTGCATGAGGCGGGCGCATACTTCTACTGCGATGGCGCGAACTTCAACGCTATCGTCGGTAAAGCGAAGCCTGGTGATCTGGGCGTCGATTGCATGCATATCAATTTGCACAAGACCTTTTCAACGCCCCATGGCGGAGGAGGGCCGGGATCCGGTCCTGTCGTATTTTCAGAAGCGATCGCGCCTTATGCACCAGTGCCTTACGTGGTGCGCAACGGCGATGCATTCTCGCTGGTGGAGAGCGTGGAAGCGGCGGATGGTGCTCATCCCTTCGGACGGCAGACGGCTTTCCACGGGCAGATGGGTATGTTCGTGAGGGCCTTGAGCTACATGATGAGCCACGGCTCGGATGGTATGCGTCAGGCTTCGGAAGACGCAGTGCTCAATGCCAACTACATTCGTGCCGGGTTGCGCGATGTCATGTCCCAGCCTTTTGGCGACCAGGTGTGTATGCATGAAGTCCTTTTTGACGACAGCTTCCTGAAGGACAGCGGTGTCACCACACTCGACTTCGCCAAGGCGATGATCGATGAGGGCTTTCACCCGATGACCATGTATTTCCCGCTGGTTGTGCACGGGGCGATGTTGATAGAACCAACCGAATCAGAATCGAAAGCAGCCCTCGATCAGTTCATCGCAACCTTGCGGGATCTGGTTCAGGGAACCAAGGACGGAGATCTGGTTCGTTTCACCGGTGCGCCTCATCACGCCCCCATGGCACGACTCGACGAGACCCGTGCCGCGCGCGATCCGGTTCTGCGCTGGAGCCCGGAAGCACATGCGGAGGCAGCAGAATAGCAATAAGTGAGATGAAAAGTGCTGTCTAGTTCAGCTTGGTTTTGAGGTCCTTGATCGACTGATCGACCAGCTTCTTAGATGCCGCCGCAGTCATCTTCTTGGAGATAATCTGCTCTGCGGCTGCAATTGCGACATTGACGGCCGCGGTGCGGACTTCGCCGAGCGCCTGCTCTTCGGCGCGAGCGATCTTGTCTTCGGCAATCCTGGCTCGTCGCTCGAGTGATTCCTTCAAATTCTCGCGGGTTTCTGCGGCAAGCGCTTCGGCTTCTTCCCGTGCAAGGGTAATGATGGATTCAGCTTCTTTTTCAGCGCCTCGCTGTTTGCGCTCGTAATCCGCCAACAGCGCCTGGGCTTCTTCTCTCAGGCGCCGGGCTTCATCAAGTTCGTTACGTATTAGTTCGGCGCGGTTATCCAGCGAAGCGGCAACTGTGGCCGGGACTTTCTTGTAGATCAGCAACAGCAGGAAGACACCGAAACACAGGCCAACCCAAAATGCCGGATTCAACATTAAATCCATCTTGGTTTCCCCTAGCTGGCCAAGGCCCTTGAAACGGCCTGGTTGACTTCTGCACTGGTCAGTTTGCCGCCGATTAATTCCTGTACGATTGATTGAGCGACATCGCCCGCAACTTCGTTTACATGGGTAAGTGCTGCGGTTTTGGCATCCTGAATACGCTTCTCCGCTTCGATGGTTTTCTCAGCGATCTGCTTCTCAACTTCCAGCTTTTCAGCTTCGACCTCACCGGTGAGTGCATCGCGGGTTTCCTGGGCAATGCCAATAGCCTTGTTGCGAGCTTGTGTCAGTGCTTCCTCATAGGCTGCTATCGCCTGTTCGGTTTGCTGCTTGAGTTGTTCAGCTTGATCAAGGTCGGATGCTATACGGTCTCGCCGTTCCTCCAGCACCGTCGAGATGCGGGGCAGAGCCACGCGCGCCATGATGATGTAGAGGGTGACGAACGTTATTGCCAACCAGACGAGTTGGGGCGCAAAGGTAGAGGGATCGAGAGGTGGGAAAGATTTCTCATGGGTGGCATTCCCATGCGAGACTTCCGTACTCGTTTGTTGGTTCGTCTTTTTCTCAGCCATTATACGATCCTGTAACCGGGCGCTTGTTTGCACACATCGTCACGGGCCAACAGGCCAGTGTTGCGTGTTTTTAAAAGCGTTCCGCCTTTGCTCAGGTAAACAGCAGCAGGAACGCGATCAGCAGCGCAAAAATCCCCAGCGCTTCCGTCACGGCAAATCCAAAGATCAGATTAGCGAATTGTCCGGGTGCGGCGGATGGGTTGCGTAAAGCTCCGGAAAGAAATTGTCCGAAGAGTGTTCCCACGCCGATTGCGGCGACGCCGGTGCCAATGGCTGCAAGGCCGGCCCCGATAAGTTTTGCTGCTGCTGGATCCATTAAACCATCTCCTTTGAGGCATTCATTGAGTTGTTGTCTGCGTTCTAGTGTCCGTAATTATCGTGATATCCGGCCCTAGTGGCCAGGGTGCAATGCGTCGTGCAGATACATACATGTCAACATGGCGAACACATAGGCCTGCAGGAAGGCTACCAGCACCTCAAGCGCGGTCAACGCGAGAGCCATTGTGAGCGGGAATATTGCAACGGCAGCCAGTGCGCCGCCCGTGCCGATCAGCATGGTGACGAAGCCGCCGAAGACTTTTAGCGTGATGTGCCCGGCCAGCATGTTGGCAAACAGGCGCACAGAGTGACTGACGGGGCGCGAGAGAAACGAAATGATCTCGATCGGCACCACCAGCAACAACAGGATTTTCGGAATTCCTGAAGGGACAAAAAGCTTTAGGAATCCAAGCCCGTTTTTGGCAAACCCGACTATGATGACGGTGAAGAACACCAGCAGTGCAAGTGCCGCAGTGACGGAAATACTACTTGTCGCCGTAAAGGCACCTGGGAGCAATCCGAGCATGTTCAGGAACAGGATGAACATGAAAATCGTAAACACGAACGGGAAAAACTTCATACCCGATACGCCCACGATATCGCGCACCATGTTGGCAATAAATTCGTAGGAAATCTCGGCAACAGATTGCAGGCGGTTTGGTACCAGGGCACGACCGCCCATGCCCCATATGGTCAGTAGGGAGATCAGGACGACAGCGACGACCATCCAGAGAGCGGAATTGGTGAAGGAGGCATCAATACCGAACAGGTCAAGTTCAAGAATCCGTTTGATCTCGAACTGATGAATCGGATCCGGCATGGCGCCTTCCGGACTATGCGCTTTATCGCTCGCCACTGAACTTCCCTCTCAGATGACTTTTACCTGCACGCAATGAAGCAATTGCGGCTAGCTAGGTCCACCCTCGGCATCCGCCACTCCGGTCTTGTTGTGTTTCGTGGCACGAACCACGTTCACGACACCGGCGGCAAAGCCGAAAAGAAAAAACACCAGAAGAAGAACAGGTGACGTTCCCAGCCCCCAGTCCAACCCCCATCCAATCACGCTGCCAACGAGGACAGCGGCAATCAGCTCACTTACAGCCCTAACGGCCAGGACAAACCCGCCTGACTGTCTTGCGGGTCTGACATTTTGTGCCTCGCGGCGTGTTTTGGTCTGGTCCAGCCGTCGATCTAAATCCGTGAGCCGACGTTGAATAGCATCAGCGTCGGATGTGGTATCGGATTCAGAACTTTTGGCGGAGCCCGCCATCACATGCGCCTCATCAGCACAATTGCAGCCAAGCCCCAGAATTGAGCCTCAGCCGGGCGCACCATAGAAGGGCGTTCTGGGCGTGTCAAGAACCCGTGATGGACATATAAGCTTTTGTATTTGTTGATTAAATTACCGCATTGCCGTCGGCGGTGGCAGGTTTATCTGTGGCTTGAGTTTATCAGCCCGTATCCCGGAACCGCTCCGCCGTCTCAAGGTCAACCGAAACAAGTTGGCTGACGCCGCGTTCGGCCATGGTGATGCCGAACAAGCGGTCCATGCGTGTCATTGTCATCGGGTGATGGGTGATAATCAGGAAACGGGTATCCGTCGCCCGTTTCATTTCCTCCATCAACAGGCAGAAGCGCTCCACATTAGTGTCGTCGAGCGGTGCATCAACCTCATCGAGCACGCAGATCGGTGAAGGGTTGGTGCGGAACACGGCAAAGATCAGCGCCATCGCCGTCAGTGCCTTCTCACCACCAGAGAGCAGGGTGAGCACCTGTGGTTTCTTACCCGGCGGGCGGGCGAGGATTTCCAGTCCCGATTCCAGCGGATCATCACTTTCGACAAGCTGCAACTCCGCTTCGCCGCCGCCGAACAGGGTTTTGAACAGGGACTGAAAGTGTCCGTTGACCTCATCAAAGGCGTCGAGCAGCCGCTTGCGGCCCTCGCGATTCAGCTTTGAGATGCCCTGCCGCAGCCGAGCAATGGCTTCTTCGAGGTCTTCCTGTTCCGCGCCCATGCCCTCAAGTTCACTCGAGACCTCCACAAGCGCTTCCTCCGCGCCCAGATTGACACCACCCAGGCGCTCGCGGTCGGCTTTCAGCGCGGCAATCCTGGCATCAATTTCGGGCAGTTCGGGAAGTGCGGCATCGGGGTCGAGGTCGGCGATGGACAGGCACTCCTCAGGCGCGCATTCGAGTTGCTCCGAGATCAACCTGGCCTGGTCGGCGCGCCGTTCGCGGGCAGCTTCCAGCTGGGCCTCGATGCGGGCGCGGCTTTCGCGCGCTTCTGAAAGTGCCGCTTGTGCCTCGCGCATTGCTTTTTCACATGTGCGCAGGCTGATTTCAGCCTGGGCCAAGGTATCGGCGGCCTTCTGGCGCTCCTTGTCTGCCTTGTCGATTTCGTCCAGTAGACGCGAGCGCTTCGCTTCCACCTGGCCCGGCAAATCGGCAAAACTTTCAATCTCGCTGCGGGTTTCCTCAAAGCGATCCTTCAGCGTCTCGATTTGCCGCGAGGCACTTTCCTGACGCTCGGTCCATTGTTCAAGTTCCCGGGTTACCGTGGCAATGCGGTCGGCGCGAAGTTGCTGCTCGCGCTCAATATTGTCATGCTTGGCGCGGGCATCCGAATAGGCGATGCGCTTTTCAGCGACGCTGGCCTGTAGTGCGGTCAGCTCTGCATCCAGCGCCGTTTCCGGTCCCAGTTCATCCAGCGCGCTTTGAGTGGCCACTATCGCGGTGCGGGTTTCTTCCAGCGCCTCTTGTGTTTGGCTCCTGGCCTCGACCAGTGCACCCAGTTCCTTGCTTGATGATTGTGCGTCATGCTCCGCCGCCGCCAGATTATCGCGAGCCTCTCCAAGTTCTCCCTGGACCTTGCGCCATGCATCACTGGCATCGCTGTCAGCCTGCTCAGCCTTGGAAACCTGCTCGTAAAGAGTTGCCAATTGCGCTTCTGATTTTTGCGCATCCTTGCGTGCGGAGTCTGCTTCAGCGCTCAACGAGTCCAGCCGGTTGCGCTCTGATAGCCGCTTGGCCGAGGCCGTCGGTGCATCGGCCGCTGCCGAGTATCCGTCCCAGCGCCACAGATCGCCTGCTTTTGAAACAAGCCTTTGGCCCGGTTTTAGCGCGCCTTGGAGGGCATCACCTTGTCCAGCCTCAACCATGCCAATTTGTGCAAGCCGCCGGGCCAGTGCCTTGGGTGCCTTGACAAATGCACTCAAGGGCTCCGCGCCTTCTGGCAGGGCAGCATCGGTGTCAGACGCCGATATGGCACCCCAATGGGCCGGGGCCTGGGTATCGTCCGAGGCGTCGAGATCATCGCCAAGTGCGGCACCCAAAGCCAGTTCATAGCCAGGCTCGACGCGCACCTTGCCGACAATAGGCACCCACTGGGTGTCTTCTGCGGGTTTGAGAAGTTTGATGAGGGTCTGCGCCTCGGTTTCCAGTTCCTGCGCGCGCAATTTTAAATCTTCGGATGTTTCGCGCGCCGCGCGTTCTTTTTCACGGGTCAGGCTCAATGCTTTTTCAGCTTCAATCACCTGTTGTTCAAGCGTTTTAGCACTGGCGGAAATTTCCGCTACCTTGTCGCGAAGCTCGGTGATGCCCGCATCGCCGTCCTGCGCGTCTTCAAGTTCTTTCAGTCGTGCCTGTGTCTCAGTTTCACGGGCTTCCTGGCGCACTTTGCGCTCCCGTTGATTTTCCAGGGCGGCTGTTAGCTGCTGGCGTTCAGCTTTAAGGCTGGCAAGCTTTCCGGTGAGCAAACCGAGTGTGGATTCTGCATCATCCAGTTCGCTTGCATGCGCTTCCATGGTCTCGCCGGCTCTGGTTGCGGCCTCGCTATTGTCAGGCGCATCGGCGAATTCACTTTGTTCATTGCTAAGCCGCTCCAGTGCCTCCTTGGCCTCCTGCTCGCGCTCGCGTTCACGTTCAAGATCGCTTTCCAACTGAGAGAGCCTGTCGTCCAGCTCCTGTTTGCGGTTCTGGGCGCGTTGCTCTTCCTCGTCCAGCGCCTCGCGCTCGACGGTGAGCCGGTGCAGTACAGCTGCGCGTGTCGCTTCCTCGTCACGCAAGGGCTGCATCGCGTCGGCGGCATCTGTATGAGTGCGGATCGTTTGGGCTTCGCTCTGGGTGTGTCGTGCAACCGTGCGCACGGCTTCTTCCAAAGCGCGCTCTTCGGTGTCGACGCTCTCGCATACAACCTGCCACCGCAGATGGTGCTGCAAGGCTTCGCCGGAGCGAATTTCGCCTGAAATTTCCTTGTAGCGCCGTGCCTGCCGGGCCTGACGCTTAAGGGAATTCATCTGGGTCTTGAGTTGACCCATGAGATCCTGAAGCCGTTCAATATTACCTTCCGCGCCTTTCAGTCTGAGTTCCGCTTCATGGCGGCGGCTGTGCAGGCCGGCAATGCCCGCAGCATCTTCGAGAACGCGTCGGCGCTGCTGTGGTTGGGCGTTGACGATTTCACCGATACGGCCCTGGCGCACGAGGGCGGGAGAGCGCGCACCAGTTGCTGCATCTTCGAAAAGCAGTCTCACGTCACGGGCGCGCACATCCTTGCCGTTGATCCGGAATATGGACCCGGCTTCACGCTCAATGCGGCGTGAGACTTCAATCTGGTCGGTGTCGTTAAATTCAGCTGGGGCCGAGCGCTCGGTATTGTCAATGAACACGGTCACTTCGGCCATGTTCCGGGATGGGCGGTTCTGGGTACCTGCGAATATGACATCATCCATCGCCGCGCCGCGCATGGATTTGTGTGAGGTCTCGCCCATCACCCAGCGCAGGGCTTCAAGAAGGTTGGACTTGCCGCAGCCATTCGGGCCGACAACACCGGTGAGACCTGGCTCGACCAGAAGCTCAACCGGTTCGACAAATGACTTGAAGCCCAACAGCCTCAGACGATTGATCTTCACGAAGCGTTCCCCACTTTTTCTGCACGCCAAAACCCCCGCTTTGGCGAATCAGTTCGTGATTATGAGATAAATTACGACGAGAAGAGAGAAATACGACAATTAAGTCACTTGTGTGCCCAGCATTTCCTTGATCTGGTCAAAAGTGAGGGCACCGCGGGCCTTTTTGCCATTGATGAAAAATGTTGGTGTGCCAGAGACGCCGAATGCGCGGCCCCGTTCTTTCACCATCCGCAATCCTTCTTCGACTTTCTTGTTGGACAGGCAGGCATCAAACGCCTTGCGGGTCATGCCAGTCTGAGCAGCAACCTTGTAGATGGCATCAGGACGGACATTCTGTGAGACCCATTTTTTCTGCTGGATCAGATATTTATCATACAGGGTGAAGTAATCCTTCTCCGGCGCGCAACGCGTGATAATCGCCGCCGTGCCGGCTGAGCGTCCAATGGGGAATTCACGGATGATGTAGCGCACCTTACCGGTATCGATCAGTTCCTTCTTGATGCGGGGATAGGTGGTCAGGTGGAACTTATGGCAGAAAGGACAGGTCAGCGAGGCATATTCGATAATGGTGGCCGGTGCTGTCGCGCTGCCCAGAACTTTTTCGCCCAAGGGCCCGGGTTTCATGAGTTCCGCCTGATTTGGCGTGCCGTCAGCGTTCAGCGGGCCTATTTGCGCAGATTGGCGCGAGCCACCACCCGCACAGCCTGACAGGCTGCCCGCGCCAACGGCCAGTATTCCACCTACAAAAACGCGCCGGTCTAGCAACACGGCATTGTCCCCCAAATAAGGTTTATTCAACCTTTTAGATAAGGCTCCATTGCTTTTTCCAGATCAGCCAGGCTGTTCCCGCCTTCGACTTTCTTGCCATTTATGAACAGCGTAGGTGTCGAGGTGACCTGATACTCATCACGCCCTTTTGCCATGACCTTTTCAATCCGGTCGGAGACGTCCTTGTTGCGCATGCATTCATTGAAGAATTTCTCATCAAATCCGGCCTGCTTGGCCATCTTGAACAGGCGTGGGGCGGGAGAGCCAGGACCCCTGGCCCAGCTGTCCTGCTGGCGGAAGAGCATTTCCATAAAGGGGAAGAATTTTTTCTCACCGGCACATCGCGCCAGCGCGGCGGCAGCGAAAGCAACACGGTCGAGCGGAAACTCACGGATCACATAGCGGACCTTGCCCGTATCGATATATTTCTTCTTCAACTCAGGCACAGTGAGCTGATGGAAGTTCGCGCAGTGCGGGCAGGTCATGGAAGAATATTCCACGAGTGTAATTGGCGCATTCACATCGCCAACGATGTTATCGTTTTTCGGATCAACCGCCATGACGTCGATTTTGCTCATTTTGTCCGAGCTCATCGGCTTCTGACTGCTTTGCGCCATAACGTAATAGGCGCCGCCTGCTCCGGCTAAGGCCAGGGCACCCAAACCCATGATGGTGTTGCGACGGGACAAACCCTTGGCATTGGATGATTTTGAATCTGACAAAACCAACTCCTTTATCTATCTGGCTTTTGTGCCTGGTGAAAATTTCAACCCGGCTTCTGCAGTAATATTTCGTGCGAATATAGCAGGATTGTGGAAATGCACACTCACAAGGATGTGTAAAGTCGTGTGATTAAACGGGGTTAGTCCAGGCTGCCCCCCAGTTTTTCCAGAGCCCTGCGCAACTTCTCATCCTCAATATCTGTATCCAGTTCTACCTCTTTCACCTTGTGCTGAGGAGGCTCTAGTGGGGTTTCGCGTATGACCGGGCCCTGAATGATCCTGAGTTCAGCAACCGCGCGGTAACCAAAATAGATGTTGATGCGCTCAAGCAATTGAGGCGCGATATGCTGGATTTCCAGTGAGCGCGGACCGTCCACCCGCAGAACGAGGGTGGCGCCCGAGCGACGGCGCGAAGGTGGTTGTTGCAGATCTTCTTCTATCCCGTGAGACTGAATGCCACGCCTCGGCCACACGAGCTTTTCAGGAGCTGTGATCGCTGCAAATTCGGCACCGATAATTTCCGGCCAGTCCGAGAGGATGCTGGCGGAGGGAAAACCGTGGGCTTCAAAAGCCTTGGCGGCAATGGCAGGCACATAGGCCCCGATTGCCATCGGGCTACCGCCGCGTCTTTTGCCGAACTTTTTTTTCAGTGGATTGCTCATATTAGTCTGGTTTCGACCGTTTTCCTGAAGCTGCAATGCTCCTATCATACCCAATCATGATGTGGCGAGGCAGCACGAAGATGAGCCATGGGGAAAACATGTCGGCAACCCCCGATTCTGCGTGGGCTGCGAGAACACTGCTGGACTGGTATGATCAATCCCGCCGTGAACTGCCATGGCGCGCTGCACCGGGCGAATCATCTGATGCCTATGCCGTGTGGCTGAGCGAAATCATGTTGCAGCAGACGACCGTGAAGGTGGTCGGGCCTTATTTCACTGCATTTCTCAAACGCTGGCCAAGGGTTGAAGATTTGGCGGAAGCTGAGCTGGAGCATGTGCTTCAGGCGTGGGCAGGCCTTGGATATTATGCTCGGGCACGAAACCTTCATGCCTGCGCACGTGCTGTTGCGGATGTCTATTCCGGGCGCTTTCCTGAAACGGAGAAAGAGCTTTTGACGCTGCCCGGGGTGGGGTCATACACGGCAGCAGCGATTGCTGCCATCGCGTTTGACAATCCAGCTGCGGTTATGGATGGCAATGTGGAGCGGGTTCTTGCCCGGGTTTATGCTGTTGAGGCGCCTTTGCCGGGTGCAAAGCCGGAATTGCGCGCCATGCTGGAAACCCTGGCCCCGGGGGAGAGACCGGGTGATTTTGCGCAGGCGATGATGGATCTTGGGGCAACCATTTGCACGCCGCGCAGTCCCTCATGCGCACGCTGTCCGTGGAAATCACGGTGTGCGGGTTTCGCATCGGGGTTGGCGTCGGTGTTGCCCTACAAGACGCCGAAGAAAGCCAAACCAACGCGGCACGGTTTTGCATATTTTATCCAGCGTTCAGACGGTGCAATCCTGCTCCGCAAACGCCCTGCTAAGGGTCTGCTCGGTGGTATGACCGAGGTGCCGGGCTCAGAGTGGCGTGAAGGCGAGATGGTCATGTCCGATGGCCCTATAGATGCAACATGGGAGCGTGTGCCGGGGATTGTGCGCCACACATTCACGCATTTTCACCTGGAGCTGTCTGTGTATCTGGCACATACCGAGGAGGGTAGTTGCACGGGTAAAGATGTGGCCCTTGAGCGATACATGTGGGTGCCACGGCGTGAACTTGATGCTCAGGCCCTGCCGTCGGTCATGCGAAAAGTTGTTGCCCATGCACTGGATTACACCACGCGCTGATCAATTGGCGCTGATACCGAGATGGCTCCGCGCCTCATCTCGCAAAGCGTCGATAGGCTTGAGTTTACCGCCTGCCTCATAGTGCCAGAACGTCCAGCCATTGCAGGCTTGGGCACCCTGAACATGGGCCCCGATCTTGTGGATAGACCCCTGTTCGCCGGCACACGCAATGGAGCCGTCGGCCTTCACATGGGCTTCATGTTTGGCCCGGTGGTCATAGAGGGTCGCGCCTGGCTTGATGATGCCAAGCTCGATGAGCGTACCAAATGGTACACGGGGGGCTGCGCGCTTGCTCTGCGTGATGCTGAGCGATTGCTCATCAAGTGGTTCAATTGCGTCAATGCGCTTTTGCGCCACTCGAGCGTAGGATTTTTCGCGCTCGATACCAATCCAGTGACGCCCAAGACGTGCAGCTGCCGCGCCGGTCGTTCCCGTACCAAAGAAAGGATCCACCACAACATCACCCGGATTGGTCGAGGCCAGCAAGATACGCTGCAACAGGCTTTCCGGTTTTTGCGTTGGGTGGGCTTTTTTGCCCTGCGAGTTCTTCAACCGCTCAGGACCTGAGCAAATCGGGAACAGCCAATCAGAGCGCATCTGGATGTCTTCGTTGAGCGCCTTCATGGCTTCATAGTTGAAAGTACAGCGGCTTTTCTCGCTCCTGGCCGCCCAAATCAGTGTTTCATGGGCGTTGGTAAAGCGCTTGCCCCGGAAGTTCGGCATCGGGTTCGTCTTGCGCCAGATAATATCGTTCAAAATCCAGTAGCCCAGATCCTGAAGCTGTGTGCCGACGCGGAAAATATTATGGTAGCTGCCGATGACCCACAACGCACCGTTGGGCTTGAGCAACTCACGACAAGCATTGAGCCAGTCACGACTGAAAGCGTCATAGGTGGAGAAATCAGTGAATTTGTCCCAGTCGTTATCAACCCCGTCGACACGGGTATTGTTGGGACGCATCAGCTCACCTTCGAGCTGGAGATTATAGGGTGGGTCGGCAAACACGAGATCGGCACAGCCCTTGGGCAGGGCGCGCAGCTCCTCGATGCAGTCACCGAGAATAATCCGGTTGACACCCGTCACCGGGCTTTGACTTTTACGCTTACTCATACACAACCCCGATACGCGACACACAGACCTCAAACAGGGCCATTCGAGTCTAGGCGCCTAATGTGCCGTTAACAAGGTAAAGGCGGACTTAATCGCACTTGCTATTTTGCAGGAGGATCGCCTGAACGGGTTTGAAGGAGCGGCGGTGATGAGGTGTCACGCCCAGGCGCATCAGGCCATCTGAATGTGCGCGCGTGCCATATCCCTTGTTGCGCTCCCAGGCATATCCGGGATGGGCTTTGGCCAGGTCCACCATGATGCGGTCGCGCGTGACCTTGGCGATGATTGAAGCTGCGGCAACACTGAGGGACAGGGCGTCTCCCTTGATGAGGGACTGGGCGGAACAGTTGAGTGTCGGGCAGCGATTGCCGTCAATGAGGGCTGCAGCCGGTTTTTCGGGGAGCGCCTTGCAGGCCTGATCCATGGCCCAAAGGGTGGCTTGCAGAATGTTGTCGCGGTCAATGCGTGCAACATCCCCGATACCGACACCAACCTGGGCCCGCGCCATGATCTGTGTAAAAAGCGCTTCACGGGCGTTCTCGGTAAGTTTTTTAGAGTCATTCAGCCCTTCCGGCACATGGGCGATGTCGAGGATCACGGCGGCAGACACCACAGGCCCTGCCCAGGGGCCTCGACCGGCTTCGTCAATGCCCGCAACGGGGCCGCCATATTGGCGCACCAGTTCGTTCTCATGGTCCAGACTCGGCATGGGCGCACTGTGCCGGGGGGGAAGACTTCAGGCAAATGCTAAAGCAGGGACATTTGCTGGCCCGGCAGGACAGGCGGCTCGAACAGATCACGTCTCAGATCAAAACTCTTGGCGTTGAGGCCAAGTCTCCTTGTGGCAAGTTCAAACCGCCGGCCGATCTGCCAGGCATAGGGGCCTTGCCCGCGCATGCGCTTGCCCCACTGCGCATCATAGTCCTTGCCGCCGCGCATGGAGCGCATCAGAGACATGACGCGTTTGGCGCGGTCAGGTGCGTTCTTGTTGAGCCACTCCTGGAACAGATCTGCAATCTCCAGCGGCAGGCGCAGCATCACATAGCCGGCCTCGCACGCTCCAGCCGCATGGGTTCGTGTAAGGATGGTTTCTATTTCCGGATCGTTCAGGGCGGGGATGATGGGTGCAACCATGACGGCGGTGGGGATGCCGGCACTTGAGAGGTCTTCCAGTGCATCCAGCCGCTTTTGCGGTGTCGAGGCGCGCGGCTCCATGGCACGGGCGAGCTTGCGGTCGAGTGTTGTGATGGAGAGCGCGACCTTCACAAGCCCGCGTTTTGCCATTGAGGTGAGGATATCCTTGTCGCGCAGAATGAGTGCGGACTTGGTGACAATGCCGACAGGGTGATTGGCCCGCTCCAGTATTTCCAGCAACCGCCGCATGATCCGGTATTGCCGCTCAATAGGCTGGTAGGGGTCGGTGTTGGTGCCCAGCGCAATTGTTTTCACCTTATAGCCGGGCTTTGCCAGCTCGCGTTCCAGAAGCTCCGGGGCGTTGACTTTTGCAAACAGCTTGCTTTCAAAATCCAGCCCCGCAGAAAGACCTAAGAACGCGTGGGTGGGCCGGGCGTAGCAATAGACGCAGCCATGCTCGCAACCGCGATAAGGGTTGATGGACTGGTCAAACCCGATATCGGGCGATTTGTTGCTGGAAATTATGCTCTTGGCCCGTTCTTCCTGCACAGATGTGGAGAAGGCATCGAGGTCTCCCAGGCTCTCCCATCCATCGTCGCTCTGGCTGCGGATTTGCTGCTCAAAACGGCCAGTATGGTTTGACACCGACCCACGGCCACGGCGGCGCCCGGACGGGATTTCTTCAGGGAGTTCACCTGATCCGGGCGCCGACGTTTGCCGGACCGGCGGGGTTTGAGGGGGCTGCAGGTCCATGTAGAGGAGCTTATATAAGGATAAAGAACAAATCAAGAACATAATAAGATGACCGGGTCATCGCGGTCTTGTTGAGCCCTCTTGCAAACACTATGATCCGCGCCCATGATTTCCGTCGTCATCCCAACGCTGAATGCCGATGCCGGGCTTACCGCGACGCTCACCGCGCTTGTGCCGGCGACCGTGCAGGGGCTCATCAAGGAAGTGATCATTTCTGACGGCGGCTCAAGCGATGCGACGGCTGAAATCGCCGATGTGGCGGGTGCCAATTTTATCCGCAGTGAGCGCGGGCGCGGGGTCCAACTTGCCGCCGGAGCTGATGCGGCACGCTCGAAATGGCTGCTGTTTCTCCATGCCGACACCGTGCCGCAAACAGGATGGGAGGCGGAGGCCGCCACGTTCATGGAGCACGTCGATATCGGCGACAGGCCTCTTTCGGCGGCAGCCTTTTCCTTTGCACTGGATGATTTCGGCGCCAAGCCGCGCATGCTGGAGGCCATCGTCGGGATGCGCTGCGCACTGTTCTCTCTGCCATATGGCGATCAGGGCCTTCTTATTCCAAAGCAGCTTTACAATTCCATTGGTGGCTATCGCTCAATGCCTTTGATGGAGGATGTTGATCTGGTGCGCAGGCTGGGGAGAAAGAGGCTGATGATGATGCGATCAAAAGCCGTCACCAGTGCTGCGCGTTATAAAAGGAACGGCTATTTTTCTCGCATAGTGCGAAATGCCACCTGCCTGTCGCTCTATTATCTGCGGGTGCCGCCCGCAACGCTTGTCCGACTGTATGGCTGAAAGTGTGAAACCTGAAAGAGGGCTCCGGCGCTCGCTCGTGGTCATGGCCAAGGAACCGCGTTGCGGTGCGGTCAAGACGCGTCTCGCCAGAGATATTGGAGCGGTAAAAGCAACAGGGTTTTACCGGCGCACGCTGGCCAATGTATCGGCCCGGCTTGCGAATGATCCGCGTTGGAACACGCTGATTTCTGTATCGCCCGATACGTCTATTGGCTCACCTGCCTGGCCTCCCGGGCCCGATCTCATAGGGCAGGGTGATGGAGATTTGGGCGCGCGGATGCAGCGCGTGTTTGACTGTTTGCCGAAAGGGCCGGTTGTCATTATCGGCACCGATATCCCCGAGATATCAAACCGGCATATTTCCAGGGCCTTTGCGGCACTGGGGGCCCATGATGCTGTTCTGGGGCCGTGCGAGGACGGCGGCTATTGGCTCGTTGGGCAGAGGCGGACCCCAAAAATTCTCAACATCTTTGCGGGTGTGCGCTGGTCCAGCCCCCATACCCTCGATGATACGCTCACCAATCTGAGGCGCTCACGCGTGTCGCTGATTGACCATTTGGGCGATGTGGATGACGGGCCGGGTCACCGGCGGCTGGGACACGCCGCAGCCCGCATCGTGCTGCCGCCCTGGCATCAACATTAGGCAATATCAGGTCAGGCCGCGCGCTTTTATCCCCGCCTTTCCCGCAGAACTTATGATTGCGCCATCGATCACCTGAGCCAACGAGACATGCCGCAAAGCAACAGCCGCCATCAAGCTCGAAAGAAACCGGCGATCCGGACGTCTTGCGAAAGAGCCGTGCCTATAAGAACGCCTTCGAGGCGTATATGCGCACGGGTGAGCCGATCGCGATGCAGGAGGTCAAGGCGCGCGCTCGGAGGGAAATGCAAGGTGCCTCGACCGCCCACTATATCTGGCGCACGCAAGGCGACGGCAAGGTCCGCGCTTCGCACCGCGCAAATGACGGCAAGATTTTTCCCTGGGACGACCCGCCGCCCACGGGCCACCCAGGCGAGGACTATGGCTGCCGCTGCCGGGCGGAGGCGTATGAGCCGGAGGTCTCCGAATTCGCCCGCCAGACGCTGACGAGTACGGTGAATGATACGGGGAAAAAATGGGATACGTTCGATTTTAGCTGGCATTTTTTGACTGGCGGCGGAGCTGCCGTGACTCTACAGGAAATCGGATTTTTGCAAGATGTGATCGATCTGTGTGCCGAGAATCGTTACAGTGCGCTCAACCAGCAAATTAAGGACGCAGGCCGCGAGGCGGGACCGGGCCGTTTCTCTCATGATTTTAACAGGAGCTACGATTTTTTTGGTGCCATCCACCCTGTATTTGGCGGAGGGACGGTCAGCGGTGAGTTCAAGGGAGCAGCTACGCTAGACGACACTATTTTGATAATCTCAAGAACGGTCGAATATCACTTTAGTGATGAATTCACCGATCCGTTAGATTTCAGGCAGATATTATTAGGATCATCCAGTCCCGATGAAGTAGACAGGTTTATTGCCAAAATCGTACGCAAGACCCCTTCGCTCGTAAGTCCGTTATTTTCCATACTGATAGATGCCCTTGAGTCCTATACCGACGAATTTTTCGTCAAGACTCCGTCAGTCAATGCTCTCTTGAATGGGTTGAGCTTAGCTCGGGACCTTGGAGTCGACGTCGCGGGGGACATTCTGGTTAGAATCACGGATGGGGTGATTACAGAACGTTTTCCGATAACCGGATCGTGGCAGACGGAATTCGAGGCGTGTGTATTAGCAGCGCAAAAATAAAGTTATCTTTGTGTTTTAAGTTTGTAAATTATTCGTATTATTTGAATAATATTAGAGCAGTTTATTTATAGCTATAATAAAGAATAATTGTAATAAGAAGAGTATTAAAATAAGAGGAGTTATGCGCGTACATCTGCCAACAATTGCGCTAATTTTTTCACCCCAGTCATGATCTGCGGTTGCCGCAATGGAGCGGCCATATACGCGGCGCCAAACGTATTCCCATAATCCAATGTATGCAGTTGCAGGAATCCAGCCAAAATAAAGATAAAATATGTTGCTCGCGCCGTCAGCGATGTCGATGTTGTATTTGCATTCCTCATGCATTTCATGGCTGTCGATGCGATGCTGGCTTTCGCTGCGGCATTGCTCATATGCTTTCCACTGTAAGGCTCGGCTTGTGTGGAGTGTCAAATTGATCAGAACATATGTGCAGACTATTGCCAGCAGCAATCGTCCGATGCGTAACCAGACATTTGCATCAGGTCTGATACTGAACACCAGGATCGGAGGTATGGCCAGCAGGAGATAGGACCAGAAGTTTACGGGTATGTCCGTGAGATATTTAAACAGCGGGTATATTTGTTCAAACATGGCTCTGGAATATTCTTTGGATGCGCAAGACGGGAGGGCTTGCTGGTCTCGCCCAAAAGACAATGAATGGCACCGCCAGGGTCCGCGGCCACATCAGAAATTTAACATAATCTTCCAGATCGCGGTTCTTTCAGGCGGGTCGAATCTAGCACGCAACCGTACCTGAGCCCATACTTTCGAAAGCTATATGCGCACCGGCGAGCCGATCACGATGCAGGAGGTCAAGGCCAGAGCCGAGAGCGAGACCACCTCGACCACCCGCTATATCTGGCGCACCCAAGGCGACGGCAAGGTGCGCGCCTCGCACCTGGCCACCGATGGCAAGGTTTTTTCCTGGGATGACCCGCCGCCCACGGGCTACCCGGGTGAGGACTTCGGCTGCCGCAGCCGGGCGGAGGCCTATTTCCCGGAAGTCTCCGATTTCGCCCGCCAGATATCTGAAACCCTGCTTCTGTGAGAACAGGAAGACCTACGGGCTGGACGTATTGCTTCGTCGCTAGAGATCGAGCTGGTAACTCGCCGGGACCCACCGGTAACCTGAACCCATCTTGTCGACATATCCAACGGCCGGGAAGGGCATGTGATATCCCGCCGACGGGATCTTGTCGGAAGCAATCATGTCGAGGATTTTCTTTCGTGTTTTAACGGCGGCTTCCGCGTCCATGTCAAAGGCACAGTGCCAGTCCGGTTTCGCCAGCGACGCCACATAATGGTTGGTCGTATCGGCAAAAATCAGGAAGCGTTTGCCGGCACTTTCAATATGGAAGCACATATGCCCCGGTGTGTGCCCGAAGGCCTGGACAGATGTGATGCCGGTCACAACATCCGCGCCCGGTTTGATGAAGGTGGCTTTTTCAGCCAGCGGCACAAGGTTGTTGTGAACCGCCTGTGCCCGGCGAACCATATTCTTGTTGCTGCTATCAAGAAGCGATTTCGGGGACCAGAAATTATACTCCACGTCGCCAACCACATAGCGTGCATTGGGATATACCGCCTTGCCGTTTTCCATCAGCCCAGAAACATGGTCAGGGTGGGCGTGGGTGATGACGATGACGTCGATCTGGTCAGGGGTAAACCCGGCCGATGCAAGAGCAGCCGCGGCCTGACCTGCGCCCTTGGCGCGGCGCTCTTCGCCATAGCCGGAATCGAACATCACCAGATCCTTGCCGGTGTTTACGATCACCGGTGTGAAGGAGATGGTCATCTTGTCGGTCGGCAGATTGTTGGCCGTGAGGTAGGCCTGAACATCCTCGATTTTCTGGTTCTTGCCAAAGATGGGGTGGACTTTGGGGATGGCCAGCGCGCCGTCATACAGGGTGGTGACTTCGAAATCCCCAAGCTTGAAGCGGTAATGGGTCGGGCGCGAGGCGCCGAGCATGGGGGCTTTGGCGGAAGCCGGTGCAATAAGTCCGTGCGGGAGCGAGGCTGCCGCTGCAACACCGGCGGCACCTGTCAGAAGGCCGCGTCGTGAAAATTTGTGGCGAATGTCAGACATCAGCGTTACTCCATCAAAATCATCTTGATGCGTATTTGGAACGTCAAATCATACGCTGAATAAAATGGCCGTGTAATGCCGGAATTGAAGAAGCATATATACTCGTGCTTCACAATGTCGGGAGTGATGGAGGTGCGTATTGGCACCTCCAGCCTCTAATATCTTGCATGCAGGCTTTAGCACCATCATCGGACACCGACGTTTTAGTGAGAGTTTCCAGTGGGGTGGGAAGAGTAGATGGTGAGTGAGGAAGAAACCATCCTCACATTGGCTTCAAGATGACCTGCAGTCCAATGTTTCGCCGTTCTCACCAATCTTACGATACGCCCTGACGTCAATCCCTGAGGTCGTCGGGGATCACGCCGCCATTTTCAGCCAATTCCTTCATCACCTGCTTATGAAGCCAGATGTTCATGGAAGCTGAGTCATTCATATCGCCGTCAAAGTTCAACTCTTTGGCCAGTGCTTTGCGGTTTGAGTAGCTGCTATCCATATCCAGCAGCTTCATCAAATCAACAATAGAAGTTTTCCAGTTGAGCTTTTGCTTATTTTTGCTGGCAAGGTCATTCATGATCGCGGCAACATCAACGCCGCCACCTGAGCTGCCGGCGCTACCGCCACCTGCAGTCTCTGTTTCTGCGGCTTCAGCTGACTTGCCGAAAATCGCATCCTTAATCATTCCGAAAATGCTCATGAGCACACTCCTCTTTTATCATTGCAGTCAGGAGATTATTTCAGCACGCTTTTTATCCGCAAGATAGATGTTATCTGGCAGGTAGGTGATGAGACGGGAGCTTGTGCTGTTGTTATTTTTCCAGCAGACGCGGCATGATTTCCACGAAATTGCAGGGTCGGTGCCGGTTGTCGAGCTGATATTTCAAAATGCCGTCCCACGCGTCCCTGCAGGCGCCGGGGGAGCCGGGCACACAAAAAATATAAGTTCCATTGGCGACACCACCGCAAGCACGTGACTGGATCGTGGATGTTCCAACCTTGTCGTAGCTCTGCATGTGAAAGACGGTCGAAAAGCCCTCAATCTCTTTCTCGAACAGGGGGCGTATGGCTTCAGGGGTGACATCGCGTCCGGTAAAGCCAGTGCCGCCTGTGGTGATCACCACATCAATGTCGGGTGAGTCTATCCAGTCCTGTACCTGTTTCCCGATAAGCGGAATGTCATCCTTCACGATGCTGCGTTCAGCGAGCTTGTGACCGGCTTGGGTAAGCATCTTTTCAAGTGACGCGCCGGACTTGTCTTCCCTTTGCGTGCGCGTGTCGGAGACCGTCAACACGGCAATGTTGACCGGGATGAACGGGCGGCTTTCGTCAATTCTGGACATGTTGGCACTCCGTGCTGTTCGCGGGACTCTAGCTCAGATTAAAACCCTTGGCGCGAATGAAATCGCCGAAGTCAGCACGGTCGGGGTGTGCATATTGCCGCGCTTTATCCTCTGACCAGCCATAGAATTCTGCCTGACCAAATTCCTCAACATTGCGCTGGCTGGAATAGGAATGCACTTTCGCGCGGGCTTGGTCATAGGCGTCAATCCGGTCTGACAATCCTTCTTCTGAAAACCGGTTGGTGTGAACCGTTGCGGCGAGAGGAAGGCGCATGCTGATCCAGCCCTCTTGCTCAGGCCATCCAAGCGCCATGCCCACGACGGCAAACACATGGTCCGGTAATCCGAGCAGGTCGCTCACCTTTTGCGACTCGTTGCGGATGGCGCTCACCGGGCAACAGCCGAGCCCGACCGACTCGGCTGCCATCATGAAAGTAGCCAGCGCGATCCCGGCATCCACGGATGCATTGAAAAAGGCGTCCAGATGATCGTTGACGAAAGGAGGCCCTCGCCATTCATTCAATTGTCTTTGCCGGCGGTTGTTGGCGCAGAAAACGAGAAAGGCGGGTGCGGTTTCCATCCAGGCATTGCCCGGGATGATCTCCAGAAGCTTCGCACGTTGGTCCGGATCCTCAACGATGACGATGTCACGTTGCTGCAAATCGCTCTTGGCAGGTGCGCACATGGCGAGAGCGCACAAGGAGTGTACAAGCTCCGGGTCGAGCGGGTCGGGTTTGAATTGCCGATGCGATCGCCGGGAGGCAAGCTGGACCGGAAATTCATATTGGCCGAGGATATCCGGTGTCGAGGGTGTGTCTGGCCCGAAGCGCTGCTTCAGGGCGTCGTCAATCTGGCTCATGTTTTTAGTCCCGTGGTTTGAGTGCAGCCTTCAGGCTTAGCAAATCTCGCCATGCGTGGCGCTTGGCCGCCGGCGTGCGCAGCAAGTAGGCCGGATGTAATATGGGCATGACACGGCGCGTCTTGCCGCCGATCTCGGTATCGCGCCATTTACCCCGCAAGCGGGTGATACCTTCATTTGTCCCGAGCAGGGTGTGTGACGCGGGACCCCCGATCAGGACGATGATTTCCGGGTCCAGCAATTCCACCTGCCGGTTGAGAAAGGGCAGGCAGGCTTCCACTTCCTGCGTCGAAGGTGTCCGGTTTCCCGGTGGACGCCAATAGACGATGTTGGTGATGTAAACGTCCTTTTCGGTGAGTGAAATTGCGCCAAGCATCTTGTCGAGCAATTGCCCTGCGCGGCCGACAAAGGGCAGTCCCCGCAAATCTTCATCACGCCCCGGGCCTTCACCGATGAGCATGATGCGCGCTTCATCATTCCCGCGCTTGAAGCATGTGTTTTTGGCCGTCGCTTTCAATGGACACCCGTCAAAACCTGCAAGTGCTGTCTCCAACTCTTCAAGCGACTTGGCCTTTGAAGCCCGCTTTCGGGCATCCATCACTGCTTCGTCGGGGGCAATGTTGTTGAAGCCGGGCCGGGGTGTTGCAGGTTGTTCTCGTGGTGCCGGTTGGCGGGAACTTTTGTTTGAAGGCTGCTGCTCACTTGCCTTTGCAGTTGCGGCGGCTTCAAACCAGTTGACAGGCGCATTTTCAATGATTTCGTCCACGCCCATTGCCCGGTACCAGTCGAGCAGGGCAGCAGCAGAGGAGGTGTCGGTCATGGTCATGGATGGGTCCGGAGCATTATTACGCGTGACATAGCATGGCAGGGGCGTTCGCTCTAGGCATTGCTATCATCGGATGCATTGCTGCAGGCAAGCATGAGATCCTTGCGATGGAGTACACCGAGAACCTTACGGGCCTGAATATCATCGACCACGGGCAGGTACTCCGCGTTTTCCCGGGCCATAAGCTTGAGGGCACGGTCAAGACTGGCATGGGACAGGATTACGGTCCCGCATGGCTTTGCCGCGCTGCCGGCTGTCATGCGCCTGGAGCCGGGTTTGTGGGTGCGCTCAAGGAATCCGGCGGATGTGAGCCCTCCCTCAACCCGCCCCTTTGTATCGACGATGAAGACAACTCCCGGACGCTTGTTGGCGAATAATTCTCGTGTCTCCTTAAGAGTGGCTGATTTGGGCAACGTCATGAAATCATCGCTGATGACATTTTCTATTGTTGTGGACAGCATGGCTTCCTGATCACTGGCATCATCAAGCGTCACACCGCGCCGCTCAAGCACCCACACGAAGAATGACCTTCGACCAGTAATTTGCTGGGTGACCACGGTCGCTGTCGTGACCGTGACCATCACGGCGACCGTCATCTGGGTATTGTTGGTGAGTTCGAAGATAATCAGCATTGTCGAGATGGGCGCACCGAGGACGGCGGAAGCCACGCCTACCATGCCGAGAACCGTATAGGCGCCATGTGTCGAGGCAAAGTTGGGCAGGATTTGCGCAACGGCCAGGCCGAAAGAACCACCGGTCATGGCGCCAATAAAAAGAGAAGGACTGAATATCCCACCGGCAAAACCCGATCCCAGCGAGATTGAGGACGCGGCCAACTTGGCCAGAATCAGGGCGAACATGAGAGCGAACGGCATCGCCTCTTTCAGCGCCAGCCCCGTCGCCTGGTAACCAACGCCGAGGATTTGCGGGTAGGCGAGGGCAATGCAGCCGACTGCGAGGCCGCCTATGGCGGGGCGCATCCAGACGGGTATCGGGAGTTTACCCACACCATCCTGGACGGCGAACACACAATACATGAAGACGCACGCAACAAGTGCACAAACCAGGCCCAGGACCAGGAAAAGCGGCACTTCGATCAGCGAATCGATAAAATATTCCGGGACCACGAAGGCCGGGTAATGGCCAAAATAGTTACGGATCACGACCGCTGAAACCACCGAAGCAATAACGATTGGTGCGAAGACGCTCAACGTGTACTGGCCGATCACGACTTCCAGCGCAAAGAATACGCCTGCTATGGGCACATTGAAGGATGCGGAAACAGCCGAGGCGACACCACAACCCAGCAAGGTGAGTGAAAAGGAGCGGCTGAATTTCAGTCGCTCCGTAATCCAGCTGCTGATGCTGGCGCCGATATGGACAGCCGGCCCTTCACGCCCAACCGATGCACCAGCGCCAATCGAGGCTGCCGAGGCCAGAGCCGCTCCTAAACTGGCTTTCATGTCCATCCTGCCGCCGCGGTAAGCGCAGGCTTCCATGATATCGGGAATGCCCTGGTTGCGTCTGTCCGGCATGAAATAATAAATGAACAAGCCCACCAGCAGGCCGCCAAGGGTTGGCGCCAGAAGCAAATGCCACCATGAGGAGACGGCGGCGACTGTCGCGAAATACTTCTCGGTTTCCGATGCGAATGCGGCGAGCTGGAATAACCCTACCAGCTTACGGAAACCGACAATGCCGTGCGAAACCGCCAAGCCGATCAAGACCGAAAAGATCAGCAGCAAGACATATTCATTGCCAAATGCCGTGCGCAGGCGCGCACGGATTGATCGCCTTTTTTGACGTTGCGATGGCATTAAAGCTGCCTTCCCCTCGCATTGTGCATCGGCATTAGAGGTCAGATTCCGTACAATTGAAAGCTGGGGCCGTCATTCGACCGATTGACGCCAAGTGGACAAGCGCATTATCCACCTCATTTAGGAAGAAGGTGATCTCAGATGCTAGATTCGCAAAATCCCGTATCCGACCGGGAATCGATGGAATTTGACGTCGTGATTGTCGGGGCCGGTCCGGCCGGGCTCTCCGCTGCCATTCGGTTGAAACAACTGGCACTGGAGAACGACAACGAGGTTTCTGTCGTTGTATTGGAGAAAGGCTCCGAGGTCGGTGCGCATATCCTGTCAGGCGCGGTGATTGATCCTGTTGGCCTCGATACGCTCATCCCGGGCTGGCGAGAGCAAGGCGCGCCCGTGGATACACTGGTTAGCCAAGACAAATTCCTCTATCTCACATCCGGGAAAAGCATCTCCCTACCTAATTTCCTTATGCCGCCGCTGATGAGCAATCACGGTAATTATGTCGTCAGTCTCGGCAATCTGTGCCGCTGGCTTGGAGAGCAGGCCGAAGCGCTCGGCGTGGAAGTTTACCCAGGCTTTGCTGCGAGCGAGGTTCTTTATGATGAGGCAGGCGCGGTGCGCGGCGTGGCCACTGGCGATATGGGCGTGGCTGGAGACGGCTCGCCAAAAGACACTTTCATGCGCGGCATGGAGCTTACCGGCAAATACACGCTGCTTGGCGAAGGTGCGCGCGGCTCGCTCACGAAACAGATCATCGCAAAGTTTGAACTGGACACGGGGCGTGAGCCTCAGAAATACGGTCTTGGGCTCAAGGAGCTTTGGGAAGTGGCACCGGACAAACACCAGCCCGGCCTGGTGCAACACTCAATGGGCTGGCCACTTGATGATGCGATTGGCGGAGGCTCATTCCTCTATCATTTCGGCGAAAATCTGGTTTCAGTCGGTTTCGTCGTTCATCTGAATTACGCCAATCCTTATCTTGCACCCTATGAAGAGTTTCAGCGTTTCAAGACGCATCCTGCTATCCGGGACACCTTCGAGGATGGCAATCGGGTGGCTTATGGTGCGCGCGCACTCACCGAGGGTGGGTTTCAATCCGTACCAAAGCTCGCATTTCCCGGTGGTGCGCTCATTGGCTGCGGCGCGGGGTTTATGAATGTGCCGCGTATAAAAGGCTCTCATAACGCCATGCTGAGCGGGATCATGGCGGGTGAATCTGCATTTGAGGCACTGGGTGCAAACCGCACCGGAGATGTGCTCGCATCTTACGAAAAAGCCTATGAATCCAGTGGTATAGCAAAAGATTTGAAACGCGTGCGAAACGCCAAGCCGCTATGGTCACGCTTTGGTACGCGGCTTGGGCTCATGCTTGGGGGCATGGACATGTGGGTCAATACGCTGTTGCCCTTCCTGAAGCATACAATTGGGCACGGCAAGCCGGATCATGCGACATTGCAGTCTGCATCCGGTTTCAAGCCTATCGATTACCCACGGCCCGATGGTGCTCTCACATTCGACAAACTCTCCTCCGTTTTCCTGTCCGCGACCAATCACGAGGAAGATCAGCCAGTGCATCTGAAAGTCGCTGATCCGGAATTACAGCGAGCAAGTGAATATGACCGTTTTGCCGGGCCATCAGCCCGTTATTGCCCCGCCGGGGTTTATGAATGGATCGTGGAAGGCGAAGGCGGTGAACCGCGCCTTCAAATAAATGCGCAAAATTGCGTCCACTGCAAAACCTGCGATATCAAGGACCCGGAACAGAATATTACATGGGTGACGCCTGAAGGCGGTGGCGGGCCAAATTATCCAAATATGTAACTGAACTGCATGAGGCTGAAATTTTATGTTCTCCCTTGATGAACTGGAAGCGGCCGCAGGAACCGTCCATGGTGTTATGGCGCCGACACCGCAATATGCCTGGCCTCTATTGGGCGAGCGGGCTGGCTGCGAGGTATGGGTCAAACACGAAAACCACACTCCCATAGGGGCGTTCAAGCTGCGCGGCGGTCTCGTTTATTTCAATGAACTATCGCGTTGTGACGAGCCTGTATCAGGAGTCATCACGGCAACGCGTGGCAATCACGGCCAGAGCATCGCGCTGGCGAGCGCCCAATTTGGCCTGTCAGCGACAATTTTGGTGCCCCACGGGAACAGCGTCGAGAAAAACACGTCAATGCGCGCCTTTGGTGCCGAGTTGATCGAATTTGGTGTGGATTTTGACGAGGCGCGCGTCGAGTCCGGCCGGCTGGCACAGGAAAAAGGCCTGCATTTGGTTCCATCATTTCATCCATGGCTCGTAAGGGGTGTCTCTACTTACGCACTGGAATTCTTCCGCGCGGTAAAAGATCTGGACAGGGTCTATGTGCCGGTTGGCATGGGTTCAGGTCTCTGCGGGCTTATCATGGCGCGTGATCTGCTCGGACTGAAGACGAATATTGTCGGGGTCGTGGCGGAAAATGCTCCGGCATACGCCATGTCGTTCGATGCGGGTGAAGTGCGTGAGACGAACAGCGCTGCGACATTTGCTGACGGTATGGCCTGCCGGGTGCCTTCACCGGATGCGCTGGATATCATCTGCAAGGGAGCGGAGCGGATCGTGAAGGTTTCAGAAGATGAGATCGCATCAGCCATACGGGCCTACTATAGCGATACACATAATCTTGCAGAGGGTGCCGGGGCAGCCTCACTCGCAGCACTTTTGAAGGAACGTGGGATTTCGGGAGGCAAGAAGATTGGCGTTGTTTTGAGTGGCGGAAATATCGATGCCGCAGCATTTGGCACAGTAATAAATGGCGGGACGCCCGAATTGGCATGAGTTGCATGATTTTAGCGGGCCATTTATGACGCTAGAGTGATATGGTCTGATTGGGACTTGCGGCAACTCGGATTTAGCGTAATTGTTCTGGGCACACTGCGCGCGCCACTCGAATTGTGATGCAGCAATTCACTGGCGCAGTTGGCTGTCATGCCGGAAAGGATAGTCATGTTGGGCAAAGCATGCCGGGTTTTCGGCCTTGCTGTCTTGATTACACTTTTGGCTGCCCCGGTCTCTAATGTGGCCTGGGTTGACGAACGCAGTGATGAGACCCGTTCGTTGCTTGGCAGCTACCTTGCCGGACGTCTTGCGCGTTCGCAGCGTGATAACTCCAAGGCGGCGAAATTCTATGAAAATGCGCTCGCTAAAGATCCTGAAAATGAGCTTATCCTGGAGCGCACATTCCTGCTCGAAGCCATCGCCGGCAACTGGGACAGGGCGCTTCGGCTAGCCAAGGATGTGGCTGCCAACGAAAATTCTCACCAGATCGCCCGCTTTCTGCTCGGTGTCAAAGAATTCAAGCAGGGCGACTACAAGGCAGCGGGCAAACATTTTGCATCCGCGCGCAAGGGGACATTATCCAATTTAACTGCCCGGCTGTCTCGGTCCTGGACCTACCTGGCGGATGATGATTCAGATAGCGCCCTTAAAGAATTAGCGGAGATGAAAAAGGCTGATTGGTCTCTGTTTTATCAGCAATACCATAAGGGCCTCATTGCCGACGTCGCGAAGAAGAAAAAGATTGCACGCACTTCGCTGAGCGCTGCTTTCAAATCACGTCCACGCACACTGCGTATCGCGGAAGCCTATGCACGACATGCCGCCCATGCAGGCGATACCAAGCTGGCCAAGAAGATTTTGAAGAAACATATCGGCAAATCCAGGGGTCATCCTGTATCCTTGGCCCTGCTTGAGGATATCAACGCTGGCCAGAAACCCTCCTTACTGGTCACCACACCGGCACATGGACTTGCAGAAGTATTCTATGCCATCGGCGATGCACTAACCGGTGAGGACAGTACAGAAATCGGTCTGGTTTATCTTCGCATTGCGCTTTATCTGAAATCAGAATTTCCACTTGCCAATCTCGCTATTGGTGAGGTTTACGACAAGACAGAAAGGTTTGAGCAGGCACTCACGTCATATGATTTGGTGCCAAAATCATCGCCGATCTGGATGAATGTCCAGATTCGCAAAGCCTATGTTTTGAATTCTCTTGAGAAGATCGAGGACTCCAAGGCTCTGCTGGAAAGTCTTGCTGACAGCCCGGAAAATGCAACCCGCGCATATGACGCACTGGGTAGCATTATGCGTTCAGCCCAGCGTTATGAAGAGGCTGAACATTATTACACCCGCGCCATTGAACTCTTGAAAAAGCCGAAGAAGCAGCACTGGACACTGTTTTATGCACGCGGAGTATCCCGAGAACGGCTCAAGAACTGGAAGGACGCTGAGCGTGATCTGCAAATGGCGCTCAAGCTCTCGCCCACTCAGCCCTTAATTCTGAATTATCTGGGTTATTCATGGGTTGATCAGGGACTCAATCTCAAGCGTGCGATGGACCTCATTCGCAAGGCCGTGAAGCTTAAACCCGATGACGGCTACTTCGTCGACAGCCTGGGCTGGGCCCATTACCGCCTTGGCAGATATGATAAGGCGGCAAAGCATCTGGAGCGCGCGGTGGAACTGCGCCCCGATGACCCGGTAATCAACGATCATCTGGGAGATGCCTACTGGAGAGTTGGGCGGACGCTGGAGGCTAAATATCAATGGTCACAGGCGTTGACGCTTGAGCCCGAGCCGGAAGACGAGGTCAAGATCAGGGAGAAAATTGCCAACGGCCTGCAAGCCCAGGACAGACCCAAGGTCATCGTTGCCTCCCTGTCGGAGAAAAAAACCGATGCCAATGCCGCAACCAAAGCCCCGGAAAGTGTTGTGGTTCTGGAAGCAAAACCCGATGAGATAAAAAAAGCTGTCAAAGAAGCAGATAAGCCGCACATCCATGTGGTGAAAGAAGGTGAATCACTTTGGGACCTGGCACTGGAATATTATCAGGATGGCAGCAAATTTGACGTGATCTACCGTGCCAATGAAGCCATCCTCAAGGAAGCAGGTTCAATTTTTGCCGGGCAAAAACTCAAGATTCCCGAGCAACCGTAAGGAAGCATTACCGGTGGAGAGTTTAACCTGTTCCGGCAGGCGTGATGACGCGGTAATTGTCACATGAAAATTGATGAACACGCGCCGGCGAAAATCAACCTTTCACTTCAGGTGCTGGGCCGCCGGCCCGACGGCTTTCATGAAATCGAAAGTCTGGTTGCATTTGCCGGTCTCGGAGATGCGCTTTCCCTCACAATTGATGGGGAGCTTTCACTAAAGACATATGGCCCGTTTGCCTCGGCCCTGGGAGGAGATGACAATCTCATCCTCAGAGCAGCGAGTCTTCTGACTGAACGCTGTCCTGGCATCCAAGTCGGCGCATTTTCATTGGAGAAAAACTTACCAGTGGCCGCAGGTCTTGGTGGCGGGTCAGCCGATGCAGGCGCCGCGATACGTCTGATCAGCAAGGCAAATCCTGGCCTCATCCCGCCACAGATCGTTGAGGATACAGCGTGTGAAATGGGGTCCGATGTGCTGGCCTGCCTGATGTCCCATACCACTGTGATGCGTGGGCGGGGTGAGAAACTCTCACCGCTAAAGCAATTCCCCGTGCTTGATGCCGTGTTGGTCAATCCCGGCATTCCTATGCGCGCCGGAGATATTTATGCTGCTCTGGACGCTCCTAGCCTAGGTGATGAATCTTCAGCAGGGCATTGTCGTCGAATGTCTTTTGCTTCGGCTGGTGAACTGCTGAAGCATATGTCCGAAGTGGGTAATGATCTGGAACAACCGGCTGTCATGTTGGTCCCGGTGATTGGCGATGTACTTGACGCATTATCGAGCCTGGAAGGGTGTGCTGCAGCGCAGATGTCTGGAAGTGGATCAACATGTTTCGGTATATTCGCCAATGCCGGGCAAGCAGCAAGCGCGCGCGAGCGCCTGCTAAAAGCCCATCCGGACTGGTGGGTGGCTTCAACCAGAATGGAGTAAGTCTGCTCTAGTGCGCCCGTTCGATGCAGAAGGCCACCGCATCCAGCAGGGCGGCCTTGTAATTTGTCTCAGGGAAGATTGCCAGCGCGTCATGGGCAATGGAACCATAGTGGCGCGCGCGTTCAATTGTATCTTCAATGGCCCCGCACCCATTCATGAGTGAGATTGCCTGTTTCAGATCTCCTTCCTGAACATCACCTTCCTGAAGCACCCGACGCCAGAATTCCCGGTTCTCATCACTACCCCGGCGATAGGACAAAACGACGGGGAGCGTAATTTTACCTTCGCGGAAGTCATCGCCGACGGATTTGCCTAATTGGTCCTGATTGCCGGAATAATCCAGTACATCATCGAGAAGCTGGAAGGCGATACCGAGATTCTTGCCATAGGAGCGCAGTGCCGCCTGTTCCGCCTTGGGCCTCTCGGCAAGTACCGCCCCGACCTCCGCGGCAGCGGAGAACAGCGCTGCTGTCTTGGCGTTAATGACCGCAAGATATTCATCTTCATTGGTCTCGGTGTTCTTTGAGGCGATCAGCTGCATAACCTCGCCTTCGGCAATTACGGCTGCCGCATTTGACAGGATACGCAATGCCTCCAGAGAACCAACATCGACCATCATTTTGAAAGCCTGTCCCAGCAGGAAATCCCCTACGAGGACGCTGGCCTCGTTGCCCCACAGAATACGCGCTGATTTCTTTCCGCGTCGCAGATCGCTTTCGTCGACCACATCGTCGTGTAGCAGTGTTGCCGTGTGCATGAATTCGACGCTGGCCGCCAACTGCACATGGTTCTCGCCCTCATAGCTGCACATGCGTGCCGCCGCGATGGTCAGCATGGGGCGCAGGCGCTTGCCACCTGAATCGATCAGATGCCGTGCAAGCTTGGGAATCAAATCAACATCGGAACGGGCCTTGTCCATGATGATGCGATTAACGCCCGCCATGTCATCGCCAACCAGATCAAACAAAAGCTGTAGACTGGCTTTCGGCTCTCTCGTACCCGCTAGTGGAATTACTACGCCCAAGACTGGCTCCCCCTTGGTGCTTCGATTTGATAGCAGTATATTCTTTTGGCGGGGTCTGTGGTCAAGCCGGTTGGGGTGCCTTGCTGTCGCATCCACCCGATGCGGCGTCATTCCGGACCATCTTCGGGAATTTCAGGAGAGTATCGATTGAAGGAACTGTTTCGCAGCAATGACGCGGTTCTGCTGTCATTTGTTGAGGCAATTTTATCTGATGCAGGTGTCGCGCATCAGATCGCCGATAGCTATATGAGCATTATGGAGGGCTCTCTTGGCGTTTTGCCGCGCCGCATGCTCGTTGCAGAAGATGAATGGGCGCAAGCCCGCCGTATTCTGAAAGAAGCTGATCTTGAACATGTCTTCGGCCAGGACTGACCTCACGCCAACGACCACGCGCGATGCCTTTCTTGATGGCAGGCTCACCATGCTGCAACCAAAAAACGGTCCGCGAGCTGCCATAGATGCTTTGTTCCTGGCCGCCGCAATTCCTGCTGCATCCGGCAATGTGCAAACCGTTCTCGAAGCAGGTACTGGCACCGGAATTGCGTCTCTGGCGCTCTGCAGCCGGATACATGACTGCCATGTGACCGGTGTCGAAGTGCAATGCGAACTTCTTGCTCTGGCCCGGGAAAATGTGATCCTGAACAACTTCGAGGACCGGGTTACGCTGGTGGAGGCGGATATCACATCATCGGGAGAAGCACTGTCGGCTGCGGGATTAATTCGTGAGGGCTATCATCATGTCGCGGCAAATCCGCCATATTATACAACAGGCAAGGCGAGGGAGCAGCTTGAGCCTTCCACAGCGCGTGCCTATACCGCCCACCCGGGTGATCTGGAAAAGTGGATTAAGTTTCTTTCCGCGATGGCCGCGCCGCGCGGATCACTAACACTCATTCACAAAGCCGATGCACTTGAAGACCTTCTGGCACTGCTCAAGGGCCGGTTCGGCGCACTAGCCGTATATCCGCTGTTTCCCAAGCCGGGGCTGCCAGCCAAACGCGTTCTGATACAGGGTCTCAAGGGCAGCCGCGCGCCGCTTGAGATGCTGCCGGGCATGATTTTACATGAGGCGGATGGTTCATATACGAAGCAGGCCGATTTAATTTTACGCGGCGAAGCAGACTTGCATATCAGGGCACAGGCTTGATTATGCGAGCGTGCAGGCTAAGTATGGGGAACTAAGAGCCGCGCCAAGCGGTTTTCCTTTTTTTGCGGCGATAGGGTGATGCGTTGAGAATACCCTTTATAAGTTCACTTTTCAGATCGGGACCGGTTGTGCCGGTGCTGCGCATGGGCGGCGCTATTGGTGCGGTGACGCCGCTGCGGCCCGGCCTGTCTCTGTCCACCATGGCGGGGTCCATAAGCCGTGCCTTTTCCATGAAGGGCGCAAAAGCTGTTGCCATCCAGATCAATTCTCCGGGCGGCTCGGCGGTACAGTCGATGCTGATCTACAAGCGCATCCGGGACCTGGCTGAAGAAAAAGACCTGCCCGTATATGTGTTCACAGAGGATGTGGCTGCGTCTGGCGGCTATCTCATCGCGCTGGCGGGGGATGAAATTTATGTGGATGCAAGTTCCATCATCGGTTCAATCGGCGTCGTGGCTTCCGGGTTCGGGTTTGACAAGGCAATCAAGCGGCTTGGAATCGAACGTCGGGTGTACACGGCTGGCGAGCAGAAGGTGTCGCTTGATCCGTTTCAGCCTGAAAAGGCTGATGATATCGTGCGGCTGAAGCAGCTCCAGGCCGATGTGCATGAAACCTTTGTCGATCTTGTGAAGGAACGCAGGGGAAGACGCATTCACAAGGCCGGCGATATGTTGTTCACCGGGGAATTCTGGTCCGGCAAAAAGGCCGTTGAACTTGGACTTGTGGACGGGATTGCCGATGTGCGCTCGAAAATGCGCGAGATGCTCGGCACGAATGTGCGCCTGAAGCTTGTCACTCCGAAAAAGGGCCTGTTCGGGAGGCGGCTACGCGGCGTTTTTGCCCGCTCCAATGAGCTGGCCGACATGGAAGTTTCTGTACCCAGCTTTGCTGACGATCTTATCTCGTCAATCGAGGCGCGTGCGCTCTGGTCGCGTTTCGGATTGTAATCCTGACATGCCCCATTTGTTACTTGTCCTTCTTGCCGGCGCTGGCATCTGGGCCGGATATGGCTGGTACCGCAAGGAGCAGGAGCGCGTTCGGGATGCGCTCGGCCAGGCGGAAGAGGAGCTGAGGCGACGCGATGAGAAGTCCATTCCGACACTGAAACGTGACCCTGACACGGGCGTTTACGGGCCTCTGGAGAAGTGAGATTTGAGCTGGTCCTGGGACTTGCATCCTGAATAACCCGCAAGAAGTGGTTGCGTCGCGTACCCCCGCCCGCATAACAAGTCCGGGACGACATACGAATCCTTAGGCGCGTTCAATGGCCAATGCTCAACCCGCCCAGTTGCGGCCGGAAAAATCCTTTCAGGATCTGATCCTGGTGCTCCAGCAATATTGGGCCGCCCATGGCTGCGTGCTGCTCCAGCCTTATGACATGGAAGTAGGGGCAGGCACCTTCCACCCCGCGACGACCTTGCGCGCACTTGGGCCCAAACCGTGGAACGTCGCATACGTACAACCCTCGCGCCGCCCGACCGACGGGCGTTACGGGGAGAACCCGAACCGGCTGCAGCATTATTACCAATACCAGGTGATCCTGAAGCCCAGCCCCCCGGATATTCAGGACCTTTATCTCAATTCGCTTTATGCCATCGGCATCGACCCGAAAAACCACGACATCCGCTTTGTCGAAGATGACTGGGAGAGCCCGACACTCGGTGCGTGGGGTTTGGGCTGGGAAGTGTGGTGTGACGGCATGGAAGTTTCACAGTTCACCTACTTCCAGCAAGTTGGTGGTTTTGACTGCGACCCGGTTGCGGGTGAGTTGACCTATGGCCTTGAGCGCCTCGCCATGTATTGCCAGGGGGTCGACAATGTTTATGACCTCAATTTCAACGGCGGCGAAGGCGACAGGAAGGTCACCTATGGCGATGTGTTCCTTCAGGCGGAGCAGGAATATTCCCGGCATAATTTCGAATATGCCAATACCGACCGTCTGCTCACTCACTTCCGGGACGCGGAAGCTGAATGCAAGGCATTGCTTGAAGCCGGTGACCGGGGCGATGGCAAAATGCACGAATGCGTTCTCCCGGCCTATGACCAGTGCATCAAGGCGAGCCATATTTTCAATCTGCTCGATGCTCGCGGTGTGATCTCCGTTACCGAGCGCCAGGCCTATATCCTGCGTGTGAGGGATCTCTCAAAAGCCTGCTGCACTGCGTGGCTTAATACGGAAGCTGGAGGGGCTGCGTAATGGCGAAGGCGCGCATTATCCAGCAGGCTCCGATCCTGTTTGTCAGCGATTTACTCAAGGGCATCGACTACTGGACCAATCAGGTCGGGTTCAAAACCCTCGGCGTCTGGGGTGAGCCTCCCGACTTTTCCATTCTTGCCCGGGACAACGCGCATTTGATGCTGAGCAAGGCGCCAGAGGGCCACGAGATTACCCCTCATTGGCAGGTCAGGGACAAGATGTGGAATGCCTATTTCTGGGTTGATGATGCCCGCACTATGTACGACGAGTTGATCGAGCGTGGTGCCCGGATCGATTACGAACTGCACGAGAAGCCTTACGGGGTTCTGGAATTCGGTATTCAGGACCTCGACAATCAGGACATTGCATTTGGGCAGGATTTCGATCCCGCCGGAGGCGCGACATGAGTGATTTCCTGCTTGAACTCTTCTGTGAAGAAATACCCTCTGGCATGCAGGCGCGCGCAGGAGAGGATTTGCAGCGGCTTGTCTGTGACGGGTTGAAAGAAGCGGGGCTTGAGTTCAAGTCCACCAGGAACTTCGCCGGGGCACGGCGGTTGACGCTGGTGATTGAAGGTTTGCCGGACAAATCACCTGACGTTTCCGATGAACGCAAGGGCCCCCGTGTTGGCTCGCCGGACAAGGCGATCGAAGGTTTTCTGCGCGGGGCCGGTCTTGCTTCAGTGGATGAGGCCGAGATTGTTTCCGATGAAAAGAAGGGCGATTACTACGTCGCCCGCATCGAGAAGCCGGGTCGGGCGACAAGCGATATGATCGCGGAGTTGGTTCCGTCTGTTATCCGGCAATTCCCCTGGCCAAAGTCGCAACGCTGGGGTTCGGGCAAGCTCAGATGGGTGCGGCCACTGCATTCAATCCTCTGCCTGCTTAACGGCAGCCTGGTTCCTTTCGATGTGGATGGCATCACCAGCGGTAACGAAACGCTCGGTCACCGCTTCCTCAGCGAGGGGCCCATCACGGTTTCAGACTTCGACGACTATGAGAAAAAACTGCGCGAAGCGCATGTGATCCTTGATGCTGATGAGCGGCAAAAACTCATACTTGAAGGGGCTCAAACGGCTGCGAAAAAGGCGTCCCTTGAACTCGTGGAAGATTCAGCCCTTCTGGCCGAGGCGGCCGGTCTGGTCGAATGGCCCATAGTGCTCATGGGTGCGTTTGACGAGGAATTCCTCGACGTGCCGCCGGAAGTCATCATCACGGCGATCAAGAAGCACCAGAAATGCTTTTCTTTACGCGATGGTAAAACAGGCAAGCTCGCGAATAAATTCATCATGGTTTCCAACCTGATTGCAGACGATAGCGGCAAGGCCATCATCGCCGGCAATGAGCGCGTTGTCCGTGCGCGATTGTCAGATGCGAAATTTTTCTGGGATCAGGATCGCAAGATCAAACTGGAAGACCGACTTCCCGCGCTAGAGGACATCATCTTCCACGAAAAGCTTGGCACGCAAGCGGAGCGGGTGGAGCGGCTCAAAGCTCTGGCTGGTCAGTTGGCTGAAGCTGTTGGTGCCGATAAGCAGGCTGCTGAACGCGCTGCCGCTCTTGCCAAGGCCGATCTTGTCACCGACATGGTCAACGAGTTCCCGGACTTGCAGGGGCTGATGGGTCGATACTACGCCCTCGATCAGGGCGAGGATGCTTCCGTGGCAGTCGCCATCCAGGAGCATTACCGCCCGCAGGGACCAAATGATGCGGTGCCAACCGATCCCGTCTCAATCGCCGTCGCGCTTGCAGACAAGCTCGACACCCTCGTCGGTTTCTGGACTATCGATGAAAAACCGACTGGATCAAAAGACCCATATGCACTTCGTCGGGCAGCTTTGGGCGTGATCCGGATCATACGTGAGAATAATGTTGAACTGTATCCACGTGGTGTTTTCGAAATTTATATGACGCTTTTCCATCCTGATGTTGATTATCGTGAGTTTGCATCGATAGCTGACGATTTTCAGAATTTCTTCAATGATAGACTCAAGGTTCAACTCAGAGATCACGGTATTCCTCACGACTATGTTGACGCAGTTTTACGCATAAGATCATCACAGACAGGTTTGCTCTCAACGATACGTCGAGCGGATGCATTGAATAATTTTCTCTCAACGGCTGACGGAACAAACCTGCTAGCTGGCGCAAAGCGAGCAGAGAACATTGTTGAGATCGAGGAGAAAAAGGACGGCAAGTTGCTGGAAGGTTTCACCGAGCCTAGCCTTTTTCAACAGGAACAGGAAAAAGCTCTCTCCAAGGCTATAGACGAAGCAACCATGGCCGCCAACGCCGCAGTCGAAAAAGAAGACTTCGAAGGCGCTATGGCTGCTATGGCAAAGCTCCGCGCCCCCGTCGATGCATTCTTCGACAACGTCACGGTCAATGCGAACGATCCCAAGCTGCGCGAGAACCGCCTGAAGTTGCTCAATCAGATCAGAGAAGCGACTCTCGCCGTTGCCGATTTCTCCAAGATCGAGGGATGAGGACGCCATGACAGCCCGCATTAACATCGTCACTCTCAGTGTGTCCGACATCGCTTCAGCCACGGCTTTTTACGAAAAGCTCGGCTTCGTGAAGTCACAAGCCGCGAGCAATCCAAACGTCACCTTCTTTAAAGGTGCAGGCGTCGTGCTAGGGCTGTTCGGCAAGGAGCCGCTGATCGAGGATGGCTGCTTGCAGGATCACTGGACCGGGCAGGGGGGGATGACGGTAGCGCAAAACCTTGAAAGCGAAGAAGCGGTGGATGCCTTTATCGCACTGGCGGAAAAGTCAGACGCGAAAATCCTCAAGCCAGCGGCGAAGACTTTCTGGGGCGGCTATAGCGGTTATTTTGCAGACCCTGACGGGCATGTTTGGGAAATCGCGCATAATCCCTTCTTCCCGATCAGCGAAAAAGGCCTGCTGGAGTTGCCCGATTGATGGGGAGAAAAATGTCCCTGTCCGTTCGCTGCATTGAGTCTTTTGGGCGTGGGGGCTAAACAGGCGCGAACAACAGCCGTTCCACATAAGGAAAGACCAGATGAGCCAGGCGCAAAAAGCATCCGCCAGCGCCCCCAAATGGGTCTACAGCTTCGGCGCCGGCACGGGCGAAGGCTCAGCCGATATGAAGGAGTTGCTCGGCGGCAAGGGCGCGAACCTTGCCGAGATGGCCAATCTCAACCTGCCGGTCCCGCCCGGCTTCACCATCACCACGGATGTCTGCACGGCTTACTATGACAATGACGGGACCTTGCCCGATGCGTTGAAGTCTCAAGTTGAAGACGCGCTCAAAGCCGTTGGTGATGTCACAGATCGTGAGTTTGGCAACGCTGAAAAACCGCTCCTGGTTTCAGTGCGTTCGGGTGCACGGGCTTCCATGCCGGGCATGATGGATACGGTGCTCAATCTGGGTTTGAATGACGAAACGGTGGAGGCCGTTGCAGCCCAGGCGAATGACAAACGTTTTGCCTATGACAGCTACCGGCGCTTCATCCAGATGTATTCAGATGTTGTCTTAGATGTAGGCCATCATCTGTTTGAAGACATTCTGGAAAATTACCGTAACCTCAATGGTCATTCGCTGGATACCGACCTCTCAGCAGACGACTGGGTTGAAGTTATTGATCAATACAAGAACTGCGTTGAGGAGGAGCTGGGAGAGCCATTTCCGCAGGATATCCATGCCCAGCTCTGGGGTGCTGTTGCTGCCGTCTTTGGTTCCTGGGAAACGGCACGTGCCAAGACCTATCGGCGCCTGCACGGCATCCCTGACGACTGGGGAACGGCTGTCAACATACAGGCGATGGTGTTCGGCAATATGGGCGACACCAGTGCCACAGGCGTTGCCTTTACGCGCAATCCCTCAACCGGCGTGAAGGAACTCTACGGCGAGTTCCTGGTGAACGCACAAGGTGAAGACGTGGTTGCCGGCATCCGCACGCCGCAAAGCCTCACCGAAGCGGCGAGGCTTGAAGCAGGTGATGACAAGCCGTCGCTTGAGACGGTGATGCCGGACGTTTTCGCGGAACTTAACGACATCTACGACAAGCTTGAGGCGCGCTATCACGACATGCAGGACGTGGAGTTCACGGTTCAGGAAGGCAAGCTGTGGATGCTGCAAACCCGCAGCGGAAAACGCACGCTCAACGCGGCTCTCAAGATTGCCGTGGATATGGTCGCTGAGGGTGTCATCAGCAAAGAAGAAGCGGTAGAGCGCATTGATCCGAACCAGCTTGACACACTGCTTCACCCCACTCTTGACCCACAAGCCGAGCGGACCATCTTCGCAACTGGCCTGCCAGCCTCGCCTGGCGCTGCCGTTGGCGAAATTGTCTTCAACCCGGACGAAGCAGAAAAGCTAGTGGCGCAGGGCAAGACCGTCATTCTGGTGCGTATCGAAACAAGCCCGGAAGACATTCACGGCATGCACGCGGCCGCTGGTATCCTCACCACCCGCGGCGGGATGACAAGTCACGCGGCAGTTGTCGCGCGCGGCATGGGGCGCCCTTGCGTGTCTGGTGCGGGGACCGTGCATATCGATTATGACGCACAGGTCATGACCTCTGGCGGCGAGCAACTCAACAAAGGCGATATCATCACCGTGGATGGTACCACGGGGCAGGTGCTCAAGGGCGAGGTCGCGATGATCCAGCCTGAACTCACCGGTGATTTCGCAACGCTCATGGGTTGGGCAGACAAGGTGCGCCGTCTTGGCATTCGCGCCAATGCGGACACGCCGCGTGACGCGCAACAGGCTCGCGAATTTGGTGCGGAAGGCATCGGGCTGTGCCGCACCGAGCATATGTTTTTCGATCATGAACGCATCCTGGCCGTGCGTGAGATGATCCTCGCCGAGACGCCGGAAGGACGCCGCACTGCGCTAGACAAGATCCTGCCTATGCAGCGCGATGATTTCACAGAGCTGTTCGAGATCATGGGCGGACTGCCAGTGACTATCCGTCTGCTTGATCCCCCCTTGCATGAATTCCTGCCCCATGAGGATGAAGAAATTGCCGAGGTGGCAGAGGCGCTCGGCACCAGCATGAAAAAGCTCAAATACCGTGTTGGGGAGTTGAAGGAATTCAACCCGATGCTGGGCCATCGCGGCTGCCGCTTGGCCATCACATACCCCGAGATCACGGAAATGCAGGCACGGGCCATTTTTGAAGCTGCTGCGGACGCTGGCCAAAAAACCGGGAAACCGGTTGAGGCCGAAGTGATGGTGCCACTGATAGCATCGCGGGAAGAATTTGAATTCCTGAGCGAAAAAATTATTGCGGTGGCAGATGCCGTGCAGGAAGAAAAAGGCGTCAAGCTGACCTATAGCGTTGGCACCATGATCGAGCTGCCGAGGGCCTGTCTGCGCGCCCACGAGATTGCCGTGAGCGCGGAATTCTTCAGTTTCGGCACCAATGATCTGACCCAGACAGTCTATGGCCTGAGCCGGGATGATTCGGCCAGTTTCCTGGGGGATTATACCGCTCGAGGAATCTTTGAAGTGGATCCGTTTATTACGATCGACAAGCTTGGCGTGGGCGAATTGGTGGAAATTGGCGTCAAGCGCGGGCGTGAAACACGACCCGATATCAAGCTCGGCATTTGCGGCGAACATGCGGGTGACCCGGAGTCGGTAGATTTCTGCGAACAGGTCGATTTGGACTATGTGTCCTGTTCACCATTTCGTTTGCCGGTGGCGCGGTTGGCAGCAGCACAGGCCGTTTTGCGCAGAAAATCAGCCAAATCCTAGCCACAATCCATGTCTTTGACCGGAGAAAATGGCTGAAATACGTGCTTTTCCCGATCCATATTTAACCCACAGTTGATTTCGATACTTCACCCAACTTGCTGGACATCGTGTTGAGCAAGCTTGGCGGGGTTAAGACTCATGTAAACCTTTTCCTGCCTAATAATCCTTCACCCTCCAGGGGGGTGTCGCCCGAATGCGATGGGGATATCGCACCACAAGGGCATTAGGGGAAGTCATGATCTCAAGTTGAGTGCGCCTTCCCGGGTCGTAACGTGTATTGGGTAACTGCCCGGTCAAATATTGGGTATGCACCCGAGCAAAAGTGTATTGGGTATTGCTCGGAATGGGGATTCGCTTTTTAAGCGGAAAGTGGCAACTGTTTGCCGCGATGATGGTCGCGCCAGCGATGGCGCTTGGCTATTACGCGGGTGATCCGCAAAATTTGGGCATTTCAGTCAATGCTACCCTGTCAGGCACCGGCTCGGTCCATAGCCGTCATATTCCCTCATCCCGGACAAATATTACCCAGCCGAAAATTGCAGGTGAGGCGGATCATCTTTTCGCCGGGCCGCATAAAGGCCCCCGGGCGGACCGTTACGTAATGCTGACCCGTTCTAGAAAGGGTCTGGAGTCGGAACCGAAGCTCACCAAGGCCACAGTCCTTGCCAATGCACCCATTCAGGCGGATATGACGGTTACCGGGTCTATTCCCAAACCAGCTCCGCAAAGAGTGGCAGCACTTGCAAGTCAGCCTGCCGAACCCAGGCAGCTAGAGCCAATAGACCATCGTGCCAAGGAATTTGGTCTCCTCCCGGCGATACCAATTTCCCAGCGCACCAGCGTATCGCTGTTTATGTCGTCGCTGCTACGCCCCAAGGCCCCGGGGTTTGCTGAAGTTGAAGCTGCTCGTATCAAGCCCTCGTTTAAGACGGGGCCACAGAAATCCAAGATCAGCCGCGGTTTGATTTTCAAAGGTGAGACCGAGAACGAATACCAGGCACGTCAGCGCCGCTGCCTGGCGACGGCAATCTATTTCGAGGCACGAGGTGAGCCAACCCGTGGCCAGGTGGCAGTGGCGCAGGTGGTCATGAACCGGGTGCGTTCAACGCTCTATCCCGACACCATTTGCGGTGTTGTTTATCAGGGTTCGCACCGGCGCACAGGTTGCCAGTTCTCATTCACCTGTGATCGCAAGGCGGATATTGCGAAAGACAAGGGCAAATGGCTCATGGCCAATCAACTTGCGCAGAAAATGACGTCGGGGAAAAGCTGGCTCGGGGATATCGGCCATGCGACCCATTATCACGCGAATTATGTGAATCCGCGCTGGCGTCGGGGGTTGAACCGCATCAAGCAGGTTGGACGGCATATTTTCTACCGCGTCCGGACCGAGCAGGTCGATGACGTGCTTAAGAAAGAAAGTCCAGCCCGAGGTCTAGCGCTTTCGGGGAGTGGGTAAGAGAGCCCACCGAAATCAGGTCGACGCCCGTCTCGGCGACCCCACGCACAGTATCCAGCGTGACACCGCCAGAGGCTTCGGTCACAATTTTTCCATCGACACGTTTCACGGCCTCCGACAGTTCTCCCACGCCCATATTGTCGAGCAGCACCGCGTCGACTGGGAGTGACAAAAGATCATCAAGTTGCTCCAGCGTATCGACCTCGACTTCGATCTTGATCATGTGACCGGCATGGGCGCGAGCGCTTTTCACAGCAGCGCCGACGCCACCAGCAGCCGCAATGTGATTGTCTTTAATGAGCACAGCGTCATAGAGCCCGAAACGGTGGTTTTGCCCGCCTCCCGCACGCACTGCATATTTCTCGAATGCGCGCAGACCCGGCGTTGTTTTTCGCGTACAGCAGATATGTGCATTGGTGCCTTTTATGGCCTTCACGAAGGCATGGGTTGTTGTGGCTATGCCGCTCAGGTGAGAGAGGAAATTGAGTGCCACGCGTTCGCCCGTGAGGATCGCGGCTGCCGGTCCCGAGAGGTGCGCGAGGGTATCGCCCCGCTTTGCATCTTCCCCGTCATGCATAACTGTCTGAAAGGAAACAGTCGGATCAATGCAATTGAAAGCAGCCTGGGCGAATTGCAGCCCCGCAATGCGACCGGGCTCGCGTGCGCTAATGGCGGCTTTGGCAAGAGTGGTCGCCGGCACGGTGGCACGGGTTGTGATGTCACCGGCAAGTCCCAAATCTTCCTCAAGGGCGGCTTTGACTGCAGCCTCCACCAGAAGGTTGGGTAAGGCTGACAGAGCGGACTCTTTGCCAGCGGCGCGATCACCTGCAAACCCAGGCACAACCTTCAGTTTGGGTTTTTTGCTCATTTTGCGAAGGCCACCTTTATGACGTTGCTTGCATGGGGCATGGATGTATCTGCCGCGTTGCTGATCGCCTTGATGTCATAAAGTTTGAGCGTGGTGCGGCGCGCCCAAACCTTGCGTGGCTCAGGGTAATCACTGCGGAACTGGCCGCCGCGGGATTCTTCGCGTTGCAGCGCACCTGCGGCAATAAATTCAGCCGTCAGGATCCAGTTGCGCACGGCCAGAGGGAGTTTGCTTTGTGATGTGCTGGCGATGCTGCCAAGCGCTTTACGCAGTCCCTCATCCTCGCGCACCACGCCAACATATTGCGTCATGGTGTGCCGGATCTGTTTCGAGATGGGTGCAAGGGATGCTGTATCCCACCCTGTTGCGCTGCTTTCAGGAAGAGGCAGGAGGTCTGAATCCTGTGCTTTCAAATAGGGTACAAGACCAGAGATATCGTTCGCAATCCGCGCACCGAACACCACGGTTTCCAGCAGTGAATTCGAGGCCAGGCGATTTGCGCCATGTGCGCCGGTGCAGGCGACTTCACCGCAGGCCCACAGGCCATCAACCGTTGTGCGTCCATTCGCGTCCGTTAGCACACCGCCCATATGATAGTGCGCGGCAGGTGCGATGGGGATCGTTTCATGCACAGGGTCGATACCGGCTTGAGCACAGATTTCGGACAGGGCGGGGAATTTGCCGGCAAAATGGTCTCCTATGGCTTCGCGGCAGTCGAGAAAAGCGCCACGCCCAGATTGCACCTCGCGGAAGGTCGCACGCGCAACAACGTCGCGTGGGGCCAGTTCAGCATCTTCATGGACGGCACTCATGTATCGCTCACCCTTGCCATTCACCAGCACCGCGCCTTCACCACGCAATGCTTCTGTTGCCAGGGGCGCGGGGTCACGGCCAACATTGAGAGCAGTGGGGTGGAATTGCACAAATTCAGGATCAGCAATTACGGCACCGGCGCGTGCCGCCATGGCAACGCCTTCGCCGTGGGCGGCTGAGGGGTTGGTGGTGATATCAAACAGCTGCCCAACGCCGCCACTGGCCAGCACAACGGCCTTGGCTCGGAGCGTGATGGCATCTCCCTGGCCGAGCGATCCTGTTGGCCACAAATGAACGCCGGAGACGTGGCGAGTATCACCCATAGCCAGTGCGTGGGCACTTACACCTTCAACGATATGGATTGAGGTTGTTTTGCGCACTGCCGCCATGACGGCAGCCATGATGGCCTTGCCTGAGAGGTCGCCTTTGACCCTGGCGATGCGCCGCGCGCTGTGTGCGGCCTCGCGTGAAAGCTGGAGCTTGCCTTCGATGTCCTTGTCGAAGGGGACGCCAAGGCGCAGCAGGTCCTCGATTCTGTCGGGTGCTTCGCGGGCAAGTAAATATGCAAGGCCTTCATCGACGATGCCGGCGCCGGCGCGGATCGTGTCATGTGCATGCGCTTGCGGAGTATCTCCCTCAGAGATGGCGGCAGCAATGCCGCCTTGGGCCCAGCCGCTCGATGTCCCTCTCCCAAGGGGAACGGGAGAAATCAGGATCACGGGGTGGGGGCTGAGTTTGAGGGCTGTGAATAGCCCGGCAAGTCCGGCACCTATGATGACGATGCTCTCTCCGCTGGTCACGTTCGCGGGGAGAGCTTTTTTCATCACCGCTGAGGCCATGATCCAGCTCCTTGCAGGGTACAGGTTACTTGCTGAGTTCCACCATCCGCTCAACGGAGGCTCGTGCCCGCTCTGCGACATCCGGGTCAATGGTGATCTCTACTTTGAGATAAACCAATGAATCCAGTATTTTGGGAAGCGTGATGCGTTTCATGTGAGGGCACAGATTGCACGGCCTCACAAATTCGACACCTGGTGTTTCAGCCGCCACATTGTCGCTCATGGAGCATTCGGTCACCATCACGACTTTCTTGGGTTGGTTGTCTTTCACATAGTTGATCATGCCGGTTGTTGAGCCGGTGAAGTCGGCTTCCGCCAGCACATCGGGAGGGCATTCCGGATGGGCGATAATCTTGACACCCGGATCGATCTCGCGCACGGCGCGCAATTCATCACCGGTGAAGCGTTCATGCACTTCGCAGCGCCCTTTCCAGGCGATGATCTCGACATCGGTCTGGCTGGCCACATATTTTGCAAGATATTCATCCGGCACGAAGATGACGCGGGGTACGCCCAGCGATTCAACAATTTTTACTGCATTGGCGGACGTGCAGCAGATATCGCATTCGGCTTTCACTTCTGCGGAACAATTGGCATAGGTGACCACAGGTACGCCCGGATAGGCTTCACGCATGGCGCGCACATCGGCGCCGGTGATGGATTCAGCCAGCGAGCAGCCGGCTTTCATATCGGGGATGAGTACCGTCTTCTCAGGGCTAAGGAGTTTTGCAGTTTCAGCCATGAAGTGGACGCCGCACTGGACGATGATGTCTGCATCTGTTTTTGCGGCCTCCTTCGCCAGTTGCAGCGAATCACCAACATAATCTGAGATGCAGTGGAATATCTCTGGCGTCATGTAATTATGCGCCAGGATCACTGCATTGCGTTCTTTTTTCAGCTCGTTGATCGCCTTGATGTAAGGCGCGAAGGCCGGCCATTCGACAGGGGGAACCACACTGGAGACGCGCTCATAAGCGTGAGCGGTTTCCTTGGCTAATGCAGCCGTGTACTCCAGATTTGGCATATCCATAATGCCATGCTTGATCACGGCGTCCGTAACGTTGGGTGCGGTCTCAATGATCGACATCTGAGCCTCCTGCCTTTAATATGCTCTATTTGAGCATATAGGGAGCGTTAAAAGGACCGGCAAGGTGGGCCGGTTCATATTCTTTAATATAGTCGAAGTGAGCAGAAATAGCCAGCGGGGTGTGTTGCCACAGGCAAATTTCCACTACTTTACGCCTTAGCCAGCGTCTTCCTGAGCCGGTGCTTGATGCGGGAAGACAAATCTCTGGTAGAAAAATCCGATGCCGACCAGCACCAGCCCCAGGCCGATAAATGAGAGCGCCCGTAATATTCCTGAGAGATGAGAAAGATCAGACAGGAAGACCTTGGCGACGGTCAGGATGATGATTGCCAGCGAGGCATAGCGCAGGGCGGCGAGATTGGTGACAATTCCAGATGCGAGCAGACCCACACCGTAAACCAGCCAAATGGCTGAATAGGCGTACCATTCCGCATCGCTTGTCAGGCCGGCCTGAAGATAGGCGCCATGGAAGAGGGCCCTGTTTTCCAGAGTGATATAAGCGAGCAGCAGGAGTAGAGCCGTTGCGCCGATGGCTGTGACATAGCGTTCCTTACGGCGGCCATATGAGACCCAGTATAAGGCGCAGCAGAGCAGTGCAGGGACGACATAGGCCAGCAGCAGCAAATTGAAGAAGCGGCCTTCACCGATGGAATCTCCAGTGAGCACCGGGTTCCAGAAAAGAAGGTGGCCGAGCAGGATTGCGGCCAATCCCGCCATGCCAAGGATGGCGGCGGCCCATTCAACTGTGAGCCGGCTGGTACGGTCATAGAGCCGCTGGAGACCGATGGCGAGGCCGAGCATGGAAATTGTGTGGATGCTCAACTCCCAGAGGTCGAAATGTTGTGAATACACATTGCCATCGTTCAGCAAATGGCGGATTTGCAGGCCCGTCAATGCCACGATGCACAAAATACCGGCGGCCTCCAATATCTGGATGCATCTGTCGTCTGTGTGCTGACGGAACAGCAGGGAGGCGCCGATGAATGCCGCCGCCGGCACGCCGTAGCCATATAGCAGCCAATTCAGGATGGGCGTGGAGCCAATCGCGTTGCCGATGATGACGGGGTCGAAGACGAGCCGCGCCATCACCACGGCAGCCATGCCAGCAGCCAGATAACGCAAGCCCGGCACCGGGCGCTTGAGCGCCACCCATCCAAGCCCGGGGGCCACCAGGGCAAGCGCAATAGTGAGCCAGCCTTTTTCCAGCAGGATTGTGAAAGCGAGCGCCAGGGCGATAACGGCTGCCGCCGCGTAACAGCCTGATCGCCAGCCCCATACTTCATCAACTCCCTTGCGGAAGATGACATCGCTTGCGCCAACATAAAGTGCTGCAATGGCCAGCCCGACGAGCCCGAAGGGAACGTCCTGTTCAAAGTTCGTCGCCCGCAGATAGCTATAGGCAAATATGACGATTGGTACGATTGCTGAGGTGAGGATCCAGAAGGGGTGGCTTGTGCCGTGAATTGTTTTCACAAACCCTGCTGCTGCGAAGCCCGCGCCGAAGACGGCTCCGACCAATAGAAATATCCAAAGTTCCGGTGGTGGTACGGGCGTTGTATCCAGATAGGCTTGAGATGGCGTGGCAGCGGCAAGCTGTGGGATATGCCATGTCAGATAGAGGGTGCCGAACAGGGCTGCGGCCCAGACGATAAGCGTGGACAGGTTGCGCCAACGCCAGGCGATGGCAAGGACCATGAGCGTTGCCGCACCCAGTAGCACAAGCGATTGCGTGGAATAATCGTCCTGCCGCACAGCAGGCAGGACGAGGAATGTGATGGCCGCAAGGACGCCGGAAGCCGCCCAGTCCATTTGCTGCAGGGCCAGGTCCTTTGTTTCGTCTATGTCTGTTTTCGTTTCTTCCTCAGACATGTAGGCGAGGAAATAGGCGGCACCCGCCATGAGCGCCAGGACGTAGAAACCCATGGGGATAATGTCGCCGGTGCTCCAGTTTCCAGCACACCACAACAAGCCCCATGCAACGGCGCCTGCGGTGGCGGAGACTGCGAGCCACAGCCATCCTTTAAGCCGTGCGGCAAAATAGGATGCGCCTGTGACGAACAGGAGATAGATGAACAGCGGCCAGGCTTTGGGCGTCTGCGTGGCAATGAGTGCTGGTGTTGCGTAACTGCCGACGAGCCCCATGGCAGCAAGGCCTGGCCCATGCAGCCAGGATGCGGAGAGGGCGGCAAAGGAGCAGCCCGCAAGCAAAATGAAAGCCAGGGTCGGCGGCAGAAATTCATAAAGAGCGTAGGCGGCATAGATGGTCGCAAAGCCGGTCAGAACACCGGCGGCGGTGAGAACGCCTGGAATATAGGCGCTTGGGACACCGGCCAGGTTTGCCGTCATGTCAGTGCGGCGGGCATATTCGCCAGCGATTGCCAGGCAGGCGGCAAACGCAGCGCCAAGCGCGATCCGCACCTCGGGTCCAAGCAAACCCGCCTCAATGGAGTAACGCACCAGGAAAATGCCGCCAAGCGCCAGTGCCAGACCGCCAACCCAGACGGTCCATTTGGTGCCGAGCGTTTGCTCCATGTTTCTGGTGGGCGCAGAGCGTATGGACACGCTTGCCCCATCCGCACCCGAAAGCGCAATTTGTGGCGGTCTGCCGGATGTATCATCGTCACCGGCAGCAATTTCAGGGGGAATTTCCGATTCAGGCGCATCTTCGTCTTCGTCCGGCTCAAGCGATTCCTCATCGTCCTCACTCTCGCCTGCTTGCAGGCCAGTTGAGGGATCATCCAGGCGTTTGCGAAGGGTGTGGATTTCGTTTTCGAGAAAAAAGACGCGTTTGCGGAGCTTGGATGTGCTCACCAATGCGACAATGGGGAGGATGACAAGAATGGCGAGGACGGTCAGTGCAAACCCGATGAGATCGAACATGTGGCTTCCAATTGCACTTACCAGACAGACCTGTTCGGGAGAACATAGGCTTTTTTATACTCAATTAAAGGCCTCACAGGAGGTCTCAGATTTGTCCTCCTTTCATCTTCACGCCGGTAGAGGGCCGCTCGAGCAACACGTCGCGGCGGAACCGGAACAGTTTAGCCGGTCGCCCTCCTGTCTGCGTGCTGACGCCACCGGTTGGTTCGACAAGCCCCGCACTCTCCACCAGACGGCGGAAGTTCTGCTTGTGCAGGTGATGGCCAAGAATGGCCTCCACAATTTTCTGCAATTCGAAAAGCGTGAAAGAATCGGGCAGCAGTTCGAATATCACGGGACGGTATTTGAGTTTGCCGCGCAGTCGGCTCATGGCGGTGGCCAGTACCCGGCGATGGTCGAACTGCATGGGGCGGCCCAGTTGGGGGAGGCCATCCCATTGCTTGACCGCCTCGCGCCCGTCACGTTTTGCCTCAGCTGCAAGCCCTGCCTCATAAAGCAACTCGAAGCGCTCCAGCACCTTTTCCTCGTCCCAGCCGGCGCCTTCCATGGCAAAACAGATGCGCAGGCGTTCAGGCCGCGTGAGCACTGAATCGCGGCTATCGTCCTGGTCGGGCTGAGCGGCCCAGCGCTTCAGACGGGGTTCGAGTTCGGCTGTGAGAATTTCAGGCTTGCCTTTGCGCCAGTCCTCCCACGGCAAATAGCCATACCAGCGGGCAAAGGACGCACTTTCCAGCGGCTCCATCGGATCCTCGGAAATCAGGGCCAGATAGCCCACTGAAACAATGTGCGGGCCGGTGTCGTCCGGCATCGCATGACGGCCCCGATCGCCAAAAGTGTAAAGCTGTTCGACATAACCGAGCTCAAGTCCGGTTTGTTCGCGCACCCAGTTTCGCAGTCCGATATCAAGTGTCCGGTGATCGATTGGCGTGAAGGGACCGTAGGGGAGGGCATCCCACTGATTGCCTTCACGCGTGACAAGAATGTGTGGCTGCCCTTCACGCACGCTCACAATCGCGGCGTTAAGACCGATTTCGATGCTGGCTTGGGTAATCATGGCTTAGGCAGCTACGCGGGCCGGAAGCTGGAACGGAGTGCCTTCCATGGTGGTTTGCCCGCGCCCGATCCTCTCAACCGCATGGCTCATGCGCCCGCGGCGCTTGAGCAGCCCGTCCGCCAGAAGAACCAGCCGTGTGTTGGGCGTGGCGGTCGGTGACGCGGCGCGCAGGGTTTGCGCCAGGTGCGTTTCATCAATACCGGGATTGAGCGCGCAAAGAGTGATGTAAGCTGCCGCGGTCGAGCGGCTTATGCCGGCCCAGCAATGGATGAGCATTGGCAGTTGGCGATCCCAGTCGACAACGAAATCGATGAGATCCTGAACATGGGAGTCATTCGGCGGCACGAGGCCCGGCCGGGGTTCGGAAATGTCGTTCATGACCAGACGCAGATGGCGTTCAGGTTGGATAGAAGGTGGTCTCTCGACCATCATCTGATCGTTCATGAGCGTGACGAGATAGCCCACGCCCGAAGCCTCGACCGTGCTGGCGACGGCGCTCAATGGTCCGACATATATAATCTCTCCACTCATCCAAGCGTCAGAATAGCCCACTCTTGCGGCACTTGCACGGCAGGTCGCGTATTTTGCCCACTGCATGGGGCTAAAAAACCCGAAATCAGTTATTATGCGGCGCTATAAGCTCTTCAAATCGCTCCACAAACAGGATTTGAGCCGCAGTGACCGGTAAAGGCTCGATATTGCGCAATTTGCGTAAGGCATGTTCGCTCAATCCGCGCGGAACGGCGAAGAATCGCCGCGCTTCGGCTTCCGAG
>JAJFHP010000020.1 GCA_021775555.1 Hyphomicrobiales bacterium | reverse complement strand
CTTGGCGCCTTGCACGACATAGTTTCCAGACGCGGCAACAGCCCCAGTGAGCGGTTCACTTACGCCAATATTTATTGTGTCTGCTGCGTGCGCCTGCCAATTCATGGCGCCCAGCACCAGTGCGGTCAGCGCATACCTTTTAAAGCTGGATATCATTGCTTCCTCCCGTTTCTTACACCCTTGTTTCACTTAGAGCTTTTTCCGGCTTGCACTGCAGTCGCATTTATAGGTCACATGCTGCGTTGCGCCAGATTGGTACTAATGATAGTAAAACCAACAGAGTTGGACGTAAAGCAATTTGTTCACGTGTCAAAGCCTGAATTGAAGCGAGCTCAAATTGAACCTCGAACACTGGATAGGTAATTCGAGAGGCATTTGCGGAATCTGTGAACTTGGCAATGCGCTTCAAGAGATAACGAAAGAACACACGGGGAATTCAGATAAAGCGTTGCCAAAACTGATTATATTTACCGAATCCTGGTGGCTGGATATATCTCACGGCGACAGTTCGAAAGGATCCGAACCATGAACGACAAGCATTCGAAAACTCCCGGCCAGGTGGTCGAAGATACGATCGTACCGGCATGCAAACCGTGGAGTGCTGAGGTTCGAAAGGGTGATGTTGTCCGGTTGATCGATCTGGAAGGACAGCAGGCCGTCGACTTTCTCTGCTACAATTTGACCAATAAGGACGAGCGCTACAATGCCGCCAACACCATCAAGCTCAACAACAGCATTTATCTGGGACAAGATACGGTGCTGTGGTCGGTACGGGCACAGCCGCTGATGACCATTATCGCCGATACCTGCGGATCGCATGACACGATTTATGGCTGCTGTTCAATCGAGATCGACAGGGTGCGTTTCGACAAGGAGAACAGTTGGGGTTGCCAGCAAAATTTTGAATCCGAGTTAGTCAAGCACGGCATGAGTGAGAAAGACATTGCCGCCAATATCAACTTCTTCATGTATGTTCCCGTCCGTGAAGACGGGCAAATAGCCATCGCCGATGGTCTCTCGAAGCCCGGCGACTATGTTGATTTGCGCGCCGAGATGGATGTTCTGGTTGTTCTCTCCAATTGCCCTGAACGCGACAATGCTGCTGCTGGTTACGAACCAACACCCATCCGTGCAATTGTGTACCGGCCCACTGCCTAAGTTCCGAGATCTAACCCACAAGGCCATTAGCCGGGCTTGACCCCTATGACCGGTTCGATATCCTGATGTGCAGAGGACGACCTCAGTAATCAGAACAATATATTCGGGACGGCCCGAGCACGGAGGGTGTGATGGCTTGGGTTTATCTGTTTTTTGCGGGTCTGCTTGAAATCGTTTGGGCCTTTGCGATGAAGCTGTCTGATGGCTTCACGCAACTGGTGCCCTCGGTGATTACGATCACTGCTATGATTGGATCCGTTGGCCTACTCGCTTTGGCCATGCGCAGCCTGCCACTTGGTACCGCCTACCTGATCTGGACAGGAATTGGAGCAGTTGGAGCCTTTTTGGCTGGGGTGATTCTACTTGGTGAAGCATTCACGCCCCTGCGTGCGGTTGCGGCATTGCTGATTATCTCAGGGATGGTTGCAATGAAGGTTTCCCATTGAGATTGTTCGTCAGCTGTTGGCACAAAGCTGACCTTCCAGCCTGCGCGGTTTGATGTCCGCTTTCGGGGGTAAAGCGAACATTGAACACGACTGGAGATCAACAAAAAGCAGTGCCCCAGTTGTGACTTCCAGACAAACAAGAAACCAGAGAGTTCTTAAAATTTCTTGGGTAAGCCATTGAAAGGATTGGTAGGCGTACGGGGACTCCAACCCCGGACCAGCTGATTGAGAGTCGGGTACATTGAGCGTTTCAGGCGCTCCTGATATCGGGAATATATTAGGTAAAAATTGTGCCATCTTGCCGAACTTATTGAACTAAGTGGCACCCCGTAGGGGAATCGAACCCCTGTTTCCGGCGTGAGAGGCCAGCGTCCTAACCGCTAGACGAACGGGGCTGAGGCATCAGCCAATGAAAACACTATAACACGGGTGCAACCGATCAGCCCTATTCGCTGTTTACCGGGATACGGGTCACCACCTCGCCGGTCCCAAGATCAATGATCCGGATTTCCTGAACTCCAGGGCCCTTCAGGTGCACCGCAAGCCGGTTATCTCCAAGAGCCATATGAGAGAGGGTCATGCCCCCGGGCAGGGTCAAGCCCAGCTGCTGGATTTTGTCACGCGCAGTCGCGCTTCTCGACGTGCTTTCACCCAGCTGCGATGACTGATAGACAAGGGCAGACACGACAAAGGCAAAACCTGCGATAAGAATTATGCCCATCACCACCACGGCCACCTTCATGATTTGCACCTGGCGGAGCGTAAAGATCGTGCCGGGGAGCACATCGGATGGGTTTTCAGATTTCGCCATAACCTGTTCTTTCTGACCTAATGGACGATTCAAACACCTCAGAAGAAGCGCAGTGCTTCGAAATTGAAGCGGGCGCCGATGACGAGGGCGAGCGGCTGGATCGCTTTCTCGCGCACCATCTGCCCGAGATGAGCCGCTCTCGTCTCAAGGCGCTGATCAAGGCAGAACATGCTGCCCTCAACGGGCGCACGATAGTTGAGCCCAATTTGCGGGTCAAACCCGGCGAAATTTACCAGATCACCATACCACCCGCAGAACCGGCTATCCCGAAGGGCGAGGATATTCCGCTGGACGTCGTTTACGAGGACGACTGGCTGATCGTCATCGACAAGCCTGCCGGGCTTGTGGTGCACCCTGCCGCCGGCAACTGGTCGAGCACGCTGGTGAACGCGCTGATTGCCCATTGCGGCGAGAGCCTGTCCGGCATCGGCGGCGTCAAGCGCCCGGGCATCGTCCACCGTATCGACAAGGAGACAAGCGGGCTCATGGTCGTTGCCAAAACCGACGGGGCGCACCATGCCCTTGCAGCACAATTCGCCGATCACGGGCGCGAGGGCGCACTGGAGCGAAGCTATGAAGCACTGGTATGGGGTGTGCCGCGCCCACGCAAAGGCACCATTAATGCGCCGCTCGGGCGCAAACCCCAACAACGCCAGAAAATGGGCGTACTGGCCAAGGGCGGCAAGGAGGCCGTAACCCACTATAAAGTGCTCGGGGTGTTTGGCGCGCCGGATGAACCCGTGGCGTCACGGGTAAAATGCACCCTGGAAACAGGGCGCACGCATCAAATCCGGGTACATATGACACATATAGGCCACCCTCTCATTGGTGACCCGCTCTACGGCACGGGCTTTAAAACAAAAGCTCAGCTTTTGCCTGATGATGTGCGCAAAGTTGTCGAGAAACTGCTGCGCCAGGCGCTTCACGCCTGCGTGCTGGGTTTTGCACATCCGCGAACACAAGAAATCATGCATTTTGAAAGCCCGTTACCAGGCGACATCTCGGCTGTGGTCACAAGTCTGTCAGAAATCTGAAAAAAAAGCCCCATAGGGTGTTTTTTAACCGCTCGTGTCCTATATTAGGGACGTGCCGGGGGGAGCGTGGCGCGTGCGTGCCTAATATATTGCCCTGGAGAACCCATCCAAATGGCGACGAGATCACTACCCACCGTTAGCGGACAGGGCGGACTGTCCCGTTACCTCGATGAAATCCGCAAGTTCCCCATGCTGGAGCCGGATCAGGAGTACATGCTTGCCAAACGCTGGCGCGAGCATGACGACCGCGACGCCGCTCACCAGCTCGTCACGTCACATCTTCGCCTCGTGGGGCGCATTGCCATGGGCTATCGCGGCTACGGCCTGCCAATCGGCGAAGTCATTTCAGAGGGCAATGTCGGCCTGATGCAGGCGGTGAAACGGTTTGAACCCGACAAGGGTTTCCGGCTGGCCACCTATGCCATGTGGTGGATCAGGGCGTCGATCCAGGAATATATCCTGCGTTCCTGGAGCCTGGTTAAAATGGGCACCACCGCAAGTCAGAAGAAGCTTTTCTTCAACCTTCGCAAGATCAAAGGGCAGCTCAAGGCGCTGGAAGATGGCGACCTGCACCCGGACAATGTGAAGAAGATTTCCACCCGACTCGGGGTGCCGGAAGAAGACGTGGTTTCCATGAACCGGCGTTTGTCCGGTGACAGCTCGTTGAATGCGCCGGTGCGCTCTGACTCCGAGGGCGGCGAGTGGATGGACTGGCTGGTTGACGATAGCGAAGACCAGGAAACCACGCTTGGCAAAACCCAGGAGCTGGAACGCCGCCGGGACTTCCTGAAAAACGCCATGAAGGGGCTGAACGATCGCGAAAAACGCATCTTCAAGGCCCGCCGGCTGTCTGAAGATACAATCACGCTGGAGGACCTCTCGACCGAGTTTGGCGTCAGCCGTGAACGTATCCGCCAGATCGAGGTGCGCGCTTTTGAGAAGGTTCAAAAAGCCGTGCAAAAATCCGCCGCCCAGGCCGATGCTCAACTGGCTGAATAGCAAAATTCCGAATTCACCTCACATGGATTTGAACTGCAATTGGCAATGCAGCATTGCCAATTGCAGGGCTTCGCGTCATGGCTGATTGCCGGTAGGCTGATCGCCAACCAATAGACCTTAGGAGATTCACATGAGCGCCCACACCACTATTTTTCCGCGTCAGCCCGTGCCGGGGTTGAGCGTCCCCACCGTTGGTGGCGGCACGTGGACGCTGTCTGACCAGACGCCTGAGAATTTCACCATGATCGTGTTTTATCGCGGTTATCACTGCCCGATCTGCTCGCGCTATCTGGGAGACCTCGACCGCAGGATAGACAAGTTTGCCGATCTTGGCGTCACCACGATTGCCATCACCAATGACGGTCAGGAACGTGCGGAAAAAGCAAAGGCCGAGTGGGAAATAAAAAACCTTCCCATGGGATACGGATTCTCACTGGACGAGGCGAAAAAGTGGGGGCTTTTCATCTCCACCAGCAAAGGCAAAACGTCCTCAGGCATAGAAGAGACACCGCTTTTCATTGAACCAGGGCTTTTCTTCGTGCGGCCAGATAACACGCTCTACTGGTCGAGTATCCAAACCATGCCCTTTGCCCGGCCCAGCTTTGCAGAAGTTCAGGCTTCCGTTGCGAAAGTTCTGGAAATGGACTATCCCGCGCGCGGACAAGTGCTCGACCACAGGGCCGAGGCGGCGGAATAGTTTTTTTGCCTGTGAAGGACCGCTAGCGGATATCGAGATTGACGAAAGGCGCGCGAATTTTCAGCCCGTCCTTGCCCACGCGTATGTCGGCGAACGGTACATTGAGGTGAAGATCTTCAACGCCGACGGCACGGCTTGGGCCAGCACCGCAAGTGCCAACGGGGTCCACATCGACGATGTTGCTTTCCGCATCCATATGAATTGCAAAACGGGTACCGCTCTTGCAGCCCCAGGCTTGGTAACCCGGAGCCTCGCTCGGCTCAATCTCTACAGCCGTGTAGCCACGCTTTTGTAATATGGAAATTGCTTCCTCAGGCGCTGCACCGGCAAATACGGTAAGCGGGAGAGCAGCAGTCATGATGCCAGCGGCGGCAATGATCCAATTGCGAAAGCGCATACCGGTTCCTGTGAATTTCATATCCCTGATATAGGCAAACATTGGTCGAGTTCCCAGTCATATGCAAGCCTAGATATTGTGACACATCGCCCTGTACGCACTCACTTGCCGCCCGGCCCCGCATCGCATATAAAACCGTTCATTCGGGGCCTACTGCGGCTGCCCCATCAGGCCAGATCGCCCAAACGCCGCTCCGGATTTAATCGTACGGAGCAGAGCTATGGGCGATTTTTTTATATCAGCAGAAGAATTGAATTCCCTCCGTGGGGGCAGCACACCACCGCGCATCTTCGATGTGCGCAAGCGCGCGGCGTTTGATGAGTCCGGCCTTATGTTGCCGGGCGCAAGCTGGCACGATCCATTCGCGATTGCGCAGTGGGTTGGCGATCTGGATAAGGACAACCCTCTCATTATCCATTGCGTTCATGGCCATGAAGTGAGCCAGGACGCAGGCCGGACCCTGCGCGAGGCGGGCTTTGATATACGCGTTCTGACCGGAGGCTTCGAAGCCTGGCGCGAGGCCGGTTTTGGTGTTGTTCCTGCACAGAAAAATGACGGGGATCAATAAATGGGTACCCACCCCACATTTACCGAAGCGCTTGCCGTATGGGCACGCATCGGCCTGCTCTCCTTCGGTGGTCCGGCAGGTCAAATTGCTCTAATGCACAAGATGTTGGTTGACGATAATAAATGGCTCAACGAGCAGAAATTCCTGAATGCGCTCAACTTCTGCATGCTCCTTCCCGGTCCTGAAGCCATGCAACTTGCAACCTATGCAGGGTGGCGGCTGCACGGTGTCAAAGGCGGACTGGCGGCGGGGCTCCTGTTTGTCTTGCCAGGCGCGGGTGTCGTTCTGGCACTTGCTTTCATTTACGCAACGCTCGGGAATGTACCCGTCATCGAGGCCGTGTTCCTCGGCGTGAAAGCCGCGGTTCTGGTAATCGTCATCGAGGCGCTGCTGCGCATTGCCAAACGCGCGCTCAAGCGAGGCGCGGACTGGGTGATTGCCGCAACCTCCTTCATTGCCATCTTTTTCTTAGACGCACCCTTCCCGCTCATCATTTTTGCCGCCGCGCTCATCGGCGCAGTTCTTGGCAGCAATGACACTTCACCCAGTACGGAACGCCATACTCCTGTGCCCCTGGCGCGTACGGCGAGCACCATCGTCCTGTGGCTCGGGATATGGCTGGCACCGCTTGGCCTGATCGCCCTCGCCCTCGGCCCCACTCATGTCCTCGCACAAACGGGCTTGTTCTTTTCCAAGCTGGCAGTCGTCACCTTTGGCGGCGCCTACGCGGTACTGGCCTATATGGCGCAACAGGCTGTCGAAACACATGGCTGGCTCTCGGCCGGTGAAATGCTCGACGGGCTGGGGCTTGCTGAAACTACGCCTGGACCGCTGATCCTGGTGACCGAGTTTGTCGGCACCCTGGCCGCCTACCGCTCGGGCGAAGGCCCGGCATGGCTCATGGGGTTTGCAGGAGCGGCAGTAACCCTGTGGGCGACCTTTGCACCATGTTTTCTATGGATATTCACCGGCGCGCCCTATATCGAGCGCATTGGATCGAACGCACGGCTTTCGGGAGCGCTCGGTGGTGTTACCGCGGCCGTGGTCGGCGTCATTCTCAATCTTGCATTGTGGTTCGCGCTGCATGTGCTGTTCGCGAAGGTGACCCCCGTTACCCAGGGTCCCTTGCGGTTGTGGACGCCGGACTTTGCCAGCTTCGACTGGCTCGCAGGCATGCTCTCGGTTCTGGCCGCACTTCTGCTGTTGTGGCGGCATATGGGCGTCATCTGGGTGCTGGCCATCTGCGCCGGGCTCGGACTGGCGGTGCGGCTGGTATTTTAATGCATCTTTCTAGGCGAACAGCCTCAGGATGCTGCTTTCTGCTCTTTGGGTAAGTGAAAAGCTGGCGGACGCAAGGCTCGTGCGGGTCTGCAAAGCGAGCAGGTTTGCACCTTCCTCATTCGGATCAGCTAAAGTGAGATTTGCAGCGCCCGTCGTCAGCACATTGCTCAACTTCTTGGCAAAGTCGCTGCGTGTATTCGCAACAAATAGATCAGTGGACAGCTGTGATGAGAAACTTCGCAGGGAGCCGACCGCGCCTTTCAGATCAGCGCTTGCGGCCGAAATATCGGCATCCGTCTGAAAGCCGTTTGCCGCGCGATTGATGCCAAGGCCGGAAGAGCTGGAATTCGCGCCGGATAAAGTGAGAGAAGAAGATCCATTCGCGTTGAAACTGAGTACCGGCGAATCCCCGCTGAGCAGGTTAACGCCAAGGAACGAGGCGTCTCCAGCCAATTGATCTATCTGGGTGAGCAGTGCATCGAACTCAGCCGCCTTTGCAGCACGCTCCGGACTGGTTCCCGTTGACTGATCGAACGTACCGGCCGTTATACCGAGACCGGAAAGCGGTGTGCTTGTAACCTCGGTGAGATTCAGCTCCTCGCCATTTGTTGCTGAAATTTGCAGCTCGCCAGAACTTGTGAACGTAGCTTCGACATTATCGATCGCGTTGAGTTCCGCCAGCAAAGCATCGGGCGTATCGCCACTGTTTACGGTGATGGTCACGGCTGTGGCAGAGCCGACCTGGACCGAGAACTGGTCACCATCGGAAACGCCAGCGAGATCCGTCACATCAGCCTCGGCGCTCACATTTAAATTGCCGGTGGCGGTAGGATTTGGTGCGGGCAGACTTGCGGCTGAACTTACAACTGCCTGGGCCAACTGAACCAGCTGTTTAATCGCGCGTACGCCCACTTCAGCGGCTCTTACGGCGCCAAGCTGGGTGCTCACCTTGTCCAACGCGCGGTTCAAATCTCCTGCACGGTTGTTGAGAGAGCTAGCGGTAAAAAAAGCTGTCGGATCATCGCTTGCCCCGTTCACCTTGAGACCGGTCGCAAGGCGCTGCGAGGTTTTCCGAAAATCATTGTCGAAAAGCTTCAAGGTCTGCACGCTCTTGCGCGCGCTGCCGGACAGCAAGACACTCTCCATAACAAGCTCCCGTAACGCCCTCCCCCGCCAGAGCTGCTGCATTTGCAAATCCTGATCCAGAGTCAGGAGTTTATTTGACGGCAACTGTACCATCCCGGCCTTGTTTTGATGTGAAATCCATCGCTTGGATGTGAGTCAAATTTGCATAAAATTTTATCAATCCAGGAAACGGTCCGGCTGTCATTTCAGCCTCCGCCGCCATCACGGCAGGGCGGAATAACTGATGAGATAACCCTTTGCTAACCCTGTTTGCCTATGATGGGCCCGTAGCAGGAAACGGGTCGGGTTCGTTTAGCAAAGGAGAGCGCCATGCGCCTTCACACCCCCCTGTTGGCCTTCAGCCTCCTCATTTTCTCAAATGCTTCCCTCTTCGCTGCGCCCGTGACCGGCAACTGGTACACCTATGGCGCCAAGTCGATGGTCAAGATCACCCAGTGCGGTAAAGGGCTGTGCGGCCAGATCGTCTGGTTGCGCAAGGGGCTCGGCTCCGACGGCCAGCCGGTGCGCGATGAACGCAATCTCAACAAACGCCACCGCACCCGCAAGGTGCTCGGGTTATCGACATTTTCCGGCCTGGCACCCGCCGGACCGAAACGCTGGTCAGGACTGATGTACAACCCGGACGACGGGCGCATCTATAAAGCCTCACTCACGATCCTGAACGCCGGCTCGATCCGCGTCGAGGGTTGCCGTGTGGGCGGCGGGCCATGCGGGATGCGCACCTGGGCGCGGGCGAAAAAATAAAACCGGTTCATAGTTATGGAGTGGGGGCTGGCCCCTGCTCCGCCAATCCCCTACAAAAATTCTCACACAGCGATCTACCAACATCTGGCCGCAAGAACCGGCGCATGGGGGCGAGTAAATATGAAGCTGATGATGTTCAAACAAAACGGCGCTGCGCGGCTGGGCGTGGTTGAAGACGAAAATGTAATCGATGTAACAGTGTGCGGGGGGGCATTGCCGGAAACTCTGCAGGCGCTGATCGAGGCTGGTCCAGACGTGCTTGCCACTCTTGCGCAGGCGATTAAGTCCGCGCCAGAAGCCGCCAAACTGCCATTGGAAAGCATCACCCCCGCCCTGCCCATAGAGTGCCCCGGGAAATTTATCTGCGTGGGGCTGAACTATGCGGCCCATGCCCGCGAGGGTGGTCATGACATCCCCGAATATCCCTCGCTTTTCGTGCGCTGGGCAACGTCGCTCGTTCCAGCTGAAGCCCCGGTGATCCGCCCCAGGGTCTCTGAGAAATTCGATTATGAAGCTGAACTCACGATCATCATCGGCAACGGCGGGCGGCGCATTGCGGAAGAAGACGCCCTCAATTACGTGTTCGGCTACACCATCTTCAATGACGTCTCGGTGCGCGACTATCAACGCAAAACCGCGCAATGGACGCCGGGCAAGAATTTCGACGGCACGGGCCCTCTCGGGCCTCATGTCGTGACACCGGACGAACTCCCCCCCGGTGCTTCCGGCTTGCGGATCACGTCCCGCGTCAATGGCGAGACGCGCCAGGATTCCAACACCGCCGACATGATCTTCTCGACCGCGCAAATCATTGCCATCGTTTCGGAGTTCATGACGCTTGAGGCCGGCGACGTCATCGCCACCGGCACACCCTCGGGCGTGGCTCATGCCATGAAGCCTCCGGGATGGATGAAGGCGGGTGACCGCGTGGAAGCCGAAATCGAGGGGATCGGCGTCCTCGCAAACCCGATCATCGACGAAGCGTAAAACCCCGTTCGTCTCTAGCGCTTGTAGCCTCGGGGCGGCGGCGCATAGGGGCGAGGTGGTGGCGGCGCCTTGCAGCGCAACTCGTAGCTGTCCATGACCGGCCGCGCCAGGTTAACCCGGCTGCCCGGCCCGACCTCGAACATCGGCACGCGAAAACGGCTCGCGTCATAAAGCATGAGCTTGGCGTCCGGCCCTGTCGTGACCGACATCACCCGCCGGTTGAGCGTGCCGCCATCGGAATAATGCATGTCGCGGATGCGCTCCACGGCTTCCGGCCCCTGCCGCTCGATCGAGATGCCCTGCCCGTCGCGAAATTCATGAAACACCGCGTAGCACGAACTCTCGCCCGGAATGCCCGCGCCCGGACCCGGCCTTTGCATGGAGACATCCGCCGCCTGCCCCGCCACCGGGATCAGCAATACTGCCATGAGGGCACATCGTGCCGCTGTTGTTCTGCTGACTGACCTGTTCATCATATCCAACTCTCGCAAACTTTTTGACTGTGACTCTCTGGAGGCACCTAGCACCCAATTTTGGCCGAGAAATGTTCGCGCAGGGACGAGCGCCCTGCCGCCCTCAGGCGCGGGGGGGGTGTCAGCACCATCCCCGGGCAAGGGACTTGCGGACGCTGAAAAACCCCATCCGATATAGTGAGGCTGCTTTCCAGCGCCCCACTCACATTTCCATGTCCATGAGCTCGGCGACCTCGATGGTGCCATGCTCCACATGGGGGCAGGATTTGGCGATCTCGAGGGCGGCGTCCATGTCGGCCACCTCCACCACCGAGTAGCCGGACAAGGGGTTTGACCCGCCATCGTCCGCAACGCCTGTCGAGCTGACGGTTTTTGACATGCCCGCCGGCGCGCCCTTGGTCAGAAAAGCCGCGTCATTATCACTGCTCCATGCGCGCCACCGCGCCATGAAGTCCATCCCCTCTTCGGGGGTTTCAGGCTTCTTGCCGCCATGATAGGCGAAAATGAATTTGGGCATTCGGGTCTCCTTGTTTGTTCTCTCGTCCTTCATATGAAGGGATCATGTCCACGTGGTGACGGCAAGGGCTACAGCACCAGCATCACGACGAACCAGAGCACGGCGACGATATTGGCCGTCCTGGCGGAAGGCCCCCCTTCGCGCTCGGCGGCCTTCCACACGGCGACGAGCAGGACCATGTTCCACGGCACGGGCAGGAAATTGACCAACAGCCCGAGCCACACGGGGTAATCGGCGGCATGCAGGGCGAGTGCCGCCGCCGTCGCGGCGATGTTCAGCCCTGATCCCACAGCCAGCATGTCACGCCAGAACACGGTTTCCAGCAGCACGGTGCCGCGCGTGAGGGAGTGGAGGAAGGTGGGCATCATGCTTTGATCCTAGTCCGTTTCGCTGGCAACATGGCACGTCAAATCGTTCGGGCGCCCCGTTAAGCGCCCGCTGGTCAAAGAGTTGCTTCCATCCCTTGGGACAAGGGACTGCGCGGAGCGCCAGGAAGGCGCATTCCGACTAATCTGGGCACCTCTCTGGCACCCCGCGCGCGGTATCTTGATCGAAATCCGCCCGGCGTCTTGTTTAAGTGTCCTACCGCCTTCGGCTACTTGAGGACATGATCTGTGAAGAACAAACCGCGCTCATGTAGCGAAGCGGTAGCGCAACCTAAACTGCCTCTGGCGCGGGGGCCGTAGTACCCCCGGGTCCGGGACGGCACGCCCGGGAAAGAAAGGCCGTTAGCCCTTTCTTTCGCAGGAACCGCTCTCTCCCCCACGGTTCAAGACGGTCTTAAGCCCGCGTCCCTGATGAGGAAGAGATGGGTTGGAGTTTATGGGAGGTTTGGAGGGCGGGGATAAGATAGATCAGATGCAAAGCAAATTTCTCTGGTTTAATTAGTAAACTGTCACCGTAATTTCCGCTGTCACCGTAATTTCCGCCTCAATCAGCTTGATGTGGAGGGCGGATCCGCCATGGGCGGAACTATTATCGCGCTTAGGCTGAGGCTGTATATGTGGCTGCTAGAGAGTACGACCGACGACGATAACATAGCTTGGCGTTCCCTTGAGAAAGGCGAATAGTCTAAGTCGAACAATTACCCAGTCATCTTCCTTGAGTAATTCGATGGAATGCAGAACATCCGGCCTTTCACTGCGATCGTCATCCTCGCGCTCAATGCCGCCAACGCAGTCATAAATCGCGTCATTTTCTTTCAATATGAAATCGGTGAGCAGCGGTTCAAAACTTCCAAAACCAAGTTCGGCAATTGCAAATGAATGTGCAATTTTGGCGAGCATGCGGGCGTAGGTATCGCTACTAAAATGATACTCGACTGCGATGTTAGGTGCCTGCATGCCCCATCGCCTTTGCCAGTCCTGGCCTGGCAACAGAACGATTTCGACAAAGGGCTTTTTGACGTTCCGGCTGTTAGAGAGAATCGCCGGAGGGCGCAAGCCACATGTGTTGAGCCAATAGGGATGCAGGTGTTTCGGTAGGTGATCCCAACGAACGACTTTTCCAGTCGCGTCTATCCTGCCAATTTTTAGAGGTGGCGGTGGTCGCTTGTTGCGCCGTTTGCGGCGGCTGGCAAGGCCAAGATGCTGACGCGCATCCGGGATCATCCTTTGCAGATATTCGCTTTCAACATCACCGGTAGTTTGACGACATGCAGAACAGCTGGCACGCGGAAGTATGAGGCTTCCAGATAGTCCAAGGGCGATAATATGTTCCTTGGACAATTCATTGTTTGGCGGTTCGGCTCCACAATAGATGCACTTTCGGACCGGGTCGTAGACCTTCAATAAGGGCTTTGGGTATCGGAGATCAATCTTGGCCAAACACAATTCCAGCTACACATACGAGGAAAAGGAAACGCTACACAGCTTTGAGCAAGCATTGCGAGGCGCTCGACTAGCTGATCCTAAGCCACCGATATAGATTCGACCAAAGCCAAAGAAAAAGGCTGCCAAGAAGGCGGTCAAGTATGAACCAAACGATGCGGTTTTATTGGATCATAAGGATTAGCTCAATTTTGGTCGGTATATTTAGATCAAAGCCCCGGTTTGAGCTTTACAACGCCTCCTCCACCTGCTTGACGTAAACCTCCTCGCCTTTCTCGGCCCATCTTCCAATCTTCAGCACGAGTTTCTTCTATCAAGAATAGTATTCGCCTATTGTGCAGGTTCAATTATGTGGAGTGGCAATATGTTCTATAAAGTAATTATTGCGATGCTAGTGCCATGCGTGGCGTATGACTGGCTCACGTCACTTGTGGGGGCCATCGCATTCTTTGACCTCCAGTCGGGAGCTCCTTTTTACATGTGGGGCATACCAATAGCGATTTCGATAGGCGCTGTTGCGATGAATTTCATGACAACTGATATATTGGGCCAAGATGGAGCCCCAAGTTGGATCAAAGGATTTTGGCTGATGTGTATAGTTTTTGACGGCTATACGACACTGTTGGGGCTGGGGCATGTGAAAATGGGTGGTGGTATTTTCTCCATTCCAACCACAGTTGTGGGCGAACTCTTAGGAAAAGCCGGATTCGAAGGTTTAGTAGTTCTCTTGATCGCAACTGCGGTATTCGTTGCGAGCCCAATGGCTGTTTTTTGGCTTTGGAAGAAAATACGGATATCGCACGCTGCATAGGTTCTCGATGCCCGATCAACAGAGCAATCACGTTCAAAAGGCGGCTCTTCCGCGTCCACATAAATCTCATTGCCGAGCTGCGTGAAAATTCACGCACCAGTTTTCCGGTTTTCCTCGATACGGAGATTGAGCTTCATCCAGACGTCCACATCGCCACCGTAAAGGCGCCTGGCCTGGTTGAACGCGGTCTGGTAGGTGCGGGCCGGAAGCCCTGAAACCGCGTCTTTTCCGGTGACGATGACGTAGGTCATGGTTTTCGCTCCTTTCCCATTGGTCGCGGGAAGGAGCGAAAAGGTTCAAAATTTCGTAGGATTTTACGGTGCGGTTATGCGCATCACTCTCTGCGCTTGACCCGGGAGTGACGAGGGTGAGCATGCGTAACCAATTTTCGTCATTCCCTCCCCTTCGTCATCCCGGACAAGCAGCAGCCCGGGCAATGGGTATGTCTCGGAGATGATCTGCTGCGCGATCCGGGATCCAGTCTTTAGCAGTGTTGGGTGTGGAACTCGCTCTACTGGATTCCGGTTTTCACCGGAATGACGGGTGAGCACTCTCAGGGTAACCTACTCCCCCTACGCTCCAAGCTCCTCTAAGGCCTGCGCGATATGCGGGTCGGAAATGGCGACATCGCCGCACGCGAGGCGGATATGGTGCGCGGCGCGAAGCACGTCCGCATGGGTTGATCCCTCCGGCGGCGCAAACTTGTAGCAGGCCAGTTCCATGAGCTGCCCCAGGGGATCGCGGAAATAGAGCGAATCCATGAAGCCGCGGTCGACCTCGCCCGAATGCGCAAAGCCGGCGTCCTTCAGCCGCGCGGCCGCCGCCTCGTATTGCGCGCGCGCGACAGTGAAGGCCAGGTGATGCAAGTTGCCGATGCCGTTTGGGTTAGGCGTTGCGTCCGGCTTCCAGTCTTCGCTGGTGAAGATGGTGATGAGGCGCCCGTCGCCGGGGTCGAAATAAAGGTGGTTGATCGCGTGGTCGTCCAGGTTGGGCTGCTCGAACACGAACGGCATTCCCAGAACCCCCTCCCAGAAATCAATCGAGGTTTGCCGGTCGGCCCCGTTCAGGGTGATGTGGTGGACGCCTTCAATCTGCAGGATCTCCATGTGTCCTTATCCCTTAACCCTCTCCGGCATTTTTCCAACCCCACATTGAACCTTTTTGCGTGCCATTGCGACCAATGAGCAGAGGGAGGGATGTCCCTCGCTCAACGATGGAGCGAAACCATGTTAACGCAATTCCAGCCACCGCGCCCCGGAACCCAAGGCTTTGATCAGCGTATCGTCTGGGCGTATGGCTGGACTTGCCGTCTCCTGTTTGGAAAGACGCTTTCCGTCATGGCCGGCGAAGCGCAGGCGCAAGGCAGATGGATGGGGTGTATCTGTGCGCGTTCCATCAACTGGCTGCTGCGTGATCCCGAGCACTGCGAGAGCGAGGTGAGAGACGCCACATATGTGACATGGTCTCTTCATTGCTCATCATCACTACACTCCCGCGATGAGGCGGAAAATTACCAGGGTTTCTAAAACCCCTCATTTCGCCCCTGACGTTTTCCTGAACACGGAAACCTGGAAACTCTGACCCATTCCCTTTGGCGTCACATGCATATGATGCCGCGCTTCAACGGCCTCGAAACGGCCCGGGGCCAGCGCCTTGATTGTCCCGGCCAGCCGGTCTGGTGAATACCGCATCACCGGCAGGCCGGAGCATGTCTCCGGACCGTCCCCGGCAAAGGTTGCAATGATCGCAGTGCCGCCCGGGGCAAGTGCGGCATCCATCGCGGCAACATAGGCCGCGCGGTCTAACAGTCCGGTCAGGAAATGGAACACCGCCCGGTCATGCCAGAGATCGTAGGTGCGCGTCGGGACCCATACGGTCATGTCAGCCGCGATCCACGTCACTTGGCGTGCAAGCTCCCCCAGCCGTTCCATGGCCGTCTCGAGAGCGGCTTGCGACACGTCGAGGACCGTGATGGCCTCATAGCCGTCCTTGACCAGCGCATCGACGAGCCGCGACGTGCCGCCGCCGATATCAATGATCGCATCGCATGGCCGGGAGTTGGCGGTCACAAGGTCATATGAAACGCCGGGGTGTGCCTCATACCATGTGAGATCAACCTCATCGCGCCTGCGATAGACGTCATCCCAGTGTTTGGACCGGTCGGGCATGGTTTTGCTCGCGGAGTTTCCTTTATGTCATCATTGCCGGACTTGTTCCGGCAATCCATGCGGCCTGACCGCACGCCCGGTGGTGGGAAGAAGATTTCGCGAGGGGAATAAAACGGGCGCTCAGTCACCCTCCCGCGAGGGAGGAAGCGAAGCGCCCGTAATGCCCGGCATTGGATCAAAGTGGAGAGAAGACCAATTTCAGGCACTGTCCTTGATCCTGGATTTCAAAGACAAAGGTCAGGTTAAGAATGGGGATGGGGTGGGTTCAGTTTTTCGCAGGCTTGAGCCGCCCATAGACATCGAGCCAGAACCGCGCCCTCTCCCTCTCCGGCATCTTTTCCATTACGGCAGATGCGCCACGATCCTGAGCGGGCCGCCCGAGCCGCCCTCGATCTTCATCGGCAGCGCGACGATGGTGCTGCCAATCGCAGGCAGCGCGCTCATGTCCGCCACGTTTTCAAACGCGGGTATATTGTTCGTCATCAGCTTCACGTGGGCGGCGAAATCCTTCGACTGGCCGTAGTCGATGGAGGGCGTGTCGATGCCCACCGCGCCAATCGCGCGCTCGACCAGAAGTGCTGCGCCATCGACGCCGAGGCCCGGGAAATGCAGCTTAGGCACAGCGCCGGCGCCGCGTTCGTCCGTCCCCATATAGGACTTGCGGTCGGAATAGAGTTTCGCGCGCCCCGTGTTCAGCAGCACGATGGCGCCTTTGGGGATTTGCCCGTGCCTGGCCTCGAATGCCTCGATATCGGCTGCACTCACCAGATAGTCCACGTTGGCCGCTGACTGGCGCGACACATCTATGACGAAGCCCGGGCCGATCAGCTGCTCAAGCGGCACCTTGTCAGCGGTGTTGGCGCCTTGCGCAAAATGAACGGGTGAGTCCATGTGCGTACCGCCATGTTCGGCTGCTGAAAAATTGTAAGCGGAATAAAACCAGCCGCCCTTGGTGTGTCCATGAAAGACTTCCGTTTTCTCGAACATCTTCGCGGTTGGCCAGTAGACCGAGCGCTCGTTGAAGGCATGGGTCAGGTCGACCCAGCGCCCGCTTGAGATATCCTGCGCGGCGGCTGAGAAAGCGAGGCACGCGGCCACGAGGGCCAGGCTGAAGCTACGGAAGTACATCAGTTTTTTCCCTTGTTCATGCAGTGAAAGGACACCCGCGCCCATCTCGCGGAAGGTGATCCCTACCGCCGCCCACCGAGCATATCTTTGAGGATATCCTCAAACGGCGAGCGGTTGCCCTCGGTTTCGAAAATTTCCTTGAAAATATCAGCATCCGCGCCGGGGAATTGCGGCGTTCCGGATTGTGTCTGCGGGGCAGGCGCATCGGCCTGTGCGGACTCTGATTGCGGCGAAGGCGCCGGCCCGTCACCTGGGAGTGTCTCGATCTGCTTTTTGAAGATGTCCGAAAGCTCCCCGAAGGGATCGTTCGCACCACGCCCGCCGCTCTCGCGCCCCTGGCGTCCGGCCTCGTGGCCTGCGCGCGCAGACCCCCCGCCCAATATCTCTCCCAGGATATCGCCAATCGGGTTCTGCCCCCGTTTGAACAGGGCGCCCATAATCATGGAGGCAATATAGGGCAGCATGGCCTTCAGGATTGCCGAGCCAATTCCGGTCTGCGCCGCGGCTTGTTGGGTGACAGCGCGGCTGACATCCTTATTTCCAAACAGGTGCTTGAGAATATCATTGCCGGCATCGCGCGTGGCGCTGTTTTCCATCTCGGCAGGGTCGTCATAATAGCGCGCATGTTGTCCGCCGCTGAGCGCCGCCAGAAGCTCGGCCATGCCCAGGGGCGTTGCCGTGTTGCGCTGCAGCCCGGCGGTAAAGGCCGGAAGCAGATGGCGCACGGCCTCAGCGCTCTGCTGCTCGGAAAGCCCGAACTGCCGGCCGATATTGGCCATCGCCTGCCCGCCCTGGGCCTCGGCTAAAATGTCAGTCAAATTCATGGATGTGACTCCCTGCTGCAATTAGTGTCCCAGTAGGTCAAATGGGGTGGCAGCACACCATTTAAAGCCCCTCATTGCTCGGCATTGCGGCAGCGGCATCCGCATAAACCTCGGACCCCATCTCTTTGAACTTCTCGCTCATCTCGTCCATGCCGTCATTATCTGTCAGCAAAGCATGCCGAAACAGGCGGATGCCTCACGAAGCGCCCGCGTATCAAAAAGCTCATCTTTGGCTGTCCTATCGCCTGGCGGCTAGTTGAGGACAGGACTGCGCGAAGCACTGGATGACCGCACTCCGTTTGACTAGGGCAGCCTTCCAGCGCCCCGCGCACGGCTTCTTTGCGAAATCCGCCCGGCGTCTCATTTAAGTGTCCTACCGCCTTGCGGCTACTTGAGGACGTGATCTGTGAAAACAAACCGCGCTCAAGGTGCGAAGCGGTAGCGCAACCTAAATTGCACTTCGGCGCGGGGGCCATAGTACCCCCGGGTCCGGGACGGCACGCCCGGGAAGACTGGGGTCGTTAAGCCCACATGCCTGACCGCATCACACCCCTCGCGCTCAAGTAGCCCAAAGGGCGGTAGCGCAGACAAAGAGTCTTCGCAGGAACCGCTCTCTCCCTCTCGGTTCAAGACGGTCTTAAGCCCGCGTCCCTGATGAGGAAGAGATGCGACGGAGTTTAGAGGAGGTTTGGAAGGCGGGGATAAGATTGTTCTTGATGAACGAAACGGGCGCTCAACCGCCCTCGGCAAGAGGGTGGAAGCGAAGCGCCCATGATGCCCGGCATTGATACAAGTGGAGAGAAGTGGAGAGAAGACCAATTCCGGACACTAACCGGATGATTGGAGATCAAAGACAAAGTTCAAGTTTAGAAGGGAATGGGGCATACTACACCTATTAGAACATTAGCTAAACATCGCCAAAGGAATGGTCGAGCGAGCAATACTAAATCAAAGGATCATCGACGAAGCGGAACCACCCGCAACCGGCGAGCGTTGGATTGCAGACACGCAGATCAAAGGATTTGGTTTGCGGCTTTGGCGGGATTCCTCTGGCAAGCCACAAAAAGCCTATGGCGTGAGGGTTTCTGATCCCAACGGACGCTCGATCCGTCGCACGCTTCGTTTATGGGATGCCTATTTTCTCCATCATCGGCATGAGTTTGCGTGGAACTTCCCGCCCCTCGATCCAGAAAATGCGGCTTTGGGAGAAGGAGTTCGCATCGCTCGCTCTTGGGCATACGACGAAATCAATCGCATCAAAGGAAAGCCAACTCTCGCCGAGGAAGATGAAGAGCAGAAGCGAGTTGGGAAAGAGCGAGCATCAACTTTGTCACTAGAACAAGCCGTGAAGGCGATCATAAAGGGGATGGAGTTTGAAGGCCTCTCACTCGCCTACCGAGATAGATTGCAAAAGCTGTTTGATATTTACGTTGCGAGTTCAGTACCAGCAATCGCGAATAAGAGAGCTTGTGAAATAACTCTGGACGATGTGGCGAAGGTCCTCAACACGTTAAACACGAAGCCTGGCAACATTCGTATTCTTCGGCCACTTCTTCGCCGTGCCCTGGAAATTCCGTTCAATTTCGGCGTTGAAACCAAGTCCTCGCCATATGGTTATTTGGATTTGGGCGATCGGGTTGCATATAGCGTTTCATTTCCACCGAAGCTTAGGCATTGGAAAAGAAAGCAGTTTTTTGATCTCTTGGACGATTTGACTGAAGACAATGAAAGATGGCAACAGGCAGCTTGTATTCGTCTTTATCTGACTGGATCAGCTCCGTTATCGCAGATCATGGCAGCACGACGCGACGACATATTCCCAACTCAAATCTCAGATCCGTTTGGAACTGACGATACGACCAAGAATGGATATATCTGGCAGTATGCAAGGGGTTGGAAGGGGCGAGAGATAATTAGGGGCACCACTGCCAACTTAATTCAAAGATGTTTTGAACTAGGCGAAGAACAATTCGTCTCTCCTTATCTGTTCCCCTCAAAATTTGGTGCAAGGGGCCATATTCGAAGTGTGGAATACGTTTGGCGAGAAACGCTGATCCGCCACGATCTCGGACTCGTGACTCCAAGGTCCTTTCGTCTCGCATTTAAAGAAGCGACACACTGGCATGACATTTGGAGGTGGGAAAACGGGGAAGGTAACTCGCCAGCCAATTGAGGCCGTATTGTCCAAAAGTCGGACAGTTGTCACTCTAAGTTGTTGAAATTCCGACTAGGACAACTGTGTACATTCGATTTCCATTTCTTGAAACTAGTTTTGCCCTGTCTAGTATCAAGCTCTAGGGCCTTCCAAAGGGAACAACCCATAGATTGAGGCGGGATTGTCCAAAATTGACACAGTGAAAGTTCTAACTCTTTGAATTTTAAAGATAAGCACTCCCTTGTTTCGATTTCTATTCGTTGCCGTATTCAGTTTCTTGGAGTTAGCCTGCGCAAACTCAATTCGACCAATTGTTATTGATAGAGAAAGGCTGATGAAGTGGCAGCTAAACCAGCAGAACAAGTGCGACTGCATCATACTGACAGACTTCGTTTCAGCTTTTTAACCTTAAGGGCTGAGGCCGAAGGTCCTTTGGCAGTTAGAACAACTGCGATGCTGTCGATTGCAGGACTTGTCGCTTTAATAATTCTTTCAGCAATCTGGGCATTCTCAGTTTAGCCCGCTGCCACTGGAACCGCCGATGGACTCTGGGATAAATCCCCGGGGTGACATCGAGTGTCTTAGGAGAAGCTAAAGCGCGCCGTTCCCCTCCTTCGCCTTCGCAACTTCGTCCGCGTCGACATGGACTACCTCGCCCATCTCGCGGAACTTTTATTTTACGTCATTGTCCGACTTGATCGGACAATCCAGTAGCCGCCAACGCCTGCGAGTCTCACTTAGACCGCCGTTTACTGGATGCTCCGGTCAAGCCGGAGCATGACAGGTGGAGAGGCCTACAACCCCTCATTGCTCCGCTTTACAGCGTCCGCGTCAACGTAAACCTCGTTGCCAAGCGCTTTAAACTTCTCCGACATCTCGTCCATCCCCTCCTGCTTCTCATTCAGCTTGGCGGCATAGTCGCGCACGTCCTGGGTGATCTTCATGGAGCAGAATTTCGGGCCGCACATACTGCAAAAGTGCGCCACCTTGTGCGCGTCCTTGGGCAGCGTCTCGTCGTGGTAGGCCACCGCCGTGTCGGGGTCGAGGCCGAGGTTGAACTGGTCCTCCCAGCGGAAATCAAACCGCGCGTTGGAGAGCGCATCATCGCGCGCCTGTGCGCCCGGGTGGCCCTTGGCGAGGTCCGCCGCGTGGGCTGCGATCTTGTAGGTGATAACCCCCACTTTCACATCGTCTCGATTGGGGAGCCCCAAATGCTCCTTCGGCGTGACGTAGCAAAGCATGGCGCAGCCGAACCAGCCGATCATGGCAGCACCAATGCCGCTGGTGATGTGGTCGTAGCCCGGTGCGATGTCCGTCACCAGCGGCCCGAGCGTGTAGAACGGCGCCTCGCCGCATTCCTCGAGCTGCTTTTCCATGTTGATCTTGATCTTGTGCATCGGCACGTGGCCGGGGCCCTCGATCATCACCTGGCAGCCCTTGGCCCAGGCGATCTGTGTCAGCTCACCCAGTGTTTCCAGCTCTGCGAACTGCGCCGCGTCGTTGGCGTCGGCCTGTGAGCCGGGGCGCAGGCCATCGCCCAGCGAGAACGACACATCATACTTGCGGCAGATGTCGCAGATGTCCTCAAAATGCGTGTAGAGGAAGCTTTCGCGGTGATGGTGCAGGCACCATTTCGCCATGATAGAACCGCCGCGCGACACGATGCCGGTCACGCGCTCTGCCGTGAGGTGAATATATTTCAGCCGCACGCCCGCATGTATGGTGAAATAATCAACACCCTGCTCGGCCTGCTCGATCAGCGTGTCGCGGAACAGCTCCCATGTGAGCTTGACCGGATCGCCGTCGCACTTCTCCAGCGCCTGGTACATGGGCACGGTGCCGATGGGAACGGGCGAATTGCGCAAAATCCATTCGCGCGTGTTGTGAATGTTGCGGCCTGTGCTCAGGTCCATCACCGTGTCGGTGCCCCAGCGCGTCGCCCACACCATTTTCTCGACTTCTTCCTCGACGCTTGAGGAAACAGCCGAATTGCCGATATTGGCGTTGATCTTCACGAGGAAATTCCGCCCGATAATCATCGGCTCTGTTTCGGGGTGGTTGATATTGGCGGGGATGATGGCCCGGCCCCGCGCCACCTCGTCACGCACGAATTCCGGCGTGATGAATTCCGGTACTGATGCACCAAAGCTCTCGCCATCGGCGACATTGGCCGCGGCATCATCGTACGCCTTTTGCCGCCCGAGATTTTCCCGGTGAGCGATGTAAATCATCTCGTTTGTAACGATGCCCTTTTTGGCAAATTCATATTGGGTGATGGGCTGGCCTTCGAGGCCGCGCAGGGGCTTTTTCTTGCCCGGGAAATCGCGCGCCAGGTGCTTGCCGGACACATTGCCATTGTCTTCGGGCTTGATATCGCGGCCTTCATATTCCTCAACGCCACCACGCTCTTTAATCCAGTCTGCGCGCACCGGCGCCAAACCCTCCTCAACGTCGATAGTCGCATCGGGGTCTGTGTAGGGACCGGACGTGTCATAGACGCGGAAGGTCGGATTCTCCGGGTCGGCGAGCGCAATCTCACGCATGGGCACACGCACATTCTCATGGCCATCAGGCGATGTGTAGACCTTGGTGCTGGCGCGCATTGGCCCGGTGGTCACCTCTGGCCGCATCAGCTCTTCTTCACGCGTGTGCTTGTTCATGTTTGTCTCTCTTTTCAAAAATGATCAGGAAAAGTAGCCCTTGTAGGTCAGGAAGGTGCCGAGCAGGATATTGAGGATACCGATGACGATCAGCATCTTGTGCTGCCCGATCATCCGCTTGCCCATCTCGATGGCGAACATTGGGAACGCCATGCGCATGATGCCGCCGGCAATCCCGATCCAGCCAAATATGGTGATGATCACGGTCCAATCCGCGACCCATTTGTTGTGAAAGATGACAAGGGTCAGACCCATCACCAGCGTCATGACGCCGGCGATGAAAATAAGCGCCGGGCTTTTGATGAAATCCTCGAAGATTGCCATGATCTGCTTCGTGTTCAGCAGGCCGGCAATTGCGGCCACGAGCATGACCGGGCCAATATATTTGGCAATCAGAATGGATGTATCCATGGCCCGCTGTCCTCACGCATCAGGTGATCTGGGCAACACGGGCGGGGGAAATACGAACTGTTCCTATCCCTACGCCGGCATGACCCGGATCAGGTTCAAGAGTTTTCCATCGGCACCAGATGGATCTCAGCCAGCTTGCCGCCGGCCCCCCTTGGAACTTGTGGTCTTAATGTGCGGCGGAAGCAGCGCGAATGCAAGGGGGCACGGGAGACCAGTGGAAAGGCTCTTCACAAATAAGTGTGCCGGACCCGTGTCACACAAGCTCATCTCGTTCGTAATAAGAACAAGAGGCCATGCAAAAAGGGAGACAGTCAATGCTGAAAAGAGCTTGTTTTTTCGCTGCTGCGTTTGTGGCCTGCATGTCGTTCTCTGCTCCAGCACCTATCGCGCTACCCGTCTCTGAGGTTTCAAGCCATGCCTTTGAGCTCTTAAGCCCCTTGGCCGAAAAACGCCTGTCGGCGGTCGAATGGTTTAAAAAACGCGGCAAAAAAGACGCCGTCCCCGCCTTGATATTCACCCTTCGATTTTCAGAAGTCGGACGCGAACAAATCGTCGAGGCTTTAGAAAGCCTCACCGGTGAGCGCAAAGCGAAGACCTGGTACCAGTGGATGAAATGGCAGGAAACGCATAAAGAGATCAAACCTTTCTCCGGGTTCGCCGCATTGAAAGCGGCACTCTATTCGAGGGTTGATCCATCCTTTGGATTGTTCCTTCATGACGGCGTCAAACACGAAATCCGTCTTGAAGAAATAACCTGGGGTGGCGTGGTAAAGGACGGAATTCCAGCCCTCACCAACCCTAAGCTCCTGTCAGTCGAGCAAGCAAAATATATCACCAATGATGAGCTTGTATTCGGCGTCTCCATAAATGGCGATGTGCGCGCCTATCCCTTACGAATGCTCGACTGGCATGAAATGTTCAACGATGTGATTGGCGGCGTTCCGGTCAGTCTCGCCTATTGCACGTTGTGCGGCTCCGGCATTCTGTTCGAAACCACAGTCGAGGGCCGCGACATGCCGTTCATTTTCGGCTCTTCGGGCTTCCTCTACCGCTCCAACAAATTGATGTACGACGCGCAAACCCATTCGCTCTGGAATCAGTTTACCGGCAGACCCGTTGTCGGAAAACTGACAGGATCAGGCATTGAACTCAAAACGCGCCCTGTCACCATCACCAGATGGGCTGATTGGCTAAGAGCCAATCCAGGTACAAAAGTACTCTCGCTCGATACCGGATACGATCGCAACTATACCCCCGGCAAGCCTTATTCGACGTATTTCAACAGTCCTGATCTCATGTTTCCGGTAAATGTGGATGAGAGCAGACTGAAGGCAAAGGACTATGTGTTCGCACTTCGCGGCACGGGCAAGGAAAAGGCATGGCCACTAGCCTTGTTTGAGAAAACGCGTGTAATCAACGATACCGCCGGCGTCATTTCCCTGACCCTCATCGGCAATGCGAAAACACGCACCGTTCGCGCCTATCGCACTCAGGGGCAAGCGTTCGAGATGTCGGACAAACAGGACGAACTCAAACTCGATGGCAAGAGCTGGATGGTCACCGAGGATGCTCTTGTCGGCCCCGGCGGAAAGAGGCACCACCGCCTGCCGGGACACATCGCATACTGGTTTGCCTGGAACGGGTATCTGGGCAAAGAGGGTGAAGTGGCGCAATCGAATTAACGGGTGAAATTAATGCTCACCCTTTTCTACCCTTGGGAAAGTGTGCCGCGTCGCCTGCGAGTTCGTAATAGTCACCTTTTTCGCTCACATGCACATGTGCCTTCACACCAACGCCGAGGGATCCATCAACGCTACCGGCAAGGATGTCAATTTTAGGCGCGTCGAACATGTCCCAGAACAGGCTTGAGCCGCAATTGTTGCAAAAACCGCGCCTGGCGATCGGACTGGCTTGATACCAGGTCAGTGAACTGTCATTGGTCAGACGAAACCTGTTCTTGTCTGCCTCAACAGTAGCAAAATGATGCCCGGTCTGTTTACGGCACTGCGTGCAATGGCAACAAACAACTCCGTCCAACGCGCCATCGAATTCGTATGTCACGCTCCCGCACATGCAGGAGCCGCGAAAGGTTTCTGGATCGCTCATGTATACCTCAATATTGAGTGATGAAAGCTGGAGCCGGTCCAGCCGGTATCAGCTCTTCCCGGCGATCTCCGTGTGCGCGGGCTTGCCGGCCACCCCCTTGTAGAGAACGCCCTGGCGCAGCGCCATGATACGCTTGTGCTCAGCGAGTGCTGCTTCATCCATGTCCGCATTGGGCGGCGTCTCGTGGATAAAGTTGCCGTACTTGTCTTCACCCCGCACCAGCCAGGCACTGTCCTTTTCCGCCAGGTCCTGTTTCACATGGGGCGCAACATAGCGCACCGCGACACCAATACGACGATCATCCGACTGATTGGGCGCTGACCCATGCACCACCAGCACATGATGAAGCGAAATTTCGCCCGGCTGCAGCGGCATGAGCATGCCGTCCTTCTCATCCACCGCAACCGCGATCTCCTGTCCTCTTGTGAGCAGGTTGTTCTCATCAAGGGTGTCATTGTGGTCGAGCTGGTTCCATTTCTGCGATCCCGGCACCACCTTCATGCATCCTGAAAGTTCGGTGGCGGGAGAGAGCGCAATCCATGCCGTCACCACGTCGGGCTTGGAGAGACCCCAATAGGTCGAGTCCTGGTGCCAGGAGACAAAGCCCGGGTCATGGGCATCCTTCACGAACAGCGATTGACCCCAGCAGAAAATGTCAGGGCCCAGAACGTCTTCAACGGCATCGAGCACCTTCGGGTGACGCACAAGGTCCGCGGCCCATGTCTGGAGGAGATAAAGCTTCTGCCCCTTGGAGTATTCATACCAGCCGCCATGTTCACGCTCATAAGCCTCGAAGCGCGCGCGGAACCCGGCAGCATCCTCCCCGGACATGACCCGTACCGGGCAGGCATAGCCGTCCCTTTCGTAGGTTTCGGACTGGGCTTCGGACAGAATCTTAGGCATTGAAATACTCCCGTTACGTGCATGTTTTTTCGAATTCTAGCACGCTAGGGAGGGAGTGCAATCACATGGCTAGACCACGCGGCTGAAGCGTTGCTCGCCCTGTCCCAGCCCCATATCGAAGCAGGCTGCGATATTTCTGATATAGGGCCTGCCCTTTTGCGTTGCCCTCACCACAAGCTGGTCAATGTCGACAAGTCCATCCTTGCGCAGGGGTTCCAGTGCGGACATGACGAGCAAATACGTGCTGGTGCCGCACCTCACGCCATCGGTCATCTCTTGCAAATCGACCTCGAAATCGCACATCAGCCGTTCAATCACAGCTCTTGTCCGGCGGTCCGCCTCGCTCACCATCACACCGCGCGCGACAGGCAGCTCACCGCGCCCCAGGGCCTCCTTGTATTTTCCGATATGAGGCTCGTTCTGAATATAGCCCTCCTCAAAACTGCCGATGGATGATGCTCCAAACCCGATCAGGGCGCTTGCCGGGTCAACGGTGTAGCCCTGGAAATTGCGTCTCAAATGACCGTCCCTATAGGCCTTGAACAAGGGGTCATCTGGTTTGGCAAAATGGTCGATGCCAATGGGTTCATAGCCATGCTCAATCAAGGTGCCGCGCGCCGCCTCGGCCTGGTCCATCCGCTCCTGCCCCTCAGGCAGGAGCGCCTCGTCGATGGCGCGCTGATGCTTCTTGAACCATGGAACATGGGCATAACCGAAAACCGCGAAGCGATCCGGTTCAAGTGAGGCCGCCATGGAGGCTGACTTGCGCACATGATCAACGCTCTGGCCCGGCAGGCCATACATGAGGTCCATGTTGATGCTGTCAACGCCCGCCTCACGAAGTTGATCGACCACGACACGCACCAGGTCGAAGGACTGGATGCGGTTGATCAGTTGCTGGACATCGCTCGAGACGTCCTGCACGCCCATGGAAACCCGCACTTTGCCATACCGGGTCAGGGTCTTGATGTGCTCCCGGCTGAGAGATCGCGGATCGACCTCTATGGAGATTTCGGTCTCCGCGCTGAAGGAGAACTGCTCCATCAGACCTTCAATGATCTCCGCCAGTGTTTCGGGGGGCAGGTAATTCGGGGTTCCCCCGCCAAAGTGCAGATGGACGACTTTCGCTGAGCGCGACACATGTTTGCCGACCCGCATTATTTCGGTTTTCAGCGCTTCAACATAATCAAGTGCGCGCTCCGATGAATTCGGAACGGTAGTGTGACACCCGCAATACCAGCACAGCGTCTGGCAGAACGGGATGTGGACGTAGAGCGAGAGCGTGTCGCCCGCATCAATCTCCCCGAGCCAGCTTTGATACTCGCGTCCGCCAACGCCTTCGTGAAACTGGGTCGCGGGCGGATAGCTCGTATAGCGGGGAACTGCGGCTTGGGCATATTTTGGCAAATAGGTCGTCATGGGCGCCAAGCTAGACTAAAGCTAGCTCGGTTTGATTGAGGCAGATCAAGTTGGGAGGGAGCAAAATAGCCTCCACTCGTCGTCATTGCCCGACCCGGCACTCCATGCGGAATTCCGGATTTGGTGTGGTTGCCAACGGGAAACTGTATGAAAGAGGTCGAGAATTGAATATCATCGCCATGGATTTGCTGAACCTTGGAGCGGTGAACCCGCAAGGACTGGAAGGAGACTGACCAATGCGCATTTTTTCAGCGGCAACACTGGCCTTGATGCTTGGATTGTTATCAGTCGCCAGCGCAGCCTCTGCGGCATCGCTCGTCGGTTCGTGGAGTGGCCGCGGCTCGGTACGCTTGGCATCGGGTCAGGTGGAACCAGTCAGTTGCAAAGTCAGTTATGCCAAGGGTGACAGCGCCGGCAAAACCTTCACACTGAATTCCAAATGCGCATTTACCGGCGGCACGTTTGCGCTATATGGCCGCGTTTCAAAGCGCTCCGCCAACAGTTACCGCGGCAGCCTGTATGGCGATCAAAGCACGGTATCTGGCAAGATCTCTATATCAGTGCGTGGCAACAGCCAGAGCGTGAGCGTGCGCAACTCAAAAGGTGCCGGCTCTCTCACTCTGCGCAGACGCTAGTGATGCGATTTCGTCATCCTTGAGCCTCACCCCTCGTCCCTTCCGGATTTTTTCCGGGTGTCCCATTAGCGCGTCCCCACAAACGCCCTATTGGGACACCCGGAACAGGCCCGGATATGACAGTATGGAGGAACAGGAGCAAACTCTGTTTGCCTGAACCGTTTGAAAGCAGGAGCAAGCACATGGAAGTCCGGACCCGAGGCAGTTACGAGATTGAGCACCGGGAATTGGTTGTGGAAGGCGCTGATATTCGCATCCAGGTCCTGACGCTTGGGCCCGGACAGTGCGTGCCCTGGCACTATCATTCAGAAATCTCGGACAGGTTTGTTTGCCTTGAAGGCCCGATGGTCATTGAAACAAAAGCACCCAGCGATACCGCTGTGCTGGAGCCCGGCCAACGCTATGAGGTTGGCCCCAACACCGCCCACATGGTGCGAGGCCAGGACGATGGCCCGTGCAAGTTCATGATTATACAGGGGGTCGGGGTCTACGACTTCTTGCCGGTTGGCTCGCAGGATTGACGGTTTAGGGTCTATTTTTCCCCTCCACATCCCAAACTCTTTTCCCAAATCTTCCGCTTTGCTCCGCTGGACGATGCGCCCTCTGCGGCGAGCTATGACCCGCACACGCTCAGGCAATGTGATCTAAAAAATGTTGTTCCAGCGTGAACCTTTTTCTCCTCGTGGCAACTAACCGGTTAACGCCCTCTTGAAGGGCAGATAACCATTGCTAAGGAGAATACCGATGTTTAGTACCGAAAACCTGAAAAATGCCCTCAAAACTACTGCGATTGCGGTTCCGTTGGCTGTTGGCTTTGCTGCCTACGCGTCCGCTCATTCAGAAGGCTCCTGCGCGAACAATATCGTCGATTCGTGCAATGCTGCAGGCGGAAGCACAGAAGCCGTAAATCTGTGTATCATCAACGGCCTGAACGCCTGCCACACCCACTCCCATGGCGGTGGTGGTGGCGGAAATGCGGATTCTGCCAGCAACGACAAGGCAGTAGAGTCAGAGCCCGAAGGGAACCGGGCGAATAATTTTATCCAGAAATTCCAGAAGAAGAGGCAGCGAAGCTTCCGGCGATAACCATAAAACAGTCGGCTCGCGTCCCCTGCGCGATCCGTTTAAAGCAGGCTGCCCGCGTCATGGGCGCGGGTAGCTTGTTTTTTTCGGTGTTCACACCGAAGCACTCGCGGAGCGCGGGTTTGGCCCCGTTAGGGATTAAACCTCCCCCTTCCACACCTCCCAGGGTGTCTCCTTATTCGGCGGTTGGGACAGCACAAACGTCATGTCATCATCCGGATGTTTCGGGTAAAGCTCCGACACCAGCGGGTCATGGCCGGGCACGACATATTTCGTTTCCGCGCCAAGTTCAAAAATGCGATCCCACCCGGCAACCATCTCGGCCAGGTTCTGAATCACCGTAAACGGGTTTTGTTCGGTCAGCGTGTCATAGAAATGGGCGGCATCAGACGCAATCACCAGCGGGCCGTTTTCCGTTTCCACTCGCACAACCTGCAAGCCGCCGGAATGCCCGCCGATCAGGTGCACAGAAATGCCGGGCAAGATGTCCTTATTGCCATCGACGAATTTCACCCGTGACTGGAAGTTGGCGCGGATCATGTCGGTGACATGCTCCACATCGAAGGACTTCCTCAAAGGTGGGTAGCCCATATATTTGCCGGTGCACCATTCCACTTCCTTTTCCTGCAATACGAAAGTGGCGTTGGGGAACTGGGGGGTGTGGCCCGCATGGTCGTAATGCATGTGGGTGATGATGACGGTATCGACATCTTCCGGCTTCACGCCGATAGAGCCCAACGCCTCCATCGGTTCGCGCAGCATTACCCGCCCGCGATCACCCCCGCTGCGTTTATCAAAGCCCAGATCAACCACAACTGTGCGGTTCTTGTTTCGGATCACCCAGAGGTAATAGGCAATGGTTCGCGGCGCCTCATGGGGATCGGGTGAAAACAAGTAAAAGTCCCTGCTTGAGCGATCCATGCGCCCATATTCAAGCGCCAAAACCTCGTAGGTTTCGCTCACCTCGCTCACGTCCCCCGGCCCTCGCCGGCAAGCTTTTCGAGATGCTTGAAGAGTGCCGTGTGATCGGCCTCGTCGCCGAGCTCCTCAAGCGCTTCGCCCAGAAGCCCGCTGACGCGATCAAGATAATCCGCGCGCACATCCAGACTTTCCGCCAGTGACCGCGCGATGCCAACATCCTTGTTCAGCAGCTTGAGAGTGAAGCCGGCAGCAAACTTCCGGTTGAGGATGTGCTGATGAAGCTTGTTCTCGGTGGCGTTGGAGCGCCCGGTCGACGCGTTCCAGATATCCGCCATCTTGGCCCCGTCGAGGCCGAATTTCTGCGCCACGAGCAGCGCCTCGCTGGTCGCGGTGAGGGAGGCGGCAGAGAGGAAATTGTTTAGCGCCTTGGCCGCGTGGCCCGAACCAACCGGGCCGGTGCGAAAGATATTGCCCATGGCGTCGAGCACCTTCTCGACGCGCGCGACGATTTCATCGTCGCCACCGGTCATCAACGCCAGCGTGGCCTTTTCCGCCCCCGGAACACCGCCTGAAACCGGCGCATCGACAAGATGCAACCCACTCGCCTCGAGCTCCCTGGCCAACTCAACTGTTCCGGTGGGTTCAGACGAACTCATATCGAGAATGATGCCGCCTTCTTTCATGCCTGATGCGATACCGTTCTCGCCCAGAACGGCGTCGCGCACATTGGCGCCAGTCGGCAGCATGGTGATGACGGTAGTGCATTTCGCCCCGACATCGGCAAGGCCGGAAGCTGCGGCAACCAGGTTGCTCTCAGTCGTGACACTCTCGAGCGCCGTCGCATTCAGGTCATAGGCCAGAACGGGGATATTCGCCTTCGCCAGGTTGCGCACCATCGGCGCACCCATATTGCCGATGCCGACAAAGCCTGTCTGTTGTTCCTCAGCCATCGATTTCCTCGAATACTTCCCGTGCCAGACGGAAGGACTCAATCGCCGCCGGTGCGCCGCAATAGATGGCGACCTGCAGGAACACTTCCTTGATTTCCTCCCGGGTGAGACCGTTGTTCAACGCGCCCCGAATATGCAGTTTGAGTTCATGGGGGCGGTTCAGAGCGGAAATCATGGACAGGTTCAGGAAAGAGCGCGTGCGCCTATCGAGACCGGGCCTGTTCCACACATCACCCCAGCAAACGCTGGTGAGGTATCGTTGCAAATCCTCGGTGAACTCGTCCGCGGCAGCGATTGATTTATCGACATACTCCGCGCCCAGAACCGAGCGCCGCATTTCGAGGCCTTTTTTAAAAGATTCATCCTGCTGTTCTTTTTCGATGTCCATCCACAGACCCTCCCATATTTTTTAAAATTAGATGGCACGATATGCCTTATGGAGAAGGAACGAAAGTTCAGGATTTCCTGCGGCAGTACGGATAAATCCAGCCCGGTAAATCAACGCATTGAAATTGATACGCGGCTGAAACAGTTTGCAGCCATACCACGTCTATTGGGGCAGGGCGCTGAGCCGTTCGCGGGCCCAGTTGCTGCCCCCTCTCAGCCTGTCACGCTCCTCCAGTAATGTACGGGCGGTATCATTTTTCCCGGCCCGCGTGACCGCATCGATCATGAGTTGCTGGAAAACGTCGCGCTGGGCATGACTGGCGCCCATGGGTGAAAGATTATCGCGCAGGCCATAGAGAATGCCGAACGCATCCTCATAGCATCCCTCTCCATAAGCCAGCAGGCCCTCACACAGCGGCACCGTGTGCTCCCGCGTTACATCCGAAACCTCGTTGCCGGCACCCCGGGAAAACGCCTGTAGCGATGCCAGGTACCCACGCGCCGCCTCAAACCGACCCGCGCCCACAAGCGCAAGCATGAAATGGGCATCTGTGAAGGGCATTACATGATCAGAAAACCGGCTCTCGGCCAGATCAGCCAACTCCTCCCAGCGCTCTCCCACGTCAACGCCGAGCAATACCAGACGCATCAGCAAGGAGGCGGCATTCTGCACATCGAGATAAAACCCGGTCTCATCAACCCGCACTTCCCTGTCATAAAGCTCCAGGACGCGATCGATGTCTCCCAACTCAAGTGAGAATAATGCGGAATGCCACCACAGGTGATCCTTGAAGGGTGAACGGTCGCTCCATGTACCATAAGGCTGGTTGAGAAGGGTGCGCCCCTCATCATGGCGGCACTGCATCTCGAGAATATGCGCCACCGCGTGCAGCGCCCACAGATCATTCTCATTGCGCTCAACCGCTTTGCGGCCAAATGTTTCGGCCTCGGCATAGTCGCCGCTCTCCTCCAGGCCAAACGCAACCATGCCCATAATAAAACCGCTCGTCGGCGCGTCGTCACCGAGCGCTTTCAGAACAGCTGCCGGAACCTTACGCAGGCCATCCTGGTTGCCGGTCCAGAAGCTGCCATTGTGATGCAGCCTGAGCGCGAGGATATCTGCCGGCCATTGTTCGAGCAGTTCCTGCCATATCTTGCAGGCTTTTGCCTGGTTGCCTGCCAGCCACAGCTCGAGTGCTGCCACATGCATCTGCTCGCGCTTTGTTGCACCCGTTTCATGCGCCTTTGCCCTGGCAAGGGTTTCAGCGATCTTGGAATGAACCTGGTTGGAGCCGATCTGTAGCATCATGCCCGCTCGCATACACAGCCCCATGACGAAGTCCGGGTCTGCTTCAAGCGCTGCCTTGACGTGTTCGGCTGCTGACAGGCGGTGCTCCAGCGAATCCGCCATGGCACGGCTCCATGAAGCAGCGGCATCGTCGCTGGCAGTGGTGAGGTCCAGTCCGTAGGCGTCTTGGGTCATGGGTAATCACGTTTCCTTCCAGGACCACAGCTTACACAAATTTGGCGCTCAATCCTGAAACGGATCGGTCACGAGGATGGTATCGTCGCGCTCGGGGCTGGTGGAGAGCATGGCGACAGGCGCCTCGATCAGTTCCTCAACACGGCGGACATATTTGATGCAATTGGCAGGCAAATCAGCCCAGCTTCGTGCGCCAGCTGTTGATTCACTCCAGCCCTCAATCGTCTCGTAAACCGGCTCCACACGCGCCTGCGCACCCTGAGCGGCGGGAAGATGGTCGACCGGCACACCATCCAGACGGTAGCCCACGCAAAGTTTGAGTTCTTCAATGCCATCAAGAACATCGAGTTTCGTCAATGCGATGCCGTTTATACCGGCCACCTTGATGGTTTGCCGAACGAGGCAGGCATCAAACCATCCGCAGCGGCGCGCCCGGCCCGTCACCGTGCCGAATTCATTGCCTCTCTCTCCAAGCAGTTGCCCCACTTCGTCATGGAGCTCTGTCGGGAATGGACCTTCACCGACGCGAGTCGTGTAAGCCTTGGTGATTCCCAGCACGTAGTTGAGAGCACTGGGGCCGATACCCGTCCCTGTCGCCGCCTGCGCGGCCACCGTGTTGGATGACGTCACGAAGGGGTATGTGCCGTGATCGATGTCGAGCAGCGCGCCTTGCGCGCCTTCAAACAGGATCCGTTTGCCCTCCCGGCGCTTGGCATCGAGAAGCAACCATACGGTGTCCACATAGGGCAGGATTTTGGGGGCAATTTCGGTCAGCTGTGCGCACAAATCATCGCCGCTGATTTCCGGTTCGTTCAACCCCCGGCGCAGGGCGTTGTGGTGAACCAGAATCCGCTCGATCTTGGGCCTGAGCGTTTTCAAATTTTGCAAATCCATGACGCGGATGGCGCGCCGTCCCATCTTGTCTTCATAGGCCGGACCAATGCCGCGCTTGGTGGTGCCGATCTTGCCATCACCGGCAGCGGCCTCACGCAGGGCATCAAGCTCACGGTGGAGCGGCAGAATTAATGTCGCGTTCTCGGCAATGCGGAAATTATCGCGGGTGATTTCCACACCAAGACCATGAAGGGTTTCCATTTCCTGAGCCAGCGCCCACGGGTCGATGACAACGCCGTTTCCGATAACCGCCAGCTTGCCCGGACGCACCACGCCCGATGGCAGCAGCGAGAGCTTGTAGGTCGTCCCGTCAATAACCAGCGTATGGCCTGCATTGTGTCCGCCCTGAAAACGCACCACCACATCGGCGCGCTCCGACAGCCAATCAACAATCTTGCCTTTGCCTTCGTCGCCCCACTGGGAGCCGACAACCACTACATTCGCCATAGCCCAATCCTGTATTTCTTCACAAACGCCAAACGGCCCCGCACATGCGTGGGGGCCGTGCATGTTTATAGCCTGAGTCCCTGCGCGAGGCGAGCATCATAAGTTTTCTTTACGTCAGGTCGGGTGTCGCCTAACAGAGGGCCATGATCTCCCGCCTTGCTGCAAAACTTTATTCAAACGCCTATCTGCTGCTGGCCCTGACGGCGCTGTTCTGGGCCGGAAACTTCGTGGTCGGGCGCGGCGTCCATGAATATATTCCGCCCATCGCTCTGGCATGGATGCGCTGGTGCCTCGCCACGCTTATCATCCTTCCCTTCGCAATACCCCATCTCAAGCGTGACTGGCCTGTGATACGGACAAACCTTCCCATATTGATGTTCTTCGGCATCATCGGCGTCGGCGCATTCAACACGCTCAGCTATACGGGACTCAACTACACCACAGCGCTTAATGCGCTGGTGCTGCAATCGAGCGGGCCGATCCTGATCGTGCTGGCGAGTTTTCTTATCTTCGGTGACAGGATTTCACCACGCCAGGCATGTGGCATTACGCTGTCTCTCACAGGCGTCCTGGTCATGGTCGCGCGAGGTGAATTTTCAGTGCTGGCAGGGTTTGAGCTAAATCGCGGCGATCTCCTGCTTATTGCCGCGCTGGTGCTGTGGGGTCTCTATACCGCTTTTCTGCGCAAGCGGCCCACCATCCACTGGCTGAGTTTTATATTCACGACCTTTTTCATCGGCACATTCTTCAACACCCCTTTTTTCGTGTGGGAGCATCTCACCACCCGTCAGTTGAACTTTGATCCGCAGACCCTTGGCGCGATTGCCTACGTCTCGATCTTCCCCTCGATACTGGCCTATATCTGCTTCAATCGCGGGGTTGAGCTGATCGGCGCGAACCGTGCGGGCGTTTGCCTGCACCTTGTGCCCCTGTTCGGGGCCGTGCTTGCCATTACTCTGCTCGGCGAGAAACCAGAACCCTACCATTTCATTGGTATTGCGTTCATCCTGGTGGGTGTGACCCTGGCCGCACGAAAAGGTTGATTGTTACTCTTGGAATTTCCTGAATTTATTTTGCTCAGGACTGTTCCCGCTGGTCGCGGGCCGGCGCGGGTGCGGTATTAAGACAATCCAACAATCTGGCCGTCATCACCCATCTTGATATGATGCGAGGCTGGTTCGCGCGGCAGGCCCGGCATGGTCATGATGTCGCCGGCAATAACCACCACGAAACCTGCACCCGCCGACAGCCGCACTTCGCGGATCGGGATCACATGGCCGCTTGGCGCTGCGCGCAGTGTAGGATCGGTTGAGAAGGAATACTGGGTCTTTGCCATGCACACTGGCAGATTCCCGAACCCGCTTTTCTCCAGCCGTTTAAACTGATTCCGCACCGCCTTGTCGCCAATGATATCGTCCGCTCCATATAGTTTGGTCGCGATGGTCTTGACTTTATCCCAAAGCGGCATGTCGTCTTCGTAGAGCGGTTTGAAATTGGCCTTGCCAGAATCGGCCAGGGCCACGACTTTTTCGGCCAGCTCTTCTGCGCCAGCACCACCATCAGCCCAATGCGAACAGATGGCCACATCCGCACCATTCTCTTTGGCAATGTCAGCAATGGCTTCCAGCTCGGCATCCGTATCGGTCGGAAACCTGTTGACCCCGACGATAACCGGAACGCCAAAGGAACTCAGATTCTTGATATGGCGGGCGATATTGGGAGCGCCCTTCTTGATGGCTTCCACATTCTCTGACTTGAGACCGTCCTTGTCACATCCGCCATGCCATTTGAGCGCTTGAGCGGTGGCAACCAGCACGACCGCCTCCGGGCTCAGACCCGCCTTGCGGCATTTGATGTCAAAGAATTTCTCCGCGCCCAGATCAGCGCCAAATCCGGCCTCTGTCACCACATAATCAGACATGCCAAGCGCCGTTCGGGTGGCCAGCACAGAGTTACAGCCATGGGCAATATTGGCGAACGGGCCACCATGGATAAAGGCGGGATTGTTTTCCAAAGTCTGCACAAGGTTAGGAGACAGAGCATCCTTGAGCAGAACCGTCATGGCGCCATGGGCCTGAATATCCGCCGCCGTAATCGCTTTTCCCTTGCGGGTATAGCCGACAATGATATTGCCAAGCCGCTGTTCCAGATCGCGCATATTGTTTGACAGGCAGAAGATCGCCATGACTTCCGAAGCCACGACGATGTCGAAGCCATCTTCACGCGGGAAGCCGTTGGTGCGCCCACCGAGCGAGTTCACGATTTTACGCAATGCCCGGTCGTTCATATCGACAACGCGCTTCCAGCTTATCCTTCGTTCGTCGATTTCAAGCTCGTTGCCCCAGTAAATATGATTGTCGACCATGGCCGCCAGTAGATTGTTGGCGGCGGCAATGGCGTGGAAATCACCGGTAAAATGCAGGTTTATCTGCTCCATGGGCACCACCTGGGCATAACCGCCGCCGGCGGCTCCACCCTTCATGCCGAAAACGGGTCCGAGGGAAGGCTCGCGAATGCAGATCATTGCTTTTTTGCCGATCCGGTTCATCGCATCGCCGAGACCAACGGTCGTCGTGGTTTTGCCCTCGCCGCTCGGTGTTGGCGAGATCGCCGTCACCAGGATCAGCTTGCCATTTGGCTTCTCGGCGATCTTCTCTACATGGCTGAGCTCAATTTTCGCAATATGCGGGCCATGTTGCAGCACAACGTCATCGGGAATTCCGATTTTGTTGGCGATTTCGGTGATTGGCCTGAGTTTGGCGGCACGTGCAATTTCTAGATCAACATTCATAACCGACACCCGATATTGTTTACTGCAGCGGGACTGAAGACGTTGGAATTTTAGTTTGTATAAAGTATACCAGGCGGCATGTATAGCTTCTACCACCCGTAAAATCGGCAAAATCTTCATACCGCATCAGCATGGTTCGTTACGGGAGCTGTGCCACGCCCGGTTCAAGAAAAATTTCCGTTGTCTGCGCGAAAATATCACGGCGACAGGAGTTCTGTGGGGCTTGGTAGAGGTAGGAACGTCCTGAAATCAGATGGATGCCGCAGCTATTCGGCTGCCGCCTTCATTTTTGGCTTTCCAGCATCCTTGCCCGGGCAGACCGAACCGGTAAATCCAGCACCGTGGTCAATGGCAAGCGACTTGCTGGTTATGTCTCCCTCAACGGCGCACCCCTCCTTCAGTTCAACACTACCGGACGTGACTTTGCCATTTATCGTCCCCTCGACGATAATGTCTTCGGTAGTGATATCACCGGTTACCTTGCCTGACTTGCCAATATGCAGGGACACGCAGGAAATATTTCCCTCAACATTCCCGACAATCAGCAGATCACTCTTGCAATTGATGTCACCCGCGACGATCAGGTCTTCACCGATCACCGAGCCGTTATTATTGTCTTGGTCCCACATCACGTTGTTAATCCTTATCGGGGTTTATGATTCAATCTGGGGTGCACCATTGCGCTCATGTCAGATGGCGCATCTTCATCGGTCTTGAACCGGCCTGAGATTTGCGATACCAGCCGCACCAGCCAATTTGGAAACTTTGTTGCCTGCTTGATGCGTGCATCGAATTTTCTGCGCATATTGAGATGTTCTGTAAGCCGGGTCCGGCTTAATGACGCGCTCAAACTCATTTCCTGCAGGAATATGGGATTGCGCCGCGTGACACGGGCTATCCGCCTGCTGGATGCCTTGAGAAAATGTTGTCTGTGAAGAGTGAGTTGTCCCTGGCGTGTGATCTCACAGCACCCGAGCACCTTTCCTACAAGGCCGAGTGCGGTCAATCTCTCCACGGACTCGAGGGGGAGATCGCCAATTTCGAGCGGCATAGCATTAAGCCGCTCCAAAAGGGAGATATCTCTACTACGCAATTTGATACGCGACACGGTTGAACTCCGAACTCAGTACTCAACGCAACCGCCGCAGACATTAGAATATTGGGTCTAAGTCTACATCAACAAGGGTAAAACGTGGTTACTCCTGCCATGTGATAGTAGCGTGACAGAGAAGGTCCGAGACTCAATATTGCAACCGTGGGTATATGCGGATCAGAAACTCAACCTTGACGCTTGCACAACATGCGGCAGAACCCGCACCTGCGCCAGAACTTCGTCTGTAATCGGTGCATCTGTTTCAATCAGCGCAATAGCGTTGCCACCGGGCTCGTCACGCCCCAGATTGAACGTCGCGACATTGACGTGGGCTTCTCCAAACAGCATGCCAAGCGCGCCGATAAAGCCCGGCTTATCCGCATTTGTTGTGTAAAGCATGTTGGCGCCAAGCTCGGCCTCCATATTGATGCCTTTCACCTGGATAATACGCGGCTTTCCATCAGAGAAGACGGTGCCAGCCACGGAACGCTCCTGACGTTCAGTAACGAGGGTCAGACGCATATAGCTTTCATATGCGCCTTCCTGGCCACGCGTGGTCTCTTCAATGCCAATGCCCCGTTCCTTGGCCATGGCAGGTGCACTCACCATGTTCACTTCTTGCAGTATGGGCCGTAGCACACCTGCAAGTGCCGCCGAGGACAGGGCTTTGGTGTTCAGGTCTGCAATTTCACCTGCATATTCCAGCCGTACTTCCTTCAGGCCGCTCTCAGTCAACTGCCCGGCGAAAGATCCCAACTGCTCGGCGAGCTTCACATAGGGCTTCAGGCGCGGGGCTTCCTCGGCCGAAATGGAGGGGAAATTGATGGCATTTGTAATGGCCCCGGTCAGCAGATAGTCAGCCATTTGCTCAGCCACCTGCACCGCAACATTCTCCTGCGCTTCAGTTGTGGCCGCACCCAGATGCGGCGTGCAGATCACGTTCGGCATGCCGAACAGGCTGTTTTCCTTCGCAGGCTCTTCGGCAAACACATCGAGTGCTGCGCCAGCCACATGGCCCGCATCGAGCGCGGCTTTGAGTGCCTCCTCGACGATCAGCCCACCGCGCGCGCAATTGATGATGCGAACGTCTTTCTGCATCATGTTCAATGCCTTGGCGTCGATGATATTGCGCGTCTTGTCGGTTAGCGGCGTGTGCAGCGAGATGAAATCCGACCGCTTGAATAAATCATCCAGTTCCACCTTTTCAACGCCAAGCTCCAGGGCCCGCTCGGGAGACAGGAAAGGATCGAAAGCCACAACCTTCATTTTCAGTCCAAGCGCGCGCTCGGCAACAATCGACCCGATATTGCCGCAACCAATGATGCCAAGCGTCTTTGCCGTGACCTCGACACCCATGAAGGCGGATTTTTCCCACTTGCCGGCCTGGGTCGAGGCATTGGCCGCAGGGATTTGCCGCGCGAGGGCCAGCATCAGTGATATGGCGTGTTCCGCTGTTGTGATGGAATTTCCAAAAGGCGTGTTCATCACGATGATGCCGCGTGCGGTTGCAGCTGCAATATCGATATTGTCGACACCGATCCCGGCGCGGCCAATGACCTTCAACCTGTCAGCGCCGGCGATGATCTTTTCGCTTGCCTTGGTCGCCGAGCGCACCGCCAGTCCGTCATAGTCTTCGATGATGTCAGCGAGTTCAGCCTTTTCGAGGCCAACTTTCACATCCACCTCAATGCCACGGCCGGTAAACACCTTCTCTGCGAGAGGGCTCAACTTGTCTGAAATTAGAACTCTGGGCGTCATTTCTGATCTCCATATGACGGCATTGCGCATCACTGCACAGGCCGGATGTAACGGGTCTGCTGGCTGGCCGGATAATTGCCTTAAGCGACTTGCGCTTCCGAGGAGGAGGCACTCTTGTAGGCCCAATCGAGCCATGGCATCAGCGCTTCAAGGTCCGATGTTTCAACCGTTGCCCCGGCCCATATGCGCAGGCCCGGAGGCGCATTGCGATGAGACGCGATGTCGAAAGCCACACCTTCTGCATCCAGAAAGCCCGCGAACCTGGCGACAAATTTCCGCTGCTCGTCGCCCGGCAGATCGGCCACGGCGGAATCGACAATCTTCAGGCAGACAGAGGTGTTTGAACGGCTTTCAGGATCCCGGCCCAGAAATTCAACCCAGGGTGTTTTTTCAACCCACCGGTTTATCACGCTGGCATTGGTATCAACCCGCGCCATCAAGGCGTCCAGCCCTCCCAGGCTTTCTGCCCAGTCGAGCGTATCGAGCCAGTCCTCGACGCACAGCATTGAAGGTGTGTTGATGGTCGCGCCCCTGAATACCTTCTCTGCAAGCTTACCGTTCTTCGTGAGCCGGAAAACTTTTGGCATCGGCCAGGGCGGGGTATAGCTCTCGAGGCGCTCCACGGCGCGCGGTGAAAGAACCAGCATGCCGTGGCCTGCTTCACCACCGAGCGCTTTCTGCCAGGAAAAGGTCGTGACATCGAGCTTGGCCCAGTCGAGATTTTGCGCAAAGGCCGCCGAGGTGGCATCACAGATGGTCAACCCCTGACGGTCATGGGCTATCCAGTCACCGTTGGGCACTCGGACACCCGACGTAGTGCCGTTCCATGCAAAAACCACATCGCGAGAAAAATCGGCCTCGGACAGATCAGGCAGTTCGCCATATTCCGCTTCCAGCACACGAACATCAGACAATTTAAGTTGCTCAACGATGTCCGTGGCCCAGGTCTTGCCAAAACTTTCCCACGACAGCATGTCGACACCGCGTGCGCCAAGAAGCGACCATAAGGCCATTTCCATCGCGCCCGTGTCGGAACCCGGAACGATGGCCAGGCGGTAGCCCTCTGGCAAACCGAGCAAGGCTGACGTGCGATCAATTGCCTGCGAAAGTCGCGCAAGACCCTCTGGCGCACGGTGCGAGCGCCCGAGAAATGCGTGTTTGAGATTGTCGAGGGAATGACCCGGATGCTTTGAACAGGGGCCGGATGAAAAACGCGGATTGGCCGGCCGCGCGGCCGGTTTGGTGAGTTCGTTCATGATATTCTACCCTTACAGATAGTTGCCCCTCGTTGGGGAGGGGTGTCCCACCTGCGGGATTAGGTGCGAATGCCTCACAAGTCAAGCGGCTGATGGTCTAGACTGGGCAAACAAATCAAAGACAAATGGCCGCATCCCATGACAAATGCATATGACACGGACAGCCCCCCCTCCTCGCCTGCCAGCACACGCTGGCTTGGTCATCCGCGTGGACTTGCAACGCTGTTTTTCACCGAAATGTGGGAGCGTTTTTCCTATTACGGCATGCGCGCACTGCTCATTCTTTACATGACAGCCGCTGCCACAGGCGCCAATCCCGGTCTTGGACTCGGCACCCGGGATGCCGCTGCCGTCTATGGAATTTACACGGCATTTGTCTATTTGCTGGCCCTTCCCGGCGGCTGGGTTGCCGACAGGCTATGGGGGGCACGCAACTCGGTGTTCGCGGGCGGCTGCATCATAGCCTGCGGACATTTCTCTATGGCAGCACCGCTCATTGGTCTACCCGAGATGCCTAGTTTCGCGCTCGGGCTGACCCTCATCGTTGCCGGAACCGGCCTGTTGAAGCCGAACATTTCCGCCATGGTGGGAGAGCTGTACCCGGAAGGCGGGGGACGGCGGGACGCAGGCTTTTCCATTTTTTACATGGGCATCAACCTTGGTGGCATGTTCGGGCCGCTTCTATGCGGGTTTCTGGCGGAGAGCTACAACTGGCACTGGGGCTTTTCGCTGGCCGGATTTGGCATGGTGCTTGGCTTGATACAATACAAAAAAGGCGCTCAGCATCTGGGAGGAGCTGGCCTGCACAAGGCTCACCCCGCCTCACAGTTAAACAGGCCTGCCCCACTTCTGCCACTGGTGCTGGCTGTTCTCATCGGCGTGACAATTGCCCTGGGCGGTGCCGTAACCGGATTTGTTCTTTCACTGGAACTGGTCGCGAAGTGGCTAGGGGCGGCTGTTATCACCATGGCCGGTCTCTATTTTGCCTATCTGTTTTTCATGGCCGGGCTTTCTCGAGATGAGAAACAACATCTTGCTGTCATCGTCTGGCTGTTCCTGCTCGCGGCCCTGTTCTGGTCCGGATTTGAGCAGGCAGGATCATCGCTCAACCTGTTCGCTTACGAGTTGACTGACCGGAATGTACTTGGCTGGAACATGCCTGCCAGCTGGCTCCAGTCCATCAACCCGCTGTTTATCGTTGCTCTTGCCCCAATCTTCGGCACGCTCTGGAGTTGGACGGCAAATCGCAACACAGATCCTTCCATCACAATCAAATTTGCATTGGGGCTCATCGCGCTTGCCACTGGTTTCTTCGTCATCGCTTGGGGCGCGGCCAATACCAGCGCGGCAAATCCCGCCTCCCCGGCCTGGCTAATCGTTACCTATTTCCTGCACACCTGCGGTGAGCTTTGCCTCAGCCCGGTTGGACTTTCAGCCATGACCAAACTCGCGCCACGCGGACGAGTAGGACAGATGATGGGAGTCTGGTTTATTGCCACCGCTCTTGGAAACCTGATTGCGGGACTCGTGGCGGGTTCCCTCGAGGATCTTTCACCCAATGCACTGTTCTGGAAGGTGGCCATGTTCATCGGTGCTGCGGGCATACTCGCGCTGTTGGCAAGCCCGCTTGTAAAACGACTTTCATCCGGCGCCCGATAGACGCAAAAAAGCGGCGGGATCACTCCCGCCGCAGGTCTTAGTTGGGGGTACTAAGCAGGGTTATTTTTCTGGTCGTGGTGGCCTTTGGTCAATCTCAGCCCCGGCTCCCTATTGAAGTTCGTAGCGAAACCCGATCCGCAACTCATGCGCGTATATGTCATCGATGCTCAGCGCACCCGCGGTTGCGGTGCTGCCGGTCTGGGCCCCGCCCAGATACAAAAATCTGTAACCCGCATCGAACAGCCATTCGCCACCTAACCGGTAGCTGAAGCCGGCCATGGCGGCCAGGGCCAGCTCGAAACTCTCATCTTGCGTAGCGGCCCCGGTCTGCCCGTCCATCTCGTTATAGGTCCACCCGATACCAGCACCCAGATATGGCGCGAATTCCTCCCGGTCCTGGAAATCGTAATAGAGGTTAGCGAGACCGACAGTGCTGGCCAGCGTAGCGGCGGATTGCGCAGACGTGAGCGGATTGGTACCCGTCACATCCATCTCAAAGCGATGATCCAGTGTCAGATCGCCCCGGATATTGTCCGTGAAATTGTAGCCGAAACCAGCGCCGATGCTCCAGCTCTCATCTATTTCCTCACCGGTAAAGGAAGTGCCGGAAAGGCTGATGTCAGGGTCTTCATTGATCGAGTAGCCAACATCCCCGCGCAGGTACCAGAGATTGGAATAATCAGGAATTGCAATGGCGGAAGGCACCGATGTGACCGGTTCAGGCGGAAATCTGAAGTCCGCTGCCGCAGCGACAGTGACCGATCCGAAAACCAGCGCACAAGCCAGTAAAAATATTCGGCTCAAACTGCCCATCATTGTCCCCCTTCACATATGTCCGACGCGACCAGCCATGGAGACCGGGGCCGAACTGTTTCATTTCGGGACGATAGACGAGATTATTTAAGAGATGCTTAACCCTGATATTACGCCTTCAGGGAGATATGAGTGGGGAATGGCACACAAAATACGGGCCCCGGGGATTTCCCCGGAGCCCGTTTAGAACTACGCAACTGTTACTAGGGAGGAAACCCCAGGGGACACGGTTCAGGCCGCAGCCCCTTTTAAAGCGTCCACGATATCGTTGACGACCTTGCCCACGAGCTTGGCATCATCGCCCTCGGCCATGACGCGAATGACCGGTTCAGTGCCCGACGGGCGGATAACCAGACGGCCCGCCTTGCCAAGCTTGCACTTTCCCTCGTCGATCACCTTGATGACCTCTTGATCTTCAAGTGGTTGGCCGGTCTTGAAGCGAACATTCTTCAGAATCTGCGGCATCGGCTCAAATTGATTGCATACCTCGCTCACCGGCTTGCCACTCTCTGTCACAACGGCCAGCACCTGCAATGCGGTGATGAGGCCATCGCCGGTCGTCGCGTAATCGGAAAGCACGATATGGCCCGACTGCTCACCGCCAACGTTAAAACCATGTTTGCGCATATGCTCGACCACATAGCGGTCACCCACGGGTGTTCGAACGAGTGAAAGCCCAAGGCTTTCCAGATGCCGCTCCAGGCCAAGGTTGGACATCACCGTCGCGACCACCCCGCCGCCTGCAAGAAGCCCACGGGTTTGCCAGGACTGGGCCACCACGGCCATCAACTGATCACCGTCGATAACCTGGCCCTTTTCATCGATAATGAGAACCCGGTCCGCATCCCCATCAAGCGCAATTCCAATATCGGCGCGCATTTCACGAACCTTCTTGCACAGTGCCGCGGGCGAGGTTGATCCACAATCCTTGTTGATATTGAGGCCGTTCGGCTCGACTCCCACCGAGATAACTTCCGCACCCAACTCCCACAAGGCTGCCGGCGCCACCTGATAGGCGGACCCGTTGGCGCAGTCGACGACCACGCGCAGGCCGTCAAAGCGGATATTGCGCGGCAACGTGCGCTTGGCGAATTCGATATAACGTTCCTGAGCGCTGTCGATGCGTTTTGCCCGGCCAATATCATTGGGTTTGGCGAGCAGCATATCTGAGTCCTGCTGCATCAGTTTTTCGATTTTGAGTTCCGTTTCGTCCGACAACTTGTAACCATCCGGGCCAAACAGCTTGATGCCATTGTCCTCATAGGGATTATGGGAGGCGGAAATCATCACACCCAAGTCGGCCCTGAGCGAACGTGTCAGCATGGCAACAGCCGGCGTCGGCATCGGCCCCAGCTGGAACACATCCATGCCCACGGCCGTAAAGCCCGACACAAGTGCGGATTCGATCATGTACCCGGACAGCCGGGTATCCTTGCCGATCACCACCCTGTGACGATAATCACCATTGGTGAAAAGCTTGCCCGCGGCCATACCCACCTTGAGTGCAATTTCAGACGTCATGGGGGCAGCATTGGCCGTCCCGCGTATTCCGTCCGTTCCGAAAAGTTTTCGTGTCATCGATAAACCGTTGTTCTTCACGCTTACATTTTTTGCAAATTCAGGATGCCAGTTGACCAGCATCGGACCATTATGCCTTCAGGTCCTGTAGATATGGTTTCAAATACTGTAAGCAAAAATTACACCAGTGCATGCTCAGCCCCACTGTTCCGGGATTAACAGTTAATGGCGCTCCAGACGTTCAATGCCTGGCGTGTCGCCGCCACATCATGCACGCGCACAAGCTGCACACCCTGGGCGACGCCGGCAAGTGCTGCCGCTATGGACCCCGGGGCGCGATCGCGAGGATTTTCCACATCAGTGAGCGTACCGATAAAACGCTTTCTCGACGCACCCAGCAGAAGCGCCACACCTAGCGAGTGAAACAGGCTCAAGCTGCGCAACAAAGTCAGATTATGTTCCAGCGTCTTGCCAAATCCGATACCCGGGTCGGCGATAATCCTGGACCGTTCAATCCCTGCGGCTTCGCACGCAGCGATGCGTTCGCCGAGATAGTCATAGACCTCAAGAACAACGTCCTCATATTCAGGTTTATCCTGCATGGTCTTGGGGTCTCCCTGCGCGTGCATTAGCACCACGGGCAGGCCAGAAGTCGCAGCCACCATGAGGCTTCCAGGGTCATGGGTAAGGGCGGAAACATCGTTGAGCATATGCGCACCGGCTTTCACAGCCTGTTTCATGATGGCGCTTTTGCGGGTGTCTACGGAGATCAGCCGTCCGGCCTCTTTCAATCCTTCGATTACAGGCAGGACACGCGCGGCCTCTTCGTCTTCATCAACAGGGTCTGAACCCGGACGCGTCGATTCTCCGCCTATGTCGAGTATGTCAGCTCCCTCGCTTGCCAGCATATGCGCATGGGCAATGGCATCATCAGGCCCGGCATGCAGGCCCCCATCGGAAAAGCTGTCCGGAGTGACATTCACCACCCCCATGATGCGCGTGCGCTCTAAGGAGAGCTCGCTGATTGGTGCGCGTGGTGAGGTGATCGCATCCAGTAATAGGCTGATTACAGGTTCATCAGAGGACGCCAGATCGGAAAAGGGCTGAAAACTTTTCCCGGTTTTACCCGGCACTCCTTCAACAATTTCCAGCATCGCGAAGCCAACAGGTCCCCCGGCTAACAGCCCGGCCTGTCCTTTGGAGACTGCTTCATGCGCCGTTTGGCCAGAGATAAGTCCGGTTGGTCGCAAATATAGCTTGTTGCTCATGGGCCCGCCTGGATATCCAGCACACTGCCATAGGCAAACAGGGCAGGTGTGCCTCCTGTGTGAACAAACACAACATTGTCCCGGTCCGACCAGCGGCCCTCGCGAATAAGCGCCATCAATCCTGCAAGGCCCTTGCCCGAATAAACCGGATCGAGCAGCAGGGCTTCCAGCCTGGCGGCAATCCCGATCGCTTCCCTGGTTGCATCGTGAATCACGCCATATGCCGGCCCGGCATGCCCTGCCACAACTTCAACCTTGTCCTGGTCGAACTCAAGACCCAGCAACTGCGCGGCTTCATGCCCATAGGAGACAACATCTTCACGGACACGTTCCGGTTCCGCGTCAATATCAATACCCACGATTTTAGTTTCGGGAAGAGCGTGAGATGCTCCCAGTACAAGCCCAGCCTGGGTGCCTGCACTGCCAGTGCAATGCACAATTGCATCGGGTGTAAAGCCGAGGGTTTGCGCCTGTCCGGCGATCTCGATAGCGGTTTCGCTATAGGCCACGGCGCCCAACCCGTTTGAGACGCCATAAGGCACCACATAAGGGTTACGCCCCTCACCCCCCAGTCGCCTGGATAATGAAGCAATCGCCTCATTCCTGTCGCCCGTCCACGGCACGTCGTAAAGATGCGCGCCATAGAACCTGTTCAACAGGGCGTTGCCCGATCTCTCATATTCTGGTGTGGGTGGCTTGAGGCGCCCTTGATATACAGCGAGATGGCATTCCAGCCCCAGCTTGGCTGCAGCAGCGGCAACCTGGCGTTGGCTGTTGGACTGAACAACACCTCCTGAGACAACCGTATCAGCCCCGGAGTCAACAGCATCACGCAGCACAAAGTCCAGCTTGCGTAGCTTGTTTCCGCCAAACCCCAGACCCGTACAATCTTCCCGCTTCACCCACAATTTCGGGCCACCCAGCGCCGCGCTGAGCCGCGGCAGCGGTTCAAGCGGTGTCGGTAAATCCGTTAGGCCTAGCCGGGGAATGGTAGACAGGCGTTCCTCCAGAAGGGCAATATTTTTTGTTATCATTTCAAATCACTACCAGCAGCACAAATTCAGTTTAAAAAAAAGGAGCGGCACCATAAGTGCCGCTCCTAAAATCTCATCCTGTTCGGCAAAGCCTACGAGGGTTGCGGCTCCATGCCGCCCGTATTTGGTTCATCGCCCTTTTTTGGCCGGGCCTTTTTCGTCTTACCGGTCGAGGGCACTGCGGACTCGGCAGGCTTGGCGCCACCTGAGTCATCGTCGAAATCACGGATCGGCGGCTTGCCCTTCAGCAGGTTCTTGATCTCCTCGCCGGAAAGAGTCTCATATTCCAGCAATCCTTTAGAGATGGTGTGAAGCTGCTTGATGTATTTCTTGCAAATCTTGGTCGCCGTCGCATAACCCTCATCGACAATTCGATGGATCTCCTCATCGACGACCTTTTGCGTTTCATCAGAGAGATTCTGGGTCCGTGACACGGAATGACCCAGGAACACTTCTTCTTCATTATCGCCATAGGCCAGCGGACCCAGCTTGTCGGACATGCCGTACTGGGTGACCATGGCGCGGGCCATGGAGGTTGCCATCTTGATATCTGATGAGGCGCCGGACGTGACATTTTCATGGCCGAAGATCATCTCCTCTGCCACGCGTCCGCCCATGGCAACGGCCAGGTCTGCCTTGAACTTGGCACGGGTCACGGAAAGCTGATCACGTTCCGGCAAGCGCATCACCATGCCCAGCGCTCGCCCGCGCGGGATGATGGTCGCCTTGTGAATCGGGTCAGAAGCAGGCTGATGCAACGCCACCAGCGCATGACCGCCTTCATGGTAGGCCGTGAGCTTTTTCTCTTCATCGCTCATGACCATGGACCGGCGCTCCGCGCCCATCATGACCTTGTCCTTGGCGTCCTCGAATTCCTGATGCGTCACCAGCCGCTTGGACCGGCGCGCGGCCAGCAATGCGGCCTCGTTCACCAGGTTGGCAAGATCAGCACCGGAAAAACCGGGCGTGCCACGTGCAACAACCCGCAAGTCAACGTCTGGCGCCAACGGCACCTTGCGGACATGAACCTTGAGTATTTTTTCCCGGCCAATGATATCGGGACGCGGCACAACAACCTGACGGTCAAAGCGGCCCGGACGCAACAGCGCCGGATCAAGCACGTCAGGCCGGTTGGTCGCGGCGATGAGGATAACGCCTTCATTTGCTTCAAAGCCATCCATCTCGACCAGCAACTGGTTGAGGGTTTGCTCACGCTCGTCATTACCACCGCCCAGCCCTGCGCCACGATGACGCCCAACGGCATCAATTTCGTCGATGAAGATGATGCAGGGCGCATTCTTCTTGGCCTGCTCGAACATGTCGCGCACACGTGATGCGCCCACGCCTACGAACATCTCGACAAAATCAGAACCGGAAATGGTGAAGAAGGGCACATTGGCTTCCCCGGCGATGGCCCGCGCCAGTAATGTTTTACCGGTGCCTGGAGGACCGACAAGCAAGGCGCCACGCGGGATGCGCCCGCCGAGCTTCTGGAATTTCTGCGGATCCTGCAAAAATTCAACGATTTCCTGCAAATCATCCTTGGCCTCATCGACTCCGGCCACATCATCAAATGTGATACGGCCCTGACGCTCGGTCAGCAGCTTCGCCTTGGACTTGCCAAAGCCCATGGCCCGGCCACCACCGGACTGCATCTGGCGCATGAAGAATATCCACACCGCTATCAGCAGCAGCATCGGGAACCAGGAGACAAGCACGCCCATCAGCGAGGGTACGTCTTCATCAGATGGCTTGGCGGAAATTTTTACGCTCTTGTCATGAAGACGCTGCACCAGCGTCGGATCATTTGGCGCATAAGTCTGGAATGGACGACCGTCGGTATATTGACCGCTGATCTGGTTTCCAGCGATCGTCACTTCACTGATTTTTCCGGTATCGACCTCGGTCAGCAGCTGCGAAAAGCTGATCTCGTTAGCCCGCGCGCGCTTCGATGGGTTCTGGAACATATTGAACAGGGCGATCAGCAACAGTGCGATGATCACCCAGATGGCAAAGTTCCGGAAATTCGAATTCATGAATCGTGCCTCAATATGCCGTTACAGCTTTGATAATCTCGTTTAAAATTAAGCTAGAGGAGAATTGCGGCGCTGGTCTGACCAGCCCGGTTAATTCCTTGAAAGGAACATAGGTATCGAAACCCCATTTGCCAAGTTGCAACCTGGTGATTGATTTACCGCATCCTGTCTCTAGGAGTACACCCGTCTCATGGTCGTTTCTAGCTTTCTTTTAGACCAGACGCGACCCCAACTGACGATTGGCCTTAACACAATCATGTAAAGAGCGCCGAATTGACAAATCTGGCGCGACATCCTGCATCGCTTGAATAGCCCAGCGGGGGGACAGCAAGCACGTGCTCATCCTCCCAAAAAGACACCAGGCTTTCCGCGGCGCGTTCAGGAAGGCTGAGAGCCTTGCCCAGCCGCGCCCGCACCTCGCCATAGCCGTTTTTTCCAAGTGCGCGCACCTGTACCGGCCCTCTGCTCGCCTTATCGAGACTCACCTGGTAGCGGTTGTCCCACAGGCCACATTCACCCGGCTTCAACACCAGATCGCTTGGCATGGCCCGCCCAGTTTCACGCACAATAAGTAACTCTCTCTTGCCCGGCACCAGTTGACAGCCACCGAGGGTCAGCGGTGTACCATCAACTGTTTTCAGTGTTTCAACCAGGGTTTCAAGCTTGACGAGACGCGGCGGCGAGGCCTGCCCGCCAACGCCCTGAAGCGCACGCGCCATGGCCCGAAGCGCGACTTCTTCCGGGATTTGACTGAAAGCCTCAACGTTAATCCGGCAAAATCCGGCATCTTCCAGTTCGCAATGTTGCCTGAGAAAGTCACCCGCAGCCTGGTCCAGCGCCTCGCGGGCCCGGCGCAGCCGCCTGGCGCTGCGTGCCAGCGCTTGGGCGGAAATACCGAGTGCCTCCAGCTCGTCCATGGACCTTCGCAAACGCACCCGCTCAAAACGCGCATCGTCATTGCTGGGGTCTTCAAGCCATTCGATCCCCGAACTTTCCAGTGTCGCCACCAGCCGCGCCTTGGGTATATCCAGCAATGGCCGCAACACCCTCAACCCTGCCCAGTGGCCCCACGCCGGTATCGCCGCCAAGCCGTCAAGGCCCGAGCCTCGGCCAAGGCGCATCAGAAGTGTTTCGGCCTGATCGTCCAGATGATGCGCAGTGAGAAGTGCATCCACCCCATGGGCATGGGCATATTCTGCCATCAGGCCATAACGCGCCGCCCGCGCATCTTCCTGTATACGGCTGGTTTTCGCTCCCGGCCTCCAGCGGAGTTTAGCGCAGGAAAATCCCAGTTCTTCCGCCTTTTCCGCCACCCAATCACCCTCTTGCGCCGACCCCTCACGCAACCCGTGATCGATCGTCAGAATGCAGAAATTCGGCGATCTGTCGCCAGCCCTTTCACGCCAGCGGTTGACCAGGTGCATTAAAGCCATGGAGTCCGCGCCGCCCGACACGCCAAGACCCGCATGGGCCACGCCGTCAAGACACGCAAACAACGTCTCGCATTCATCCGCCGAGATCGGGAGTATGGTCATATCCTAGGATATAGGCCGGGTGGCCAAAAGCCTCAACAGCGAGTGCGCTTCAGCACCGAAGCGGTGTCCTGCTTCAGCTTGTCCGGTGCATCGGGAAACTGCTTGGAAATGGCCTTGAGCGTGGAACAGGCGGCGTCTTTCTCGCCAAGCTGTGCCAGCGACATGCCCAGATGCAGCAGGGCATCAGGCGCAATGGCGCTCTTCTTGTCCTTTTTATAGCCGGCCAGAAACGCCTTGGCCGCCGGCTCGAATTTTTTCCGCTCAAAATGGGTGCGGCCAAGCCAGTAATAGGCATTGCTGGCGAGTGGATCATCCGGATAAGTGTTTACAAAAGAACCGAAACCCTGCTCTGCGGCACGCAAATCATTGCGCAGGAAATTCTGGTAAGACGCATCATAGATGCCGCGCGCACCACCGCTGACCGCCGGCAGTCCGCGAAGGGGCGGCAAGCCTGCCGATTGCCGGGGTGCAGGTGGCGGCTGGGGAGCAGATCCTGGCTGCATCGCTTTCTCGAACGGATTTGCAGGCGGAGGACCCGACGTGGTGGTGCCAAACTGAGGTGCGGGTTGCGCGGATGATGCAAATGGGTCCGTCGAGCCCGGCGCTTGTGGTCCGGTTGGCGGGACAACACCCGATTGCCCTCCCGGCGGCAACGAAGCTGCGCCAGCTGGGTTCTGGCCGAGTTTCTGGGAGATTTGTTCCATCTGCGCTGTGATGGCGCGAATTTGTGTTTCCAGCGCCAGCACCCGGATATTGACTTCGCTCGGCGCTCCCCCCGCACTGCCGCCGGCCTGCCGGCTCACAGAAGAGGGAACACCGTTCGCTGCCGGACCAGCACCACCACCCTTCACGAAGCTTTGCAATGTGGCGATCACACTCTGCATATCGAGAATGCGTTGTTCCAGCCGCGCAATCCGCTCATTCACATCACCCACCGGCTGGGCCTGAGCCGCTTGAGCATTTTGCGGTGCAGGTTTGTTCTGCGCCTTAACCTTAGGCACCCAAACCACACCCCAGCCGGCAAACACTATGAGCGCGGCCAGTATCGAGATGAGTGAAATAAATGCGCGCCGTTTCATGTCTTGAATGGTGGCTGTCTCACAGATGCAGACCGATTGTTGGCTGCACGGGTCAGAGTTGGGACTGTTTGGGGCTAAACTATGGTCACATGTGCCCGCCTGCAAGCATTAGCAGGAGATTCACTCTGGCTCGTCCATTTCAACAGTTTCAATTTGGATCCGGACCCTAGATCAAAACACCCAAATCAACTTCCGGGCCGGGCATTGAGCAAAGTGACGGCACGCCGGTTCTGGGACCAGCAGGAAATGTCGTTGCAGACCGCCACCGGGCGTTCCTTGCCAAAGGAGATGGTCTGAAGCCGCGCCGGATTAACCCCCAGGCCCGAAAGATATGTGCGCACGGCCGTGGCACGCCGCGCTCCAAGCGCAATGTTATATTCGCGCGTGCCGCGTTCATCGGCATGGCCCTCGAGGGTCACGCCATATTGCGGGTATTTGGCAAGCCACTGTGCCTGGGATCGCAAGGTGGTCTGCGCCTGGGCGGTCAGCGTGGCGCTATTGACGGTGAAAAAGACCTTATCGCCGGCATTGACGCTGAAATCCCTCGATGTGCCGGGCACAACGGGACCACCAGCCTGCTGGCCGATTGCCATTTGCTGTGGTTTCTTGGAACAGGCCGCTATGCCTGCCGCCAATAGAAAAACGCCCGCCAAGCTAATGGCGCGCGCAATGCTGCTTTTACAGCCCATCCCAGTACTCCCGCTCTGCCGGTTGCAATCAAGGTAGCGTAAGACGCAATACCTTAACGCTTCCCTACAGCCCGCAAATGGCAGACTTATGGCAGCGCGGAAAACTGGACCGTCTTTTTAAAAGAACAAGATGTTCTCTCTAGAAGACGGACGGCGCTGGAACGCCGTATACGCCTTTGCAAAAGCTCTGGCGACACGGCATCCAGCTAATCCATCTTGCGAGGAATCCCCCCGCTTGACAGGCATTATTATTGTGATCGTGAACGTCTAATTAGACGCGCACTGCCTGCTCAACCGTGACGTCCGCAGCGCCGAGTTTCATCGGCTTCGCGGTAACATGCTTACGGCATGCTCCGAGTGCTGCAGCTGTAGCCACAATGCTGGCGACGATGATCACGCCTTTCAAACCCTGCATGGTCTTCTCTCCTCTTGATCTATTCGGCAAAAGCCATCTTTGCGTTTAGTGACGTGAAGCAATTAGATCAAGGACGGACTGCACTTTGGAAGGTATTTTCCCAACACGTGGTGCCAAAATGCAACGCCCGAATCTCAGCCTCCACCGGGAAAATTACCTTTCACCCCCCTCACAGGCAAGGTAAATCCATCAATCACCACAAAAAAACGAATAATCTTTTAGTATCAATTGATTAGCGGCGACCAGGCCGGGTCGGAACCGAATGAAGGCGTGTTGATGGATTGCTCATTATATCCAGTTAAATCAATGGTATAGAGCCTTGGGCCCCCGGTCGCCCCGGGGGACTCCCGGAAGAACATGAGAACCCGGCCATTTGGCGCCCAGGTGGGGCCTTCATTGTGGAATCCTTCGGTCAGAATACGTTCTCCCGACCCGTCAGACTTGAGGACTCCTATCAAAAATTGCGGTCCAAGCTGCTTTGTGAAGGCAATCATGTCCCCACGCGGCGACCAAACGGGGGTTGAATAGCGCCCTTCACCAAAACTGATGCGTTTTTGCCCAGAACCGTCGGCATTCATCACATAGAGCTGCTGATTACCGGTCCGGTCTGATTCGAAGACGATTCGCCGCCCATCGGGGGAAAAACTGGGTGCTGTGTCGATGGCCGCGGTTTTTGTAAGCCGGAATGTGCGTCTTGAGCGCAAATCCATCATATAGATGTTCGCGTTGCCGCCCTGTTGCAGGCTCATGACGATTTGCTGCCCGTCGGGAGAGAATCGCGGCGCAAAGCTCATATTCGGGAAATCTCCGACGATTTCCTTCTGCCCGCTCTCGATATTGAGCAAATAGACCCTTGGACGCCCGCCTTCATAAGACAGATATGTGATTTCCTGGGTCGTTGGAGAGAATCGCGGCGTGAGCACCAGCGCGCGTCCCGTGGTCAGCATGCGCAGATTGTGGCCATCCTGGTCCATGATAGCGAGACGCTTGACCCTTGCGTTTTTGGGGCCTGTTTCATCCACATAAACAATACGGGTGTCGAAATATCCCTTTTCGCCCGTCAGCCTCTCATAAACCGCATCGGCGATTAAGTGGCCAACGCGGCGCCAGTTGCGCGACTGGGTGAAGAATTGCTGACCCGCGAGCTGCTTGCCTGCAAAGATGTCCCACAAACGGAATTCGGCCCTGAGCCGGCCAGAGGGCTCACGGCTGATGCGCCCCACCAGCAGCGCCTGGGCATTGATCGTACGCCAGTCACCAAAGCGCGGCGCCTGGCTCAGATTGGCGATACGCTCTATATAGGCCGCACGGTCAACCAGCTTAAACAACCCGGAGCGCTCCAGATCCGAGACCACGACCCCGGCAATATCGGAACCGAGCTTCTGATCGTTCAGGCTGGCCCCGGAAAAGACCGGAATCGCGATCGGTATCGGTTTCAGGCTGCCCCGGGTAATGTCAATCTCGACCACGGCATGGGCCGGCTTCATGGGCCAGAGCGACAAAACGGCCATCACTGCCGCCAGCAGAGCCACTTGCAAAACGCGGATCACACTTCCAGTTCGATCAGGGTTCATCATCCGCCAAACATCTCTTTGGGGTCAAAATTCAGGATCATATCGCGCCACATGGCGTATTTCCTCGCGGGCAATTCATAAGGCTGACACAACATGACGGCCCGCACCGCCGCATCTGCTGCCGCCACGAAGAAGGGTGAACCTTCCCGGTTTACAACTTCCGGCTCTCGCGAAAGTATGCCGTCCTCACGCAGCTGCAGACGCAGCTTCACCTTGATGGCCTCTGCTCCCAGGCCGCCCACGGGCGGGTTCCAGCATTGGGAGATCTTGGCGCGCAGCGCATCAATCTCGCTAAACGTCATGGCGGTGTCACGTCCATCGGAGCGCCCTTTTGCAGGTTTGGGTTTCGTCTTTGGCTCCTGTGGCGCTGGTTTCTGCACCCCGGCATCCGGCACCTTGTTCAACAGCGCGGCGATATTGTCTGGATCGAAGTCCTTACTCTTTTTTGTCACCGGCTTGGGCTTCGCTTTGGGCTTTGCCGCAACCTTTTTCGGCTTAGGCTTTTTCTTCACCACGACCTTTTTCGGTTTCGGCTTGGGTTTGGGCTTTGCCTTCACGGTCTTTTTTGGCTTTGATTTTGGTGTGGGCGCCGGCGCCTTCACCGATTTGACCTTTTTGGGCTTTGGTTTCTTCCCAGCCTTTTTCTTTACCGGTTCCGGCTTCTTTTGAGCCTTGGCTGCATCAGCCTTTGCCTTGCGCTGCCCGGCCTTGATTTTTGTCAGCTCGGCTTGCGTCACCAGATCCACCGGCAACGGCGTGGGCTTGGTGGCAAGCCTGTCACCCGAGAACGGGAAAACGGCGATCGCTGACACGAGGATCAGCAAATGCAGTGCAAGTGATATGATGAGGCCCCTGCGCATGGGTTTTGCTAAGCTCTAGCGTCCCTTCTCGATTTCGGTTACGAGCGCGATACGAGTGAAGCCCGCCGCGGCAATTGTCCCCATCACCTTCATGATGGTGCCGTAACTGGTGGCGCGATCACCGCGCACGAAAATTCGCTCTTCATATCCGCTCTTCGTTATAGCAACGAGTTTGGGCACAATTTCGTCCAGCGGTATTTCGGTTTCCTGCAGGAACACCGTGCCCTTGTCTGTCACCGAAATGGTGAGCGGCTCCTTGTCGCCCTCAAGCTGCTTGGCATTTGTCCTTGGTAGATCAACAGGCACGCCCACGGTCAGCAAGGGCGCTGTCACCATGAAAATGATGAGCAGCACCAGCATGACATCAACGAAAGGCGTCACGTTGATTTCGCTCATGGGCTGGTAATTGCGGCCAGACCGGCTGCGCCGTCTAATGTACCCGCTGCCGAACATCACTCCCATGGGGCTCTAACCTCTCGCATCCATCTGGCGCGACAGGATCGCGGAGAACTCGTCTGCAAAACTTTCCAGCCGCTGCGCGTGGCGCGACACTTCATGAGTGAACTTGTTGTAGAAAATGACAGCCGGTATGGCAGCCAGCAGACCAAGTGCTGTGGCGAACAGCGCTTCGGCAATGCCCGGTGCCACAACGGACAGGTTGGTGCTCTTGGCGGCTGCAATGGCCTGGAATGAATTCATGATGCCCCACACGGTGCCGAACAGGCCAATAAAGGGGGCCGTTGAGCCCACGGTCGCCAAAAACAGCAAACGCCGCTCCAGCCGGTCGACCTCACGCGAGAGTGCCACATCGAGCACCTTTTCAACCCGCATCTGAAGCCCGGCGAGTGGTTTGGGGGTTGATTCTACCGAGCGCTTCCATTCGCGCATGGCGGCGACAAACAATGCCGCCATGGAGCGGGTCGGGCGCGGGCCGATGGTTTGATACAGCTCTTCCAGGGACTGGCCCGACCAGAACACCTGTTCAAAGCTGTCGGTCTCGCTCCTGGTGCGCCGGAGCAGCAGCATCTTTTCCGCGATGATGGCCCAGCTCCACACGGACGCCAGAAGAAGCCCCAGCATCACGATCTGCACGACGATATGGGCCTCCAGAAACAAGGAGAGCACTGACAGATCGGCCTTCAGGGCCGGTGCGGCAGATGTGGTTATTGCAGCCGGATTCATGGGGGTGCCTGCTGGCTATCCTTCGCGCATTGGCTCCCCCGTCTCATGCGTGTCTCGCACCACGTGGTGTGGGGGGTGTTTGTGACGAAACTTAGGACTCGTGTGGCTTATTTCCAGTCAGCGGGATGAACCGCCGTCGGAAAAACCTGTCTTGTGTCAGAGGGTCAGCTTTCTTGGTTAACAAAAGCTTGCAATGCGTCCCGAACGAGAACGCTCATTCTCATCACTTTGCCCGACTGGCTGACGAGAACGATCTTCACAAGCACCCTGCAGAGCACGACACCGTCGCGCCTCACCTCCTGCAGAAGGGTCATAGTGGCCCCGCCGAGCTCTGCCACGCTGGTCGCGACTTCCAGCACGTCGTTCATACGGGCGGGTTTGAGATAGTCCACATCCATGTGCCGCACGACGAAGGCGGCAGGCTCTTTGTCACCATCCCCGTCGAACAGGTCTGTCTGGCTGATGCCGGACAGGCGCACGAAGTCCGAGCGCCCGCGCTCGCAGAATTTCAGGTAATTGGCGTGGTAGACGAGGCCGGTGAAATCGGTGTCTTCATGGTAGACGCGCACGGGGAGCATATGTATTTCACCCTCGATGCGCCCGGCGAGATCGGGCCAGTTTTTTTCAGTGCTTTCTTTTGTCGTCATGTCGTCTTTATCACTCTCAGCCATCGCCAAGTTCAATCATGACAATTTCCGGTGGAGATCCGAAGCGAACCGGCATGATGCTCATACCCAAGCCGCCGGAAACGATCAGATGTCGGTTATCCTCTATCACATGCCCGTAGGCATAACGGTTGCCGAAACGCGAGGGAACTACTGGCGAGTAGTCGAACATGCGCACCTGACCGCCATGAGTATGCCCTGACAAAGTGAGCGAGACGCGATCCGGCACCTGGGGGAAAATATCCGGTTCATGCGCCAGCAAAATAATCGGCGCGTCGTCTGTGACCTTGGCTAGTGTGCCCGGCAGATCATCTATGCCGCGCAACCGCCGCCGCCCGAGCCTGTCGCGCACCTTGAAAGCGACCTGATCAGCCAGACCCGCAAGCCAGAACGGCCAGCCATCTTTTGTCAGCCGCACTGCGTCGTTCTCGTAGACGGGAAACCCGACCTTCTCCAACGCCGTGCGTGCATAGACGGGCCCTGCGCGCCGCTTCTGCGCATTCAGATCGGCCCACCAGTCATGATTGCCCAGGATCGAGTGCACGCCGAGCGGTGCTTTCAGTTGGCCCAGCTCACGAGACCACTCATCGGCGGTCACGGTGCCGGTCACAAACTTCATGCTGCTCACATAGTCACCAAGCAGCAGAATGACGTCCGCCTGCAACGCATTGGTCTCACTGACGATATCGCGGATACGGCTTATGCTCATCCATGGTTCGCAAGCATGGATATCCGCAACAACCGCGATCTTGAGATTGAAATCCCGTGGCCAGCGCGGCGGCGACAGGCGATAGCGGGTAATGTTCATACGCAGCACGGGCTCAATACCGAAGGCATAACCGCCAAGGCTGAGCCCGGCAATGAACAGTGCACCAAATCCCTTGAGAAATCCGCGGCGGGTGATCAATCCTTAGCCTCTTGGCCATCCTCAAACAGCGTCGCCTGCGCGCCTTCAAACCCTTTTGGCGCGCTGAGGCCAATATGAGCAAAGGAATGAGGCGTGAGCATGCGACCGCGAGGCGTGCGCGAAATAAAGCCCTGCTGCAGCAGATAAGGCTCGATAATTTCTTCCAGAGCATCGCGTGGCTCCGACAGAGCGGCTGAAATTGTCTCAATTCCGACAGGCCCGCCGCCGTAATTCTCGGCAATACAGCGCAGGTAGCGATGATCCAGCGCATCCAGGCCACGCCCGTCCACCTCAAGCATTTGCAGGGCCTTGTCCGCGACTTTTGCATCTACAAGGCTCGCGCCCTCATGACTGGCAAAGTCCCGCACACGCCGAAGCAACCGCCCGGCGATGCGCGGTGTGCCACGTGACCGGCGCGCAATCTCCCGCGCGCCTTCCTCATTTACGGGCAGTCCCAGCACGCGGGCGCCGCGCTTCACGACCTCCTCCAGTTCGGCAACCTCATAGAAGTTGAGCCGGACGGGGATGCCAAAACGGTCTCGCAGAGGCGTGGTTAGAAGCCCCGTCCGCGTGGTTGCACCGACAAGGGTGAACTTCGCCAGATCGATACGCACCGAGCGCGCCGCCGGTCCTTCGCCGATGATGAGATCAAGCTGAAAATCTTCCATGGCCGGATAGAGGATTTCTTCCACAGCCGGGTTGAGCCGGTGAATCTCGTCGATGAACAGCACATCGCGGTCTTCAAGGTTGGTCAGCAGCGCCGCCAGGTCGCCCGCCTTGGCGATGACAGGGCCGGATGTCGCGCGGAAATTGACACCAAGCTCGCGGGCAACAATCTGCGCCAGCGTGGTCTTGCCCAGCCCCGGAGGCCCGGCGAACAGCACATGGTCGAGCGCTTCGGCCCTCGACTTGGCCGCCTCAATAAAAACCTTCAGGTTTTCGCAGGCGCGCTTCTGGCCGATGAATTCGCTCAGCGTCTGCGGGCGGAGCGACGTGTCTGCCCCATCGTCACCCTGCCGGGCCATTTCTACGGGGCGGTCAGTCACGTGTCCAACCCCGCATCGCGAGACATTTCAGGAGCCTCAATCAGACGCAAAGTCCGCGCTGCTCTTTGACTGAGAAAACCGCAAATTGCGGCCACTGGCCCCAGCGCCACATATGCCATCAATATCGAGTTGATGAGTTTCTGGCCGGTGGGTTGATTGCCTGCATATAAATGATATGCCGGCCCGACCAGTCCCGATGATACGAACGCTGCGAAGATCGCGTAGCGGGCACGAAAATAACCGCTCCTGAGATATTTCAGAGCCATAATAACTCCGGAAACGAAAGCCGGAATGGCGCCAAACGAAAAGGCCATGATGAAGATATAGATGAGCATCGTTCCGTCCATGATCCTCTGAGGGTCGATCATGGGGGCTAGAAAAGTCGAACCGGCGAGACCCAATATGATGCATCCAACCAGCGGCCCGATGATTACGAAAGTCAGGAATATCAGTACGGCGCGAATACGTTCAGACTTTATCTTGGTCATCCCGCCAACTCCTTCAAGCCCAGCCGGATAAGCTCAGCCGTCTCGCTTCCCTCGCCTGCCTTGCGGGAGGCGGCAGCGACCGCCGCGCTGGCCTGTGCCTGCGCATAGCCGAGATTTGTGAGAGCTGAAACCGCATCTGCGGCAGCAGGAATTTCAGGAGCGAGTTCTGCGCCAACAGCTGACAGCGCCGCGCCCGGCTGACCCGAGAGCACCATGTCCGGGATTTTATCTTTCAGCTCAGAAACAATGCGTTGCGCGACCTTGGGGCCAACGCCCGGCGAGCGGGACACCTGAACCTTGTCCTGAAGTGCCACCGCATTGGCAAGGTCCTGGGGTGAAAGCGTTCCGAGCACGGCGAGCGCGACCTTGGCGCCCACGCCTTGCACGCTTTGCAGGAGTTTGAACCAGGCGCGTTCCGCGTCCGTTGCAAAGCCGAACAGCTTGATCTGGTCCTCGCGCACATAGGTTTCGATGGCGAGCGTTGCCGCCTCACCTACCTGCGGCATGGCCCCGAGGGTGCGTGGCGAGCAATGGACTTCGTAGCAGACGCCGTTCACGTCCAGCAGCACCCAGTCGTCGCCAAGCGCGTCGATAATGCCTTTCAGCTTGCCGATCATTCCGCCGCCTCGCTGACCGTCACGGTCTCCAGAACTTTCCACGAGCGATGATGCGCGTGGGTTATGGCGATGGCCAGCGCGTCCGCTTCGTCTTCTGTCTCCGGGGACGCCTTTGGCAGCAGATGCCCGATCATGGCAGCAATTTGCTCCTTGCCCGCATGGCCCGCGCCGACAACGGTCTTCTTGACCATGTTGGGCGCATATTCCGCGACGGTCAGATTTGCCAGCGCCGGAGTGACCAATGCAATCCCGCGCGCCTGACCCAATTTGAGCGTTGCGGCAGCGTCCTTGTTGACGAAGGTGTTTTCAACCGCCGCTTCGGCTGGATTCCATTCGGCCAGCACTTTAGAGAGCCCCTCGAACAGTTCCACCAGCCGTTGGGCGAGTGCACCTTTGGAGTTAGACGTCACCGTGCCGCTCGCAACAAAGCCAAGCCGGTGGCCGTCACTCTCGATTATGCCCCAGCCGGTGCGGCGCAGGCCCGGATCAATGCCGATGATGCGAATTGAACTGTTCAAGCCAACCCCCGCAGGATTTTCAAACGGGACAAACCCGGAACGAATCACTTCGGCAGTGTGCCACGGGAGGTCTTAACGGGACAGGTTTTGCGTGTCCGGCCAAAGATTCAGAATAAGAAAAACCGGGCGCGGTTTCCCACGCCCGGTTGAAATTCTCATATATGCAGGCTGCTATTTATAGGCAATCGGCATCACTTCGGAAGCGCAGCAATCATCGCCACCCAGGGCCCAGCGCAGACCGATATGCACGTCATGAGACGTGAGGTCTTCGAGTATCAGGGGGCTGGGCGACGTTGTGGCATCGTAAGTCCGGAAAGTGCCGGTCTTCCCGTCTCCAAGATAAGTGTACCGGTATCCCATATCAAACGTCAGATCCTGCGAGATATCGTAGGAAAAGCCCGCATGCAGCGCCCAGGCGAAGTTCCATTCGGAGTTTTTCTCGGCCCAGTGAATACCGCCCGTGTTCTCGTTCGTATCCGTGAAGTTGTCGAGCGTGACCTCGGCCGCGCCGATGCCAGCGCCGACGTAAGGCGTGAAACCGCGGTGGGTTCCCAGGTCCCAATAGGCGTTGGCGAGAAACAGCCATTCCGACTTGACGCCTTTATAGTCGTTCGACGTACTGGCTGTGTTATTCCGGTCCAGGCCATGAAAGGTCGCCTTGCCGCGAAACTCACCCGTTCCATCGAAACGGAATCGATCGGAATGCTTGATCCCGACACCGAAGCCGATGAAGGGTGAACTGTCGAATTCCTTGTTGTAGATCGTGAAATTACCGGCCGCGATGATGTCGTTGGTGAAATTATCGGCCTCCTGCTCGGTCATGCCGATATAGCCCCTGAGATAGATGTCACGCACGGCGACAGGCTCCGGGATCGGAACAGGCTCCATGACAGGAGGAGGCGGCAGCAGGTCAGCGGCGCTAGCGGTGGCCGATTGTCCCATCATCAAGGCTGCTGTAACAACGATCGCTTTGCGGAAATTTTTCATCACTTACCCTCAATTTCGCAGTCATCACATCCGCTCGCACCAATGGGCGGATGCCTGAACCTGTTTCATATTGGGACTATGAGGCTTAGTATTTAACGGAGGCTTAACTGTAATTTTTGGCGGAAATACTTGGGTTTTTTGCACTATTGGGGGGAACCACAGGCAAAAAACAAGCTTCGCTGGCAAGGTGATTCGCAAAAAGTCAAGCAGCTAGGCAGATATTGCCTAGGAAAATTTATGGGCCCTTGGGGAGGCCTAAGCGCCAAGCTTTTCCATCACCGCGTCGGAGACTTCGAAATTGGCGTAGACGCTTTGCACGTCATCTGAATCTTCCAGCGCTTCAAGCATCTTGAGCAGCGTCTCGCCGGCCTTGTCGTCCAGCTCGATGGAATTCTGAGGCCGCCATGTGATTGCAGCGCTCTCGGGCGCGCCGAGCTTCTCTTCGAGCGCCTTGGCGACGTCATGCAGCGCATCGGCATCGCAATAGATGCTATGGCCCTCATCACCGGATTCAACATCGTCTGCGCCGGCCTCGATGGCCGCTTCGAACACCTCATCCGCGGAACCCGCGCCAGCACCGAAATCCACCGCGCCGACCCGGTCGAACATGAATGAGACCGCACCGGTCTCGCCGAGGTTCCCGCCATGCTTCGACATGATGGAGCGAACATCGCCGGCAGTCCGGTTGCGGTTGTCGGTCAGCGTTTCGACGATAACGCCGACGCCGCCCGCCCCGAAACCTTCATAGCGGACCTCTTCATAATTCTCGCCGCCCGCTTCCTGGCTGCGCTTGATGGCGCGGTCGATATTCGCGTTCGGCATATTCTGCGCCTTGGCGGCCTGAATAGCCGTGCGCAGACGCGGATTCATATCCGGGTCCGGCGTGCCCATCTTGGCGGCCACGGTAATCTCCTTGCCCAGCTTGGAGAAAATTTTTCCGCGCTTTTTATCCTGTGCACCCTTGCGGTGCATGATGTTCTTGAATTTGGAATGGCCGGCCATTGTCTGTTTCCGTTTTGCTGAAACGCCCTCATTTCATGAAGCCCTTATAATGACAGGGGTGACGAGAATCCAGTTTGCGCGCACCGCCGGTTGATCGGGCCTTTCATGGTTAACAGAGCATTAACCATCTCGCGCCTAGG
>JAJFHP010000019.1 GCA_021775555.1 Hyphomicrobiales bacterium | reverse complement strand
CCGAGCACTTCTCCCTCGCGCACATTAAAGGACATGGAATCGATTGCCAGAAGGCCGCCAAATCGCACCGAGAGTGCTTCCACAGTCAGCGCGTTGTCATGACTTGTCTTACCAGCCATCAGCTTGCCGTCCCTCGCGCCGTGTCGCTTCCTCCACGTTGACGCCACCATTTTGAAATCGCCGGAACGATCCCCTCTGGCAGGAAATAGACAATCAAAATCATCAGGATGCCGTAAATAATCCACTGAACTTCAGGCGAGGCGAAGGCCCTCAGAACTTCGGGCAGGATGCCGAAAATCAGGCCTCCCACCACGGGACCGGCAAGCGTGCCCTTGCCGCCGGTGATCACCATGATGACCATGGTGACCGTATAGATGAACAGAAAAACATCCGGGTCGACGATGCGCACATAGTGGGTGTAGAGCCCACCAGCAGCCCCTGCCATACCAGCCGATATGATCGTTGCGAGAACCAGGTATCTGGTGACATCCACGCCAATCGACGTCGCCAAGGATTCATTCTCGCGCAGCGCAATCATGGCACGACCCGCGCGCGACTGTACAAGACGCCTGATGATGACGAAGCTGACGACGCACAGAGCGAGCACGAGCCAGTAATTAGGTTCTTTCTTTAAAAAAGTGAGCTCCCACACTCCCGGAATGCCGAGCGTAAAGGGCTGGATATTGTTGAGTGCCATAGGTCCTTCGGTCAGGTCTATCCAGTTTAGCGAGACGAGACGAACGACCTCGGCGAAGCTGATTGTGACAATGACGAAATAAGCACCGCGGACCTTGAATGAGATCTTGCCTATGAGCCAGCCGCTTATTGCCGCCATGACAATGCCGCACAGGAACGCAAACCATACGGGCATCGGGTCAAACACAAAGGTGTAGCTGTCGGTGAGTTCCAGATCGAAACCGAGCGACACCAGGGCGCTGGTGTAAGCGCCGATACCGAAAAAAGCGACATGGCCGAGGCTCAGTTGCCCGGTATAGCCAAGCAGCAGGTTCAAGCTCATGGCGGCGATAATGAAAATGCCGGTCGTAATCAGGATGTGCAGGTAATAAAGGTTGCCAAGCCAGAACGGTACGGAGGCAAAAAACAGCACAAATCCAATTTCGAAGAGCCGGTTCATCCAATCCGCTCCTTCTGCGCGAACAGGCCGGTAGGGCGGAACAGCAGAATGATGATGATCAGGATGAAGCCCATGGCGTCGCGGTAACCTGAAGAAATATAGCCCGCGCCGAGTTCTTCCATCATCGCAAGGATGAAACCACCGATGGTCGCTCCGGCGACATTGCCGAGACCGCCGAGAATGACGATGGCGAAGGACTTGAGCGCCGCCAGATCACCCATCGTCGGATACACAACAAAGACCGGACCAAGCAGTGCACCGGCCGCAGCGGCCAGGCCAGATCCCAATGCGAATGTCGCGATATATACCGAATTTATTCTGATACCCATCAGCGCGGCAGTTTCCGGGTCCTGGAATGTGGCGCGCATCGCCTTGCCCAGTTTGGTCCAGCGGATCAGCGCATAGGTTCCGGCGATCAAAGTGGTGGCGACGGCAAACACGAATATCCGGTTCCAGCCCACCGAAATGGCGCCCATTACAAGCGGTTCGGTGGGAAAGGGATTATCAATAGATTTGGCAATGCCGCTCCACGCGAACTGTTCCATATTCTGCATGGCAATCCATGCGCCGATCATGATCAGCATGGTCGTATCGATGTCGGCACCCCTGAGCGGTTTGAGCAGGGTGAACTCGATTGCTGCGCCGAGTACGACGCCAAGCATCACGGCGAGAATGAGTGCCAGGAAGAAATTCAGCCCCAGCGGCATCACGAACATGTACATCATGTAGGCGCCGAAGGTGTAGAGCTCGCCATGGGTGAAATTCACCACGCGCATGATGCCGAATATCAGCGTCAGGCCTATACCGAGCAGGGCATATGTGCCGCCAAGTATCAGAGCGTTTAAAATATGCTGCAGAAATTGGTCCATGTCTGTGCCCCAAGGCGGAAAAGACGAGCAATTCCGGTCCCACTAGTCGTTCTGAATATGCGGAAAATAATGCACGGTGACCAGCGGCCACCGTGCATCAATATGTCGGCATGAAACTCTAGCGTTTTGAGACCTTGCCGTCCTTGATCGTCACAATATAGACGTTCGGGACGTTCTGGCCGCTTTCCTTGCCTGCCGGTCCCTGCTTGATGAACGCAATATTGCCGTTCACACCCTTGACCTTGACACCCCAGAGAGCCTTCTGAATGGCCTTGGGCTCGGCTTTACCGGCAGCCTTGATGCCTGCGACAATAGTCAGGATGCCGTCATAACCTCGGAAGCCTTCAGTGAGGCCGGCAAAATTGTGACCACGCTTCTTCCATTCGTTGACGAACTTGGTCGCAACGCCCGGATTAGGTGCAGTCTCAGGGAACCATGGCGCGAAGAACAGAAGATGATTACTGCCATTCGCGGCAGCGCCAGCCTGGGCAATCAACTGATCCGGAGAGGACGAGCCGCCCGTGGTGATGATTTTGGACTTGAGCTGTTGTTCCTTGGCCTGTTTCAGAACCAGGGTAATCTGCTCAACGCCGGACGTGACGAACAGCGTATCCCCACCAGATGCCTTAACCTTGGCTATTTGAGCGCTCAGGTCCGTTGCCTTGGCGTCCATGGTCTCGACGACGCCCACAGCGATGCCTTTCGATTTGAGCATCTTGACGAATTCCTTGGACGCACCGCGTCCCCAGTCATTGTTCACAACCAGGAAATCAGCTTTCTTGATACCGAACTGTCCGACCTTGGTGCCAAATGACTTGGCTTCCATTTCCGAGGTTGGGCTGATGCGGAATATCCATGGATTACCCGACACTGTGATCTTGCCCGAGGAAGATGTTTCCACAACCATGGGCACGCCATATTCCATCAGTTTGGGCATAACAGCGAGCGTATAGGTTGAGCTCCAGGCGCCCATCATGACGGGAACCTTGTCACCGACGATCAGCTTTTCGGCGGTAGCGACGGCTTCTTTCGGATTGCTCTTATTGTCTTCTATGAGCAGCTTGATCTTTTTTCCGAGCACTCCACCAGATGCATTGATGTCGCTTTCAGCAATCTTGGCGCCTTGCACGACATAGTTTCCAGACGCGGCAACAGCCCCAGTGAGCGGTTCACTTACGCCAATATTTATTGTGTCTGCTGCGTGCGCCTGCCAATTCATGGCGCCCAGCACCAGTGCGGTCAGCGCATACCTTTT
>JAJFHP010000018.1 GCA_021775555.1 Hyphomicrobiales bacterium | reverse complement strand
TGCGGGCACAGATTGCACGGCCGGACAAATTCGACACCGGGCGTTTCAGCGGCCACATTGTCGCTCATGGAGCACTCGGTCACCATCACGACCTTCTTGGGGTGGTTGTCTTTCACATAGTTGATCATGCCGGTTGTGGAGCCGGTATAGTCTGCTTCGGCCAGCACGTCGGGCGGGCATTCGGGATGGGCGATGATCTTCACGCCGGGGTCGTTCTCACGCGCAATGCGCAGCTCTTCAGCCGTGAAGCGTTCATGCACCTCGCAATGGCCCTTCCAGCTGATGATCTCCACATCCGTCTGGCCGGCCACATATTTGGCGAGAAATTCGTCCGGGACAAAGATGACACGCGGGACGCCAAGCGACTCGACGATTTTCACCGCATTGGCAGATGTGCAGCAGATATCGCACTCCGCTTTAACTTCTGCGGAGCAGTTCGCATAGGTAACCACCGGCACGCCCGGATAGGCTTCGCGCAGGGCGCGCACGTCGGCGCCCGTGATGGATTCGGCCAGCGAGCAGCCGGCTTTCATGTCGGGGATGAGCACGGTCTTCTCGGGACTGAGGAGTTTTGCGGTTTCAGCCATGAAGTGGACGCCGCATTGTACGATAATGTCGGCATCGGTTTTGGCGGCCTCTTTGGCCAATTGCAGCGAATCACCGACGTAATCGGAGATGCAGTGAAAAATCTCCGGCGTCATATAATTGTGCGCCAGGATCACCGCATTGCGTTCTTTTTTCAGCTCGTTGATGGCCTTGACGTAAGGCGCGAAGGCCGGCCATTCGACCGGTGGAACCACCGTGGAGACGCGCTCATAGGCGTGCGCGGTTTCCCTAGCCAACTCAGGCGTGTACTCCAAATTCGGCATATCCATGATGCCGTATTTCCTCACTGCGTCTGAAATCGTCGGTGCGGTCTCAATGATCGACATTCAAGCCTCCTGCCGTCTAATATACTCTAATTGAGTATATAGGGGGCGTTAAAAGGACCGGCAAGGTGTGCCGGGTCGGATTTATATATAGTCGAAATGAGTAGAAATATCCAGAGGGTGCGTTGACGCATGCTTGGAATGGGAGCGTTCAGCCTCACCCGCCCTTCATCCTCACGCCAGTCGAAGGGCGCTCAAGCAACACATCCCTGCGGAAGCGGAACAGTTTGGCCGGGCGCCCGCCAGTCTGCGTGCTGACGCCACCGGTTGGTTCGACAAGCCCCGCATTCTCCACCAGACGGCGGAAATTCTGCTTGTGCAGGTGATGGCCAAGAATGGCCTCGACAATTTTCTGCAATTCGAAAAGTGTGAAAGAATCGGGCAGCAGTTCGAATATCACCGGGCGGTACTTGAGTTTGCCGCGCAGCCGGCTCATGGCGGTGGCCAGAACCCGGCGATGATCGAACTGCATGGGGCGGCCCAGTTGGGGGACGTCATCCCATTGCTTGACCGCCTCGCGTCCGTCACGTTTTGCCTCAGCTGCAAGCCCTGCCTCGTAAAGCAATTCGAAGCGCTCCAGCACCTTTTCCTCATCCCAGCCGGCGCCTTCCATGGCAAAACAAATGCGCAGGCGTTCAGGCCGCGTGAGCACTGAATCGCGGCTATCGTCCTGGTCGGGTTGAGCGGCCCAGCGCTTCAGCCGGGGTTCGAGTTCAGACGTGAGAATGTCCGGCTTGCCGTTGCGCCAGTCTTCCCATGGCAAAAAGCCGTAACAATGGGAAAAAGATGTTCCTTCCAGCGACTCAAGGGGATCCTTGGTAATCAGGGCCAGGTAGCCGACAGACACGATATGAGATCCTGTATCGTCCGGTTGCTCATGACGACCTCTGTCACCGAAGGTGTAGAGCTGTTCAACATAACCAAGCTCAAGTCCGGTTTGCGCGCGCACCCAGTTGCGCAGTCCAATTTCAAGTGTCCGGTGATCAATTGGCGTGAAGGGGCCGTAGGGGAGGGCATCCCATTGGTCGCCCTCGCGCGTGACCAGAACTTGCGGCTGACCTTCACGCACACTGACAATCGCGGCGTTCAGACCGATTTCGATGCTGGCTTGGGAGACCATAAGCTAGGCAGCAACCCGGACCGGAAGCTGGAACGGGGTGCCTTCCATGGTGGTTTGACCACGGCCGATTTCTTCAACAGCACTGCTCATGCGCCCGCTGCGCGCGAGCAAACCGTCCGCCAGAAGCACCAGCCGCGTGTTGGGCGTGGCTGTCGGCGACGCGGCGCGCAGCATACGCGCAATGAGCCTTTCATCGATGCCGGGATTGAGAGCACAGAGTGAGATAAACGCCGCCGCGGTTGAGCGGCTGATCCCCGCCCAGCAATGGATCAGCATGGGAAGCTGGCGGTCCCAGTCGACCACGAAATCGATAAGCTCCTGAACATGGGAATCATTCGGCGGAACGAGACCAGGCTGTGGTTCGGATATATCATTCATTACCAGGCGCAGATGGCGCTCAGCTTCAATGCTTGGGGGTCTCTCGACCATCATCTGGTCGTTCATCAGCGTGACGAGATAGCCCACACCCGAAGCCTCAACCGTGCTGGCGACGGCGCTCAGTGGCCCAACATATATTATCTCTCCACTCATTTGAGAGCCAGACTAGCTCACTCTTGTGGCACTTGCACGGCAGGCCGGAAGATTTTCACATTGAATGAAAAGAAACAACCTGAACTCAATTCTTGTCTTGATCTATAAGCTCTTCAAATCTATTGATAAAATGGATTTGAGCCTCGGTGACGGGCATGGGGACAATCTTGCGCAACTTGCGCAGAGCATGTTCACCTAGCCCTCGCGGCAGGGTGAAGAATCGCCGCGCTTCGGAATCGGAGAAACCGGCCAGTTGGGTGGCTTCCATGTAGGCCGCCATTTTGTCAGCACGCTTGACAAGCGTGGAGATGGCTTTGGGCAATTCTCCCGGCAGCCCGAAGCGGATGTGCACCGCCTGCAACAGCCTGTCTTCCAACTCCCGGTAGTTCAGGCCGACAGCAGCTTTGAAGGGCGTGATGAGATCGCCAACAACATACTCCGGCGCATCGTGAACCAGCGCTGCCAGCCGCCAGCGATCGGGAAGGTCCGAACGCAATTCCGAAGCTATCTGTTCCACCAGCAAGGAATGCTGTGCTACCGAGAGGGCATGGTCGCCTGTTGTCTGACCATTCCAACGGGCCACGCGCGCAAGACCGTGGGCGATATCCTCGAGTTCGATATCCATTGGCGAAGGGTCAAGCAAATCCAGCCGTCGCCCGGAGAGCATGCGCTGCCAGGCGCGGGGAGGAGCTTTTTTTCGCGGTGTCATGACGTGGGGATTTTAAAGCTACGAGCCAGTTCCGCGCAGGGCTCATAGCGATGACAGCCAACAAGATGGTCATTCACCATCCCGACTGATTGCATGAAAGCGTACACGGTGGTCGGCCCGCAAAACCGGAACCCTTCGGTCTTGAGCGCTTTTGCCATGGCGCTGCTCACATCTGTTTGCGCGGGGATGTCTTCCAGCCTGGTAAATCGGTTCTGGACGGGCATACCGTCCATGAACTCCCAAAGAAATGCGGAGAGGCTCGTGCGCTCTCTTAGTTCCAGATAGACTTTTGCATTTGAAATGGCGGCTTCAATCTTGCCGCGATGGCGAATGATGCCGGCATCCGACAGGAGCTGAGAGAATTTTTTCTCATCATAGCGCGCCACTTTCTCGGCATCAAAATTGTCAAACACCTCGCGAAAGCGGGCGCGCTTATTGAGGATGGTGATCCATGACAGGCCGGCCTGGAAACCTTCCAGGGTCAGCTTTTCAAGCAACAACCTGTCGTCGGCCCTTGGCACCCCCCATTCCTCATCATGATAAGCGACGTAAATTGGTTGAGGTCCGGCCCACCCGCAACGCTGTGGTTCACTCATACCTCGCCGCCTTGCCTTGGAACGTTGAAGTCAGCCCAACCCGGTTGTATGAGGTCAATTTCGACATCGCCCGCCATCAGGGGGTGACCGTCCTCAATTGCTTTTTCAGCCCGGTCCAGCCGGATCATGGCGAGGCCCATGTCTCCTGCAACCGAGCCCAACTGCCCTATGGCCGTGTCACCGCCAGAGATTTTGGAACCCTCGGTCAATGATGCGTGGCCATGTACGGGTACAATGCGTTTACGCGCAGTGCCGCGATGATGCATCCTTGAGACCACTTCCTGGCCCACATAACAGCCCTTTTTGAAATCGACACCGGCAAGCTGGTCATAATTCGCCTCGTGGGGGAATGTATCGCCGAGGTGATAATCCTTGTCCGCTTCGGGAACACCCATTGCGATACGCAGATGGTGATAGTCTTCTTCGCTGGCCACGTTACAGTCCACCGTCAGATCGAGAGTTGCAGGCGCGATGATGCGCAGCCCAAGCAATTCAAGCCGGGGGTCAGGGTAGACAAGTGCTTCACCCGGTGTTGTTGGAGTGCCATTCCAGGCAGCCCAGACTTTTCGTGAGATGGAGATATCTTCAAGCTCGACTGCCGCGCGCAGCTTGTAGAAGGTGAGTCGTTTGATGAGGTCAGCTACGTTGTCCCGGGCGCATTCGAGAAGGAAATGATCTTCCCTATCAAGCAGGAAAAAATCAAACAGGATTTTCCCCTGAGGCGTAAGCAGCGCGGCATGGACGGCTTTACCGTCTACCGCCTGTGTCACATCATTGGTAACAATGTCCTGCAGAAACTTTTTTGCGTCGCTGCCACTGACCTTTATGACGCCGCGCGCGGTCAGTTCGGCAATATTACATTCTGCCATGAGGGTGACTTTCCTTGCATTGGGACACATGTGTATTTAAGCGGGCGGAAGGCATCAAGCACACTGTAGAAGAATTGGTGAAAAAAATGCCGAACAATTTCGATTCCCTTATCAAGGGTGGGACGCTGGTCAACCATGATGGTGTCGGCAAGGCCGACATCGGCGTGCGCGATGGCGCGATCGCCGAAATTGGGGATATTGATGCTTCAAGCGCCGGCGAGGTGTTCGATGCCACGGGGCTGCATGTGTTACCCGGTGTCATTGACAGCCAGGTACATTTCCGCGAGCCAGGGGCGGAACATAAGGAAACGCTCAGCGATGGCAGCCGGTCCGCGGTCATGGGCGGGGTAACAGCCGTCTTCGAGATGCCCAACACCAACCCGCTGACGACGAGTGCGGAAACCTTGGCCGACAAGGTTGCGCGCGGTCGTGCCGGTATGTTTTGCGATTTTGCCTTCTATGTGGGGGCAACACGGGAAAACGTGGATGACCTGCCTGACCTTGAGCGTTTGCCCGGTTCTGCAGGGATCAAGATATTCATGGGGTCTTCCACCGGTAATTTACTGGTTGATGACGAGGAGAGTCTTACGCGCGTGATTGCTGCTATTTCACGCCGCGCGGCATTTCATTCAGAAGATGAAGCCCGGCTTATCGAGCGAGAGGGCGTGCGCCGGGAAGGCGACGCGGCGAGCCATACTGAATGGCGCGACCCTGAAGCGGCGCTTTTATCGACCCGCAGGTTGGTGCGGCTGGCGCGTGAACATGGGAAGCGCGTCCATGTGCTGCACATCTCTACGGGCGAGGAGATGGAATTACTCAAAGAACACAAGGATGTAGCGAGCGTTGAAGCGACACCTCAGCATCTTACGCTCACTGTACCGGAAGCTTATGAGGCACTGGGAACAAAGGCGCAGATGAACCCGCCACTGCGGGACGCCGCGCACCAGGTGCGCCTCTGGTGGGGTCTCAACCAGGGTGTGGTGGATGTACTGGGCTCAGATCATGCGCCGCACACGCTGGAGGAAAAGGCGCAAAGCTACCCTGCTTCGCCATCAGGCATGCCCGGTGTACAGACGTTGGTGCCGATCATGCTGGATCATGTGAACGCTGGGAAGCTTTCGCTGGAGCGCTTCGTTGATCTCACAAGTCACGGACCTCAGCGGATTTTCGGGATCGCACGCAAGGGACGAATTGCAAGCGGTTACGATGCGGACTTTACTATTGTTGACCTTGCCGCGAAACGCACCATTGAGGACGACTGGATTGCCAGCCGGTGCGGCTGGACACCATTTGCCGGACGCAGTGTGACTGGCTGGCCCATGGGCACCATCATCCGGGGCCGGCGTGTGATGTGGGAAGATGAAATTCTCGGGGAACCCGGTGGTGAACCCGTGCGGTTTCTTGAGGCACTGTCGGCCTAGTCACCCGCCACGAAAAAATGCCACGTACCATCCGGTCCGAGACCGAGCCGGTAATGAATATAGCTGCCGAAATCCTTCATGGTTTTCGCCTCTGCCGGTGCCATGAGGCGATAGAGGTCGACTTGCTGTGCGGGCGTCAGCTTGTTCGGTGGCAAGACTGCAAGGTAAGGCCAGACATACATCTCGTTTGATGTACCGGCATCGGTGCGGGCGAAAGGCATTTCAAGAATATCGATCATGATCGCCATGATTTCACGGCCCTGTCCATCACTGGATGTTTTTTTCCAATAGGCGACGGGATCAACATCGCCTCCGAACGAGATTGTCGGTTTTAGTTCGTTCATTTCAACAACAGGGTGAAGGGCCCTAATGTCCCCGCTGCGCGCGGCTTTGAGGATCCTGGCGCGCATTTTCTTCACGCGCTCTGGCAGTGCTGTAAGATCGATATGAATTTCAGGCTTTCGCTTGGGTGCGGCACTGGTTTGCTGGGGGAATAGCAGCCCGGCAACAACGTAACAGAGGGTGGCGCAGGCCAGTATCTGGGCTGAACAACGGATCATATGTCTCACCACCTCATTCCACCTTTACCTTCATGGTCGAAGGAATAACGGTTTAACGGGAAACCGGGGAGGGGGGAAGAGTTCTGAGTTTACTGGGTGGTGCGGTTGAGCGTGAACTCGCCATGCTGGATACGGCGCGACAGACGGTCGGCCATCTTGCTCACAGCGTCTTCGCCATACATTGCGACAAGATCGCTTAGCGCCGCGAACAGAGATGCGTTGGCCAGCATCTCCGGCTCAATGCCATCATGCAGCGCTTCATCCCATGCATCGATAATATAACGAAGGGCCGCGTGCTTCTGGCTCTTCTCGTTTAATTCAGTGAATTCCATTTTGATCGCGAACCCGTTTTACGATCTGGCAACCGGCCCCGGTGCCACCAGTGTTTCATCACTTGTTGTCGTGCAATTGTCTTAGCACCGGTGTTCGCGGATGGGTTGAACGGGCTGCATTAACGGTTAATCCGTATGCAAATTTATGGCCATTAAGCCTACTCATTTTCTTTCAGTATGAGGTCCGTAAGCGCTGCGCCTTCGTCCATGAAAAGATCGATAGCGGTTTTTGCCGGTTCGGTGCAGGAGCGGTATGTACGCCGGTATCCGCGGTATCCCTTGTTGAATCCCTTCACCAGCTTAGCCCGTCGGATGGCGGTCGTGCCTTCAGATTCAATGATTACCTGCATCTGCTTGCGCCAGACCTGGCCTTCAGCTGCGCCGCACAACTCCCGTAAATAATGGATTGCGCCCAGTATTTCGGACAGCCGCAACAGCTTGTCATCGTAAGGGCGGTCATCCTGGTTCAGTTGCGCGCGAGCAGTGAATGGCATGCTGAAAATCAGGCATGCGCATATGGCCATCGACAACTTCTTGATGCGGGATTTCATGGCAAAGCGATACATGCGCCTCTCGTAGCGTAGAATTATGCCCACCGCTAGGCGGTTCACAGACATAAGGGACTGGTCAGTTCGCTTTTACGATTTGCTGCGTTGGGTGAAACGCATGGAAGACAAATGCGAAGGTGACATCATACACAACATCCTTCAGGCCTCCGGAAGATTTGCGCTGCGCAACAACATTCCCTACGTCCCGGCCCTTTGAGATTTCACGCGAGTCGAGAGCAGAATTCTGACCTTTCTTCCATGTCAATGAGATGTCCCCAAGTGTGACTTCGCCTTTTTTGCGCAGCAATTCCAAAGTGACCGCCTGCGGTTTCCCATCGGTCTCGACCACGACCACCCGGGCCATGGGGTTGATGTCCTTGGGCATCTCGCCATTGTAAAGAAACGGTCTGGAGGCGCTGTCATACCCGGTATAGGGGGTGTAGCCATATCGGCGCATATTCTCGTCATTTGGCACGAGAACCTTACCGCTGGGGTGGCGCGCCTTGAAGTTTTCAAACGATTCAAGCCGGGCCGGTATGCCTTTGAGCTCCTTGCCGTTCAGCTCACCCACAATGGCCTTGCCGATAAATTGCTGCCACCAGCTCTCCGTCTGCCGGTCATACATCACCATATCGGAATTGCGCAGCTTTCCTGTGGTGCCGAATTCCAGCAGTTTGCCCTCAAGGCGCCTATCGAATACGACAGCTGAATTGCATAATGGGCAATATGTGACCGCGACCGGCGTTCCGCCAACCACATCATTGACAATCTCGTGCCAGATCAGGATGCCGAGCGGGTAGGCACGCGCATCGCCATTAATCTCAAGGCCGATGACAGGCTCCGTTACACCGAGGCCGGACAGTTTGTCGAGATCAACAAATTTCGGTTTATCAATGGAGGGAATTCCGTCCTTTGGTGGCCCGCCAGACATGATTTCTGCGAAGTCCACGGACGTTTGGTTGAAATCCGTCTTTCTCCACCCTTCGATGCGCCACAATGCCGGGGTTGCACCAGCGGGTAGGGAGGCGGCCAGGATTGCGAACAAGGCAAGCAGGGCGACAAGGAGCCGGAGGGGGGGGGGTGAGTAATTGTGCATAGCACTGATGAGTATGACCTTGCACAGGAGTGGCCGCCAGTCACACACCCTGAAATGTTCGTGAACGCCCAAAATTTTCAAGAGTTTTGAGCAGTGTCCTCGAGCAGGCCAGCCGCGCGTTCGATAATGGCCGCGGTGCCTTGCGTCATGGAGCGTTCTGACAGTTTTGAATGGTCCACCCATTCGACCGCCATACAGTCGCTATCCGGTCTGGCATCGCCATCCAGCCAGACGCCAAAAAAGACGTTGATGACATAGTGCGCGCGCAAGGATCCATCATCGTGATGCAATATCACGTCTGCAACGTCAGCCACTCCGTAGAGATCGGCGGTGATGCCCGTTTCTTCACGCAACTCCCGGAGGGCGGCCTGATGCGCTTTCTCGCCGGGTTCGATATGTCCGCCAGGCAAGCTCCAGACACCCCTGAGTGGAGGTTTGGAACGCTGGGCGAGCAATATCTTGCCATCACGGAAAATCGCGGCGCTTGCTGCGGCGCGGGGCCATTGTGGCTTGTCTATTTCGGGTTTTTCCATGAGACGGCGCTTCAGCACCGGTCACGGCTCGTGCCGGTTAAAAAGAAACGCCATATTACCTTAGTCGAACAGCGCGTCCACAGCTGACTGGACGTCCGCTTTCTCATGCTTTGCTGTGTCATCCTTAATGACTTCGGGGCCATCAGAGATGGAACCGTTCACGATACCCGCCGTGATCTGCAAGAGATCCTGCAGACGTGGAATTGCGTCATTGCAAAATTGGGACAGACCGGCGGTGTCTCCCGCGCCTATTTTCTCCTGAACCTGCTGAAGCATCAACACCATCTCCTGCTCCATATCGGCTACCGACGAATCAAACGCTCGGCGCACCTCTTCGGGCGCGTTGCGATAACAGATGATCGCAAGCTCCTTGTCGCGGAAGCCGGAGTGAGTGAAATGCTCTTCGTATGATTCATGCTGCCATTCGGAGAGCTCGGCCGAAAATTGGGACGGTGCGGAGGGCACGAGTTCCAGAAGCATAATTATCTCATTGAAATGATTAAGATAATCGGTTGTGAGAAGTGTGTCCGCATTGACATTCGTACCCTTGGTGTGGGCTCGAAGATGCTCCGTCATAGAATTCTTGAAGGCTCTCACAAGGTTCTCGCGAGCAAAATCATTGTCATTCGACGCGACAACACGCAACTGAACTGACGACTTGGACATGGAAACTCACCACAACTGCACAACCACAAACCAGTGTTGAAGGGTGGCGGATAAGGGTTTCCAAAGGCTTACCGTCCGTGCCGTATTCAATCTTTTTGTGTTATCTCCGCTTTATGTGTTCCCGCTTCACACTTGTTTCAGACCCTGAGGTCATTCGCGCCACCTTTGGCTATGTGAACCATCCAAACTTTCCGCCGCGCCATAACATCGCGCCAACCCAGCCCATTGCCGTTGTGCGGATGGGCAGCAGTGGTGCGCGGGAGTTGGTGCTGCTGCGCTGGGGGCTGGTGCCGTCATGGGTCAAGGATCCAGGAGAATTTACAACGATTATCAATGCGCGCAGTGAAACGGCGGCCGGGAAACCCTCTTTCCGCGCCGCCATGCGCCATCGCCGCTGTCTGGTCCCGGCGGATGGCTTTATTGAGTGGACTGGCCCGAAAGGGTCCAAGCGGCCATTCTATATGAAACGGGAAGATGAGGGCCTGCTGGCTTTTGCAGGACTGTGGGAGCACTGGCAGGGGCCCGATGGCAGCGAAGTTGAATCGGCCGTCATCCTGACGACTGAGGCCAATGCTACCGTCTCACCCCTGCATAATCGTATGCCGGTTATTCTTGATCCGGAGCAGTTCGACGCCTGGCTCGATTGCAAGCGGCTTACACCAGACGATGTGGGAGAGTTTCTGAAACCCGCCGAGGACGATTTACTTGAAGCGGTTGAGGTTCACCCCAGGATCAATAACCCCGCCAACGACCTTCCTGAGGTGCTCGAACCGCTTCAGGGTAATCTGTTATGAGGGGAATAATTCAGTCCTGATTTTCGGGCTTTCTGGAAGGGTCAATCCATTTGGCAAGGTTCACCCGTTCCTCGCGCTCATATCCCAAAGCTTCATAAAAATTGATAACGGACGCATTTTCGGTGCGCACAAGGAGGTTGAGTTTCCAAGCCCCCCGCCCGCGCAACCAGTCTTCTGCCGCGGCCATAATGCTGCGGCCAAAGCCCTTGCCCCGAATGTCTGGATTTACGCTGACATAGTAAACCGTGCCGCGATGGCCATCATGCCCGACCATGGCGCTGGCGACGATCTCGTCATCCATGCGCCCGACGAGCAGCGTTGTGTTTTCCGATTTGCGGGCGAAGGTGATATCCGATACCGGATCATTCCAGGGACGGGTCAGTCCACACCGCTCCCACAGCGCTGCGACGTCATCAACATCTTCATCGTTGATTTCCCGGATGTCCAGATCAGGCATCAGAGCACTTTGCCCGGATTGAGGATGCCGTTCGGGTCGAACAGGGATTTGATTTGCCGCATCATATCGAGCTCAACCTCGCTTTTGACTTTGGCCAGCGTCTCACGCTTCATCCGCCCGATGCCATGTTCAGCACTGATGGAGCCTTTCAGGTCGAGTACGATCTCGTGCACGCCGGCGCAAACAGTGTCCCATTGCGCCATGAAAATGGCTCTGTCCATCTCCACGGGCTGGCTGACATTATAATGGATGTTGCCATCTCCATAATGACCGAAGGGTACGGGACGTGAACCCGGCACCATCACTTCCACCAGGTCATTCGCCCGGTTGATAAACTCAGGGATGCGAGCAATGGGTACTGAAACGTCATGCTTGATCGATCCACCCTCAAGGCTCTGCACTTCGGACATGAGACCACGCAGGCGCCAGATTTCATTGCTTTGTGCAATGGATGACGCGATCACCGCATCCAGAATTGTTTCTTCCTCCAGAGACTCCTCCAGCAGGTTTTCCAGCGTGGTGCTGGTTGCCCCTGTTGCTTCCAGTCCCATCAGCTCAATCAGAACATACCATTCATATTCTTCACTCAATGGATGGCGCACCTGGCTGCCATGTTTGAGCACCATTTCGATGCCGAAGCGTGGAATAAGCTCGAACGCAGTCAGGAATCCACCGGCCGCTTGCCGGGCAAGACCGAAAAACCGAGCGGCATCTTCCACGCTTTTGAGCCCGGTAAAGGCGGTGGAGCGTTCTTCCGGCTTTGGAAAAAGTTTCAGGACCGCACCGGTGATGATGCCGAGCGTGCCTTCAGCCCCTATAAAAAGGTCTTTCAGATCGTACCCGGTGTTGTCTTTGCGCAAGGTGCGCAAGCCTTCCCAGATGCGCCCGTCCGCCAAAACCACTTCCAGACCCAGCACCATGTCGCGGGCGTTGCCATAGGCCAGCATGGCCGTGCCTCCGGCATTGGTCGAGAGATTGCCGCCGATCTGGCAGCTGCCTTCCGACGCCAGCGATAACGGGAACAACCGTCCCACCTGATCTGCCGCGGTCTGGGCCTGGTCCAGGATAACCCCCGCATCGACCGTCATTGTGTTGCCCTCGGGATCTATGGAGTGGATTGCATTCATGCGTGAAAGGGAGATGACAATCTCGTCTCCGCCATCGAACGGGATTTGCCCGCCGACGAGGCCTGTATTGCCTCCTTGGGGGACAACTGCCGTGCCGGTTTCATTGGCCAATGTGAGGATTTGGGAAACTTCTATTGTTGAACCTGGGCGCAGAACCAGGGAGGCCTTACCTGTATAGAGATGGCGCAACTCGACCAGATAGGCAGCCATCTCACCCGGATCACGCACCGCATTCGCGTCACCGACAATGGCGGTGAATTGATCGAGAAGCTCATTGGAAAGAGTGGTCAAAGCGGATGATCCCTTTGAGGTCTTTTAAAATCGCCAGCCCGGTGACCGGGAGCCACAATCTGCACAATAAAGCCGGGATCATCTGTTAATCTATTCCCCTGACCCGATGCAATGGGAGGTTGATATGGGTAGAAAGCTCTTTTTGCTGTGTTTGTCATTAATGATGATTGCGGGACCTGCAGGGGCGGGGGATATATCTCTATCGCCAACACCCGTCAGCATGACATCTCTGGAACAATTTGGCACAGGCGTGCGTAACTTCAGCCCCATCGTCAAGCAGGCGGGCTATTACTGCCGGCGTGATTGCACCTGGTGCCGCAATGATTGCTACAATGCTTACCGGATAAATTGCTACGGACCGGGCTGCCGCCGGAGCTTTGTGCTGTGCATGAGAGGTTGCTGGTACAATATTTGCCGGGGATGCTGAGGCGGCTCTTTATCGCCCGCGTGGTGCAGCTGCCCGGGCAAGGCGGTCATTGATGGCCTCGCCCAGTCCTTCAACGGGTATGGGCATAACGGCGATGTCCTCGCATCCGCTCGCATCGAGTTCGCGGAGCGCAGCGAACAGCCGGGTTGCCGCCTCGCGAAGATCACCATGTGAGCTGAGATTGACCATCGGGCCATCCGACGGAAGCGGGTTCTGGCCGAACGCCAGCAAAGCTTCGTCTGGTTCCACCATCGTGGCATCCAGTCGCAAATGCGCCCTTGGTGCGTAATGGCTCGCCAGCTGTCCCGGTGATGTTGGCTGATCGCTGGGCAGCGCATCTCCCAGGGTCGCCCCAAGGACATCCTCAATGGCCTTGCGAGGGATACCACCGGGCCGAAGAAGCAAGGGTTCGGGCCCGCTCAGGTCCACAACGGTTGATTCAAGCCCGAGCGAGGCATCGCCCCCATCAAGGATCATCCCGGGGCCATTGCCCAGATCGGCCGCAACATGAGCCGCCATGGTTGGGCTGACATGGCCGGCCTTGTTGGCGCTGGGTGCAGCGACTGGGCATCCGGCGGTATGCAGCAATTCTTGCGCGATTTCATTTGCCGGAACACGCAGCGCAATCGTTTCAAGCCCGGCAGAGACCAGGTCGCAAATTTTGCTGTTGGCACGTTTGTTGAGAACAATCGTCAGTGGGCCGGGCCAGAAGGCGTCTGACAGTATGCAGGATGCATCATTGAACTCGCCATGCATTTCTGCGTTCTCGCGATCCGCCACATGGGCGATCAACGGATTGAAGCGGGGTCTGCTCTTCATCTCGTAAATACGCAGCACTGCGTCCGCATTGGTGGCATCGGCGCCGAGCCCATAGACGGTTTCAGTGGGAAAGGCGACCACGTCACCTTGCACAAGCATCTTGGCAGCCTGTTGGATTGAAGAGTGCGTTGCAGGTACAATTGTCATGGCGGCCTTTAGGTCGCATGGCCTACGCAATCATGCAATTGTGGTACTGAAATTACCTTGAGAACACCAATCCAGTAAACGGCACCAGTCAATGACTTACAAAGCTCCTGTCTTGGATATTACCTTGGCCCTCAACGATATCGCCGGGTTGTCAGATCTCATTGACGAAGGGCTTATGGGCGAGCTTGATCCTGATCTCGTGACCGCCATCCTGGAAGAGGCCGGCAAGTTTGCCTCGGAGCGTATCGCACCATTGAACCGCCAGGGCGATGAAGAGGGGGCAAGCCTGAAGGACGGCGAAGTGCAAATGCCCGGGGGCTGGCGTGAGGTTTACGACCAATGGTGCGAGGCCGGGTGGGGCGGTCTTGCATGTCCTGATGAACATGGCGGGCAGGGGCTGCCGGTCCTGGTATCCATGGCTGCCAACGAGATGTGGCAGTCGGCCAGCATGTCCTTCGCGCTCAATCCGATGCTGACGCAAGGGGCGGTCGAGACCATTGCGCAGTTTGGTTCTGATGAATTGAAACAAGCCTATTTGCCGAAGATGGTATCGGGCGAATGGGCAGGCACCATGCAGCTTACGGAGACCCATGCAGGGTCAGATCTAAGCACGCTGAAAACAATGGCCGTGCCCCAGGATGATGGCAGCTACCTGGTATCCGGCACAAAGATATTCATCACTTTCGGTGAGCATGACCTGGTTGAAAATATCATACATCTGGTGCTTGCGCGTACGCCCGATGCGCCGTCCGGAACAGGCGGAATATCACTTTTTCTGGTGCCAAAAAATCTCATAAATTCAGATGATTCAACGGTTGAGCGAAACGATATTCACTGCATCTCCCTTGAACATAAATTGGGCATTCATGCCAGCCCCACCTGCGTTATGCAGATGGGTGACAATGGGGGTGCGAGGGGTTGGCTGGTGGGTCAGGAAACCCGCGGTCTTGCGGCCATGTTCACGATGATGAACCGGGCCCGGTTGGCTGTGGGTGTGCAAGGGGCGGCCATTGCCGAGCGTGCCTTTCAGCAGGCGCTCGAGTTTGCCCGCGAGCGCAAACAGGGCTGCGATGCGCAAGGCAATGAGACGGCGATCATTGCGCACCCTGATGTCAGGCGCATGCTGCTTTCCATGAAATCCAAAACTGCTGCCTCGCGCGCAATCTGTTTCATGACAGCGAGGATGATCGACATTGCAGAGCGCTCAAGCGATGAGAAAACGCGCGTGGATGCACATGCCATGGCTAGCTTGCTAACGCCCGTTGCCAAAGCTTTTTCGACCGACATGGGTGTCGAGGTGGCGTCTGAGGGCATCCAGGTTCATGGTGGAATGGGTTATGTGGAGGAAACCGGTGCAGCCCAGCATTTTCGCGATGCCCGGATTGCACCCATCTATGAAGGCACCAATGGCATCCAGGCTATCGATTTGGTGGCGCGCAAACTGTCAGTGGATGGCGGGCAAGCAGTGCGGACACATATTGCGTCATTGCGCGAAACCATTGCCGATGTCGCCGCGTCCAATTTGCCTGAATTTGGCGACACGGCTTCGCGACTTGAGGATGCCGTATCAGCACTGGAGGAAGCCTCCACCTTTCTTCTTGGAGTTATGGGGGATGAAGTTTCAATCGCGCTTGCAGGGGCGAGTGCCTATATGCGGCTTTTCGGAATCACAAGTAGTGCTGTCTATATCGCCAGGGGTGCATTGAAACAGGGGCGCAATGAAAGCGGCCCGGTGAGTGCAATCACTCTGGCGCGTTACTATGCGGAAAACCATGCCATCCAAGCACCGGGGCTGGCAAAATCTGTCATCGCTGGCGGGGGTTGGGTGACGTCAGATATGGCTGATGCACTGACCGGGTAGCGATTTGCCGCCAACAAGATTATGAATGGCAGTGACAAGCAGAAAATGAGTGAACGTATCAGAACGACATGAGCACCCTTTATCTCACACACGACGTATGTATTGAGCACGACACCGGTCCAGGACACCCCGAGAGACCGGACCGCCTGCGCGCCATCAAACAGGTAATTGATACCGATGAGTTCGATGATCTGAAGCGCGAGGATGCGCCGATGGCCGATGTGGCTGATATCGAGCGTGCTCATCCCGGCGATTATATCGAAATGATCCGCAAGGCCACACCGCAAGAGGGGCTGGTGCGCGTGGATGGCGACACGGTGCTGAGCCCCAAAAGCTGGGAGGCAGCATTGCGTGCGGTAGGGTCCGGCATTCACGCAGTGGATCAGGTGATGACGGGCAAGGCTGGCAATGCCTTTTGTGCCGTTCGTCCCTGTGGCCATCACGCTGAAGCCGCTGTAGCTATGGGGTTTTGCGTGTTTAACAATATCGCCGTTGCGGGTCTTTATGCCCGGGCCAAACATGATGCGCAGCGCATAGCCGTGGTTGATTTCGACGTCCATCACGGCAATGGAACCCAGGCGATGTTCTGGGAAGACAAGGATCTGTATTTTGGCTCTACCCATCAAATGCCGTTGTTTCCCGGAACGGGCGCTGTGACTGAGATCGGTTTGGGTAATATCTGGAACGCACCCTTGAGAGCGGGCGATGGCGGTGAGATTTTCCGTGAGGCTTTTGAAAATCGGATTCTGCCACAACTCTCGGCGCACCGGCCGGATCTCATCCTGATTTCCGCAGGGTTCGATGCCCATGAGCGTGATCCGCTGGGGAGCCTGAGATTGGTTGAGGATGATTTTGCCTGGGCCACAGCAAAGATCATCGAGATTGCCGACAAGAGTTGCGAGGGTAGGGTCGTCTCCATGTTGGAAGGTGGCTATGATCTGGATGGACTTGCCAATTCCGTGGGTGCCCATGTTCATGTGCTGATGGATGCGAGTTCGTAAGGTAAGGGTGAGCGATAAAAAATGGCTGAGAAGGCAAAACAGGAAGATATCGGGAGCATGAGTTTTGAAATCGCCATGGCGGAGCTTGAGCAGATTGTCGCCAAGCTGGAGAAGGGAGACGTGGAACTTGAAGAATCCATCGCCATTTACGAACGCGGCGAGGCCTTGCGCACCCATTGCGATGGCTTGTTGAAAAAAGCCGAAGCCAAGGTGGAGAAAATCACACTGAACGCTGATGGCAAGCCTGCGGGCACGGAACCGCTGGATGTCGAAAACTAACCAGCCCCCCTTACCACTTTCCGGCATCCGTGTTCTGGATCTGGCGACGTTTATCGCAGCGCCATTCGCAGCATCGACGCTGGCGGAATTCGGTGCCGAGGTCATCAAGGTTGAGCGTCCCGATGGCGGCGATCCGTGGCGACGTTATGGCACGCCGAAAGACGGTGGTGATTCTCTGGCGTGGAAAACGGAGGCGCGCAACAAATCGTCTCTAACGCTCAATCTGCGTACACCAGAAGGCGTTGAAATCCTCAAAAAGCTCGTCAAGCAATCGGATGTAATTTGTGAAAACTTCCGCCCAGGAACTTTGGAAAAATGGGGGCTGGGCTGGGATGTCCTGTCGCAGGAGAATCCCGGCCTCATCATGTTGCGTATCTCGGGCTACGGGCAGGACGGGCCCTATCGCGACCGCCCCGGCTTTGCCCGTATTGCCCATGCTTTTGCAGGCTTGACCCATCTCGCTGGTATGCCAGGCGGCCCGCCGGTGACGCCGGGTTCAACGTCGCTCGCGGATTATACAACCGGGCTCTATGGCGCCATTGGCGTGCTGATGGCGCTACGCCACCGCGACATATCAGGTCAGGGTCAGGTGATCGATCTTTCCCTCTATGAGGCAATTTTCAGAGTTCTGGATGAGCTCGCGCCAGCCTATGCAGAAGAGGGTATTGTGCGTGGCCGAGAGGGAACCAGGACGCTGAATGCAGTCCCCCATGGTCACTACCAGTCGAAAGATGGCGAGTGGCTTGCGCTATCCGGGACGTCTGACGTCATGTTTGCAAGGCTGTGCGACATGATGGGACGTCCTGAACTGGCTTCGGCTGAGATGTATGGCGAGGTGGGCCGCAGGCTTCAGCATTATGATGAAGTCGATCAGATCATGACGGATTATATCAAGGGCTTTGATCGGGATGAATTCCTGGCCCGCTGCGTTGAATTCGAGGTGCCGGCCGCGCCCGTGAATACTATCGCTGATATTTTTGCCGATCCGCATTTCAAGGCGCGCGGCACAATGGTTGAGGTGCCGGACGTGACGGGAAATCCTGTCACCATGCCCAATGTTGTCCCACGCCTGTCTGAGACACCGGGCAAGGTCACGAGTGTGGGACCTTTGCTGGGTGATGCGACGGAGCGGGTTCTGGGAGACCTGTGCGGGCTGGATGCGGCGGCTGTTGCGCAGTTGCGGGACAAGGGTGTGGTTTAGAGCAGACCTCACCATTCAACGGGGAAACGGCAATGCAAACCTATCGTGGATCATGTCATTGTGGCGCTGTCATATTTGAGATCGATACGGCTTTCACCGAGTTTACGAAATGTGACTGCTCTTTGTGCAAAAAGAAAAATGCAGTCATGGCCAAAGTGCATGAGGACCAGTTCAGGTTGGTGCAAGGGGAGGATGTCCTTGGACTGTATGAGTGGAATACCAGGACGGCCAAACACCACTTTTGTAAGAAATGCGGGATTTACACATTCCATCGCAAGCGGGTGTCGCCGGATTTCTTCGGCATTAATGTCTATTGCCTAAATGATGTTGATGTCTCGATTGTGCCAGTGGTTGAGGTGGACGGTTTGACCATGCCGTTGGAGAGTGAAGAATAGAATTATTTGTACGCTGAACAAAGCCTGCACGCGATGCGCGAAAGTGCTGTAGGGTAATCTTAGAAATTGAGTGCTTGAACCCAAGGCCTGCATCCGTTCAAATGCGCGCCGCTTTGTAGTGTTTGTGACTTTGAGTGTGCGGGACACGAAACAAATTGCCCCAATCCATCAAAACACCCCTGCTGGATAAGGTCAGCACTCCGGCCCAGTTGCGTGAGCTGGAAGATGCCGACCTGCCGCAACTGGCGGAAGAGTTGCGTGCTGAAACGGTCAGTGCGGTCTCGGTAACTGGCGGGCATCTGGGCGCTGGTCTGGGGGTGGTGGAACTCACGCTGGCCATCCACAAAGTGTTCGACACACCCGATGACAAGCTTATCTGGGATGTTGGTCATCAGTGCTATCCGCACAAGATCATCACCGGGAGGCGCGAGCGCATCCGTACCCTGCGCCAAGGCGGGGGTTTGTCCGGATTCACCAAGCGCGCCGAGAGTGAATATGATCCATTCGGCGCGGCACATTCATCTACATCTATTTCCGCCGGTCTTGGGATGGCTGTGGCGCGTGATCTCTCCGACTGTGATAACAATGTCGTTTGCGTCATTGGCGATGGCGCCATGAGTGCAGGCATGGCCTATGAGGCAATGAACAATGCTGGTGCGATGGATTCGCGCCTGATTGTCATCCTCAATGACAATGACATGTCGATTGCCCCGCCCGTGGGTGCCATGAGCGCTTACCTCGCCCGTCGTATTTCGGGCGGTACTTACAGGCAGTTGCGTAACTGGGCCAAGCAGCTAGCAAAGAAGCTCCCCAAAAAATGGGAACGCCGGGCAGCGCGCGCAGAGGAATATACCCGCGGCTTCTGGACCGGCGGAACGCTGTTCGAGGAGTTGGGATTCTATTATGTAGGCCCCATTGACGGGCATAATTTCGATCACTTGCTGCCTGTTTTGCGCAATGTGCGAGACGCGAAAGAAGGGCCAATCCTCGTCCATGTTGTGACGCAGAAGGGCAAAGGCTACGGACCGGCGGAAAATTCCGACGACAAGGGCCACGCAACGGCGCGCTTTAACGTGGTGACGGGCGCGCAGGAAAAATCCAAACCCAATGCGCCGTCCTATACCAAGGTGTTTGCCAATACGCTCAGCAAGCTGGCTGAAGACGACGACAAGATCGTTGGAATAACCGCAGCCATGCCCTCTGGCACGGGTCTTGATATCTTCGGCGATAAATATCCTGACCGGTGTTTTGATGTTGGTATTGCTGAGCAGCATGCGGTGACTTTCGCCGCCGGTTTGGCATCGCAGGGCTACAAGCCTTTTGCCGCAATTTATTCAACCTTCCTGCAGCGTGCCTATGACCAGGTAGTACATGATGTAGCTGTCCAGAAACTCCCCGTCCGTTTTGCTATTGACCGTGCAGGTCTTGTGGGCGCTGACGGGCCGACCCATGCAGGCTCTTTTGACGTGGCCTATCTATGCTGTCTGCCAGATTTCGTGGTGATGGCGGCGGCTGATGAGGCGGAGCTAACACGCATGGTGGCAACCGCTGTAGCGATTGACGATTGCCCGAGTGCGTTCCGCTTTCCGCGCGGTGAAGGTGTTGGCGTGGAGATGCCGGAAAACCCGGAGCCGCTGGAGATTGGCAAAGGAAGGATCATTCGCGAAGGCTCAAGTATCGCACTGCTTTCTCTCGGTACGCGTTTGTCTGAAAGTCTGAACGCGGCCGATCAGCTTGCAGCTCAGGGATTGCCAGCAACCGTAGCCGATGCCCGTTTTGCCAAGCCGTTGGATCATGATCTCATCACACGGCTGGCAAAAGATCATGATGTGCTTGTCACCATTGAAGAGGGGTCTGTCGGCGGTTTCGGATCGCATGTGCTGAAATTCCTGTCTGATGAAGGATTACTCGAGGGTGGACTGAAAGTGCGCACCATGGTTCTGCCGGATATCTTCATAGACCAGAATAAGCCGGAGCTCATGTATGCCCAGTCTGGTCTTGACGCAGATGGCATTGTGAAAACCGTGTTTGCCGCTCTCGGTCGTGAACAGACGGCGGAGACCGGCGAGCGGGCCTGACGGCCTTGCGTTTTGGCGGGCCCTGGAAAAAGAGAACGTCTCGATACTCTGCTTGCAACCCGGGGCCTTGCCGCAACGCGCTCGCGTGCGCGTGATCTCATCAAGCGTGGGCTTGTGAGGATTGATGGCGCAATTGCCAGCAAACCGGCTCAATTGGTTGCCCAAACGGCTTCAATTAAGGTGGCCGGTGATGCAAACCGCTATGTTTCGCGCGGCGCAGAAAAACTCATCAATGCACTGAGTGTCTTCGGGTTCGAGGCACAGGGGCGCAATGCGCTTGATGTAGGAGCTTCCACCGGTGGTTTTACGCAAGTCCTGCTGGAGCGTGGTGCTGCTCAGGTCTGGTGCGTCGATGTAGGGCAGGATCAACTCAGTGCAGAGCTTAAGAATGACCCAAATGTGAATGTTTTTGAGAGCACCGACGCGCGCACTCTTACACCCCGGCTGATTGCGGGGCCTGTTACAGCTATTGTCGCTGATGTCAGCTTTATCTCGCTTACCAAGGCGTTGCCAGCCGTGTTGAAACTGGCCGCGCAGGATTGCTGGCTCGTGGCTTTAGTGAAACCTCAATTCGAGGCGGGTCCGGATGCTGTTGGAAAAGGGGGTATTGTCCGTGATGAAGGCGCGCGACAACGCGCTCTCGATCATGTTCAAAACTGGCTTGAGTCTCAGCAAGGATGGAGTGTGAAGGGGGTAACCCAGTCACCAATTGAAGGAGGGGACGGCAATATCGAATTCCTGATTGGCGCCCGATATGGTGGATGAACTCGTCATAGAAACGCTTGGCAGCCGGGGGGACGGTATTGCCCAGGGTGAAGATGGTCCGGTTTATATTCCTTTCACGCTTCCCTTCGAGCGGGTTCGCGCGAATGTGCAGGGGGAGCGCGGTGAATTGCTGGAACTGGTAGAAGCAAGCGAAGAGCGCTGTGAACCCATTTGCAAGCATTTCGGGACATGCGGCAGCTGTTCCCTCCAGCATCTGAACATCAAAGTTTATCTTGAATGGAAGCGAGAACAAGTCGCCAGGGCCTTTCTCTCCCGTGGTCTCGAAGTCCCGGTTGAGTCTGTCATCCCGGCACAAGCCGGCACGCGCCGGCGTGCGGTTCTTGCTGCACGCCGGACACGTAAGGATGTTTTGCTTGGCTTCTCCAGGCGGCTTACCCATCAGATTGTCGACATGCAGGAATGCGTGGTTTTGCGTCGACGAATTGTGAAAGTGTTACCGGATTTGCGGGACATGCTGCGCGCACTTTTAAGCCGGAAGAGTGAAGCGCGCGTCACAATTCTCGATACCGATGGCGGGCTTGATGTCTGCATTGAGGGAGTGCGCGAGGTGAACGATCCCGATCTTCTCATGCAGATGTCTGAATTTTCCGCGCGTTTTGAGCTGGCTCGATTGACAATCAATGGCGAGGTACTGGCAACCCGGCAACCTCCACAACTGGAATTTGGTGGCGTCCCGGTTGTGCCTGCACCCGGCGCTTTTGTACAGGCCACATCCGAGGCTGAAGAGGTGCTCATTAGGAAGGTGCTGGCGGCCTGCGAGGACGCTTCGCATATTGCTGATCTTTTTTCCGGCTCAGGGACGTTTTCTTTGCCGTTGGCACGGTATGGTGAGGTGCTGGCGGTCGAGATGGACGAGGAAGCCCTGGGAGCAATTGAGATGGCGGTACGCCAGGCCCAAGGACTGAAACCTGTCAGGACATTGTGCCGCGATCTGTTTCATGAACCTTTGTCGGTCAAGGAACTGAATGAGTTCGATGCGGTTGTGTTCGACCCGCCGAGAGCCGGCGCGCGTGCTCAGGCTGAGGAACTTGCCCATTCAACTGTGGCCCGCGTCATTGCCGTTTCCTGTAATCCGGCAACATTGGCCCGCGATGTCCGTATTCTGATTGATGGCGGCTACCGGCTCTCACATGTCACGCCGGTGGACCAGTTTCTGTTTTCAGAACATATCGAGGTGGTGGCGGTGCTGGAGCGCTAGAGCAACTCGTCAACAAAAGCCGGTACGATCTCAGTCGCCTTGCCATGAATGGCTTGGGCAAACAGGGTGGCACCTTCCGATGGCTCCAGGTTGAGTTCCACTGTATGAGCACCGATACCACGCGCGTCCATCACAAATCCGGCTGCCGGGTAGACTGTGCCACTGGTGCCGATTGAAATGAAAAGGTCGCAGGCGCCAAGCGCCCTGGCAATCTCCTCCATCTGATAGGGCATCTCGCCAAACCAGACGACATCGGGACGCATGCCGCCTGCCTTTTTACAGGAATGGCAAACCAGCTCCGTGGAGAGATCATTCTCCCACGCTTCCTTGGCCCCGCAATGGGCGCAGAGTTTTTTCAGTATCTCTCCATGCATGTGTATGAGGCGTCGCGTGCCCGCCATCTCATGTAGAGGGTCAATGTTCTGGGTGACAGTGAGCACTTCGCCGGGATGCTCTTTTTCCAGCCGTGCGAGTGCCTCATGTGCCGCGTTCGATTTCACTCCTGCGGCACTCTTGCGCCGGGTGTTGTAAAATTCCAGAACCTTGTCAGGATCGCGAGCGAAGGCTTCAGGTGTTGCCACATCCTCGATGCGATGTTTGGCCCATATACCGCCCTTGTCGCGGAAAGTGGAGAGACCTGACTCTGCCGAGAGGCCTGCTCCGGTTAATACAACAATACGTTTATATGCAGACACAGATGAGAGCCTTTAGCATCCGAGTGCATCAGCTACACCGTTCATGGAATCAGTGACGATATCCCAATCACTCTCCGCTTCCATGTCGATGTCCTGTCCGGGACCATATTCTGTCGGGCGGACGACGAAGGCGGTGCGATAGCCGTGCGAACGTGCGGTATCCAAATCTCCATTGTGGGCTGCCACCAGCATGCATTCGGCCGGTTCCAAATCCAGATACCGCGCATTGCCCAAATAGCATTGAGCCTGCGGTTTGTAGCCACGATTGGGCTCAGCTCCCAATATCGCATCCCAGGGAAGTCCAGACTTCTTTGCCATATTGACCAGCAGAGAGACATTTCCGTTGGATAGCGTGGCGAGGATATATTTCGTTTTGAGTCGGCTAAGGCCTTCGACGCAATCGGGCCAAGGCGTCAGGCGATGCCACACCTTGTTCAGATGGTCGATCTCCTCCTCGGTCAAACCCGTTATGTTGTGACGTGAAATCAGCGTGATAAGGCTTTCCCGGTGTAGCATGTCGAGTGGCCGCCATTCCCGGTCTCCGCATCTAACGGCTTCCATCGAGGGCTGATAGAGATCACGCCAGTCATCAGCGAATTGAAACCAGTCGATCTCGATGTCCTTGCGTTTGCCAAATTCCTTGAGCTCGGTGACGACACTTGTCCTCCAGTCGACGACCGTGCCGAAGACATCAAAATGTAATGATTTGACTTGTTCCAGCGGCATTGAGCCTAGCCCTTACCGGTCTGTGCCCGGTGGCGCAGGTAATGGTCTGCGATCACCAGAGCAACCATCGCTTCACCTATGGGCACCGCGCGAATACCAACACAGGGATCGTGTCTGCCCTTGGTTGAGATTTCCGTTTCATTGCCGTTGGCGTCGATGGTCTTGCGCGGTGTCAGGATCGAGGATGTAGGTTTCACCGAAAAACGCGAAACCACAGGCTGGCCGGAAGAGATGCCGCCAAGGATGCCGCCCGCATGGTTCGACAGGAATTCTGGTTTGCCATCCTTGCTTATGCGGATTTCATCAGCGTTTTCTTCACCCGTGAGCGCAGCTGCTCCCATGCCTGCGCCGATCTCGACGCCTTTCACCGCATTGATGCTCATCAGTGCAGATGCAATATCCTGGTCGAGCTTGCCATAGATGGGCGCGCCAAGACCTGCCGGCACAGCTTCAGCAACCACTTCTATGATAGCGCCGCAGGAAGAGCCTTGCTTTCGGATGCCGTCGAGATAGGAGGCCCAGCCCTGCACGCTCTGATGGTCGGGCGAGAAGAACGGGTTCTGGTCAACCTGGTCCCAGTCCCAGTTTTCGCGATTAATCGTCTGAGGTCCCATCTGCACCAGTGCCGCGCGTACGCTGAGGCCCGGCACCACCTTGCGTGCAATAGCGCCGGCAGCCACGCGCATGGCGGTTTCACGTGCAGATGAGCGGCCCCCTCCGCGGTAATCACGGATGCCGTATTTCTCCATATAGGTGAAATCCGCATGCCCGGGGCGAAAGGTGTCCTTGATGTCGGAATAATCTTTCGAGCGCTGGTCCACATTCTCGATCACAAGCGAAATGGGTGCGCCGGTCGTAACCTGCTTGCCCCTGGCGTCCTCGAACACGCCGGACATGATTTTGACCGTATCCGGTTCCTTGCGCTGGGTGGTGTATTTCGACTGGCCAGGACGACGCTTGTCGAGGAAGATTTGAATCTCTTCTGCTGTAATTTCAATGCCCGGTGGACAGCCGTCGACAACGCAGCCGATCGCCTCACCGTGGCTTTCGCCCCAGGTGGTCAGGCGTAAAAGATGACCGAATGTATTGTGAGACATGGATAATCGCCTGCTTAAATCTACCGGCTCTTCTAGTTGAGCCGGTCGAGGGCGTCAAACAACGAAGAGCAAGTTGGTTGATAAGCCGGCAGGTCGGCTAGAAAAATTAAATTAGTTCGACGCGAGTTTCACCGATCGCATAAATACGATCCTGCGGAATATCGATATGTGGAATCTTCAACTCCGCAATTTGTTCAATATGGCCGATAACGCAGCGAATGATGCCGCCATGGGTGATTGCGACAGTGTCCTGCTCGACTGACTTGAGCCAGCCAAGTGCGCGATCGGACAGCATCTTGAAACTTTCACCTCCAACACCCGGTGCGATCGTATTCCAGGGGTCATCGAAGCGCGTGGCAATCTCTTGTGGATGGGCCTCGCGCAACTGGTCCCATGTATGACCTTGCCAATCGCCGAAATGGATTTCCTTCAAGACGCCATCTGTTCGGTAGCCGTCAATGGATAATCCCAGTGCCTTGCGGATAATTTCCATTGTTTCGCGTGTGCGGCTGAGCGGGCTGGCGACAAAATTAAACGCATCATGGTTTGAAAGTGTCTCAGTGAGAACGGCGCCGTTCCGGCTTGCCTGGCCGCGCCCGGTATCATTGAGGGGAGTGTCTTCCTGGCCCTGGAGCCTGAGGGACGCGTTCCAGTCAGTCTGGCCGTGGCGGACAAGATAAATTTTTGGCATGGAGCTTTTTGGGTTTGCCGGTGCGTTACTATTTGACAACAGAGATATCGGGGGCGTCTTCGTTCTTCATGCCGACCACATGATATCCCGCGTCTACGTGATGCACTTCTCCCGTTACGCCACGTGAGAGGTCCGAGAGCAGATACATGGCGGCGGCGCCCACATCTTCGGTCGATACCGTACGCCGCAGTGGCGAGTTATATTCGTTCCATTTCAGGATATAACGGAAGTCGGAAATACCCGACGCCGCCAGAGTCTTGATGGGGCCGGCGGAAATGGCGTTCACGCGGATGCCATCCTTGCCGAGATCTGCCGCCAGATAACGCACGCTCGCCTCCAGCGCCGCCTTGGCAACGCCCATGACATTGTAATGGGGCATAACTTTTTCAGCACCGTAATAGGTGAGAGTGACCAGTGACCCGCCTTCCTTCATGAGTTTTTCCGCGCGTTGAGCCACGGCAGTGAAGGAATAGCAGGAGATTGCCAGTGTCTTCTCGAAATTGTCAGCCGTAGTATCCACGTAACGTCCGCCCAGTTCATCCTTGTCAGAAAAGGCGATGGCATGGACCACGAAGTCCAGTTCGCCCCAGGCTTTCTTGATATCGTCAAACACGGCATCGAGGCTTGCAGTATCGGTGACATCGCAGGGCAGGATGAGGGTTGAGCCAAGCTCACCGGCAAGAGGAATAACGCGCTTCTTGAGAGCATCACCCTGGTAGGTGAGGGCGATCTCGGCACCTTGTTCGTGACATGCCTTGCAGATACCCCAGGCGATAGAGCGGTTGTTTGCAACCCCCATGACGAGGCCACGTTTTCCCGCCATTAATTTACCAGGTTCGCCCATAAATTTACCGTGCCCCAAACAGCCAGACTTTTCACGATGCATCGTACAGTAATGTAATTGAGGGTCTAGGATGTACGGCCACCCTCATGAACCGCCCAGACACGTTTTATGTCTTTTTGTTTCCTAGAAGACAATGCGTGATGTTCGAGACCAGATAAAGCCCGCGTGTCAGAGCTGCCAGCGTCCATCTTCCTGGCGGCAGGCAATGCCTTCAATTTGCTTGGTATATAGGCCAAGCACCAGCGCGTAGATGATATGGCGGCACACTTGACCATCCGTATTGCGGAACGCCTTGCTAGGCTTGATCATGCCTTTGAGTGACCGGCTCCTCTTGCGCCAGACAAAGGTTCCTCCGTCTGGGACCTGATTGAGGGCCAGATGCAATGCGCGCAAGGCTACAATCTGGTCCATGCCGTCCAGCTTTGAACGTAACTCTTTGAACCTGCGTACCGGATTTTTTTCAGGAGCGGGTGGCGCGGCCATAGCAGTCACCGGGATATTTCCGGATATCTCGCTTGCAGGCTCCGCAAGCGCTGAAGGGCTGATATGGCCCAATGCAGTTGCAGCAAGAAAAAATGTTACCAGAGGGAAAACACTGGAGCGGTGGAACATACGCATAACTCTTTGTCCCCGTTTACTCATACACGGCGATAATGCGCGGGCACTATCAAACGCCCTAGTCTTACGGTATCAGGGTGAGCAAAGTGTAAATGCGTGTGCCGCACTGAAATAACCCGGCCAGTTGTCTCGAGCGCCCCATCTCATGACCAAAGATAAAAATACCGACTTTTACGAGGTGCCTCAGGCAGAGGAATTCGGCGAAGTCGAGAATCCGATGGACCTGTTTGGCGCGTGGATGGAAGAAGCCGAAGCCCATGAACCAAACGATCCCAACGCGATGTCGCTGGCCACGGTCGATGGGTCAGGACTGCCAAATGTGCGCATGGTTCTGCTGAAAGGCATACAGGGCGGTACTTTTGTTTTTTACACCAATCTGGAAAGCGCAAAGGGGCGTGAGCTGGAAGCAAACCCGAAAGCCGCTCTGTGTTTTCACTGGAAGAGCCTGCGCCGGCAAATTCGTATCCGTGGTGTGATTACTCCGGTCAGTGATACCGACGCCGACGCCTATTTCGCCAGCCGGGCCAGGGGCAGCAGAATTGGCGCATGGGCTTCATTGCAGTCACGGCCGCTGGAGAGCCGTTTTGCGTTGGAGAAGGCCGTGGCGAAATTTACTGCAAAACATGGTGTGGGTGAGGTGCCCAGGCCGCCTTGCTGGTCAGGTTTCAGCCTCAGCCCCGTCGAGATCGAGTTTTGGCACGACAGGCCATTCCGCTTGCATGAACGCGTCGTGTTCCGGCGAGATGCGTCAAATGAGTCATGGTCTAAAACCAGACTATATCCCTAATATGCTATTCAGGCTCATCCGTGATGGCGTGGGCGCGAATTGAATCGGACGAGTGATGACAAACATTGCCAATGAAGACCGCAAGACACTCATCCTGACCGGGGCCAGCCGTGGCATTGGCCATGCCACGGTAAAACGCTTCTCGAGTGCAGGTTGGCGGGTGATTACGTGTTCACGGCATGGATTTCCGGAGGATTGCCCCTGGGAAGCGGGCCCTGATGACCACATCCAGGTCGATTTGTCCGATCCAGATAGTACCAGCAAAGCCATTGAAGAGATGAAAAAGGGCTTGGAGGCACAAGGTAGCCGTCTCAATGCGCTGGTGAACAATGCCGCCATTTCTCCAAAAGGTGAGGGTGGAAAACGTCTCGGTGCCATCGATATGCCCATTCCCGACTGGCAAAGGGTCTTTCTGGTGAATTTCTTCGCGCCGATCATGCTGGCTCGCGGCTTGATGGATGAGCTCAAACTCGCGCAGGGAGCTGTGGTCAATGTCTCGTCCATTGCCGGTAGCCGGGTGCATCCCTTCGCCGGTGCGGCTTATGCCACTTCGAAAGCCGCGCTGGCTTCTCTGACCCGCGAAATGGCGGCTGACTTTGGCCCGCTCGGTGTTCGGGTGAACGCGATTTCACCAGGTGAGATAGATACCTCGATCCTGTCACCAGGGACCGAGAAGATCGTGGAAGAGCAAATTCCCATGCGCCGGCTCGGCGAGCCTGAAGAGGTGGCCAAAGCCATTTATTTCCTGTGCACAGAACAATCGAGCTACGTGAATGGCGCTGAACTCCACATCAATGGCGGGCAGCATGTCTGACCGCTTTGCGGTTGTTTTCGCTTTTGGTCTTCTGCTTTCAAGCCTTTTTTCCATCGCTGCCCACGCAGGTCAGATGACATGGAGGGTTGAGACACTCAAGCTGCCATCATCGGCGGTAAGGCTCTTCACGACTATGAAGAGAGGCTCCGGATTCAGCCGGATCAGGATTAAAACCAGGAACAGTGGCTGGTTCACATTGGGCAAATGTGCGGGAAAGCCTTGTGCAACGGCGCTTGAAACTGGCTATGCGACACCCCCACTACCATTCCAAGCGCTGCCCGATTCTGAAGTCACAAGGGGCAAACGCAATATTCGTGCGGCCTGGCTCGCGGGGCCAACGCGGCGCTATGCGCACGGTGTGCTGGGTGATGCCATCGAGGCTTCGAGGGTGGTGGTGGAAGACAGGCGCGGCAAGCTCCATTCGCTGACCCTGACGAAGATTGCCGTGTTTGAAGACCGGTATGCGCGGTTGGCGGATATTGATGGCGATGGCTCAGATGAAATTATTGTCGTGAAAAGCTATTTGAACCAGGGAGCGGCCTTGGCGGTACTCTTCCTCACACAGGACGGACTGAGGATCGGTGATGAAACACCTGCTATCGGTCGGGCGCATCGTTGGCTCAACCCGGCGGGAATAGCCGACTATGATGGCGACAAGAATAATGAACTCGCCATAGTTGTGACACCGCATATCGGGGGGCGTCTGGAGTTCTGGGGCTATCGCAACGGCAAGCTGCACCGCAAAGCGCATCTGAACGGCTTTTCCAATCACGTTATCGGTTCGCAAGCGCAGCAGATGAGCGCGAGCGCAGATTTTGATGGTGATGGCATAACCGACCTGGCTCTGCCTACCCAAGATCGCAAGGCAATCAGGTTCATATCGATCTCGGGCGGCACCGCGAGAGTATTTGCACATGTCAAACTGCCTGGAGCCGTTGTGACGGAGATCATTCTGGTCCAAAGGCCCGAGACCAAACGGCCTGAATTGGTCATGGGGCTGGATACGGGCCAGCTCGCTTTCATGCGCTAGCAGATCTGCCTATCTGACGCGTCGTTCGGTATATCCGGCCATCACGGGAGGCCGGGCGGCGGAATCATCCTGCAAAATCTGTTGAACGAGCTGGCCGAGATTGTCGCGTGGCGGTTCCTTCATCATGGGCTGAGGGGGCATGGGTAAGAGATTACGGATGGGTACCGGGCTTCGAGGTGGTGGGCTATCGTCGATATACCACTTGGACGCCAGGGTGATTGCGGGATTTGAGCCGTTAGGGCCAACGCCAGAGTCGACAGCGTAAACCTTTGAGCTGGTATGCGCCTTGATCATCGCCGCGAAGTGGGGCCATTTGAAAAAGCTGGCTTTCGAGAAGGGGCGAATTACGGTGTGGTGCCGGAGCAGGCCGTTATGTTGCAGCACCAGCAGATAGCTGGTGGCATTTGTTGCTTCATCGACACAATCGAGCTGACCGCTGGCATTCATGAACCCGAGGCTGGCCCGGTCGTTCGCTGTTCCGGTAGACGGGCCAACCCGTCTCTCCATCCAGCCGATGGCGTAGGCGATGGCCCTGCGCTCTTCCAGCGCCGTTTCGGATTTTCGGGCGTAATCCATCAATACTGAAAGGTCAGAGATATCGTCGCGGGTGAAGGTGAAGAGTTCCTGTTTCTGGCATCCATGAGCGTGGCATACGCTTACCGTGTTCCCACTCGGCGGCTTGGCATTATAATCGACATAGTGAGCTTCGGGTGGGCCGCCGTCCCTGAAGGTAAAGCCGCAAAGCAGAGTTGCCCCGACGAGCAGGGCCGCGGCCTTTACGCCGCGATACGCGATACTCAACATGGTCATGACTGGTCATTCCGCCTGGCTGATCCAAAATGTGGCCGCCCGCCCGGATCAACTCCCTAGGATTCGAATCAAGACCTTAACGATTGATGAAGATCGAAAAACCCCGGTCTTAGGCAGCTGCCTTCAAAACATCCAGGGAACGGTTCAGGCCCCGCTCCAGGATATCGAACATGTCATTGACCTGGGCCTCGGTGATGATGAGTGGTGGGCAGAATGCCAGCGCATCCCCGAATATTGCCCGCGTGATGAGACCTTCTTCTTCACATAAGCGCGAGGCATGAGCGGCAGCTCCCATTTTGGGATCGAACGGTGTCTTGTTTACCTTGTCTGCGACCAGTTCCACCGCGCCAAGCAGGCCGACGCCGCGGGCTTCACCCACGAGTGGGTGTGATGAGAGTTCGGTGAGGCGCGATTGGAATATGGGTGCCACTGACTGTACGTGATTGACGATATTATCTCGCTCGTAAATCTCAAGGGTCTTAAGTCCAATCGCGGTTGAGAGCGGGTGACCCGAATAGGTATAACCATGGCCGAAAGTACCAATCTTCCTGCTTTCATCGAGCATGGCTTGGTAGACATCTTCTGAAACCGTGATAGCGCCGAGTGGGGCATAGGCGGAGGTAATCGCCTTGGCGACGGATATGGAGTCCGGGTTCAGATCGAAGGTGTGAGATCCAAACATCTCGCCCGTCCTGCCGAAGCCGCAGATTACTTCATCGACGATGAACAAGATGTCATGTTTGGTGAGTACGGCCTGGATTTTTGCAAAATAACTTTCCGGAGGGACAACAACCCCGCCGGCACCCATCACCGGCTCCGCGAAAAACGCAGCGATAGTGTCCGGGCCTTCCTTCTCGATCAGATCTTCGAGTTCATCGGCAAGGCGTGTGGAAAAATCTTCCTCGCTCTCTCCTGGTTGCGCATTGCGGTAATGGTGCGGGCAGGCGGTGTGCACAATGCGGTCAATGGGCAAATCAAAATCAGCATGGTTCGCGGGAAGCCCGGTAAGGCTGGCTGAAGCAATCGTGACCCCGTGATAGGCGCGCTGGCGCGAAATGATTTTCTTCTTTTCCGGTAATCCGCGCGCATTGTTGTAGTACCAGGCGAGCTTGATCTGGGTGTCATTGGCCTCGGAGCCTGAGCAGGTGAAGAAGATTTTCGATGCCGGTGCAGGAGAGATTTCCTTGAGCTTTTCAGCCAAAGCAATCGCCGGGTCGTGCGATTTTCCGCCAAAAAGATGGGTGAAGGAAAGTTTCGAGAGCTGTTCGCGGGCCGCTTCAATCAGTTCTTCATTGCCATAGCCCAACGAAGTACACCAGAGACCTGCCATGCCCTCGATATATTGTTTGCCCTGAGTATCCTGCACATAGATGCCGTTGCCGCTTTCCAGGATGGTAGGGCCTTCGTTTCGGTGGGCATCGAGATTTGTGTAGGGATGGATCAGCGTTTCGATATCGCGGGTTTGTGCATTTGTAAGTGGGGACATGTGTTTGCTCTCTTGAGTAGTGCCTTGGCTCTGTATGACGCAGAAATGTGACAGCACGCCAGCTTGGTATAGTTTTACGCAGCCATTGTGTCACTGCGCCGCACATATTATCTGGTGTAGTAAGCGAATTAGCCACGAGAAGACCAGAAACCTGGTTCATAAGTGATTTTTACACAGTCTCCGGATCGAGTATGACGGCAGTATTGCTACAAAGAGAATCCAAGCAGGCGCGCTGGTCACGCCGCGTGGCGGTATTTGCTGCCCAGGTCGTAATAATTTCCCTGTTGCTGCACAGATTTGATCTGCTGGGCACAAAGGTTGCTACCAACCTTCTGGGATTTGGCGCGCTGGGCGGTCTTCTCGCATTGGCTCTTGCAGGCATCTCGCTGGTACGCATCTGGGGTCAGGGACTTCTCGGGGGCGGGCATGCAATCGCGGGCGCTGCCATTGGCCTGGCCTTGCTGGCCGGGCCTCTTTGGTATTTGCCGGATCTGTTGACACGGCCAAAAATCAACGACATCACAACGGATTCGCAATCGCCACCACAGTTCGAGCAGATCTCTGCCATCAGGGACAAGGATGCCAATCCGACGGCATATTCTGCTGACGAGCTCGCCGAGATTCAGATGCAGGCTTATCCTGACATTCGCCCCATGGTGCTTGAGCGTTCTGCCGAAGAAACTTACGACCTCACTCATGAAGCTGTGACCAAGCTCGACTGGGAAATCGTCAATGAACGCAAACCGGACGGGAACCAGTCAGGACAGATCGAGGCCGTCGCCAAAACGCTTCTGATGGGCTACGCCGACGATATTGTCATCCGGGTCTCTGCTGGCAAAGGAGAAGCAAAAATTGATGTGCGCTCTGCCTCGCGCTATGGCGAGCATGACTTTGGTGCCAATGCCAGGCGTATCCGGCGCTTGTTCACAGAGGTGAAAGCGGGTCTTGAAAAAGGCGAGCGTCTTGCGCTTGACGTGGCATTGGCCAAGCGGGCCAAGGTTTCTCGTGATCAGGTTAAGCGGTTGAGGGAGTTGAGGGCGAAAGCGAAAAAAGAAGAACAGGCCCGTCTTGCCGTTCTCAGGGAAGAGGCGAGGGCTGCGGAATTGAAAAGGCTGACTGAATTGCAACTGGAGAATCTTCGCATTGAACAAGGCCTCGCTCTACCAGGTATTCCAGGTGTGCAAGAACGGATAAAGCAGCCGCGGGCGCGAGCTTCGAGTCGAGACCCCTATAAATTCTGGGAACAATTTGGGGAATGAAACAGTCGCCGCTCTCCAGACAGTTGAAGATCGCCGATTCCCGCATTTTTCTGTGCATTAGATAAGCCCTGACTGCGCGTTGCGGCATTTCGATACGCCCGCCGTGCCCAGGTAGGAACAGCTTGTCCTTGCGCTCCAGCAACCGCTCCAGCGAAGTTAGATAATTCCCCATATGCCCTTCGGGCGGCGCCACCACGGTTGTATTCCATCCCATCACGTGATCCCCGGAAAACACGGTTCGCTCGCCGGTAAGTGCGAAGCAGAGATGATCGGGCGCATGACCCGGTGTGTGGATGACATCCAGCGTCCAGTCATTCCCCTGAATCACGTCGCCATCACTCAATGTCTTATCTGGTGAGAAGTCGAGATCGACAAAGGCCTTGCCGGAGGGGCTGGTGGTGCGTGCGCCACGATCGCGGCCTGTTTCGCCGAATGCGAGAACGGGCGCATTTGTATTTGCTTTCAATGCTGCAACACCGTCGGTGTGGTCGCGATGGGTGTGGGTTATCAGGATATGGCTGATGCGCTCCCCGGCAAGCGCCGCCAACAGGGCATCGAGATGTTCAGGATCAAGTGGACCAGGATCGATTACCGCAACTTCACCATGACCGATGATGTAGGTGTTGGTGCCCTTGAATGTGAACGGCCCGGGATTGTTGGCCACCATACGGCGTACACCGGGTGCAACCTTGATGGCGACGCCATAATCAAAATTCATCTCGGTGTTGAAGGCAAGTTTGGAGGAGCTGTGCGATTTGGTATCGGGCTTGCTCATGGCGGAGCTCTTGGGTGACAAGTTTCGTGTTATCTCAGGCCATCCAAAACCCCGAACGAGGCAGGATTGGTCCCCGGGGTAATCGTTTAACCCATTGAAAAAGCTGGTCGGAGTGGCAGGATTTGAACCTGCGACCCCCTCGTCCCGAACGAGGTGCGCTACCAGGCTGCGCCACACTCCGCCTTGCTTTAGCCCGCGGGGCCACGCGAGTTATAGCGCCGCACCATTAGCCTCGCAAGCAGGGTTAGAGATGAGCCTATAACAGGCCAAGAGATTTATATGCGACATACCAGGCAAGCAGGAATGCACCCACGATGAGCCTTCGGTCAGTTCCGTCAAATAGCCACATTTTCATCTCCTCACCAAAGGTGAGAGTTGGAACATCGTCCATATGTAGCATGAGTTGAGTCTGTCCTGAAATGGCTGGCACTCACTCTTTATCATTGAGTGTGAAGGATACGGTTGTCGTTGTCCCATGCTTTTCATATAAGGAGCGGCTTGTTGCGGCTCGTGACCGCAAGCAGGGTTGTCGCAAATGTTAGCGACATAACTTCGGGTTAATTGGGGCGTAGCCAAGTGGTAAGGCAACGGGTTTTGATCCCGTGATTCGCAGGTTCGATCCCTGCCGCCCCAGCCAATTCCTGGTCCAGACTTATTTCAAAAGCACTTTGAGCAATTTTGGGCTCCCGAAGTTCTTCCGTGTGAGCGTGGCACATCTGTCACTCGCCGGTATGAATCACGATCTGGAATCGTGATGGTCTTTGAAACTAGGTATTGAAAATGTTAAATGTTTTGAGGGCGCGCGGTTTTCCGGGCTGCGAGCGTGGGGTCTGACATGCTTAGAGTAATCCTCTTCGGGTTCGGTCAACACGCAGATTAGTTTGAGAATTCGCGTGAGGGAGTGTTGGTAAAGCCATCAGCTGGACCGTTTTCAGTCGGTGGTGGATTGAGGAACGCAGTTTGAGTTTGTCTTTCAACCTCAGGATACCGGGGGGGCTTGTATCGTACCATATGCGATATCTGCTCATAGCGGTTCTTGTTGCTGTTGGGTTGAGTATGCCTCAGGCCCATGCGATCTCGCTCAAATCGGCCATCAAGATCGCGCTTGAAGCGAACCCGGAAATCGGCGAGGCGATTGCAAATCGTGAGGCACTCGAGTTTGAGCTCAAGCAGGCACGCGGCGCTTATTTACCCAAATTCGACATTGAAAGCCGCTATGGTGCACAGAACACCGACAGCCCGAGCACGCGCACCTCGGGAACAGATAATGATGTCCTGGATCGCAGGGAATTCAGCGCGATAGTAACGCAAAGACTGTTTGATGGCTTTAAACGGCGTGGTGAGCGTCATCGCCAGGCATCGCGTGTGGACAGCGCTTCACACCGTGTCTATGAGCGCTCAGAACTGATTGCGATCAATGTCATACGCCAATATCTCGAAGCAGGCCGTCTGCTCAAAATTGTTACCCTGTCGCAAGACAATCTCGACTATCACAAGCGTGTCCTCGCTGACTTGAAAGTCGGAGAAGACAGCGGTTCCGTTTCAATTGCAGACCGTCAACAGGTAGAAGAGCGGGTGTTTGCTGCCGATGCCCGGCTGATCGAGACGAAAGAGGATCTCAACGCAGCCCGGATCAGGTTTTTCAAGCTTGTTGGCCTGCCACTGGACCATTACCAGCAACCACCTAGGGCAGGGCCCGCCTTGCCGCCAACACTAAATGACGCCCTGGCGGCGGCGCGCACCAACAATCCCAGGATCAAGGTTGCCAAGTCGGACCTCGACGCGGCTGATGCGAGAGCACGGCAGGCGCGCAGCGAGTTTCTACCCAAGCTCGATCTCGAATTGAAGGGGCGCAATGGACATGAGCTTGATGGCGTCAGGGGACGCGAAGATGAGTTGAAGGCTGAGCTGATCCTGCGATGGAACCTGTTCAGGGGGGGCATTGACAGCGCTAACAAGCAGAAGCGTTTGCGCCGGGTTGACGAAGAGCGATTTGGACTCCACAGGGCACATCGTGAAGTGGAAGAAGCTGTTCGCCTGTCCTGGGACCGCCGACTGCAACAGCGCCGGCTTTTGAAAAGGTTAAAGGATCAGCTTGCGAGCGTCGAGCGGCTGGTGGACTCCTATTCCGAGCAGTTCAAGGTCGGAGACCGTTCCTTGCTCGATCTTCTGGACACGCAAAACACCCGTTTCAATACACAGGCAACCGTCGAGACGACCTCAAGTGACCTCCTGTTCACGGAATACAGAATCCTGGCCAGCATCGGGATGCTGCTGAATATGATGAATATTGAAGCGCCTGAACAGTCTGAGGGATATGCACGTGAGGAGCACCGCGTGCCCGAGACACCCGATGGCGAGACACACCGGCGCCGCAAACCCAGCCACCGCCTGTTCCACAGGAACGTGCAATAGGCTAATCTTTTCGCACCATAATTTGAGATGTCTGCTGGGTGCGGCATCGAGGGAAATGGTGTAGCAGGCACGTTCACGTTCGGTGTGTGAGATGGCGGATTCAGACCAAGACGGGACACCTTCCGAAAAAAGTTCGGCTGAAGGGAAGGCCGGGCCTGACCTCTCTGCGGACCATGTGTTCTCGGATGAGTTGCTTGGCTGCCTGGAGTTTGTCTGCGCCTATCATAACCGCTCGGTCCAGCCAGGCGTCCTGGTTTCGGGCTTACCGCTTGTCGAGGGCAGGCTGACACCACGGTTATTCTCCCGCGCGGCTGCCCGAGCTGGCTTATCCGCACGCATTGTCCGCCGTCCAATTGAGCAGCTTTCCTCGCTTCTTCTGCCAGCAGTCCTCCTGCTTGACGACAATGAAGCGGTTGTTCTCACCCAGGAGCTTGATGACGGCAGTGCGCAGGTGGTTGTGCCTGAAACCGGCAGTGGCGTGGTCAAAGTTGATACAGCTGACCTCGCTCAGAGCTATTCAGGCTATGCAATTTTGGTCAAACCTGAATATCAGTACGAGTTGGGAAGGGATGAGGGGCAAGCCTATTCCGCCAAGGACTGGTTCTGGAATGCTGTAACCCCGCTTTGGCCGACCTATGTGCAGGTGCTGATTGCAGCCGCCCTGATCAACATTCTGGCGCTGGCAACCCCGCTTTTCATCATGAATGTCTATGATCGGGTGCTGCCGAACAAGGCATTGTCGACATTGTGGGTGCTGGCGATTGGCGTCATTCTTGCCATCAGTTTCGATTTTATTCTCAAGACGCTGCGCAATCATCTGATCGGCAATGCCGGGCGCCGGGCTGATGTGTTGCTGGCGAGCCGGCTGTTCGCCCAGGTTCTCAATCTGGATCTGGGCAAACGGCCCATGAAAACCGGTGAGTTTGCAAATCAGCTCCGGGATTTCGAAATTGTCCGTGAGTTCTTCACCTCGAATACTGTCGTGACACTCACTGACTTCATTTTTATCTGGTTGTTCATTTTCATAATTTTCCAGATAGCCGGTATTGTGGCGCTGGCGCCCGCAATGGCGGTTTTGCTGGTTTTGATCGCGGGCGTGTTGTTGCAATTTCCATTGCACAGGATCGTCCAGCATGCCCAGGCAGAGGCTTCCCACCGGCATTCACTCCTGATCGAAGCGCTGATGGGGCTAGAAACCATTAAAACGTCGCGTGCCGAAAGCCAGTTCCAGGATCAGTGGGAGCAGTTTGTCGGGCGCAATGCGAAAACAGCTGAAAAGCTGCGCTCAATATCAACTCTCGGTACTAATTTTACTGCACTTGTCCAGCAGCTGGTCACGGTGGGTGTCGTAATCATCGGCGTTTACCTGTTTGATCAGGGCGAGGTATCCCCGGGTGCCATCATTGCCGCGGTTATCCTGGCAGGGCGCGCCGTGGCACCTCTGGGGCAGATCGCAGCGACGTTGGGGCGCTCGCAGCAGGCGCTGAGTTCCCTGCGTACGCTTGACCGGATCATGTCTGTTCCAGGCGAGGATGAAGGGCAGGCGCGTCATATGAACCGCGAATTGGGCGCGGGTTCGATCACCTTCGATAAAGTGTCTTTCACCTATCCTGGTTCTGAAGCACCGGCACTCAACAATGTCACGCTCAAGATTGAGCCGGGAGAGCGCATTGGCATCATTGGCCGGATAGGCTCAGGAAAAACGACATTGGGAAGGTTGATTTCGCGGCTCTATCTACCGAGCGAAGGCTCGCTGCTAATTGATGATGTTGAAATCCGGCAATGTCATCCTGATGACGTTCGCCGGATGGTGTCATTCGTCTCGCAGGACTCCTCCCTGTTTCACGGCTCCGTTCGCGACAATATTGCTCTGGGCTCACCTCACATATCCGACGATCTCGTTATCAGGGCGGCCGATCTGGCTGGTGTATCCCAGTTCGTTAAGCTGCACCCGCAGGGTTTCAACATGCCTGTCGGTGAATCGGGGCGATTGCTCTCCAGCGGCCAACGTCAGACTATTGCTCTGGCCCGGGCATTCTTGTCCGATTCACTGGTCGTATTCCTGGATGAACCATCAGGTTCTATGGATCCCGCCTCTGAATTGGCGCTTCTAGAACGACTGCGCACGGCTTTTCGCCCCGACCAGACACTTATCGTGACAACCCACCGCACGGCCATGCTGGCGCTGGTTTCCCGGTTGATCGTTGTAGAAAACGGCCGTATCGCGGCTGACGGGCCGCGCGACATCGTATTGAAGGCTCTACGTACCCAGGCGGATTCACAAATTCCATCGTCTCTGAAAAAGGGCAAAGGGGGTGATTGGTCCGACGAGTCATCTTCAAAAGCAGGTAAGAGACGTTCCGCAAAGCAGTCTTTGAGGGATGAGGCCGGGAAGAAGGATTAGGACAAATGCTTGCATCGCGACCGTGTGAGTGGGACATTTCAAACATCAAGAGAATATTTTCCCGAGTGGGACGGAGAAACGGTATGAGAGTGAGAGTGGTTCATAGCTGCGTTCTGGCGGCGAGTCTGTTTGTCAGCTCTCAGCTAATGGCGGCCGATTTTGGCGCTCCGCAATCTTACTGCCACCTTGCCGAAGATGCATACGAACTAAGTGATACTCATAGCGTTTCAATGCTGCGGGACGAGGTGCATAGCCGATTTGAACATGCGGCAGAGGTTTCCAGGTCCAATCAGGCCATACACACCCTTTCTCCGTTGTTCCTCTGGGCCAACGAAGCCAAGATCAGTTGTGCCAAGGTTTACGGCTCACTCCGCAAACCTCGGAAATGGCGCCGAAGGCCTGATCACGTCATGCTGCAGAAATGCGAGTGCTTTTATCAGCGCATGACGCAGTATCTCGGGCACTAGTTCACAAGGCGGATGACACACATGGCCGCGGACCCAAGTTCCAGCCACTGGGCGACGACTGCGCGTGAGCGCGAAGACCTGAATTTCGTCAAGGATGCCGAAGCAGCGTTGCGTGACGCGCCCGCGCGGACATCCTCTATTTTTCTGGCAACATGTGCGGCACTGTTCCTGGCATTTTTCGCCTGGGCCTTTTTTGCAGAAATAGATGAAGTGACCCGCGGGGAGGGGCAAGTTGTTCCGTCATCAAAAACCCAGGTGGTGCAAAGCCTGGAAGGGGGCATCGTAAAGCAGATCATGGTTCGTGAAGGGGACCACGTCAAAAAGGACCAGCTGTTACTGAGAATTGATGACACCGGTTTTTCCTCTGACCTGGGCGAGATCGAAGCCAAGCGGCGCTCGCTCAGTGTCCAGGTGAAACGCCTGCGAACAGAATCCGGAAATCCGGATGCCAAGGAAATCGATTTCGGGGAAGAGTTGCGCAAGCTGGTGCCGAATGTGGTGAAGAACGAGATGACGCTTTTCAATATCCGCATGTCCAGTCTGGCGAACCAGGTCAGCCTGCTCAGGGAACGGCTCGAACAGCGCAAGCAGGAACTGGCAGAACTCAAGGAAAACAGGAAGCGCTTTCAAAACGGGCTCGACATCGCCATGCGCGAGTTCGATATCAAGAAGCCGCTGGCGGAACGCGGCATCGTATCCAAGACAGATGTTCTCAAGCTGGAACGTGAAATCTCAGATCTCAAGGGTCAGTTGGCAACAACTAAACAGGCATTGCCCCGCGTGGAAGCCTCGATACGCGAAGCAGAGCGGTTGATTGATGAGCAGAAGCTTTCCTTCCGCCAGGGAGCGCAAACGGAGCTGAACGCCAAGCTCTCCGAACTTTCAGTCGTCAAGCAGTCGATGAAGGGAGCGAGTGACAGGGTGGTTCGTACAGATATTCGTTCCTCCGTGGACGGTATCATCAACAAGCTGCATGTGAATACGGTTGGCGGCGTCGTGAGGGCGAGTGAGCCACTGGCTGAAATCACGCCGATGGAGGATGCGCTGCAGGTGGATGTTCGTATCCAGCCGAAGGATATTGCCTTCATCTCACCCAAGCAGAAAGCACTGGTGAAAATCTCGGCCTATGATTTTACAATTTATGGTGGTCTGGATGGAGAGGTGGAGAATATTTCACCTGACAGCACGCGCGATCCCAACACCAATGAAAGATTTTACCTGGCAACCATAAAGACGAAAGAATCCGCCCTGAAAAAAGGAGATAAGTCCTTGCCGATTATTCCTGGAATGGTGGGACAAGTCGATATCGTGACCGGCAAGAAGACAATTCTCGACTATCTCCTCAAGCCTATAATAAAGGCGCAGCAGGAAGCGCTGCGCGAGCGTTAGAGCAAGACTTGAACCCTCTTATTTCTGAACTTGAAATCAATGACATGCCAAATCCAGTTCTTATCAATCTGACACGTGGGAGCTTGGTTGAGAGTTTCCACCGGGGCGCGGTTTGTATTGCTGGCGTGCAGGGCACACCGGTTGTTTCGCTGGGTGATGTCGAGCGGCCGATATATCCGCGCTCCGCCATCAAGGTTTTGCAGGCGCTGCCGCTCGTGGAAAGTGGTGCGGCGGATGCTGCCGGGCTGACTGACAAGGAACTGGCGCTGGCCTGTGCGTCTCACAATGGTGAGGTCTTTCATGTCGAAACGGCAAAAGCCATGCTGGCCAGGTCCGGTCTTTCCGTGGATGCCTTGGCATGTGGCGTTCAATGGCCAGCAAGGGAAGACGCCGCTCGTGAATTGGCGTCCCAGGGGCAAAAACCAACGTCACTCCACAATAATTGCTCGGGCAAGCATGCGGGGATGCTGGCCCTCGCCACCCATCTGAATGCTGGTACTGAAGGCTATGAGCAGGGGGACCACCCGGTTCAGCAGCGCGTTCGACAGGCCATCGAGGAAATGACGGGGGAGGCGACTTCACCGCAGATGTGCGCCATTGACGGATGTTCGGTGCCCACCTGGGCCATGCCGCTCAAGGGGCTGGCGCGGGCCTTTGCAAGGCTTGCCTCGATGTCTGGGCTTTCACCCGAACGCGTGGCAGCGGGCAAGCGTCTGATGCATGCCTGCACCACAGAGCCGCAGATGGTCGAAGGGACGGGACGTTTCGGTTCTGGCGTGATGCACAAACTCGGCGTTTCCGCCTTTGTGAAAGGCGGAGCAGAGGGTGTATATTGTGCGGCTTTCCCGGAGCAGGGTCTCGGTATGGCGCTGAAGATTGACGATGGTACAAAGCGCGGTGCTGAAGCTGCAGCTGCGCATGTTATCGCGTCGCTTTTCCCCTCCCAGATAAATAATGCCGGTGATCTTTATGAAATGACGCTCACCAACTGGCGTGGCACCAGGGTCGGAGAAATTATGCCATCGGGTGACCTCAGCGAGGCTATTTCCTGCCTGCGGTCCTAGAGGGATACGTTTCCGAACACGGCAATGTTCCGGTAAGATTCAGAACTCGATTTGGCCAGGTCTGGCCCTAGCGGTTTGTCATGGTCCATGGCCCGGATGCCGCCATCTTTTGTCTTCGAGATCATGTTGTTGGTGATGAAGGCATAGCCTGCATCCGGCGCCGCCGAGATGCCAATGCCAATGCGCGCTTCGCGTATGAGGTTGCCGGTCGCGCTGACATCGCGAAGATGCTTGCCCCATCCAATCTGGATACCTGACCGGGGAGCGCCCTCGATAACATTTCCCGACACCATGGCATCTGCTTCGACGGCTATCCCAATGCCGCGGTCACCAGCCCGCAAGAAGAGGTTGCGGACCAAATTCCCTTGAACGACGGCCATGCGTCCGCCTTCGTTGAAATTGGTGACCGATATGCCCATGGCGGCCTTGTCGACAAGATTATTGGTGATGATCACGCCTTCAAAGCCGAACTCTGCGTAGATCGCGACCTCGCCAAGCCGGGCGCAGGAGTTCCCGATAACCTGGAAGTTGGACGCGGCGTTACCCCGGATTGCAGAAAAAGCACAATCCGTTATCCGATTTCCAGTAACTTGTACGCCATTCGCCCTGAACACATTGATTCCATTTCCATTTTCACCCGATCCTCCCGCTTCAGAGCGGATGTCGTCGATGCGGTTATGGGCGACAATGGTCCCGTCTTCGCCGGATGAGGACCGCCAAACCTGAATGCCGTTATTGCCGCAATCATGAACATGGTTGTGGCTGATATCGAGGCCACGAGAGTCGTTACAGAACAACCCTGTTTGGTAGGCGTGAGATATCTCGTTATCGGCAATATGTCCTGAACATCTGTTGATCGAGATGCCATTCGCAATGCTGCCGGTGATCTTGCAGCGGGTTACAATTAAACCCTCGATCTTGTCCGCGTTAAGCAAAGCGCTGTTATATTCGTTGCCACCTTTGGCGGTTTTGCCCTTGAGCACCACCCCTGACAGGTGAATGTTTTGTGCTGATTTGGCAACAAGGAAAAAGCCATCCCCTCTAAAATTAAGTACGCTTTTGCCCGGTACGCCCGAGAGGATTGTGTTTGATTTCAGGGTCAGCATTCCGGCTTGGTATATGCCCCCCGGAATATGCAAAACCGCGCCGCTTTTTGAGGCCGCATCAATCGCCGCCTGTAGCCCTTTGGTCTGATCGCTTCTCGCATTTGGCTGCACGCCAAAATCAGTAACCGAGAATGTCCCCGCATCGGCACCTTGGGCCAAGGCAATCCGTGGACCTGCCGCAGTGGCCAGGCCGGCGCCAAGCCCGGCACCGCCTATCATTATCTGTCTTCTATCCAGAACCATGGATCCTTTGTGCTTCTGAATGGCATCACAACGCAAGCACGATACCTAGCAGCGTTAACCGTCTGATGCCGTGATGAGGAGGGTCTGGTGAATATATCTGGCGACACAATAGCCGAGAATAATTTCAACGCCATGCAGCGTGGCGTTTTTCTCCATAGCTCGCGCGGTAAACGGCGGAATATGAATAAAACCGGTTTGGCGTAGTGAAGCTCGCCCGCCGGCCTGATACAGCGAGGCAAACAGCAATGCGTTGCAGAGATAGCGTCCCGCGTTTGTGGAACTTTGAGCGGGCACACCACGTGCGTGCAATTGGGTAAGCAGTCTTTGCGTTTCAAGTGTGGATTTGAGAGCCCGTGGGGCAGGGTCCACCACGCGATGGCGCGGTGCAGTCTTACCCGATGCATCCGCCTGAGTGCATGTGCAATTGTGGGCCAATTTTTCTATTCGCAGACCCTTGATGCGTGAATGGACGCCGAAATGAAGCGCGATATCAGGATCAAATTCGGCAAGTGTTCCATCGGTAAATTTTTCCACCTCATCCCATCTGGTGGGAATAAGCGCTGTTCTAAGTTTAACCCGGGAGTTTAACCGGATTGGCCGGTTCTTGAGTCGGTCCAGTAACTCTCCGCTCGGGTTTGACCGGACGCCAGGAAAGGCTCCGAATCCGGTCACCAGGACTTTGATGTTTTCACGGGGCGGCATGAGGATGCATTCAGCTTACTTGTTCTGCTCAGTTCCCATCAGCTCCAGGATTTCCTCAACGCCAAGGGCTGGTGTGAGCTTGCCGTTACGAATCTGGGCTTCTATTTTTGGCAATCGTGCCGCGACATTCCGATTGGCCTTGAGAGCAGCCTTTAACCGGTCTTCCAGCATGTCATGCATCCATTTGACGGCCTGGTCCTGCCGGCGTTCTTCATATTCGCCTGAACCTGTAAGTGTCTGACGGTGCCGCTCAATGGAATTCCATAACTCATCCAGCCCCAAATTCTCTAACCCCGAAATGGTGAGGACAGGAGGGGACCAGTTCGGGCTGGTCGAGGCAATGATATTGAGTGCCGCGCGATAAACACTGGCCGCCGTCTTGGCGCGGGTGACATTGTCACCGTCCGCCTTGTTGATGGCGATCATGTCGGCAATCTCGATGATGCCTTTCTTGATGCCCTGCAGTTCATCACCGGCACCCGGCAGCATGAGGGCGAGGAAGAAATCCACCATTTCAGCAACGGCTGTCTCGGATTGTCCCACGCCCACGGTCTCCACCAGGATGACGCCAAACCCGGCCGCTTCGCATAGCGACATGGTCTCGCGTGTTTTGCGCGTGACACCACCGAGCGTACCGGATGTGGGTGAAGGGCGGACATAGGAATTCTCATCCTGTGCAAGGCGGGGCATGCGTGTCTTGTCGCCAAGTACTGAACCACCAGAGCGGGTGGAGGAGGGGTCGACCGCGAGCACGGCAACCTTATGACCTGATGCAGTGAGGTTCGTGCCCAACTGGTCGATGGCGGTTGATTTGCCGACACCGGGGACTCCGGTTATGCCCACCCGGTAGGCCTTGCCCGTATCGGGCAGCAACGCCTGCAACAACTTTTGCGCAAGCGTCTGGTGCTCTTCTCTTTTGCTTTCAATGAGAGTGATGGCACGTGCGAGCATAACCCGGTCGCCTGAGCGCACGCCGTCCGCATAGTCCTGCAGGGTAAGTTCGCTGCGTTGTTTATTCCCCACGCTCATTCTTGTGGGCTACTCGGCCGCAGCACTTGGCTTGAACCCCAGTTGAGCGGAGAGTTTCACCAGCAGATCCGCTGCAGCGTCGGCTATCACAGTGCCGGGTCCAAAGATGGCTTTCGCGCCAGCTGCATAAAGTTCATCATAGTCTTGTGGCGGGATAACCCCCCCGGCGACAATCATGATGTCACTACGTCCCTGAGATTCCAGTGCTTCGCGAAGTTCCGGCACCAATGTCAGGTGGCTGGCAGCAAGTGAAGAGACGCCGACAATATGCACATCATTCTCGATCGCCTGGCGGGCGGCTTCCTCGGGGGTCTGGAACAGCGCGCCGATATCCACGTCAAACCCCAGATCGGCAAATGCTGAGGCGATAACCTTCTGCCCCCGGTCGTGCCCGTCCTGCCCAACCTTGGCGACTAGAATGCGCGGGCGGCGTCCTTCATGTTCCTCGAACGCCTCGACCAGTTCCTGAACCCGTGCGAGTGATTTCTGCATGGTCCCCATTTCTGCTTTGTAGACACCGGTAATGGCTTTCACTTCCGCCCGGTGCCTGCCGAAGACCTTCTCCATGGCGCTAGAGATTTCACCGACTGTTGCCATGGCGCGCGCCGCATCTACACAAGCGCTGAGAAGGTTCCCTTCTCCTGTGTCGGCGCATTTGGTGAGAGCGTCAAGTGCGGCCTGGCATTGCCTCTCATCACGTTCCGCACGCAGTCGTTCTAGCTTTTCGTGCTGCTGGCGGCGTACCGCTTGATTGTCGACCTTGAGAATTTCAATATCCGCTTCGTCGGCCACGCGGAACTTGTTTACGCCGACAATGGTCTGGCGGCCTGAGTCGATGCGTCCCTGTGTGCGGGCCGCGGCTTCCTCGATCTTGAGTTTGGGGATGCCGGCTTCAATGGCTTTTGACATCCCGCCCAGCTCTTCCACTTCCTGGATGTGTTCCCAGGCTTTAGCAGCGAGGTCAGCGGTCAGCCGTTCCACATAGTAGCTCCCGCCCCAGGGGTCGATCACCTTCGTGGTGCCGGATTCCTGCTGAAGCACAAGCTGCGTGTTGCGGGCGATGCGGGCGCTGAAATCTGTCGGAAGGGCAAGCGCCTCATCGAGCGCATTGGTGTGCAGCGACTGTGTGTGACCTTGGGTTGCGGCCATGGCCTCAATGCAGGTGCGCGAGACATTGTTGAATACATCCTGCGCGGTGAGGCTCCACCCGCTCGTCTGGCAATGGGTGCGCAGGCTCAAAGAGCGCGGATTTTTCGGGTTAAATTCGCTCATGAGCTTGGCCCACAACGCGCGGGCGGCCCGCATCTTGGCGATCTCCATGAAGAAGTTCATGCCAATCGCCCAGAAGAAGGAGAGCCTTGGTGCAAAGCTATCGATATCCATGCCAGCCTCGACGCCCTTGCGCACATATTGCAGGCCATCGGCCAGCGTATAGGCGAGTTCCAGATCAGCCGTCGCGCCCGCTTCCTGCATGTGGTAGCCGGAGATCGAAATCGAGTTGAATTTCGGCATGTTCTTGGCTGTGTAGGCGAAAATGTCGGAGATGATCCGCATGGAGGGTGCGGGTGGATAGATATAGGTGTTGCGCACCATGAACTCTTTCAGAATATCGTTCTGAATGGTGCCGGAGAGTTTTTCCGCAGGGACACCCTGTTCTTCGCCAGCCACGATATAGAGCGCAAGGATTGGCAGCACCGCCCCGTTCATGGTCATGGAGACGGAAATCTTATCCAGAGGAATGCCATGGAACAAAGTGCGCATGTCGTAAATGGAGTCTATGGCCACCCCGGCCATACCCACGTCACCCTGCACGCGCGGATGATCGGAATCATACCCTCGATGAGTTGCAAGATCGAAGGCGATGGAGACGCCCTGTTGCCCCGCTGCCAGGTTGCGCCGGTAAAAGGCGTTGGAGTCTTCAGCCGTTGAGAACCCCGCATATTGGCGGATGGTCCAGGGCCGCTGCACATACATGGTCGGGTAGGGGCCGCGAATATAGGGGGGCAGGCCAGGGCGCGAATCCAGAAAGTCGAGTCCCTCAAGGTCTGCGTCTGAATAAACCGGCTTGATTGCGATGCCTTCAGGCGTTTCATGCGGTGCGCCGGGTGCAAGCGCGGCAGTTGCCGCCTTGGCATCGAATTCGACCGTAGTGAAATCTGGTAGCTGGCTCATCTTATCCAGACCCTATCGAGGCTTCAGCCCCAATACATCATGGGCTTCTTCAAGTGTTCCAATGATATCACAGCCCTGGTGAATAAATCCGTCAACACCGGCTGCCTTAAGCTCCTTGCGCAAGTCTCCAGGCCGCCCGATTGCATAAACACATTCCGCACCGGCTTTTTTAAGTGATTTTGCGGCCTCAACTCCTTCGTTCTTGTAAATTTCATCACTGGAGCAGATGCAGGCAATTGGTGAGATTGCAGGGTCGTATGCGCCACTGCCCTTGCATGCAGGGGTCTCAATACCACCGGCGGCAAAAAAGCTCTCTGCGTAAGTCATAAGTGCTGCATGATCGCTGGCCTTGCCAAGCGTGAGGAGCACGGTTTTCGGGCGTTCTTGGTGTGTTTCCATATAGGCGTCTGACGCCGCGCGCAGCGTTTCGAAAGGTTCTGCCGGGCGGCAGAGCGGAATGGATTCAACGGTAATGGCGGGATCTTCCAGATCATCGGGCAGCGGGTGCGGCACAGTGACAACAGCTGCCTCGCCAAGATTGGGGAAGGAACTAACTCCTGTCATTTCTCCGCTTCCGAGTGTCATATCGTGCGCGCGTTTCTGAGAGGTTTCACGGAGCATCGCCTGAATGGTTCCCTTGGCGAGTGCTTGCGCCATACCGCCTTGCGCCTCGATATCCTGGAACAGCTCCCAGGCCCTGTTCGCAAGATCTCGTGTGAAATCTTCGACGTACCAACTACCTCCCGAAGGATCGAGAACAATGCCAAGAGAGGATTCTTCCTGCAATATAATCTGGATGTTACGGGCGATGCGCCGCGCAAAAGCGTCCGGCTGGCCGTTTGCAAATGTGAATGGCAATGTGGTGAGCGAGTTGGCGCCGCCAAGTGCTGCAGCTGCCGAGGCAATGGTAGTGCGCAGGATATTCACATGAGGGTCGAGGCAGGAAAACATCCTGAACGACGTCATGGCATGGAGACGCAAGCCGGGGAGCGCATCTCCAGCGCCTGAGATATCCGCGATACGGGCAATGAGTGCGCGGGCTGCGCGCAGCTTGGCGATGTTAGCAAACATATCGGCGTCACACGCAAGTGCGAATTCCATTTGCGCCAGTCCGTCTAAAGGAGCAAGACCCGCATCCTCCATCGCCCGCAGATAGGCGACCGTGGTCGCGCATAAACAGGCAAGCTCCTGTGCCTCGCTACCGCCTCCTCCGTGATAGGGCCGGGCGTCTATGAGCATGGCCGTAACCTGCGGGTAGCGCTCATGAGTCAGGACTGCAAGCCCGGCCATTTCTGACAAAGCCTGTTCCAGCGAGAGCGGATGACCACCAGTGCGCGCCATCACGCCAAGTGGGTCGGCCCCGAATCCGCCTATGGCCTTGTCATCGCCAATGTCATTTTTGCTCCAGACGTTCTGGAGGGCGGAGGCAGCTATTGCTGCACCATGTCCTGCTTCAAGCCAGACACCGGCAAGATCAAGCGCGACGCCATGGAGGGCGCGATCAAGTTCATCATTCTCAGAGAGTTTTAAACCGTTCTGACCAGGCGCCGCTATTTGCAAGGCAATCGCCGTGGTGCCACCTTCAAGGTCTTCTAGGATGGCCGTATTGGTTTGCACCGGGTCAGCTGAAGCATACAGCTGGCGGATGTCCCAAGGCGGTTCGCCACCGGTGGCGCCAAACCCCCGTATAAATGGTGAGGTGCCCGGTATCCCTGCACTGCCCGCAGCAACCGCATTTCCACGTGTATAAAGTGGTTTTATCTTAAGCCCGTCATGTGTGGTTGAGACAAGCGTCTCGTCAAAGTCCGCGCCCTTGAGGGCCTTGTCCACAAGTGCCCGCCAGACGTCATCATCTGCTTGGGGAAAGTCTTCAGCAAGTGGTAGTTCGCTCATTGTCTTGTCGGAGCCTTCTAGCCCTGCTTGCGCTGCTCTACGCTTGAAGGCGCTTCGTCTTCCCAACCATCATAGCCATTCCGTCTTTGCGGGAACTTCCGGTCAAGAATGCGGCTCGCCACCAGATTTCTCAAGAGCTGCGCCGTGCCACCACCAATAGTGAACATGCGTGCATCGCGCGCCATGCGTTCCAGTGGCAAGCGTTTGGAATAACCCGGTGCCCCATGAATCTGCAATGCGTTGTTGGTGACCATGATTGCTGTATCGGCGGCCATGATTTTTGCCTGAGCTGCCAGCAGTGGGTCAGCAAAGCCATCTTTTCCTGCACTTGCCGCTGCTTTATGGACAAGCATTCTGGCGGCTTCCAGCGCTATCGACATGTCGGCAAGCATCCATTGCAAGCCCTGAAATTCGCAAATGGGCCTGCCGAACTGATGTCTCGTCTTGGCATATTCCATGGCGATATTATACGCGCCCGTTGCAATGCCAAGGGCGACGGTCGCAGCCCCCGTGCGTTGGCCGTTATAAGCGTTCATCAATCCGGCGAAGCCCTTGCGAATGCCTTCTGGGGGAACGATCATGCGATCAGGCCCCAGGATGAGATCTTTAAATTCAACAATGGTTTCAGGAATTCCGCGCAGGCCCATTGCCATTTCGCGCTTGCCAATCACAAGGCCCTCGTCTTCATCTCGAATGGCGATAAATCCACCGATACCCTGATCCTCTCCATCATCGATAACTCGGGCAAAGATCACATGCAGCCGTGATACACCACCACCGGTAATCCAGTGCTTTGTGCCGTTGATGACGTATTGGTCGCCTTTCTTCACGGCTGTTGTTGTGAGCTCGGTCAATGCACTGCCGGCGTCAGGTTCAGTCATGCAGATGGCTGGCTTGTCACCCTCAAGAACCATTTTAGCCACCAGTTCTTTTTGGGCTTTTGATCCGTAGGCCATGATGGCGCCGACTGCGCCCATATTGGTTTCCACCACGATGCGGGCCGTGACGCCGCAGATTTTCGCCATCTCCTCAATAACAAGAACCGTATCCAGATAGGTAAGACCCTGGCCGCCAAACTCGTCCGGCACAGTCATTCCGGTGAAACCGGCCTTGGCCAGTTTCTCTACGATATCCCAAGGGTACTCCTGAGTTTCGTCAATCTGTGCGGCACGGCCGGGGAGTTCAGCCTCGGCAAATGCCCGTGCGCGCAACTGCAATTCTTGTTGGTCTTTGGTCAACTCGAACATCTTATATGCTCCGTATGTCCGTCGTCATGTTCCTGAAATTCTCTATTGTCCTAACATATTCCATTTGCGTGGTGGACCCGGCTCAAATGTCGCGCATAAAAAAACGGCGGCTCCGAGGAACCGCCGCTTTGAATTTCTTAGGTGCTGGAGTGACCTAGTAGGTCATAACTGGCTTGAGTTTCTTGGCGTGCGCCACCCAGCCTTTAACTTGCTTGGGTCCAGGCAGTTGGCGCACAAGTTTCTTCTTGGTGTTCACTTCCGCCATTTTCTCATAGAGGTTTTCAGCCTTGCGGTTGCGCAATTCCTTGACAGTATCAACCCCGGCGACCTCGAGAAGTTCGGAATATTCCTCGCCAACTCCGCGGATCCGCATCAGGTCCGCCATATTCGTCCATTTGAGAATTTGTGTTTCCTTGAGGCCGGCCTCTGTCGCAAGATCCTTACGGCCTTTTTTGGACGCGCCACGGCTCAACAAGTGTTTGGTTTGTGTGACACCTACTTTTTTCAGCATCTTGGTGTATTTAGGGCCGATCCCCTCAATGTCGATGATCGGATAACTCATCTCCAGCACTCCTCGTAATAATCAGCTCTCAGCTTAAGTCCCCGGACTTGTATACATACTATTGATTGTGGACAAGGGATTGGTTGAGGTGGCAATCCGGTCTCGCTTCTGGCGTGTGAATGGCTTAGTAGGATTGCACTGGTTCTGCGGGCACGGATAAACTGACCAGATCCGGATTTATCTTAGACGAGGGGGCAGTATGCTCGACGACGAAACTGTATTCATTGGCAAAAGCAACAAGCGGGAATCCCTGCGCCTGAAGCTTGCCAACCGCCACGGGCTTATCACTGGAGCCACTGGCACGGGCAAGACCGTTTCGTTGCAGATACTGGCTGAAGGGTTTTCAAAACACGGCGTGCCCGTTTTCTGCGCTGACGTGAAGGGCGATCTGTCCGGTGTAGCGGCATCAGGCGTAGCAAAGGACTTTCTGGAGAAACGGGCTAAGACGATTGAATTTGATGACTATGAATATGAAGCCTTTCCAACCGTGTTCTGGGACCTGTTTGGTGAACAGGGGCATCCCATCCGAACGACGGTCAGCGAAATGGGGCCATTGCTGCTCTCGCGCCTGATGAATTTGAACGACACCCAGGAAGGCGTTTTGAACATAGCATTTCGCGTTGCGGATGAAGAAGGCCTTCTCATTCTCGATTTGAAAGATCTGCGCGCGCTTATGGTCAATGTCTCCGAGCGCGCTAAAGAGCTATCAGCGGAGTATGGCAATGTCTCCAAAGCGTCAGTTGGCGCAATCCAGCGTTCCTTGCTCGTGCTGGAAGAACAGGGAGGTGAACATTTCTTCGGCGAACCTGCGCTCGAAATTAAAGACCTGATGCGGACAACCCGCAAAGGCGAGGGCTATATCAATGTGCTGGCGGCCGACAAATTGATGCAGTCTCCAAGACTCTACGCGACGTTTCTGCTGTGGCTTCTATCGGAGTTGTTCGAAGAGCTTCCTGAAATTGGTGACCCGGAAAAACCAATTCTGGTGTTCTTTTTCGATGAAGCACATCTGCTTTTCGACGAAGCACCGAAAGCGCTCATTGAGAAGGTTGAACAGGTCGTGCGCCTCATCCGCTCAAAAGGTGTGGGCGTCTATTTCGTGACCCAGAACCCGCTAGATGTGCCCGACACCGTATCGAGCCAGCTTGGCAACCGGGTTCAGCATGCCCTTCGCGCCTTCACGCCGCGCGAGCAGCGTGCGGTGAGGGCGGCGGCTGAAACCTTCCGTCCGAATCCGGACTTCAAGACAGCACAAGTCATCATGGAGCTTGGAGTTGGTGAGGCCCTTGTTTCAACGCTTGAGAAAAAAGGGCATCCTTCTATTGTTCAGCGCACGCTTGTGCGCCCGCCCTCCTCGCGTCTAGGGCCAATAACTAAGGCAGAGCGCAAGGATGTCCTCAAGGACAGCCCCGTCCATGGCATTTATGATGAAAGTGTCGACCGTGTTTCCGCTTATGAGACGCTGCAAAAACGCGCCAAGCAAAAGGCCGAGCAGGAAGACAAGCAGCGCGAGCAGGAAACCAAGACAGCCACCGAGAAACGGGGCGGTTTCTCTCTTCCCG
>JAJFHP010000017.1 GCA_021775555.1 Hyphomicrobiales bacterium | reverse complement strand
AGAAGTCCAGCAGGCTTCAGGCGCTGCGGAGCGGCTCGCGGAGTTGTTGCAGGAGGAGCCGGACATTGCGTCTCCGGCCACGCCGAAGCCACTGCCTGACCCGCCGCGCGGTGAGGTCTCGTTCCGCAAGGTGACATTCGCGTATCCCTCTCACGCCCAGCAGCCGGCAATTGAAAACGTGTCTTTCAATGTGGCCCCTGGCGAAACGGTAGCCATCGTTGGACCATCGGGGGCTGGCAAAAGCACCATCTTCAATCTCCTGCTTCGCTTTTATGATCCGCAAAAGGGCAAGGTTCTGGTGGACGGTGTCGCGGCGAACTCTGCCGAGCTCAGTGCACTTCGAGGGCGCATGTCGCTGGTGCCCCAGGATATGGCCCTGTTCGCCGATACGGTGACGGAGAATATCCGTTATGGCGCTCCTGATGCGAGCGAAGCGGAAATACGAGATGCGGCAAAACTCGCTTTCGCCGACAAGTTTATTTCCGCGTTACCGGAGAAATATGAAACGCGTCTGGGAGAACGTGGTGTCACGCTTTCAGGCGGTCAGCGCCAGCGTGTTGCGATCGCCCGCTCAATTTTACGTGATGCTCCCATACTGCTTCTGGACGAAGCGACGAGCGCGCTCGATGCCGAGAGTGAACGCGAGGTGCAGCAGGCTCTGGAGCGCGTCATGGAGGGGCGCACAACCCTCGTAATTGCCCACAGGCTGGCTACTGTGCGGCAAGCAGACCGCATTCTGGTTTTGAATGAAGGGCACATCGTTGAAGAGGGCAGCCATGCCCAATTACTCAAGAAACGCGGTGTTTATGCGCGCCTTGCCGAGCTGCAATTTGCCGCCGACGCCGTAATTTGAAAACTTGAAATCATTCCAGGGCGTCCCCAAATCCATACCTATACGGTTTTCAAAACCGCTTGCCTCGGACGCGTTTCCCCCTGCGATCCGAGGCACAAGCCCCCAAAGGGCGCGTTATGTAAAATGGTGCCCCGGCTGCGGGTACCTTGGCTAAAGGATGGATGGAATGATGACTAAATTAGTGACCTTCGCCTCCCTTGGCGGCGCTTTGCTTCTCATGGCGGCTTCGACTTCTCCGGCTTCGGCCCTTCAGTGCCGTGGCGCGTTTGCGTATAATCCAGCCGCTGGCGGGTGGATTTCCCACTCTATTTGTGAAGACAGGCTCATCGCCCAGGTGTCGGGCTATCCCTATGCCGGCAAAAAAGGTGTGAAGCAAAATCCGAACACCAAGAAAGATGCCTGCATGTTTGCCGGCTCTGACATTCGCATTTCTCATCTGTGTGCCGGCCTCCGGCCCGAAGACCAGGGCAGGTATGACTAGTACGGCTTGAACGCTTATTTCTCGATGAGTTTGAGCTCGATACGCTGGTTGCGGCGGAAGGCTTCTTCCGTATCGCCAGTGTCGATGGGCTGAAACTCACCGAAACCTGCCGCCACCAACCTGTTCGGCGGTACATGCCAATAGTTTAGCTGGCGAAACACAGAGATTGGTCATCATTGTTTTTGTATGAGCTTTGCGTGCCTGCGCAATGCTGACCTCACGCAGCACCGAATTTTTTCCTCTGAAAAATTGAACCTTTCCGCCTTACGCCGCGACCAACGGGTAAGGGTCCGATTTCCGATTGTTGGGCCAGGAAAGGATCAAGTCCAATGACCTACATAATTGTCACCAGGAAAGAGGCCGTGGTCGGAAAGCCGTTGACGTCGTTTGATGACGCGTTGATGCAGGCAACCCACCTGTTCGGTGACGATGTACAGGACTGGTTGAAACTAAATCTTCGCATCGAGGAAAACCGTTAAATCCTTTCAGCAGCACATAATGCCGGTTTTTTGGGGCAATGCGGACCTTCCATGAGGTGGAGTGATATTTCCGCAATCGGTTAGAAACCGAAAAAGTGTGATGTACGTCACTTTTGATTAGACCATGCATCCCCATTTCCAAGTCAACACCAGGGCGTATTAAACGAACTGGACATTTAACCGAGGAGACTACCCATGATGACTAAAACTGTGACCTTCGCTTCCCTTGGCGGCGCTTTGCTTCTCATGGCCGCATCGGCTGCTCCGGCTTCGGCCCTTCAGTGCCGTGGCGCCATGGCGTATAATTCTGCTGCTGGTGGATATATTTCCCACTCTATTTGTGAGGACAGGCTCATCGCCCAGGTGTCGGGTTATGCTTACAAAGGCAAAAACGGTGTGAAGCAAAACCCCAATACCAAGAAAGATGCCTGCATGTTTGCCGGTTCCGATATTCGCATTTCTAACCTTTGCGCCGGTCTGCGGCCTGAAGATCAGGGCCGGGGTCGTTTCTAGCACGGCTTGAATGATTATTTCTCGGTGAGTTTGAGCTCGATACGCCGGTTGCGGCGGAAGGCTTCTTCCGTATCGCCAGTGTCGATGGGCTGAAACTCACCGAAACCTGCCGCTACCAGCCTGTTCGGCGGTACCCCCTGATGGATCAGCTGGCGCACTACCGAGATGGCGCGCGCTGACGACAACTCCCAGTTCGATGGAAATTCCGGCGACGCGATGGGACGCACATCCGTATGCCCGTCAACGCGAATGACCCAGTTGATCTCGCTGGGTATTTCCTTTTGCAGCTGGACAATGGCACCGGCCAGCTTGTCGATCTGGGCGCTGCCTTCCACATTCATGATATCCGAGCTTGAGGGAAACAGCACCTCGGCCTGAAACACGAAGCGGTCGCCCTGGATGTTTACATCCTCTCGGTCACCAAGGATGGTGCGCAGGCGGCCAAAAAAGTCGGATCGGTAGCGGGCCAGCTCCCTCACCTTGCGAGCCAGAGCAAGGTTGAGCCGCTTGCCGAGGTCTGCAATCTGGGTCTGGCTCTGGTTGTCACGTGATTCAGACGCCTCCAGTGCTTCTTCCAGGGTCGCGATCTGCCGCCGCAGCGCGGCCAGTTGCTGGTTCAGCAACTCGAACCGGGCGAGCGCACGCGCGCCAATGTCTTTTTGCTCTTGCAGACCCTTTGCCAGGCTTGACGCCTGTCCCGCGGAATCTTTTGCCTTTTTGCCTTCCGTATCGATCAAACCCTGCAAGCGCGCATTCTTTTCCTTTTGCGTGTCGATGGTCACGCGCAAGGAGGCAAGATTGTCTTCCAATGTTCTCTTGGTGGAGGTTTCCAGCGACAGCAATTCCGTCAGCTGGGCAATTTGCTGATTGAGCTTTCGCAGGGCGGTATCCTGGCCGCTGGCAACCTGGGTGACGATGAACTGCACCACCATGAATACCGACAGCAGGAAGGTGACGACGAGCAGCAATGTCGCCATGGCATCGACAAAACCCGGCCAGTAATTGGTATCGGGCCGGGCGCGGCGTCCGCGGGCATAGCTCATTTTGACCGGCCTTTGGGTGCGGGCTTCACTGTGCCCCGGGGCTTGGCGTCTTCCTTGCCGGAAATATTTTTCAACACATCTGCGATGTGTTGTTGTTGCTGGGCCTGCTCATCGGCCCATTCGCGCACGACCTTTTGCTCTGCGCGCATCTGTTCGATGAGCTTCTCCACTCCCGTGGCCAGGTTCCGGACGGCTACAGTTGCATTGTCGTTGAGTGCGCCTTGCTCGATATTGGATCCGAGCGCTGAGATGGAGCGCTGCATGTCCTGCATCGCAAAGCGCAGTTGTGGCGAGGTTCCTGACGCCAGGGTATCGCCCAGCTGCAACTCGGTGATGCCGGAGAGCCAGTCCTCAAGTTCGTTGTAAAAGCGGTTTTGTGCCTGTCCTGCCTGCAGATCCAGAAATCCCAGTACAAGCGATCCGGCAAGACCGAACAGGGACGAGGAAAAGGCTGTGCCCATGCCCTTCAGCGGTGCAGCCAGTCCCTCTTTCAGCTCCTCAAAGATGACGAGGCCATCATTAGAACCGGTATCAAGCGTGGAGATGGTTTTGCCGATAGAGTTGATGGTTTCCAGCAGGCCCCAGAAGGTGCCGAGCAGCCCGAGGAAAATGAGCAGTCCGACGAGATAGCGGGAGATGTCGCGCGCCTCGTCAAGTCGTGATCCGATCGAATCAAGGATCGAACGCATCGACAGGGTAGATATCGACACATGGCCGGTGCGGTCACGCAGCATGGTGGCCATCGGTGCCAGCAGCACCGGTGGTTTGGGCACTTTCAGTCCTGGATCAGTGATGCGGAATGAGTTTACCCAGCGGACTTCGGGAAACAGCCGGACGATTTGGCGAAACGAGTAGGCGATACCGATGAACAGCACGCCGACTATCAGGCCATTAAGTCCGGGATTGGTCATGAAAGCCGACAGGGTCTGAGCGTAGAGAATGGCAACCAAGAAGGCGACGAGGATCAGGAATATGATCATGCGCCAGAAAAAAACCATGGGTCTGGAAAGGGTCATATGTCCTGGATTGGCCGCCATGCGCGATACTTCACTTTCTGCCCCAGCTTGTTGTTTTTATCCTGGTGTCGGATTCCAGATCGATTTTGAATGAAACCGGAAGAGTCCAATAAGACACTAGCGCAATAGTGTGACATGAAAAACGGCAACTTCATGCCCGACAAATTATCGCGGGCGCGGGCAGACGTGGCTCAAGCGGCTTTCGCGCACTCTTTTAGGACCCCGCTGAGCGCACGGTGAACCTGTTCATTGCCCGCCACGATGCCGCCCGTGGCCAGCATATCGGGCTTGCCGCCAAGGCTCGAAACATATCCCCCGGCTTCCTTGATGAGGATGACACCTGCGGCCATGTCCCAGGCTTGCAGGTTTCGCTCCCAGAAGCCGTCAAAGCGCCCGGCCGCGACCCAGGCGAGATCGAGCGATGCTGCCCCCATGCGCCGAACGCCCGCGCTCCGGCTCATAACCATCTCGCATTCACTCAGAAACTGCGCGTGGTCAGGTTTGCCGCGATGGGGAATGCCGGTGGCGATAATGCTGTCATCGAGGGAGGTGCGTCCGGCCACGCGAATGCGGCGGTCGTCAAGAAACGCACCCTTGCCACGCTCGGCTGTAAAAGTTTCGTTGCTGGCCGGGTTATGGATGAGGCCGGCCACGATCTCGCCATCGCGCTCAAGGCCAATGGAAATGGTGAACATCGGGACGCCGTGTAGGAAATTGGTTGTGCCGTCGAGCGGATCGACAATCCATCGGTGCGTCTTATCCGCTCCCTCAACTGCTCCACGCTCCTCCATCAAAAAACCATAGCCGGGCCGGGCCCGCGAAAGTTCTTCAAACAGCACTTGCTCCGCGCGGGTGTCCGCCGCGCTCACAAAGTCCGCGGGGCCCTTCACAGAAACTTGCAGATGCTCGACTTCGCCGAAGTCGCGCGCCAAACCCCGCGCGGCCTTGCGGGCGGCCTGGTCCATGACATTCATAAGCGCGGATGCGGGCATGGGATTTTACCTATTCGGCGCGTTTTATGTATGTCAGCTCGTTGGTATCGACGATGATTTTCTCACCCACCTGAACGAAGGGCGGTACCATGACGCGTAAGCCGTTTTCCAGGATCGCCGGCTTGTTCGATGAGGCTGCGGTCTGTCCCTTCACCACAGGCTCGGCTTCTGCAACTTCGAGCGTTATCTGGTCTGGAAGGGATACGGCGATGGGCTTGCCTTCATAACTTTCCACAACCACGACCATGCCGTCCTGTAAAAATGCGGCGCGCTCTTCGAGAAAGTCGGCAGGCAGCGCGATCTGGTCATAATTTTCCATATCCATGAAGGTCAGCATGTCACCCTCGGCAAAGAGAAACTGGTGGTCCTTCTGCTCCAGGCGGACGCGCTCGACCGTTTCTGATGCCCGGAAGCGCTCGTTGAGTTTAGAGCCATCCACCAGGTTCTTTAGCTCGACCTGATTAAAGGCTCCGCCCTTGCCGGGTTTTACCGCCTTGATCTTGACCGCAACCCACAGACTGCCCTTGTGCTCGATCACGTTGCCGGGCCGGATTTCATTACCGTTCATTTTCATCGGCGTCATCTTTGCTTCTATAGTTTGTGTATGGGGCTGACATAGATCATGTGTGCCCCAGCGGCAACTGCTCAAGGGCGGGAGCAAGAGGAGGGGGCTAGCCCCCGACATTGCGGATTGTCCAGGATTGGGCAGCCTGTTCCGCCTTGGCGCGCTGTTCTGGTGTGAGTTTGGCCAGAAAAAGGTCCAGACGGAAGTCGCTTACACCCGCACCGCGTGCCAACAAGTGCCATTTGGCGGCAACTTCCAGGTCTTCCTCGACGCCGGCGCCATATGCATAGATACGCGCCAGACGATTTTGCGCCACCGGGTTTCCTTTTTGTGCGGCTGAGATAAACAGCTTGATCGCGGCCGCTTCATCCTTTTCAACACCCCGGCCGTTAAACTGCATGATGGCGTATTCCACCTGCGCCGTGGAATGGCCGAGAGCCGCTGCCTGCCTGGTCAACTCGGCAGCCCTGGCAGGGTCTTTAGCGACGCTGGTCCCTTGCCGGTAAAAACCGGCCAGGTCGTATTTAGCCCGGGCGTGGTCCTGCGCGGAAGCCTTTTGCAACCAGGAGACTGCACTGGCTAGGTCCTGCTTGCGTGCCTCGTTCTCCATGAGGATAAGAGCGAAATTATACTGGGCCGATGAAAGCCCGGCCGCGGCAGCTTTCTCAAACAGACCAGCCGCACGAACCTTGTCTTTTGCCACGCCACGGCCCTCACTCAGCAACAGGCCGAGGGCAAGCTGTGCGTTGGCGTCTCCCAGCGTGGCGGCTTTTGCGTACCATCCGGCGGCGGTCTTGTAGTTGCGCGCGACGCCCAGACCTTTTGAATAAATTTCACCCAGCAGAGTATGCGCCGCCGGGTCGCCCTTGGTGGCGGCCTTCTCCGCTTCCTTGCGGGCGCCGATATAGTCACCCCGGTCAAGGGCGTCATAGGCCGGGTCAGGCGTAGCTGCGGCAGCGGTGCCCAGCATGAGCCAACTGCCGAGCAGAGCGGTGAAGCAGGTTCTGCCTGTTTTCCTGGTGAAAGTCATGCGGGCACCCGTCGCTTTTCGAGACTTGCGCGAAGATCGCTTGCAGCGGTCGCGGGCCCCTTGGGGTGTGACCAGAGCGGTGTGCTCACGGCGATGAAGTCGGCTCCGGCGTCCGCCATGCGCTGCGCCATCTCGATGGTTTCCATGCCCCATGCGACACAGGGCACAATTACCGTTTCCGCCCACCAGGCGATCAGGTCCTCATAGCTTTCATTTGTCTCATCATGTTCAGGTGATGGTTGATTCAAGAAAGCGATATAGTCCGCACCCAGTTCCGCGAAAGTCAGACCTGCATGACGTGACTGGCCGCAGTCCACACCTATTATCGCATCGTCTCCAAGCATATTACGTGCCTGGGAGTAGAGATGCTCATCGGCGGGAAGATGAACGCCGTCAGTGCCAAGTTCGGCGGCGGCAGAGATATCGTTTTCCAGAAGCAGCGGAATATTTGCTCCATGAGCGAGGGGCAGCAGCTGTTGTGCATAGTCCCGGTCCACTGTCCCATCGTCTCGCGAGTGCAGAAGGGCACAGGCAAATGAGGTGAAATCTCCGGCTTCAACGAATTCAGCAACGCTGCCGCCATCCCTCGTTGGAGGAAAGGTCACATAGATCTGGCAACCGGTTTCACCATGAACCATTGAAATGACTCGCGTAATTATCAAGGACGGGATGTTTTATCACAATGTCTGCGCCCGGCAGCTGACCACCGGTAAAAAGCGTAAACACGGGACGCAGAAGGAATAGGCGCCGCGATCAGGCGGCTTTCTCCAACGTCGTCTTCCATTCGCCAGTCGCGGCGAGAGAGTTCATTTTCGCCCGGTGTGAGAATGCTGACTGTGCTGCCGCTTCATTTTCCGCCTTGCCGCCCCACGCCTTCAGTGCCGCCGCCTGCAACGCGCGGCCATAGGAGAATGACAGTTTCCAAGGCATATCAAACATTTCATTCATGGCGGAAAGATGAGCGGTTGCGTCCTCATCCGATTGTCCGCCCGAGAGGAAGCAGAGGCCCGGAACGGCAGAAGGAACAGCGCGTTTAAGACACTTCACGGTTTGCTCCGCGACCTCTTCCACACCGGCTTGTGTGCCACATTCTGTTCCTGAAAGGACCATGTTGGGTTTCAGGATCGTGCCTTCCAGATGAACCTTCTGAGTATAGAGTTCGCTATAAAGCGCGTTCAGTGCAGCTTCGGTCACCTCGAAACATCGCGCTATGTCGTGCGGTCCATCCATCAGGACTTCCGGCTCGACGATGGGTACGATTTTGGCCTCTTGCGCGAGCGCTGCATACCGGGCCAGTGCATGGGCGTTGGTCTGAATACAGGTGCGTGACGGGATGCCATCACCAATGGTGATAACCGCGCGCCATTTCGCAAAGCGCGCGCCGAGGTCGTAATATTCGGCAAAGCGCTCGCGCAGGCCATCGAGCCCTTCGGTGACCTTCTCGCCCGGGCAGCCCGCGAGTTCTTTCGCGCCCGTGTCCACTTTGATGCCGGGAATGGCGCCGGTGTCGGAGATGATTTGGGAAATTGGCGTACCGTCTTTTGCATTCTGGCGGAGCGTCTCGTCATAAAGAATGACGCCGGAGATATAGTTCGTCATGGCGTCGCTGGCACGGAACAGCATCTCGCGATAATCCCGGCGATTGTCTTCGGTGCAATCAGCGCCAATCGAATCGAACCGCTTCTGTATGGTGCCGGTGCTCTCGTCTGCAGCCAGAATGCCCTTTCCGTCAGCCACCATAGCTTGCGCAGTTGTTTCCAGTTCCACCGTCATTTTCTACTCCCTGCCTGCAATTTCCAATCATTTTGTCTTTAAGCAGAGTCCTACGCGCAAGGACGCGCGCGTCAAGGGGGGCGGTGGATAAATTGGGGGAAACCGCCTTCCTGCTACTATCAGCTGTGCCCCAGCAGGGCTGTACGAAAGCGCGTGCGGGCCGCAGCAGGCTCCATGAGGCGCTTGACGGCCGGTGGCCTTTCCTGGCTCACACGCAGCAATACGAAGGACGTGCCGTTCGTTTCGCGCAACATCCGTTTGCCATCTTCCAGCTGATCTTCACTCTCGATGGTGCTGGTCATTTTGATCCCGGCGCCGATTGCCATTTGCTCAAGGTGGACACCACGGCTGGTATGACTTTTCTGGTACCCCGTCTCGCCATAATAGCCATTGTCGACACACACAATCGAGAGGTTCGCGGGGTTGAGCACGGAGATGGTGGCAAGCGTGCCCACATTCATGAGCAATTCCCCATCGCCGGTTATTACGAGCACGCGTTTGTCTGGCTGCGCGAGCGCAAGACCCAGCCCCATGGCGGTCGCAGCTCCCATGGCGCCCGCCATTGTGTAGAGGTTCGCGGCATCTCCGGTGAGGGACGCCATGTCCTTTGATGTTCCGGCAAGTCCGGACACGATGAGAAAATCTTCATGATTGCCGATGAGCGCCGGGACGGCTTTGCATCGGTCCATTTTGAATATGGGCTCAGGCAGTTCTTTGTGTTGTTTCGCCATAGAGACCTCCTAGAATACTTTCGCACCGAGCAGCTTCTGGGTCAGGATGACCGCGACTGAATTGCCTGCCTTGTAGGCCATCGTTGCAGCGGCCTCGACCGTTGGCACTGCTTCGTCGGGTGTTGTCACGTCCATGCAGATGACACCCATCGCCTCAAGAACGGGGCGGACCGCCTGTCCCATGGGCATCTGCCACGGGTTTCCCTCGCCAAATTCACCGCGCATGGAAATGATTGTGAGCAGGGGGAACTTGCCACCCTTCATAAGCGACAGAAAATTGATGCAGTTGCCAACACCGCTGCTCTGCATCATGAGGACAGCGCGTGCATCGCCGAGATTGGCACCCGCCGCCAGAGCAACACCTTCTTCTTCCGTCGTCAGCGCAATCGAGTGCACGTCAGGGTCGGCAATGCTCAAATCAATGAGGAGTGCATGTCCGGCGTCGGGCACGTAGGAGAATTGCGATACATCGTGTGCTCGCAGCACGTCATAGACGTCATGCTGCCAGCCGCGTGCCGGCTCGTCGTCGTCGGTGTTACTCATTGCAATTGGTGTTCCTCGTGCATATTGCCCTTTTTCTTATGACGCGGGGTTAAGCACCAAGCGGCGGTTTGCCAAGCCGCTCGCGCGCGGTGCCAAATTTTCTTTCAAAAGCCAATGCGATCGCAAGCAGACGCTCTTCGGCATTAGCCGGAGCCATACACTGAAACCCAACCGGCATGCCCTTGCGATCAAGTGCAACCGGGAGCGTGATCGCGCAAAGCTTCAGCAGGTTTGCAATGCAGGTATTGCGCAGGGAGGCGAGGTTTGCCTTCAGATATGACTTCGGTTCCGCAACATCTGACAGTTTAGGCGGGGTGATGGGAACGGTTGGCGATATCACCACGTCCACATCCTGCAGTTTGGCATGGGTTGAGGCAGCGATTTGGGACATGCGTGCGCGCCGCTGCTGAATTTCTTCGCTGTCGAGTTCATGTGCGTTTGCCAGCCGGGCGACGATGTTGGGGTCGGCAATCTCCAGCCAACCGAGCAGCTCGGTGTTCAGGAAATGACGCAACTCGGAAGCTACGACACTTCCCTGGCAAAACAGATCAAACGCGTCATCCACTTCGGGGATGTCGAGTTGAACGAGTGTTGCGCCTGCACTTTCAAGTTCCCCGACCGAGCGACGAACGGCTTCGGCGATATCATCATCGCACTCGTCCCAGAAATGACGCTCGACAATCCCGATACGCAATGAGCTCAGCTCCGCTGCGGAAACAACCGGTTTCGGTTCACGCCCGGTGCAGTATGCATCGACTGTCTCGAAGACAATCGCAGCATCGGCAACGGAGCGGGTGAGAAAGCCGGGTGTGTCGAGTGTAGGGCTGAGGGGCACGATGCCCTCAATCGGCCAGCGGCCAGCTGTAACTTTCAGGCCAACGGTCCCTGTCATGCTCGCCGGCACGCGCACCGAGCCTGCAGTGTCAGTTCCAAGAGCCACAATGGCCGAGCCTTCGTGCAGGCTAACCCCGGCGCCGGAGCTTGAGCCGCCAGCGACGCGGTGATTTTCAGCATCCCATGGATTGCGGGGGATAGGCCAATGGGAATTGGTCCCAAGTCCGCCGAAGGCGAATTCCACCATATGTGTTTTGCCGGTGATGACCGGGCATTGTTTGCGAAATGCAGTGAAGAACGGACCATCCCTGGTCCATTTTTCCGGAAGGGCTTTGGTGGAACCTGCAAATGTATCGAGGTAGTCGACGGCAAACAGGTCCTTCACCGAGACAGGAAGGCCCTGAAGGGGACCATTATCCTCCCCGGCTTTGAATGCGGCGTCGGCCGCTTGGGCCTGGCTCAGGGCATGGGTTTTATCCCACACCCGGTAAGCGGAGAGAGTGCCCCCGAATTTCTCGTGGGCGTCCCGGGCTTCTTCATAGAGATCGACGGCCAGGACATCGCCCGAACGCAGCGCCTGTCCTAGTTCCGCAAGTGGTTTATCGGTCCAGCGACCGGTCACCTTACACTCTCCGCTTTATCCGAGTTTCCCCATGGCAACAGCCGTGTCGCTCATGCGATTTGAGAAGCCCCACTCATTGTCATACCAGCTCATGACACGCACCAGTGTTCCATCCATCACCTTGGTCTGATCCAGATGGAAAATGGATGAACGGGGATCATGGTTGAAGTCCATTGAGACGTTAGGCTGGTCAGTCGTGCCGAGAATGTCCTTAAGCTGTTGCGAAGCCGCCACACACACCGCCTCGTTAATCTCGTCGACCGTGGTTTTTCGTGTGGCGATAAATTTCAGGTCTATGACCGAAACATTTGGTGTGGGCACGCGCACGGAAACGCCGTCGAGCTTGCCATCGAGTTCTGGCAGCACGAGGCCCACAGCCTTGGCCGCGCCCGTCGAGGTCGGGATCATGGAAAGCGCTGCCGCTCGTCCGCGATAGAGATCGCCGTGCATGGTGTCCAGCGTAGGCTGGTCGCCTGTATAGGCGTGGATCGTGGTCATGAAGCCCTGCTCGATGCCAACGGAATCGTTCAGCACCTGGGCCACCGGCGCCAGGCAATTCGTGGTGCAGGATGCGTTCGAGACAACCGTGTGGCTTGCCTCCAGCTTGTCATGGTTTACGCCATAGACAACCGTGAGGTCCGCGCCTCCCGCAGGCGCCGAGACGAGCACGCGCTTCGCGCCGGCATCGAGATGGGCTGAAGCTTTTTCTTTCGATGCGAAGATGCCGGTGCATTCAAGCGCGATTTCGACACCCAGCTCCTTGTGCGGCAATTCTTTCGGGTCGCGTACCGCAGTCACCTTGATGGGGCCTGACCCCACATCAATGGTGTCGCCATCGACTTTCACTTCCCCGGGAAAGCGGCCATGAACGGAATCAAAGCGCAGAAGATGCGCATTGGTCTCTACCGGTCCCAGATCATTGATCGCCACAACCTCGATATCCTTGCGCCCGGACTCTGCAATAGCCCGAAGCACGTTGCGGCCGATTCGGCCAAATCCGTTAATTGCAACCCGAATTGCCATAATTTCCACTCCACTGGCGTGTAGTTTGCTTCCCGGCGCGTAATTGTCAGACGCGCTTCTTCCCTGCAATCCTTGCAGAACCAAGCCTTAATGATGGCATGAGAGGGTCGAGTCAATTGAAAGGCAGTTTTCAAGAGCTTATTTTGTCAAAGAGTTGACGCTTCAATTGGCTGCCGCTTAATGTTTCACATGAGTTGTCACCCTCGTCATGCTCGATGCATGGTTGTATAATCCGGGTGTGTACACGCAAAAAGAGTGGGCGTTTATGGGTAACTCAAAAGAACTGGATGACGTAACAGAGCGGCTGGCGACAGCATTAAAGGCCATGGAAGATGCGGTTGCCGCCAAACGGCGCAACGACCTGACGGTCGAATCACTTAAAGAGCAGGTACAATCACTCAAGACGAGTCTTGATACCGAACTCCAGCGCAACGAAAAGCTGACTGCCGCCAATGAAGAAGTTTCAAATCGCATTGACTCGATCGTCGGTTCGGTTAGGGGGATGTTGCCTGGAGACTGAGATTTGGCTTTTGCTGGGGAAGGGGAGGCATGGCTGAAGTTGCAATTACACTCAATGGCCGGACATACAAGCTTGAGTGCGGCGATGGCGAGGAAGAACATTTGCTCGCGCTGTCGGAAGTGGTCGGCACACGGCTCAACGCACTGCAAAAACAATTTGGCCAGGTGGGAGACGACCGCCTGCTGCTGATGACAGCGTTGATGATTGCCGACGATCTTGACGAAGCGCAAAAGAAACTGGCCGAGGCTGAGTCAGTGCGGGCCGAGGCGGATGATCTCAAGAAAACCGAAACGTCCCAGGTCGCGGATCAGATTTCCGCGGCTGCGGAACGCATCGAGGTGCTGAGCGCCGCGCTGGATGACGGGGAGGGTGGGGCTTAAAGTGGTTTCCAAAAGCAGAAACCAGCCCGACCGTACCCTAGACTTTTAACGATTGTTCCCTACATTGCGCAGGGCAGGGCTGCGGAGTTCGTCAGGAGATGTATTCCCCGGGGCCTATACGATCCTTTCGGGAACTGACACTGGCTGGAACCGTGGTTCCTTTCACTCGGTGCCCACCTACTTAACCGTAGGGACCACGAGGGTTTTAAACTCCAACGGCTTTCGCGGCCTTGCATCTCTCACCCCGCGCGGTCACCCTTCCAGCCACCATGACGACACAAACACCAATCGATGCGGCCAAGACATCCTTGCGCGTGGACATGACCGGGCGGCGTAAGGCCTTGAACATTGATGAACGCGGGGCAGGCGCTGTTTCCCTTGCACAAACGGGCATCGGGTTTGCCGGCCCGACAATGGGCGCAGTCGTTTCCGGCTATGCCGCCATTGGTGAAGAACTCGACCCCCTGCCGCTCCTGAAGCGGCTGGCGGGAGAGGGATATCGCGTTGTGCTTCCGGTCATCGTGCAACAGGGAGCGCCCCTGAAGTTCCGCCAGTGGGAGCCGGGAACACCACTTCAGCCAGGTTCCTTTTCAGTGCCTGTTCCCGGAGAAGATGCGCCGGTATTGAGGCCTGAAATTCTGCTGGTGCCCTTGCTCGCTTTCGATGCGGAAGGGTTTCGCCTGGGCTACGGGGCGGGCTTCTATGATCGCACCCTTGCCGGGCTGCGCGCGAGGGGCCGAATTACAGCAATCGGCATTGCATTCGACGAACAGCGCCTTGAGGCCGTGCCCAAGGACGCCTATGACGAACAGCTGGACTGGGTGCTGACGCCCTCGGGGCCTGTCAGGATTGAAAGGTAATTCATGCATTTGTTGTTCGTGGGTGACGTGGTGGGCCGGTCGGGGCGCAAGGTGGTAACAAAGGAGTTGCCGGGCCTGCGCGAGCGCATGAACGCAGATCTTGTCATTCTCAATGGAGAAAATTCCGCTGGCGGTTTCGGCATTACCGAAGATATATGCCAGGAATTTCTCGATGCCGGCGCAGATGTCATCACCACTGGCAATCATGTCTGGGACCAGCGCGAGGCGCTCGTGTTCATAGAACGCCAGGAGCGCATGCTTCGTCCGCTGAACTATCCCGAGGGCACCCCGGGGCGCGGCGCAGGGATTTTCAAGGCGGCAAATGGCGCGGATGTTCTGGTCATCAATCCCATGGGACGCGTCTTCATGACCGATCTTGAATGTCCCTTCCGCGGGGTTGAGAAGGAGCTGGAAGCGTGCGGGCTGGGAGAGGGTGCGGATGCCATCGTCATCGATTTTCACGCCGAGGCCACGTCGGAAAAACAGGCCATGGGGCACTTTGTTGATGGCCGTGTGTCATTGGTCGTAGGCACCCACACCCATGTGCCGACCGCCGACGACCAGATCCTACCCGGTGGCACGGCGTATATGTCCGATGCTGGAATGTGTGGTGATTTCGATTCCGTGCTCGGCATGGACAAGGAGGAACCGATCCATCGCTTCATGACGCGCATTTCTTCCTGCCGTTTCGAACCGGCAAAGGGCGAGGCGACCTTGTGCGGTGTGGCGGTCGAGGTCGACGATAGAAGCGGTCTGGCGACCGCTATCTCCCCGGTCCGTATCGGCGGGCGGTTGCGCCCCGTGGAGCCGGATTTTCGGGCTGGTTAAACAAGGGCCATGGATAAGGAACAACTGTTCTCTTGCGGTTCTTTCCAGCTGCCCCCCTGCGGGTGCGCAGGGGGCCAGCTGGCGCCTAGCGCACCGAGGTCCGCAGCAGTGGTGTGATACGCTGTACTGAGACTCGCCGGTTCAGGCGCTCTGCTTCTATGGTAGGGATCACCGGAAACTGCTCACCATAGCCCTGCGTCACCAGGTTTTCCGGTGGGACCCCGAAATAATTGGTAAGTGCTATGGCAACAGATTCCGCGCGTCGGTCGGAAAGCGCCAGGTTATAAATCTCGCTGCCGACCAGATCCGTATGGCCCGCGATCATAAACATCTCGCCAGGATTGCGGGCAATCATATCCTTCATGATTGAGGCCAGTTCCGCCGATGCCGCGATTTGACTTTCCTCGATGTAAGCGGAATCGGAGGCGAAGGTGATGTTCGTCAGATCGACCCGGGGCATGCTGTCACGCAGACGCTCGAAGCGGCGGATTTGCTCCATCGTATAATCTGGCCTGATGGGCTGCACCGGCGGCGCGGTCAGGGCCAGCTCAAGCTCGCGACGTGAGGCGTTGCGGCCATCGACAATATACCTTTTGCGCGGGATGGTGATCCGCAACGGACCCAGATCAAGATGCTTGACGTGTCTGCGGCGATCGATGCGGTTAAAATCCCGATTGTCGATCAACACGTATATTTGGCCATCGGGCAAGTGCCGCTGGCGCAGTATGATCTCATTATTGCGCCCGCGTATCGTGACAATCCGGACGCCGTTGGGGCGGGTAAGGACGATCCGCTTGCGCCCGCCAGTTAAATCAAAGACCTTGCGCCGGGTGTTTGCGGACCGGAACCTGTAAGAATCGTCATGACTAATGATGACCCGGCCATTGCGCCGTTCGATGATGCGCGCACCGCCATCTATGATTGCCTGATCGCCTTCTCTGATGCGCGTGCGGGCAAGTTCTCTGGCCGCTGTCCGCTTCCTTTCACGGTTAGCCTTTTTAGCAGCCTTTCGCGCCGCTTTTTTCCTTGCTTTCTTAGCAGCCTTTTGAGCCGCGGATTTTAATATGGCGGCTTGCTTCTCCGCTGTGGCGGCCTTCTCAGCGGCCTCTTTTTGAGCGAGAGCTTCCTGCTCTGCAGCGGCTTTTTCAGCAGCAGTTTTTTCAGCAGTTGCCTTCTTGGCCAAAGCCTTGTTGGCTTTTTTGGCGGCTTTGCGGGCAGCTTTCTTCTTTGCCCCGGCAGATTTGCGGGTTGCCTTTTCAGCAGCGGCTTTCTGGTCTGCTATTGCTTTTTGTGCAGCAGCAGCCTTTTTGGCCGCAATCTTCTGTGCAGCAGCAGCTTTTGCAGCTTTCCTGGCGGCTTTCTGGACGGCTTTTTCCTTCGCAGCGGCAGCCTTATCAGCAGCCGCTTTCTGGCCCGCTATCGCTTTTTGTGCAGTAGCAGCCTTTTTGGCCACAGCCTTTTGTGCAGCAGCGGCTTTTGCAGCTTTCCTCGCGGCTTTCTTGGCTGCTTTCTGGGCGGCCTTTTCCTTCGCAGCAGCAGCCTTTTCAGCAGCCGCTTTCTGGCCCGCAATCGCTTTTTGTGAAGCAGCAGCCTTTTGGGACGCAGCCTTCTGTGCAGCAGCAGCTTTTGCAGCTTTCCTAGCGGCTTTCTTGGCTGCTTTCTGGGCGGCTTTTTCCTTCGCAGCGGCAGCCTTTTCAGCAGCGGCTTTCTGGTCTGCTATCGCTTTTTGTGCAGCAGCAGCCTTTTGGGCCGCAGTCTTCTGTGCAGCAGCAGCTTTTGCTGCTTTTCTGGCGGCTTTCTGGGTGGCTTTTTCCTTCGCAGCGGCAGCCTTTTCAGCGGCGGCTTTCTGGTCTGCTATCGCTTTTTGTTCAGCAGCAGCCTTTTTATCGGCTTTGGCTGATTCCGCCTGTTGCGGTGGGGCGCTCTGTTGTTGAGCCCCGGCGGGCAGAGCTGCGGTGGCGACAAAGCAGAACATCACCAGGGTTGAAAGGAGGAATGACAGGATGCTTTTCATTCGCTTTTCCTGTGTTGCAGTAGTGTGTGCATCAGCAATGATACAAGTGAAATTCATGTCTCTCTCCCCTTGTGCAGAGTGCGCTGAGTTTAAAAATCATGCGGCGAAACTGCCATCTGCACGCTGAACCCAGTTGGAATGCGATGTTCATCTGCCATTCATAATTCTGGAAAGGAATTTGAGACTGGGTTGTCTTCACATGTCAGGGGTGATGGCCTATGCCGCAGGATCTATTAAACGCGCTCAGTGTCAGAAGGTGACGCAATCGATCCAGTGAAAAACCTTCAGTCAGAAGTGTCTGGCTGACAGCCCGGCGAATAATGTCTAAAAAAAACGATAGTTCCTTTCGCATTTCTCCCCCTGGTTTGAAGGAGTGCCGCCATGTCAGATGACCTTGTGTTTTATACAAACCCCATGTCCCGTGGCCGCATTGTGCGCTGGATGCTCGAAGAAGTTGGCTGTTCATATGAGACCGAGTTGCTGGAATCTGGTACCGCGATGAAAGCGCCGGACTATCTGGCCATCAATCCCATGGGGAAAGTTCCGGCTATCAGGCACGGCGATACTGTCGTTACGGAATGTGCTGCGATCTGTGCGTACCTTGCCGATGCCTTTCCTGAGGCAGGCTTGTCCCCGCCACCTGATTCACGCGGAGCCTATTACCGCTGGTTGTTTTTTGCTGCTGGACCGCTGGAAGCGGCTGTGCTCAATCGCGTTTTGGGTTTCAAAGTGCCTGCGGAAAAGGAGAAAACGGCTGGATATGGCAGTTTTGAGGTCGTGATGGATACGCTTGCGTTTGCTCTGGCTGGTGATGGGTTTATTGCCGGGGATCGTTTCTCTGCTGCTGATATTTATGTCGGGTCACATATCGGCTGGGGCTTGCAATTTGACTCTATCGAGAAACGCCCAGGCTTTGAAGCCTATTGGGCGCGAGTGAGCGACCGTGACGCTTATCGGCGTGCCAATGAAATTGACAACGCACTTCTTCCAGCCCCGACAGAATCATCGTCGGCTTAAAGTCGCGAGTGGACTTTCTGCGCAGCACCATTGACGGTCTGCATTACATCTTAAAGCAGGCTGTAAGCCAATAATGAACGGGGTTTGTAGGCCGACTTAAGCGCTTTTCGCAGCGCTGTCAGGATTGGCCTGGCGCTGCTCGCCTTCATCGGCCAGCTGGTTGAGGCATTGCAGTGCCGCGTCGAGATGCTCAATCGCAGTCTCACCACCCTCAAGACCCTCGAACATGGTCGTCTGGGCCTTGGCCATATGGTCGGCAGCCTCTTCGCACATGCGGGCCAGATGCGCGACTGTGGCAGCCTTCTCGGCGCTGCCAGTGCCAATGCTTGCTTCTGCCGCTATACGCAAAGCATTTTCAGTCGCGGCAGCGGTGGCTTCATCGACGCTTTTTGAAAGTTCCTTTACGGACTTCGCTTTGTTTGCGCGCGCCATGCCAGTCTCCTTTGAATAAATGCGCCAGCGTTCCAGTGAATCAGGCGCTGATCGTCCCTGAATCTAGGCGCGAGATGGTAAATGCTTTGTTAACCATGAAAGCGGTTCGCGGGCAGTTGTCCAAGCAATCTGGATTCTCATCCGGGCTGTCCTTATAAGGGGCGGATGAATTGAGGGCGTTTGAGGAAAACGGAAGCAGACAATGGCCGGCCATTCCAAATTCAAGAATATCATGCACCGCAAGGGCGCGCAGGATAAAAAGCGCGGAAAAATTTTCTCCAAGCTGGGGAAGGAGATTACCGTGGCGGCCAAGATGGGCACACCGGACCCGGATATGAACCCGCGCCTGCGAACTGCCATTCAAGCCGCCAAGGCGCAGAATATGCCTAATGCCAATATAGATCGGGCCATCAAGCGCTCACAGGAAGCCGGCGGCGAGAATTATGAAGAAGTTCGCTATGAGGGTTTCGGGGCAGGTGGCGTTGGGGTGATCATCGAGACGTTGACCGACAACCGCAACCGGACAGCTGGCGATGTGCGATCAATCATGTCGAAGCATGGCGGCAATCTCGGGGAGACCGGTGCGGTCTCATTCATGTTCGACCGCGTTGGCGTGGTGGAATTCGGTGTGGATGCGGGCTCTGCCGATGACGTGTTCGAGGCGGCCATCGAGGCCGGGGCCGATGACGTTGAATCGGCCGAGGACGGACACAGCATCTATTGCGACGCGGATATGTTGCATGACGTTGCCAAGGCACTGGAGGCAACCCTTGGGGCGCCCCTCAGCGCCGCCATCACGTGGCGGCCGCAAAATTCGATCGAGCTGGACGACACGGCCGGCGAGACGCTGCTCAAGATGCTTGAGGCGCTGGAAGATTCAGACGATGTGCAAAGCGTCTATGCCAATTTTGAAGTCTCTGACGCAGTGATGGAAAAAATAGGCGCGTAGTACGCTCTTTCACTCCCCCGCCAGCCCCGCAAATAATACTAGGCAAATATTGCCTATTTGCTTGACTTTTTGCGAATCACTTCGTCAGTGACGCAAATTTTTGTGCGCCTCACACTCCATTATTACCTGAAAAAACCAGCAAAACTGCGGAAAAAACACAGTTAAGTGTCCGTTAAATACTCAGCGCCATAGTCCCAATATGAAACAGGTTCAGGCATCCGCCCGCTGGTGCGAGCAGATGCAGTGACTGCGAAATTGAGGGTATGTGATGAAAAATTTCCGTAGAGCGATCGTTGTTGCAGCTGCCTTGACGATGGGGCAATCCGCCACCGCAAGCGCCGCTGACCTGTTGCCGCCACCTCCAATCATGGAGCCTGTACCGATCCCGGAGCCTGTCGCTGTACGTGATATCTATCTGCGGGGCTATATCGGTGCGACTGAGCAGGAGGCCGATGACTTTACTAACGATGTCATCGCCGCCGGCAACTTCACGATCTTCAGCAAGGATTTCGACAGTTCGCCCTTCATCGGTTTCGGTGTGGGCATCAGGCGCTCCGAGCGGCTCCGTTTCGACGCGACGGGGGAGTATCGCGCCAAGGCGACCTTCCATGGTATAGACAGAAACAACACGGCCTCCACGTCGAACGAATATTCGGGCCTCAAGTCGGAGTGGCTGTTCCTCGCCAACGCTTATGTTGATCTGGGAACCCACCGTGGCTTCACCCCATATGTCGGCGCAGGTATTGGCGCGGCAGAAGTCACTCTCGATAACTTCACGGATACGAACGAGAATACAGGCGGCTTTCATTGGTCTGATGATAATTCCGAATGGAATCTCGCCTGGGCGCTTCATGCGGGCTTTTCCTACGAGATCTCGAACGACCTGACATTTGATATGGGGTATCGTTTCACTTATCTCGGAGACGGGGAGACCGGCAACTTCCGGACCTATGACCCCACACCCTCGCCAAGCCCCTTGAAGCTCGAAGACATCACATCCCACGATGTCCATATCGGGTTGCGCTGGAGCCTGGGTGGCGATGAGTGCTGCGCTACCGACGTGATGCCGGTTGCCTATAAATAGCAAACGTCACATTTGAGACATGCGACCGGGTACGGGAAACCGTGCCCGGTTTTTTTATGGGTTAAGCCGAACGAAACGGGAACTACACCGTTAACCTCTCCCGTGGCACACTGCGGAAGTGATTCGTTCCGGGTTTGTCCTTCAGGATATGCAAGCGGGGTTGGCTTGAACAGTTCCATTCGCATCATCGGCATTGATCCGGGTCTTCGGCACACCGGCTGGGGCGTCATCGAAAGTGACGGCCATCGGCTCGGGTATATCGCGAGCGGCACCGTGGCCTCGAGCGCGAAAGGTGAGCTAGCCCACCGGCTGGTGGAGCTTTTCGAGGGCCTTTCCGAAGTGCTGGTCGAATGGGAGCCCGCCGAAGCTGCCGTCGAGAACACCTTCGTCAACAAGGATGCTTCCGCCACGCTGAAACTCGGCCAGGCGAGGGGTATTGCGTTGGTAACTCCGGCGCTCTCCGGTTTGGCAGTGGCGGAATATGCCCCCAACATGGTCAAGAAGACGGTCGTTGGCGCGGGCCATGCGGGCAAGGAGCAGGTGCTTGCCATGATCGGCCATCTGCTGCCCAAGGCCTCTCCAAAGACAGAGGACGAGGCTGATGCACTGGCCATCGCCATCACACATGCGCATCATCGCAGTTGGAAAATCCTGGAGGCAGCGGAATGATCGGCAAGCTAAAAGGGATTATCGACGCGCTCGGCGACGACTGGGTGCTGCTGGACGTAAACGGTGTCTGCTACGAGGTGAACTGCTCGCCGCGCACGCTGGGCGCCATGCCGCAGGTGGGCGAGGCGGCAACGCTGGCGATCGAGACCTATGTCCGCGAGGACCAGATCAAGCTGTTCGGCTTCGCCACGGATGCGGAGCGCGCTTGGTTCCGCTTGCTTCAGAGTGTGCAGGGCGTCGGCGCCAAGGTAGCGCTCGCCGTGCTCGGCACGCTCTCCCCGCAGGACCTTGCAAATGCCGTGGCGCTTCAGGACAAGGCGCAGGTGTCGCGTTCGCCCGGCGTCGGCCCCAAGGTTGCGCAGCGCATCGTCTCGGAACTGAAAGACAAGATTCCCGACATGGTGCTTTCCGG
>JAJFHP010000016.1 GCA_021775555.1 Hyphomicrobiales bacterium | reverse complement strand
ACAAGAAAATTCAGACATCGCAGAAGTGTTGATTTTCCAACACCGCTAGGACCGAGCAGGACAATGAATTCGCCCTTTTTGAAGCGTAGTGAAATGTCTTCAATGGCGGGGGCAGAACGACCGTAAGCCTTGGTCAGGTGTTGAACTTCGACCATCACGTTTTGGTCGGCTACACTACTCATTGATGCCCCCATCATATTTGTTTTGCTCGTTCATAGTCGCATAGCAGACCCTGATCCTGAAATGATATTGGGGAAAGCTTCAACTTAGGAAAGCTCCCACTTTAAAAACAGGGTCCGAATTATCACAAATCCGGACCCTGAAATCTCAGGAGGATAAAGGTACTAGTTTTTCTTTTTCTTCTGTGCGGCTTTGATTTTCTTCTTCAACTCCGCCATCTCGGCAAGGTCCTCAAAATCCTTGTGTGATGACGGCACAAATCCCTTGCTAGGCCAGATTTTATACTCGTTTGCCGTCTTCTCGGGCAACGAAAGGAAGGCCTTGCGAACATTATTGATGAAGTCTTGGCCGTGTTTGGAATCAATGACCATCGGCGTGTTGGGAACCTTCTGACAGGCGACAATGCTCAGTTCAGCATTGATCAGCTTGTCATTGGGTTCGTCATATTTTTCCATTTTGAAAATGCCGCGATCCTGCCAGCGCCAGAAATAGAAGTCACCGACGGCGCCCGCGTCGACCTTGCCGTTCTTGACGGCCAGGAATGAGGCGTCGTGCTTGCCCGCGAAGATCTTGCGTTTGAAATCTTTATCCGGGTTGATCTTGTTTTTCAGCAACATGTATGTCGGCGCCACACCACCGGAGGTGGATGTGGGAGACACAAACGAGAATGTCTTTCCCTTGAGATCGTTGAACGTCTTGATGCCGCTGTCGGGCTTGGTAATGATGCAGGATTTGTAATATGTCCGGTTGTACGTGTCCTTGTTGAGGACAAGCGGCTCCACTTTCATACCGATGTCGAGCATCTTGAGGTACTGGCCGCCGCCAACGTAAACGATCTCCAGGTGGCCAGCGCGCATGCCTTCGATAAGAGCATTGTAACTTTCCGAGACTTTAACCGAAACAGGCAGGTTCAGGGTTTTGCCTATGTGCTTGGCTATTCCTGAAAACTGCTCAACCATCAGGGTTGGATCTTCCGCCGGCAAAAGTCCGAAACGGAGCTGCTTGGGTGCTTCGGCTTTGGCCGCAAAAGAAAAGCCGCCGATAATCACGGCAACAAAGGCGCAAATGCCATTTTTGAAATATGATTTCATTGACTGCACTCCCTGTACTTTGTTGATGGGAAATAGCTTCTATCGCTGACATTCGGGGCGTTTACGGTTTGCCTTATTTGTGATGGCAATTCGTAAATGGCGACAAAAGATGCTGAAAAATTCCCTTCTTCAGATCGTCAGTGATCGTTTCCTCATTCTAGGTTCTATCAAGAAGACAATATTGCAGCATGGGGCCATATCGAACAAATCGGAAAATTGTCAATTAACATCGATTTTTCCGATATAAAGATTTTTCTTGGCTTCATCGGCAGAGCCTGGGCTTCGCCGTAGCGTTTACCCTCAGGATTTCGTGAAGATCGACGGCAAATAATGATATCCCTGATCCGAAGTCGATCAGGATGGTGAGGCACTGGATACTCTGCTCCAATCAAAAAATAGATTTATCTCCTACTGATAAACTATTTGGCTGACTAATGAACAACACGGGATGACGACATCCATCTATTCACTCTTCGTCAAATATCTTGAACATCTCCAATCATTTCGCGCACGATTTCGTAATCTGCGTCCGTTGCAACTTCCATTGAAGCAATCATGCCAATCTTGCAGAACGGGATTTTGCTCATCGCGAGAACGGCCTTCTTGGTAGTATCAGTTGACACTTTATCTTCGGCCTGCCTTAGGACAAAAAGCGAGCCTGGAAATGACGGACTTGAATAAATTATCTTGATGTCTGTTTCATTGACTTCACCCTTCAGGACGGCAAGATCGAGAATCTCATCACCCATCCCCGCGGCATCTACATCTCCATCGAGAACCTGCTGCAGAGATTTCCTGAGTGAGCCGGAAAAGGGGGGGATGGATATATCTGTTGCCGGTTCGAGCCCGTTTTCACGCAATACTTTAATCGGCAATAAATATCCGCTTGTCGAAATCGAGTCGGAAAATAGGAACGACTTGCCTTTCAAATCAGTTATGTCATCAATATCCGAATCTGATCGGGTGATAATAATAGCGCGTCCCCAGGAGGATTTTGTGAGATCAAGTACGCCGCGGGCAATCGGCTCAATTGGGGCTTTTTGTTTATCTCGAGCAATGACGTAACCCGCAGGCCCCATGAAGGCCATATCCAGGTCGCCAGAGCACAAGCCCTCACCGATTGCCTCATAATTGCTTGGAACAATAGCTTCCGTCTCCATGCCGATGGCTTCACTCAATTGCCTAAGAAACGGAGCTGCCTCTTTGATCATCGTGGCCGGATTTACAGACGGAATTAAACCGACGCGAAACATGAAATTCTCCTCATTGAGTTGATCAAAAGGTTAGGGGTGTCCGGATTTTCCAGGAGGCTGCCTCAAGAAACTTGCTGCTGGAGGAAAGACAGCAACGACCTATGATGACGTTCACAACCATCAGAACCCGGTTCACCATAATGGGTTCCCATCCGCCCACTTGAGCGCTGACCTCGTTACCGGAAATGGTAAATAATATGACCCATGTGCCTGTGACGGGGCTCTCTTCAATGCCAGAGAACATATCGTCGATCTGGACCATTGATTGATTTTACGAAATGTCGAGTTCAAGCATGTTGCTGGTAACCGATTGGCTGAAAGGCCGATCGTGCGGCAAGTGTGCTTGCAGTTGAAGTGGTGTTCACGGGTAAATTTCAAAATCGCAAGTCCCTTTGTTTCGTATCGAAAACCCTGCTGGTTTTGGAACATCGATGAATTATTTTTTAGAACTAGCAAATTGAGGAGTTATCAGTAAAATCGTAAAATACTTAATGTTTATCGGTTTTTCAGATGGATAGTCGTGTATCATAAGATGGATAATCGTGTATCATAAATGGATCAGATCCTTTCATGCTGTTGCCCGTGAGGGCAGTTTCACAGCCGCATCGATTGCGTTGAACATCGGTCAGCCGACTGTCTCTGGTCAGGTCAAGATGCTTGAACAGCGTTTTGGTGTTGAACTGTTTCACCGTCGTGGCCGGACCGTGAGTTTGACCGACACTGGCCGTGGCTTGCTGGGAATCACACAGAATATATTCGGACATTCAGACGAGGCGGTTGCCTATCTCACTGCCGCCCGAGACCTGAAACTCGGGCAACTAAAACTGGGCGGCGTTGGCGCCCCGGTGGTGATGGAGCTGCTCAAATATTTCCAGGAATCCTATCCGGACATTCAGTTGGATATTTATTTCGACCACGGTGAGCCTATGTTACGGCGTCTGATGGAATTCCAAACGGACGTGGCAATTCTCGCTCATATCGTGGACAATGAGGAGCTTCACTATTTACCCTATTGCCGTTCTGATGTGGTGCTGTTCGTCAACCTCGACCACCCTTGGGCCAATCGCAAAAAAGTACGGATCAAGGATCTTGCCGGCCAGAGTCTTCTTCTAAGGGAAAAAACTTCCACCACCCGCCAGGCACTGGATCAAGCCTTTGCCGAGGCTGACGTAAAACTGGGCAAAACTCTAGAAATCAACACTCGGGAAGCTCTGATGGATGGAATTGTCAGAGGCTTTGGGATTGGTGCAGTCACCGAACTGGAATACGTGCCGCATGAACGTTTAAATATGATCCGAATATCAGATACGGATATTTTCATTTCCTATTACGTGGTCTGCTTGAGCCGACGGAAAAACCGTCCACCCATTCAAGAATTCCTCAAAATTGCTGAAGACCACGCCAAACCAAGAGCCGCCTAATCCGGTTTGAGGAAAACCGTTTGGCAGAAGTGTGCCTGGTCAGTTGCCTCGTGTCAGCCACGGAGAATATTTCATTTTCAATGTGTGTCAGGTGAAGGCCCAGCAGAGATTTGCTAAGCCCTTGATTTATTTGGTTGCGGGGGCTCGATACCAGCGTTGTTTGCACCTTGACTATGCACACCTCTAAACCCTGATAGCTGTCAATCTGATGTCTGCTTTACCCCCCAAAGCGGACATAAAACGGCATAGGCTGGAATGTCTGCTTTGTGCCAATAGCGGACATGTGGGTCCTTATCCAATTCTTGTTCTTATTGGGTCAAGGGATCCGTTCTCGAATTCAACTACAGTGTCAAACGACTTTGCGCACTTCGCTCAGAAAGTTAGAGACCTCGGTGCGCATCGTTTCGCCCTTTTGTGCCAATTCGCTGGACGCACTCAGGACCTGACCAGCGGCCGTGCCTGCTTCACCGACGGCCTGGCTGATCGTGGAAATATTGGAACTCACTTCAGATGTTCCCGTTGCGGCCTGGTCGATATTGCGTGCAATTTCCGTAGTGGCGGCACTTTGCTCCTCGACGGCCGCAGCGATTGTCGTGGAGATTTCATCTACCTTGGAGATGGTCGTTCCAATGGTTTCAATGGACGTCACAGCCTGGTCGCTGGCAGACTGTATCTCAGATATTTGCGCACCGATTTCTTCTGTTGCCTTTCCGGTTTGGCTTGCGAGTTCCTTCACTTCCGATGCAACAACGGCAAAGCCCTTGCCGGCTTCGCCTGCACGTGCCGCCTCAATCGTCGCGTTCAAGGCCAGAAGGTTAGTCTGATCGGCGATATCGGTGATCAGGGAGACCACCTGGCCGATCTTCTCTGACGCTGCAGACAAGCCGCTGATGTCTCTGTTCGTTTGCTGAACTTCCTTCACAGCATCACCCGTGATCTTGGCCGAGTGACTAACCTGCTGATTTATTTCTCCGACCGAGTTCGTCATCTCTTCGGTCGCGGCAGCAACCGAACCAACATTGGCAGATGCTTCTTCGGCAGCGGCAGCAACCGCGGTTGCTTGTTCGTTGGCAGAAGATGTAGTGCCTTCCATAGTTTTTGCAGACGCTTCAAGCTCGGTTGCCGCAGAGGCTACGGATTCGACAACCTCTTTCATCTGGTCTTCAAAATTCTGGACAACGCTCTTGAAGGTGGTGACACGTTCTTCCATGGCCTGCATGGCGTTGTTGACGGTCCCTGCGGCTTCACCGAAAGACCCTGTCATCCCCCTTACCGAAATTCTGCGGAAATATTTGTTGGCAGCGACATACTCAAGAGAAGCGCGAGACTCGCGAACATAGGCGTCAGACCTGTCAATCAGGCGGTTGATCGCATGGAGCAATCTGCCCGCTTCCCCTTTCTCGGTGATATCGATGATGCGGGCTTCGAAATCTCCACCGGCAACGGCTTCGCAAACAGTTACGGCTTTCGAGATTGCTGACTTGGGGTCATTGGAAAACATATTGCTACACTTTCTAAGTATTGGTGATCGGCTCAAAATGCTCAAAATGCTTAAAATTATGAAGATGTTGGGCGCTAGAGCGTCGCGACGAACTCGTCATATGCCAGATTGCGTTCCTTCAGGAGGTTCGTGACCATACCTGTCGATGCTTCCAGCCCGCTCTTGCGGTTGGAATGTTTCTGCTCCTCGGCGAGCAAATCCTTGTAAAGTGGAATAATCGCACTCTCGAGAATCTTGCGGTCCGGAACGCGGCGGTTCGAGTGATAGCCAACAACATTTCCTGATCCATCGCGACTGGGAGTGACATGGGCATTCACCCAGTAGTGATCCCCGTTTTTGCAGCGGTTGACGACGAAAGCGAAGATTTCACGGCCGTCCTGAATTGTTTCCCAAAGCAGCCCGAATATGCAGCGCGGCATGTCCGGATGCCGGATCATGCTGTGTGGCTGGCCGAGACATTCCTTCTCGGTGTACCCGGCGATCCGCAGGAACACGTCATTGGTGTATGTCAGATGCCCCTTCAGGTTGGTCTTGCTGACGATTAATTCGTTTTCTTCAAAAAACTGCTCAACGCCTGTGAGAGAAGTCTCGCGTGTCATTTTTTTGCACCTCCACGTGTTGAAACGAGCATCAACCCGTTGAATGATAATCCGAATTTATGACTTACAACTTGTCGTGAAGAATGCACGCATTTGGTTAATTGAAAGTTATTTACTATCTATTGGTGCGGGATTAAATATCGCAGCATTACGGTCACGAATTCAAACGGCAGCTATTTGACCGTAAATTGACTTGCCACTGCGCAATGTCCGCTTTGGGTCATAAGCAGACATTCTGAGGGGTCGCGTTCAATGTCTGCTTTACCCCCGAAAGCGGACATAAAACTGCATAGGCTCAAATGTCCGCTATGTGCCAATAGCGGACATTGGGCATCTCGGCTTAGAGACAAGAGCGCCGTTAGCCGTCTCTCTGCTTGAGATGTATGTCTGTCGATCAATCGTGGACAGACACTACTCCCTGACTTCCCCCACTTAGTAGGTAGAGATTATTCTGGCTTGAATCGCTGGCTGATATTGGGCCACCCGGCTGGAGCTTTACCGGGTCTGATTGCTAACGTCCGGCTGGATAGGCTTGAGAAACCGATTAACGCTATCGGGGTCTCGCTCCCGATAGCGCTGTGGAGACGGATCTTATTGTGGCCTCTCCGCCATTACTCCATCTTTGGCTGCGCGTCGCCTAGGCTTATGAACCAGTGCGTGTTCAGAAATTCCGCCCGGAACTTGCCGTTAAAGCTTTCGATGATAGCATTGTCGGTAGGCTTTTCAGGGGAGATATAATGCCATCTGACTTGCGCATCTTGTAGCCATTTGAGCATGGAATTCGAGGTGAGCGAGGTGCCGTTGTCGTCGAGCACTGTGCATGGATATCCCCTTATCCTACCGCAGCATTAGGGTCGCGGGCGATATGGACTTCCGATAGAGACATTTTTCACGATACCCCGACGCGCCCTAAACGGCAGTTAAGGATGTCCTATGGGCAATCATATAATTTTTGGATAAGTAAAATACTCAAACTGCCCTGCAGCCTCCCAGTCGTACAATTGAGATTTTGTGACATTATCCACAATTTTATCATACAACGTGTAGTTCTTTATCTTATTCACGTCATCCCATTCAATTATCTCTATAGGAATGGCATTTATTCCTGATCTTATGCTTGCCAAAACATTTTCAGCTCCCGAAATTATGAAATAATTGTCCTCCAAATTGCAGCATTGTACAGAAGTCGCAATTGGGAATCCTTTGGAACGAATAAGTTTCTCCGTCCTTGCAACTGTGTCGGTGGACAAGTTGCGGATACTCTGAGTTGGAATAAGGCGCTTTGGACTTATCCAGCAATGAGGTGCTTTGTACCCGATTTCGGAGAAACGAAAAGCAGAATGTATTAGCTTGCACGCAGAATCAATTGACAATTCTGAAGTATCTAAAACCATATCGTAATTAGAGAGATCGATAATATTTACTCCATATGTATTATAAAATCGTTTTATTTCACTATTTTTTCTGGATCGGAGATCGGATAGAGCTTGAGCTTTTGATGAATATTTCTCGACATCTCTCTTGTCTGCCATGACGCGGTCAACAGCGATTGTTGGATCCACATCTAGATAAATGTCAAAAGACAGCTTTAAAAAAAACCAAGCCATACGCGAATCAACGATTGTTTTGTCAAGACTATCAGCCTGTTCCGCGAAAATTCTGTCTATTTGAGTATCGATTGTGGGGTCAGATTCAGCCCTCCTATTCAGTTCGAGAGTGCTAAGGTTGAGACGGTCCGCAAGGTCCCGCTGAGCGTGGCCAGTTGAATAGTAGCGGCAGTTCAGTTGGTCGGCTAAAGCCTTGGCAATGGAACTCTTGCCGCTTCCTAAGGCTCCTGCGATAGTAATAGCATGCACGCTATGTCTCCTAGTGAGTTGGTAAGCCAAGAATTCTTTGACTGGAAGGATGCCTTTACCAATGACAGGCACTCCGTCGAAGGCATTCATAGATGAGGTTTTATGTGCTCTGCGAGGGATCGTAAAGCTAAAGTGTTTGTCTGGCTCATAGGCTCGCCTGCAGTCGGGAAGTCAACGCTGCGACACGTCGTCAGTGTGTTCCTTGCTGAGCGTGCTATCTACGTCCCCGCATTTGGCATTGAAGAAGCTCACAGGCTTCTCTGCCCGGCTTGGATACGACACTCATCATACAAATATGCCAAAGATGGAGCTTTACGTCTATTTGACACAAGTCGACAGGTGCAAGAAGCAATGCAAGTGCTTCACGCTTGGTGTAGATTCAACAATTATGGTTTTCTTGTAGAGTTATCCAATCCCGAATATGATTCGATCCGCCTGCTTCTGGACGAATTCGATACCCGAAAATCTCTGACAATTGGTCTATATTGTCCCAAAGAAGTTCGAGTTGCGAGAAATCGCAGGAGGGGGCTGACAAAAATACCAGAAAACTATTTGAAAAGTTTTCCTGATGAGGTGATTTCCCAGGCAATTGAGCATCAGAGAAATTCCGGAGGAATGGTGATAGAGTTGAATACGGACGACGCTCTCGACAACACATCTTTGAAGCTTTATTCTGAGTTAAATAAACTATTTTCGAGCCATGATAGATGAATGCTAATTTTATACTTCGTAAATTTGACGAAGCGTGTTCTAAATATGGTATTATTGCTACTAATCAATCGGATATTCGCCTATTTATCAGTGAAGAAAAATTTATTCCAAGTTCCATTATAGTCAACCAGTTAGAAATGGGGCGACGTAATTTCGCTTCCTGTACAGTTCTTCCAATCGAATCCGAGCAGTTATCGGTTCACTTGGATGTCTTAGATAGTGCGCGCCAAGCTCTAGAGAGCGGGGTTGGAATTGGTTTTGATCTCACGCCGTGTGCCCCTGAAACACTATTGTGCCCAGGATCCGAATGGCGGCTGGGTGTAGAAGAATTTATCCGCGATATTGTTAAAGACTATGATTCCATTCATACGACGCAATTTCTCCGACCTCCGGCAATAATGACATCCCTGCGATATGACCATCCCGACATTTTTCGGTTTGTTCATTTCAAGATTAACAATTCGGCACCGCTGGTAAACATATCAGTTGCAATAGATAAATCTTTCAAGGTTGCGTTAGGGCGTAAGGGGTTAGTACCTTTCGTTTACAACAAAGGAAGGCTCCGGAAAAACCTTCGAAGCACAGATATTCCAAAACTAAATCAAATTTACCAAGATAAAAAAGTAGCGAAGTGCGATTTGTATATCGATGACTCTGATGTTGTTTTTTCGAAAGCTTTGGATAGATCTGTTGGGGTTGTAATATCAGGTATAGTATTTCTTAATTGTTCAGCCCTCCTCGATGCAATCGCAGGAGCGGCATACCATTGTGGTGAACCGGGTATAATTGACCTTGAAAAACTGAACAAACCCCTAGGGCATCTAAACCAAGAATTTTTTGAAGGTTTCCGCAATAGACTATTATCCACGGCTCCCTGTGGCGAGCAAGGACTACACCCCTTCGAGCTTTGTCACCTTGGAAGTATTAATCTTCCTAGTTTCGTCGAAGGAAGAAACTTCAATGTCGATAATCTCAGGCGCGCTTCTAGTGCCGGATGTGCGTTTCTTAATGCTTTGATTGATATGGGTGATCGTCTAAAGGGAGATTTTCGGAATGCTACACTCGCGTATCGCCGCATCGGAATCGGCGTTATGGGACTTGCTGACACATTATGTACCATGGGCATACGATACGGCTCTTCCAGATCGATCGAGCTTTCGCAACTCATTGCGAAGACGATCCAACAAGGTGCGTCTGATGTATCAAGCTCTTACAGTCCAGTCTTAAAGCATCACGTTTCTTTTAATGCCAATCACAGGCTCGTAAAACGCGATATAAATCCTAATGCATCCTTAGTATGCTTTCCTCCAACGGGCAGAATTTCAAAAATCGCCAATTGCAATCCGTCTATCGAACCATTTTTTCCTTTTGCACCCTCAAGGGCAACCGAGCGCCGAGATATGCGCTACTCCCAAACATTGGATAATGCTTTAAGAAAGCAAGGATTAACTTTGCAGCACTGGATCTCGCTAACCGAGCAATCTCCTAGCGGCAAAAAATACGATGGCATGCTCAGCAAGCTTGATCCAGACATTAATCACCGAAAACTTGTTCATAAGCTCTCTCGGATCCAGACACTGTTTCCAACTTTCTTTGAGGTAAAACCTGTTTTACAAATTGAATTAGCGGCAGCCATGCAATCTCAAATAGATGGTGGAATAAGCAAGACTATTAACTTGCCTCATGGTACGAGCGTACATGAAATGCGATCACTTTTTCAAAAGTCGATGGATTCCTCGCTAAAAGGTATAACGCTCTTCCGATGCACGAGCATAGAATAAACTCAATACAGGAGTTAGTTCCAAATTTCAGCGAGTCCCGGTACACGAAGGAAAATCCTTCTTTGCTGGAATGCCTCTCGGTGTCCAAAGAAATTCGGTATGCATTGCCAGGATCTCCCATTGGTTACGCGGATGGATATGCTGCTTATTTTCGAAAAAATCCTGCATATGTATGGCATTATAAAAATGGCAATATTATTCCGCTGAATCATGATGAATTAATACTGGTTGGGATGAAAAAATATCATTGTATTTCGATCTCGTACAATGATGGAGGAATTGTAAAGGATTGCTATGTAAATATTAACTTACCAGCAGTTCCGACAAGATTAGGTTGGGCATGGTATGATTTAGAGCTTGATCTTCGGCTCGACTTATCAGCACATTCCGATTGGTCAGTGACACTTTTGGATCTCGAAGAATTATTGGCTGTCCCGCTGTCAGAACCCCACACGAGGATTGCCACGGCAGAAGTACGCGCGATCTGTGATGTTATCGAGAAACAGAATTTTCCAACACGAGATCTTCGCAATCGTATTTGGGATTTAGATAAGATGATATCTACATTTAGCTGAATATTTTTCAAATGAACCAATTTATTAAATATATTATTTTAGTATTGCTCGTGATAATCGGTGTGTACTTTTATAATAATGCGATTGTTGTTGGCACGATAACTGGAATAATAAGTTTTATAATTGTCGAGTCGGTTGAGGGGCTAACTGATGCCTTTTCAAATCCATCCTTTTTTTATTCATCGAAAATTAGATACAGAAATAGTTTTATTCGTCTGTCAATGTCCTATGTCATTAGAATTAAATGTAATGACAAATATTTTCTTATTAAGGGTTTGCGTTTGCCCAATCAATACCAGCCTGTAGGGGGTGTGTATAAATTTTATGCTGGAGCAATGAATATATTTAAGAAACTAGATGTCCATGACGATGACATTATACCAGTCGACTCGGTAAGCAAAAATGATTTACGGATCCGGGTAAGGGGAAAGCATGTGTTGCATTTCCTGAAGTGGTTTGATTCTCGGATAGACCGAGAAACGTCGCCTTTAAGGGAATTTAAAGAAGAGCTGGTTGATTCAGGAATCCTGTCAAAGGAGAATTTTTCTAGCTTCGATTTCGTTTTCTTACGCAGAGAGTCGATTGGAATTCGTTATGCAGAGTATGTCGGTGGCCCAGAACTCATCATGGGCGACGTATTCGAATTGTTGACTAACGAACGTCAGCTTGATGAGCTTAATACGCTTAAGAAACGAAGATCGAAAAGATTTATCTGGGCAGATGCGGACAAGATAAAGAGGTTGGGCGTGGTCCCGCGGAGAGAGTTTTCACAAAGTATATCTCCAACTGCAATCTGGCTTCTTTAGACATATGGTCTGAATCTTCAAGATGGGCCACCTTGCCTTCCAACCCTTGTTGTGGATCCGGCGTCTAAATATCTGGGAGCCATTATAGTACCGTGTGGGCCTTGCAACGCAGCATAGTAAGTCATCCAAGGTATAAGGGGCCGCTAACTGGAAACGTCCGGTGGGTGCCAAACGAGCTGCTACAGAAGTGGCGGTTTCAGTCCAGTACGATAAAGCATGGATAGAGTTAAGGTAGGGTCGATGACCGTTGCGCACATGCATGCGTGCCTGATTTTTCACCGACCATTTCTCGCCTTTAGATTTCGAATTGAGGTGATTGGTCAGCCGCTTCTCGTAATTTTCCGTTAGATTCTTCCTATCATAAAATATTAAATCAATATCGCCACTCAAATGATACTTGTTGGAGATAGCGGCGTCCCAGACACAATTGCGAATTGTGCCGGCCCCAATCCAAGAGTCAGGCAAATCAAGATCTGATGTTATTTTCAATATATCCAATAATTTAGGATGTTCACTAAGCATCTTTAAAATTTCTTTTTCTGAAAAGTTGTTCATACTATTCTATGTTTTGGTGTTGATGGAGTGCAGAATTAACTTTGTTTCCTACCGTCTAATGAGTCAATCGCTGTGGTTCTTGATCTCAAGGGGTTGACGCAACGAGATTTGGAAATCCGTTCCCGTGATCCTCCCCCTTTGAATTGGTCCATCCTATTGTTGAGTAAAAGGAGGACTGGATATGGCCAACAAGCGCCACAAACCCGAAGAGATTGTCACAAAGCTGCGCTAGGTTGATGTACTGGTTGGGCAAGGAATGGTGCGTGTTGATGCGATCCGGCAGGTGAGTATCACAGAACAAACCTATTACCGCTGGAGAAAGCAGTATGGCGGCATGGGAGCTGGACAGCTCAAGGAATTGAAGAAGCTCCAGAAGGAGAATGAGCAACTCCGTCGAGCGGTCTCGGATCTGACGATCGACAAACAGATCCTGGCCGAGGCCGCCCGGGGAAGACATCTCAAGCCCCGCACGTCGCCGCAGGTGCATTGATCAGGTGCGGGGCAAGCTGGGTGTCTCTGAACGCCGAGCCTGCCGCGTACTTGGTCAGCATCGCACCACACAGCGCCACGTACCGAGGGGCAGAGAAGACGAAGAACGCCTTGTTGCCGACATGATCGAACTGGCTCGGCAATATGGTCGATATGGCTATCGCCGTATCGCAGCTCTCCTCAGAGACGCAGGCTGGCAGGTCAATGATAAGCGCGTTGAGCGCCTATGGCGGCGTGAAGGGCTGAAGGTACTTTACAAACAACCGAAGCGAGGCCGCCTATGGCTTGATGACGGTTCATGCATTCGGCTGAGAGCAGAATACACAAACCACGTCTGGTCGTATGACTTTGTCCATCATCGCACCGACGACGGGCGGGTATTCCGGACATTGAACGTGCTGGATGAACACAGCCGGGAATGCCTGGCCATCCGCATCAAACGGAAGCTCAATTCTATCGACGTGATCGACGTTCCCACGGACCTGTTTATTCTACGCGGTGTGCCCGGTTACATCCGATCAGATAATGGCCCGGAGTTCATTGCCAAGGCCGTCCGCGACTGGGTCGCTGCGGTCGGATCCAAGACGGCTTACATCCAACCCGGATCACCCTGGGAGAATGGATATGTTGAGAGCTTCAATGCTCGGCTCAGAGACGAGCTACTTAACGGAGAGATATTCTATTCACTGAAAGAAGCCCAGATCGTCATTGAGCAATGGCGCAAACACTACAACACCAAACGCCCTCACAGTGCGCTTGGCTACAAACCACCAGCGCCGGAAGCCATCATCCCGTTGCTGGAAGGGCCAACCATGAACTAACATTCAAACCGGACCAATCAGGTGGGGCTGGTCACTAGTAATATGTGAACAGCGCCACAGAGTGGCATGACAAATAACGACAAGTCGGCATTTTCTGCGTGCTTCTAAGAATCCTCTATGAATAATAGGTGTGCGAAAATCAGAACTATACGATTTTTCAATCGGTTAACTGAATAAAGCGCGTGATACATAATCACAATAGATCGTCAAATGATCGATCAAAATAATTTCCGAGATTGCTACAGCGAGCCAAAACTGTCTAGGCCGTGTACTCATAAATGAGCATCTGTTTAACCTCCGCGGAGAATGTCCGCTTTACCCCCAAATGCAGACATTATTCCACACTGCATCGAATGTCCGCTAAGTACCAGAAGCGAACATCGCCGCTTCAAGGAATTCGACCTGACCACGCGGGCCGGGATTGTGGCGCTGTTTGGTGTTGATGTAGCGACGCTGCGGCGGGCGCTGAATGCACACAAAGGGGATTGGAGGGGTAGAGCTAAATGACAATCTCACTAAGGGAGATATGGCCGATTGAAAAACAGGATGATTACAAGGTTCACTTTGCGCGGTGGGGCGGCACTGCGCAGCCTTTGGAAGTCTTTGTGCGGGACAAACGTGAATGGCAAGAGTGGCAGGAGTACCGGCCCAAACGAAATGACTTCAATCGACCGTATGTTTTTTCACTGGTGCAGTTCTATCACGAGACCGACGCTTGGCTTTTCGGCGGGATTTTCCGCGTTCTGGGGCGCCACGAGGACCGTTACGATGTTGAATTGCTGGATGCAGGCCGGGCGTTCATAGGGCGCCTTAAACTCCATTCGCCCTACCGGGGGCGCACAACGCGCCCGAAATTGGAAAATCATTACGACAGCTTCGAGGTCCAAGAGATCTTGCGGGAACCCTATTCAGGGCGGCAATTTCCCGGTTACGAGGATATCGACCTTTCATTTGAAGAATTGGAAACCCTGGTGAAGAACGACCGCCCTGACTGGAAGGCGGCGCTCGAAAACACCAAGGGTATCTATCTGATTAGCGATACGAATGCGGGCAGACGCTACGTGGGCTCTGCTTATGGTGATCAGGGAATCTGGTCCCGGTGGTGTGCCTATGTCGCAAGCGGTCACGGAGGCAACGTCGAGCTGCGTGCCCTGGTTAACGATCCGACGTTAGATTACTGCCGGGCGAATTTTCGGTTTGCTCTTCTGGAGCACCGTACAATCCGAACGCCGGATGAAATTATCCTTTCCCGCGAGGCCTTTTGGAAGCGCATACTGCTAACGCGGGGAGCGCAGGGCTTGAACCGGAATTAAGCGTCTACTCCAACAACAATTCGGGCTGCTCGGGCAGCGATACCCACTCCACGACGTTGTTAGCTGAAATGGAGAAACCACGGGCTCTGAGGGCATCTGCATCGTTATCGCTAAGCTTGCCCTTGGTGCCGTGGCTGCCAGTACCGTCCAGGTTTACGATCAGAACAAGCTCTTTGTTCTTGCGTGCATAAACGTGCGCATGAGTCTGGCCGACGCCGTGGGTCGGCTGGTCGATACCGATGTTCCGATCAAAGCGGCCCGACATCCATTTGCGCCCTTCATACAGCTCGATTGTCCCATCGGTTGATTCGACGACAACGCGATCAATCTTGGGCAAAAGCCATCGGATGAATTCTTTATAGGTTTTCACAGCGCCTCCTGTATTCAGCGACAGAGGAATGTCCGCTTTGGGTCATAAGCAGACATTCTGAGGGCTAGCAATCTATGTCCGCTTTACCCCCGAAAGCAGACATTATTCCGCACTACATCAAATGTCTGCTTTGTGCCAAAAGCAGACATTGGCCAGTGTGCTCGGTTTGTCCCGGAAATTTGGTCATGAGTGCAAAAAAGCGATCAAAAGCCAAAAGCTATAAAAACCCCTTACAAATCACGAGGCCGTGATAAGCTGTGATTAAGACTATCGGTAATGCGAGCACCGGTTGATCTCTCGTCCCGTTGATTGGACCTCACCCCCTGTAACGTATTTCTTTGGGTCGAACTCGGTCTTGGCCGGGAAGGTGGGGGAGTGGCACGAGAAAAACAAAAATACCTCAAGCAGAGTAAGCCACGTCAATCTCTGAAAGCATTGGCTGCGCGTGTTATGGCCTGTTCTAAGGCCATTACCACACTCTTGCCTTCGATCATCGCTGCTGCTTTCCTGCTTACATACGCGCACACCATCAGTACTGCACAGCCTGCCGTAGCCCAGAACGCGCCTGCGTTTGATGCTCCTATCATTCAGCGTGGCGATGCGGTCGTCACCGGGTTCTCCGGTGTTTCCGCCCTCAAGCCCAAGCCTGGCTCCAAACTCGAAGACTATATTGTCATCGACACACAGGCTGCGGCTCTACAGGTGTATGATCTATCCCAAATGTTCGGCCCGGATGACGCGCGGCTGATAAAGGCACCACGCCTGCACACGGTGCCGGCCGATCAAATTGGCCAGGTCTTCGGCGTGACGCTTGACGACGGGCTGCCCGCAACCGGTCCGGCCACTGGCAGAGACCCGGTTCCCAACATTTATGCGACTGCGACATCTGCCTATGGCCTGCAGATCGTGGAGACCAGAAAGGTCGGGAAGCAGTCAGTCCGTGAGCGTGCAAGGGCAGGCTCTCCGCAAGCCAGCTGGATGAGTGGTCAGTTTGGCCAAGACGGCGGTCCGGGAAGCATCTGGAAGATTGACGGACGCACGGGTAAGGCGAGCCTGTTCGCGAATGTGAAGCTTGATGGCGTTGCAAATAGTGGGCCTGCACTGGGCGCCATCGCATTCGACCCAAAAACCCGGCGGCTGTTTGTCTCCGATCTGCAGACCGGCATGATTCACGCCTTAGACCTCACTGGACGCGAAATTGGCCGTTATGATCACGGCACCCAGGGGCGCGTAAAGCAGGGGCTGAAGCCCGTCGCGTTCGACCCAAAAGCACGCACTCCCATTACAAGCCCTGCTTTCAAGGTACAGATCCCGTCTACCTGGGGCTTTGCCAAAAGGGAGCGGAGGGTATGGGGACTCGGTGTTTACGACGGGCGACTCTATTACGCGACCATTGAGGGGCCTGATTTATGGTCGGTTGGAATTACACCGCTTGGTCTCAGCAATGATACCCGGGTCGAGGTCGAAGTGTTCTCCAAGTCTGGTGACCCGGTCACTGCAATCGCGTTTAGCCGCGACGGCACCATGTATCTGAGCCAGCGCGGACAGCCTGTACCGAGCTATGATTACAAGGTCATGGCGACGCCCGGAACGGCAGAAGTGCTGCGCTACAGCCGCAGGATAGCTAAAAGCGGCAAGGGGATCTGGGAAACGGCACCGCACAGATATGCAGTCGGGCATTATCCCAATTACCGCAGCGGCAATGGCGGTGTAGCACTCGGCTATGGCTACAGCGAGCATGGCTTCATTCGCTACGACCAGTGTGAGGGCACGGTATGGTCCACGGGTGAGACTCTGCGCGATCGCGGGCAGCCGGTACCCAGCCTGACGAAGGGTGGCGAAACCATCGTGCACGGACTGCAAGGCAATGCTATTGGGGCTTTCAGGCCGGCCAACGTGCCCCCGAACAAGGCCTATTTCCTTGACTATGACAACCGGTTCCTTGATCCGGGCTATCGCGGCCATATGGGCCAGGTAGCGATCTGGGGGTGCTCCGGCGCCAGCCCAGTCGTTGCGGGTCAGACGCCGGGCACGGCCGTTGCCGGTTTGCCGCCCGGAACGCAACCGGGCACCCCGCGTCCACCGGGCAGCCCCGGGGAACCGGATATCCGCATCGCTAAGTCATGCACCGCGGCCGGATTGGGCGACAAGATGCGTTGCCGGGTCACGCTTGTTAACGCCGGCAGTGCAGCGCCGAAGGGCCCAGTTGGGTTTGACGATGCTGCCAAGGTTGTCACCGGCCCAACAGGCGTCAACACGGTCAAGATTGTCAGTGCTACACCCGACCACAGGGCGTGGAAGTGCAACGGGCTGCCGACGACCACGTTGTCGTGCCAGATCGACGGCGAGTTGCTGAAGCCTGGCCAACGCCGTTTCGTCGATGTCATCATGGACGTATCGCCAATTTCCCGCACGTCGCGCTTCCGGGTGTTCAACTGCGCCACCCTGAGCGACAGATCAAAAAACGCGTGTGCGGCAGGCGGCGAGGGCCTGATCGTGCGCAAGAAGGGCCCGAAGAGCTGCAAGGCAGGCGCGGATTGCACCTTCAAGGTCAGCGTCACCAATGTGGGGACACGCGCGTTTGACGGCGATGTATTGCTGGCGGACGCCGTCTCGATCCCCGGTGTCCCGGCGGTCGACATCGCGTGGATTTCGCCATCAGTTCCGGGTTGCAACCCGCAGCGCCTGCCGTTCCAGTGCACATCCCCGGTAAACATTGGGCCCGGTGCCACGCGGACTTATGACATCACGCTGCGCATCCCTGCCAATGCCGTCCCGCCCGGCGGCAAACCGATACCTTCGCGCAACTGCTTCTTCGCGAATGATCCGGGCCTCGTTCCGGCAAGCGGCTCACGCTCAGGCGGGTTCCTGAAATCCACACAAAAGATGCTAGGCCCGAAACAACCGCTGGCGGGCCGGGGCTATCGCTGTGCGAATTTTACAGTCACGCCGCCCGATCCGCCAACCACGCCGCCAGCCGGCAAGCCATCGTTAAGCGTGTCCGTGACGCCGTCTCTAAAAACCTACACGGACACGGATGTCGGCAAGGTGATCACCTACACCTACACGGTGACGAACACCGGAAAAGTGCCGATCACCAGCTTCGGGCTCTCAGACACCAGGGCCACGAATATCACGTGCCAGCCGTCGCAAACGGGTCCGAGATTCGGCCCGTTAGATGCTGCCAAATCGATGACATGCACCGGCACCTACAACGCGATATCGGGGACAGACAAGGGCAAGGACATCACCAGCACGGTGACCGCCATCGGCTTCGGCCTGGTGGGCGCACCGATGAGTGCGAAAGCCGACGCGACGGTGACATACGTCAAACCTGGCACGCCACCCGGCCCCCCCGTCACCGGAAAACTTGATCTGGAACTGACGGTGACACCGGACCCCAAAACTTTCACCGATACGGATGTGGGCAACACGATCACCTACACCTACACGGTTAAGAACAAAAGTCCTGTGCTGATCACCACATTTACGCTCACCCACAACAGGGCCAAGAACATCACGTGCCAACCGGCGCAGAAAGGCCCGAAATTCGGCCCCGTTGGCGGTGGCAAGTCGATTACGTGCACTGGCACCTACAAGATCGTTTCAGGTGACAAGGGCAAGCACATCATCAGTACGGTGGAAGTCATCGGAACCGGCCCGGCGAGAAATCAGGCTGGTATGAGAAGGGTGGCGACGGTGAAATATGTCAAGCCAACCAAACCCCCGCTCACCGGCAAACCATCTGTAAGCGTGTCCGTGACGCCGTCACAGACGACCTTCACCGACAGCGAAATCGGCAAGACGATCACCTACACCTATACGGTCATGAACACCAGCAAGGTGCCGATCATCTCACCGAACCTTGGGCTGCAAATTGGGGGACAGGCCGAACTCACGAGTTGTCAGAGCGTAGGAGGCGATCTCGCCGCCGGGGCATCGGCCACATGTACCGGCACCTACAAGATTGTTCCCGGTGACATAGGTAAAAATATCGAAAGCACGGCGACTTACCTCGGTTTTAATAGCACAAATTGTGTTGGTTGTGGGCAGGTCACGAAGGTGGCGTACGTCAAGCCGCAGCAACCAGGATCTGGAGGTGGGTCAGGTGGCGGCGGATCAGGTGGCAGCGGATCAGTACCTTCCCTGACGGTTTCTGTGTCGCCCGGCCCTTCGACTTTCTCCTCGTCTGGCCAATCCATCAACTACACCTACACGGTGACCAATAGCGGCAAGGCGCCTTTGCGGCGTATTAACATTACCGATAATAAGGTGACGGGGATCCTGTGCGCCTCATATGGCAGGTCACTCCTACCAGGTGAGTCGGTGATTTGCGAGGGCACCTACGTCACCAGCTCGGCCGATGTTGGCAGGAATATAAACAGCTTCACCACGGTTTACGGCAAGTCAGCGCAAGGCAAGGTTTCGCCTGCGTACACCAGTTCGGTTGTGACTTTCGTTGCTAAGCCGACATTGAGCATTGTTGCGATGCCTCAAGTCTTTTCCTACTCGGCAGCGAACCAGAAAATTGTCATCAACTATACTGTGACGAACACCGGCTCCGTACCGCTCACCGATGTCATCATCAAAGATGGAAGGGTTCCAGTAATTGGTTGCGGCCCCAATACCGGCGCGCGCCGTGCGCTTGCCCCTGGCGAACAGCTGAACTGTGTGGGGTCATACCTCACACAAGCGAGTGACGTGGGTAACGACATAGCCAGCAAGGTTACTGCAATTGGCTATGCAGCTGGCAATGTGCCGGCGCCGCCAGCAATTACGAATACCGTCGTGAAATACATTCCGCCTCCGGCACCCAAACTGGACATCGTCAGCATTGATCCGCAGGTCAAGAAGTATGATCGTGCAGGCCAGAATATCCCCTACACCTTTATGGTCCAGAATGTCGGTAATGCGCCGGTTAGAGCCTTTCAGCTCCTGCTACCCCCGGGGCGAGGTTCACCCCTCAACTGTGCGCCGGTCCCGAACGGGGGAGGACCGCTCCTTATCGGTGCAAAAACCTTTTGCCGGTCCAACTACACGACGACACCGGCCGATGTTGCTCAGGGTGTGACCAAATGGTTCATCGTGCTCAAGGGAGATGCGATCCTTCCGGGGAATTCTATCGTTCCAGTGAAAGAGGTCATCAAGAAGGTAGACCTGCAGGTTAACCCGGCCGGGCATTGCCCGCCCGGCGACGCGCTGTGCGCGCGGGTGGCGCAGTGCGGCATCCTGGAACCGAAAATCCTGGTAAAACAACCAAAATGCCCTCCAAACGTATCCAACTGTGATTACCTGAACGGGTATTGGATGTACGAACAAATGTTCACCCCGACAAACCGCAGGAATGAACTCTACAAATCCTGGTACCCGGGCTGCCGGGGAGATAACGCCTTTGCACGTTCATTCCCGTCAGTCATGACCAATCGCAATCCTGCAATGGTGCTGTTGGGCAACCCTCAAGGGGCGGCCAACGGAGCGGTCGACAATGTGTATCGCAATCGCGCGTGTGACATGTTCTGCTCCGATAACCACGCACCCAAGAATTGCAGAATTGCCCCGCCTAATGTCATGGTCGATGAAGTTCCGCCGATGGGAAGCAAACTCAGCAAAAACAATCCTCTCTGGATCTGCCCCTGGAAGATTGATGACACGTTTGCGGGGGTTCCGGTTGTTCCCAATCCACTGCCGCCGCCACCTTCCCAGGCAGGCACTTTTTGCTGGAAAAAGGGCGGCAGCGGCGGTTGCCCGCCCGGATTTTCCAACTGCGGTCTGGGGTGTCAGTTTGGTGGTGATAAGGACTGCGCGATCAAGATCGTGGGACAGGTGTTTGCCGCCATCAAGGCCATTCCGCTGATTGGCGACATCGTGGGTGGGATTGGGAAAGCGGTCAAATGGATCGCCAGGGGAGGCACAGCGGCGACCAAAACTGTCGGCCACATGGGGAAAGTGGAGCGTCTCAAAAAATACCTGCAAAAGTACGACAACTATAACAAAGCCAAGAAGGCATATAAGAAAACCGAAACCCCGAGGCATGGTCTCAATGTTTTCAAAGGCGTCGATCGATCATCCAGTCTTGTCAACACAACCATTGGACCAACAATTCCGCGATTAGATGGGCAAAATTATAGATTTCTAACGCAGCGTACCCAGGGATTTGGCGAGCAAGCGACCACCGAGCAGATATTTAATAGGACCTTTCACGATATAATGGGCGTGGGGTCTCTGGCGCCTGGCGGCTTTGGTGCAGCCATGGGTATGCTTGATATGTATGGCCATCTGACGTGCAGATGTCCGCTTGATGCAAATGGCAAACCGACGTGTACATGATGGGAACCTCAAGACACGATAAGGGGTGTTTATACGTGACCCGTTCAAGGCTTTTGCGGTTCGGTCTCGTCTTGCTGTTCGTTATTTTCGCCATCTTTTATCGCCCCGACACGGCGATGTCCCAGGACGCGTTCAAGCCACTTGTATTGAGCGAAGATCAGATGGCGCGCTATGTCGCGGCGCTGCCGGAGCTGGTCGCGCGCTTGTCCCAGATGCGGGACAAACCCATAGCTGAATGGCAGGAAGCCATTACGCCGATCGCCAGGAAGCATGGCTTTACGGATCTCGTGAAATTCAAACGCATGTCAGACACGATCACTGTGGTTATGAGCGGCATCGACCCGATGACCAAGACGTTCACCGAACCCGCCGAGGTGCTTGAGCAAAGAATCAAGGACTTGATCACGATAATTGCCGAGATGAAAAAAGACCTCATGTCGTTGCCGGACAAGCCCAGTCCTGAGTATGTCGAGACGCAACTGATACCGCTTGAGCACCTTCTGGAAGATCTGAAGGATGGGCGTGGGACATTGCCGGAAAAAACAGACCCGCAGAATGTCAAACTGATCCAGAAATATTTCGTCAAGCTTGTATCGAATGCTTTGCCGCAAAGGAAAGAGCAATGAGGGTGGGCATCATACTCGCCAAGCTTATCACCATCGCACTTATGCTCATGGCGCAGACTGTACTTGCGTCTGCGGCAGCGCCTTCCGGCGCTGTTCAACAGCGCGTTCATGTATCCAGCGGGCTTCGCCTGGCGCAGGCGCCGACAACGATCGAGGCTCCCGCCGTCAAGAAGCAGGTCACCATCATCTTTCAAAAGCCAAAATGCCCTTCGCCGATGTTCCGCGACGGTGAGGGCAACTGCCAGTGCCCGGAGCCCCTGGTGAAAAAAGGCAACCGCTGCGAGGAAGAGAAAGTTGTCATCCTGCCCCCGGAATGCAAGCCCCCGAAATACATCAACGACGAGGGCAAGTGCGTGAACCGGGTCATTGATCCCCCACCACCCCCGCCGGTCGCGGAATGCCTGCCGCCACAGAAAAAATGGCTTGTGAACGGCAAGGTCACTTGCATAACGCCGCCGCAAATTGTGATCACGCCGACCGAGCTTCCCGGCGGCGAGGAGGGTAGCGACGAATATCCCGATAGCCAGCTGGTCGCGAATGGCGGAACGGGGCCCTACATATTTACGGTTTCGGCCGGAAAATTGCCGCCTGGCCTGACCATGGGGCTCGACGGTCTGCTCAGCGGTATCCCGGAGAAGGCGGGCGCATACGGCTTCACGGTCATTTCCATGGACGCCAGACAATTCACAGCTACATGGAACTATTCCATAACGATCACCAAGCCGGAGGAGGAGCAGGTGGTAGCTTTGCCTGGCTGTCCCGAAGGGCAAGTGCGGTTTGGCGTCGACTGCGTACCCTTAACGGGGGGTCCGAAGACGTGCGCTGACGATGAGGTCATGCGCAATGGCGAGTGCGTCAAGCCTCCTGCGGAAATCGTGATGTATCCAACAGAAGTACAAACGGAACTTAAGCGTGTTGGCTGTTTGACCGGAAGAGTCGACGGTGTCTGGGGCGGGGGAAGCCGGACCGCTTTATCGAAGTTTTATCAGCGGGCGCGCACCAGCACCAGAAACCTTGAGCCGACCAGGGCCGCATGGGATGCCACCAGGTCCAAACCACGGAACTTCTGCCCGCGGGTCATTGTGAAGCCGCCAACGATCATTGTCTCGACGGGCAAAAGCTGCAAAAGGCGCAGTTGCGGTTTTGCCGGATACTGGAACAAGAAGGCTTGCAGCTGCGCGTGCAAGGGCGCCTACAAATGGAATGGCAGCAAGTGCGTTCAGCAGGGCCCGAGCGTTACTGATGTGCTTATCTCCGTGATCGGTACATATCAGGATGAGAATAAGAAGAAGGGCGGCGGTGGCGGTGGCAAGAAATGCCGCAACGCCGAATGCTGACGCTGCGAATAGCTTGGAAGCCGGCAGAAAAAACAAATGTAGGAGACGTCGATGACGCGTATCGTAGTATTTTTCCTGGCCGGGCTGGCCCCGTTGACCGCTTCAGTCCTGGCGCAAGCCGCAGAGCCCGCCTGCACCTACTACAAGGTCAATACCAGCCTGCTCAACATTTCCAAAGAAGCGGCCGGCGGCATCTATATCGACGTGCTCGAGGATGGCGAGATCGCCTGCGTCACCAAACAACAAAAAGAGGGCGGACGCGACCGGGGCTATATCGCCCACAAGCTGCAGCAGCCCGACGGTCAGGTGCCGGTCAATGGCTGGTCGTCATTGCGCTACATGAAGAAATTGACGGCTGATGAGGCTAAGTCTGCCGGCGGCGGAATGGCGCCTAGCACACAGCCGAAAGTTGCCAGTGCACCGCCAGCTGCCAAAAGCCCCGCGGTAGCCATGCCTTCCGCGCCGGAGAAGGCTGTCATCAAAATCCGCCCGGAGGATGCTCTGAGCTTTGACCAGCCGGTTCCCTTCGGGCCCTTCCCGGTGAACGGCCAAACACTCAAGAAACTGGCCGAATCCATACCCATGTTCCCGCCCCTAGAGGGTCTTGATGAGGCGCTTTGGAAGAAGAACTGCTCCTCGTGCCACAAGTGGGATAAGGCGGGGCTATGCCAACAGGGCGGAACCTATATTAACGTCGCACGCTATGTATTGCGGCACCAGCACCCGTATGGAGGTGCTTATAAGATCGCTCTGATGAGGTGGGCCAAGAGCGGGTGCAATTAAGGTCGCATTCCGGTTCTGACCAGTTAGGCATGGCTTGAGTTCGCAGAGGGCTTTGACATGCTTAAAATCTTGATCCGCATCTATCTTGCACTGGCGTTCATTGTTGCCGCGACGATAGTTCCCGGCAGCGCTACGGCCCAAGTCTGGCTGATGTCCACTTTGGGTCATAAGCGGACTCTTTTCACGAACCCATTTCATGTCTGCTTTACTCCCGAAAGCGGGCATTATTCCGCACTGCATCAAATGTCCGCTGAGCGCCATAAGCTGACATCCGGCATCTCGGCTTTATGAGCAGGAGCGGAGGATACCGTCAGCCGTCTCTCCACTTGAGTTGTATGTCAGGCGATGGGTTCTATGGGCGTGGAGTGGGACATCCGAAAAAATGGCAACAGGAAGTTATCCTAACGACACTTCGGTACAAAACACTGTGGGGCGGCGAGAAAGCTGCTTCCGGCGTTTGCTTGTTTCATAATCTCAAAGTAACGACAGGACCCCTAATAACAACGGGAACCGATTAGCTATCGACAAATATTTTCCTGGGTCTGTGGGATCTTCCTACAACTCCCGCTGCAACATTCATCAGAACTGTTGCAGGTTACACCACCAGGCTTACAGGCCGGGGGTGGTGGTGGTGGACGTATGGGTGAATAAAAAAGTATATGTGGGGAAATTGGCTGTGGGTCTTGTACATCTAAGCGAGACATCTGTTGGTGGGTGGGTGCCTGATCCGCCTGCGCTAGCGGCGATAGCAAGCCCAATGTTAGGAAGATTGCCACTGATGTCATTATCTTTTGCATCGTGAGGTCGCCTCTACTGCTTGTGAATGTTCGAATGGTCGGTCTCTGGTTGACCCATTGAGAATGACAAGCGGCGGAATTCAACGGACAGGTCGCAGCTTCAACCCTCAACAGCGTTTAAGCATCTGAACGAGGGTCGCCTCATGGAGAGGCTTTGAGTGGGGGGTCATGAGATGCCCCGATCCGCGACAGGATGAAACCATAGCATGTGGTTCTCAGTCTGGTGGATATAAACTTCCCACACCGTCAAATGCATCAAAGCCACAACTGAATTGCAGGGGTTAGCCCATGTCCGCTTTGGGTCATAAGCAGACATAAACGACCCATGCTCACAATGTCTGCTTTGCCCCCGAAAGCGGACATTATTTCGCACTGCATCAAATGTCTGCTTTGTGCCAATAGCGGACATTTTCAGACTCTCCAAACTTAATCCAAATTAATTTCATTGGTTGGTCTTCGGCCTATTTGTTAATATCGTGGACCAGCTACAAAGTGGGGAGTATCATTATGAGTTTGTGCCGCGCCATTAAATCTGTGTCAGAAATTTCCAAGATCACATTCTTCTTTGTTCTTGTAGTTTTAGTATCTGGCCGACTTGTTGCGGCTGAAGAGAAACCAAAGCCACAAGTCTTGCTCATCAACTGCAATATCTTTGATGGCAAGTCTGAAAAGCTCTCAACTAACGCGCGTGTGCTCGTTGAGGGAAATCTGATTAAAAGTGTGGGTGATGCGAAATTAAAGTCCGCGAAGCAGGCGGAAGTCATAGATTGCGCCGGTCGTACGCTGATGCCGGGGCTGATCGACGCGCATTGGCATACCTCCTATTGCTGCGCGCCGCAGAGCACGGTTGTGACCGGCGACATATTGGAAATCGCGATCCGCGGGGCGTTGGGCTCTGAGAAGACGCTTCTGCGTGGCTTCACGACCGTGAGGGACGTGGGCGGCAATCCGTTCGCGACTAAGAAGATGATCGATGCGGGCGAAATTCCGGGGCCACGCATTCTTCCGTCCGGTCCGCCCATCGGTCAGACCGGCGGTCATTTCGACTATCGGCCTTATCAGTCCGTGCCAACGAACCCGGCTGATTCCCAGTGGTATTGGTACAGTGTCGGTCTCATGGCAATGGCGGACGGCGTTCCGGAAGTGATAAAGCGCGCCCGCGAAGTGATGCGCATGGGGGCGAGCCAGATCAAGATTTCCAGCGGCGGCGGTGTTTCTTCCGTCTATGACCCGCTCGACGTGAGGCAGTACACCTTTGACGAATTGAAAGCCTTCGTCGAGGTGGCGGACACCTACAACACGTATGTCGCTTCACACATTTTCACCGACGAAGCTGCGCAGCTGGCCATCAAGGCAGGAATCAAGTCAATCGAGCATGGCTTCCTTATGAGTGAGAAAACCCTTCAGATGATGAAGGACAATGGTGTCTGGCTCAGCATCCAGCCGCTCCTGAACGACGAAGACGCGTTCGAATTTAACGATCCGGGCAGTACTAAAAAATGGATTGAGGTCACCGACGGAACGGACAAGATCTACAAGCTTGCGAAGAAGGTCGGTGTTAGAATCGCATTCGGCACGGACATGCTGTTCGATGCGAAACTTGCAGAAAAGCAGGGCGTGTTTCTGGCCAAGCTGAAGCGCTGGTTCACGCCCTACGAGGTCCTGAAAATGGCCACGTCGGAAAACGCCGAACTGCTGAAACTGGCCGGGCCCCGCCATCCCTATCAGGCCGGGCCGCTTGGCGTGATCGAAGAAGGCGCCTATGCCGATCTGATCCTCGTAAATGGCAATCCGCTTAAAGATATCAACCTCGTGGCGGACCCGCACGGGAAATTCGATCTGATCATGAAGGACGGGAAGGTGTTTAAGAATACAATTAAGTAGAGAAAGGTTCAGTTCTCATGAATTGGCTTAAGAAATGCCTCATACCTGCGCTTGCCGTTCTGGCGACCGCATGCGCTTTTCCTGCAGTTGCGCAGCAGCCCAAGCCTGAACAACAGACGCTCATCACGAACGTCAATATCTTCGACGGAAAGAGCGACAAGCTCGCCAATGGCATGAGTGTCTTGGTTGAGGGGAACCTGATCAAGACAGTCGCAAAGTCGATCAACGCGCCAGCCGGGTCCAAGGCAATTGACGGCGGTGGCCGAATCATGACGCCCGGATTTATCGATGTGCATTATCACCTCGGCCTTTGCAGCATTCCGCTAAACGATCTGGCCGGCTCTTCTGCACCAGATCTGGACTATATCGGAATCCAGGCGGGGCTCGAAGCCGAGAGAGTACTGATGCGCGGGTTCACAAGCGTGCGCGATGTCGGAGGTGCATCATGGGGTGCCAAGCTGGCCGCGGATCGCGGTTTGATTTCCGGTCCCCGTGTCTGGCCGAGCCTGCGTGTGTTGTCGCAATTTGGCGGGCATGGTGACGCGAGCCCACGCTTTGCGCTTCCAAGAGAATTCGGTGGACCTGAAAACTATCTGGAACGCATTCATTACAGCCGGATCGTGAATGGTCGCGATCAGGTGCTGGTTGCTGCCCGAGAAAATCTCAAAAAAGGGGCTTCGCAACTCAAGATGCACCTGGCAGGGGGGGTAGGGACCGAGTTCGATCCGATTGACGGGCGGCAGTTCTCGGCAGATGAAATTCGCGCTGCAGTTGAGGTGGCCGAAGGTTTCGGCACCTATGTCACGGCTCATGTCTATACGGTCGATGGCATCAAACAGGCCATTGAGAACGGCGTGAAATCAATCGAGCACGGCAATCTGCTTAATGAAGAAATTGCAAAGTTGATGGTCAAGAATGGTGTTTGGCTAAGCCCGCAAGTGGTGGTCTTTCGGTCGTTCACACCGGATCTTGGACCTGTGCGGTTGGCAAAGGGGAAGATGGTGGAAGCCGGCCTTGACCAGATGTTTACACTGGCCAAGAAGTACAACTTGAAGGTCGCATTCGGTACCGATGTGGTTGTTAATCCCAAAGCCTGCGCTGACCAGAGCCGGGAATTTGTTGAGCGCACCAAGTGGTTCACGCCCGCTGAAGTTCTGAAACAGGCGACCTCGTTGTCAGGCGAGCTCTTGCAGCTTTCCGGAAACCGCAATCCCTATCCAGGCAAGATCGGCGTTATCGAACCCGGGGCCCACGCTGACATGCTTCTGATCAATGGCAACCCGCTGGAGGACATCTCCATTCTCAGGGACCACGAGAAAAACATTGCTCTCATTATGAAGGCCGGCAAAATATACAAGGATATTACCAAGTGACAGGAGATAGCAGGGCGTGAAGCTGAAAATCAGATCGCTGCTTAGCTTCCAGCTTTCGTTTGCCCTCGCCTCGGTGACGTTCCTGGGTGTAAGCGCTTGGCGGGAAGTTACGATGGGCGCACCTCTCAGCGCCGCACCTATCCTCCCTTCCATATTGATGTTTGTTGTCTATGCCGCCTGTCTGCTTTTGCCTCGCTTTAGCAGCTTGACTTGGTACCGCATCGCAATGGCGTTTGCGGTTCTAACCTTCGGCGGCGGCGGCGTGATCGGCAATATCGCACGCTATGTTGAATCTGGCACACAGCATTATGCGTCATTCGAAATGTGGCTCTTGGCCGTTGCAATAAACTCTTACGGGACTCTGTTTAACCTGATGGCTGTATTCGGCTGGTTCATAAGCCCTCAGAGGGTGGCGCGAAGCAAGTGACAGGGGTTTCAATGGGGAGCGAGTCGATGTTCAGAGTTGTTGTTTGCACAGTTGGGGCCTTGCTGGCATTCGCCGTCGGATCGAGCCGTACAACCCCGGCCGCGGAGGTCAATGAGTCTGCAGTAGCCGAGTTCGAGGGGACGGTGGTGCCGGCGCGAGAAGCGGAGATTACGCCTATCGTTAGCGGGTGGCTGAATAAGATCAACTTCGCGCCGGGCCAGTTCGTGCGAGAAGGCGACGTTTTATTCGAATTCAATCAGAACCCTCAAAAGCTGAAGATCAAATTGGCCGAGGCGCAGCTTGCTCGCGCGCAAGCAACATTGCGCGATGCCAAAGCCAAACTGCAACGATTCAGAAAGCTTAAGTCACGCGATGTCGTTTCTGAGGCAAATCTGCTTCAAGCCGAAGCAGCCCAGGACATCGCCGCTGCGGATGTGGAGGCGACCAAGGCTTCGCTCGGACTCCAGCGACTTGCCATGAAGCAGCTAACTCAAAAGGCACCATTTTCGGGAATGATGAGCGCACCGCTGGTAATGGAGAATGGCTTTCAGGAGGTAAGCGGTCGAGAGCGGATTAGAATGGCGACCATCACCCAGCTTGATCCCATCCAGGTTGTCGGTGAGGTCCCTTATTCGACCTACGCGGAGCGGCGAAAATTGTTCAAGACCGATGAAGCGACCAAGAAAGGTCTCGTTTTGTCCATTGTCTTTCCAGATGGAGAAAAATACCCGCACGAAGGCAGGCTTGTTTCAGGCGGCTACAAATTCGATCCAAAGACTCAAAAAATCACAGTGTGGGGCGAGTTCGCAAATCCGGACTTTTTGCTACGCCCGGGGCTAAAAGTCGTTCTGCGCTCGCGCTTGGCAAAGCCTTGAGCGCGACGTGGGCCTAGGGTGAATGTCGAATGATGTCCGCTTTGGGTCATAAGCAGACATCAGAGACCCCTGCTCACAATGTCCGCTTTGCCCCCGAAAGCGGACATTATTCCGCACTGCATCAAATGTCTGCTTTGTGCCAATAGCGGACATTGGGGCCGTGAAGAACACCGGCCAACTTTTGTGCTTCGCGGGCTGGCCATTGCGGCATAGTTATTCCGGCTTCTATCGTTCGGAAAAATCCCCTCAATGCCCGAGAAGACTGCACCAGCCCTTCCGGCGACAAGAACGGGCGATGGCGAAATTCAGGAGCGCGAAATCGCTACAGAAATTCGCCTCAGCCCACTCTTCAGTTCACAATCTATTCAACCAGGAACGTCATCTTTACAACCGCAGGAACTTCAAATTCAACCTCTCCACCGCGATTGCCGAGTTGCGTCAACTTGCAGCCTGACCGCCGGCTCATAGGGTTTCTGACACAGGGCCATTTTAGTCTGACAATGCCGTCTTCTGTGATAGCGTCTGCAATAGAGCAAAATTAGTCATTCGGGAGGTTTAAGTCTTTTGGAAACAGTTGGCGCGTCACTTCATGAGCTACCGTGGTTTCTTGCCTATATGGGTACAGCCGTGGCTCTGACTTTACTTTATGTGATCATTTACATGTGGGTGACACCGCATGATGAAATTGGGTTGATCCGGGAGAATAACACGGCGGCTGCGATAGCCTTCGGAGGAAGTTTGCTTGGTTTCTGTTTGCCGCTTGCCAGTGCAATCGCGAATTCAGCCTCGTTGATGGATTGCGCGATATGGGGGGGCGTTGCCCTGGTTATCCAAATTGCGATCTTCTTT
>JAJFHP010000015.1 GCA_021775555.1 Hyphomicrobiales bacterium | reverse complement strand
GCCCTTCTTCCCAATTCACCAGCAGGTCACCTCAAATTTGCCGAGGTTTGCCTCAAGTCAGAGCGGTATGATGAGTCCTTCGACGCGTATCAGCGCGCATTGGCCATCGACCCTGACGACCCGTCCATTTGGCGCAACTTTTCCTGGGTCTGCCTGTTTGTGGGTGAGTGGGAGATGGTGCTGGAAGCTGCCGACAAGGCGCTGAAAACTCTTCGCGGGCACACACCGCTTCTGTCGTTCAAATCCATTGCATATCTGGAGGCTGGAAAACTTGATGAGTTGGCCAGTCTTGTCGATTTCGACCGGCTGATTGAAACACAAACCTTTTCTCCACCTGACGGCTTTGCGGACCTTGAAAGTTTCAACAATGCCTTGTGCGAACATTGCCTCGAGCATCCGAACCTAGCTTACGAGCCGGGAGGAAAATCGACAACGAAAGGTCACCAGACATCCGGCTTTCACGAGGACAAGAATCTGGGACCAGTTGCATTTCTACTGGAGTTGATAAACGAAGCTGTTGGGGAATATCAGAATAGCCATCCGATTGACGCATCGCATCCCTTCCTGGCTCAACAACCGAAAAACTGGGACATCAACATCTGGGGAACAGTCCTTGGTTCTCAAGGACATCAGGCGTCGCATGTGCACAACGCAGGCTGGCTGAGTGGCGTTTATTATCCCAGGATACCGGACGTCATCACCGCAGGGACAAAGACCCAGGACGGTTGGATTGAGTTCGGCCACCCTCATGAATATCCCAAAGCCGTCGCTGAACCAATTGTGCGCGCCTACCAGCCTTATGAGGGCATGGTGGTGCTGTTTCCGTCCTATTTCTATCACCGGACCATGCCGTTCGAGTCGAGCGAGCAGCGCATTTCCATTGCCTTCGACATCGTGCCACACAGCTGAATGCGCTTGACCATGATACCGCGGCTATCGCTGCCAGGCCCAACCTGTACATTGGGTCCGCACCTACTCGGTCATATAACCTGTACGCAGGCAGCCCCAATGGCGGCCATTGATCATAATCGGTGCTGAAATCTCTTTCATGAAGACGAGATTCCCTCCGCCCAAGTCGCGCTGGTAGGTCTGCAGGATCAGCGGTTCGGTGTTCTGGATCGCGCGGCTGACGGAAGCGCTGGTGAAAAAGCGGCGGTTGCGGCTGTTGGCGGCGTTCCAGACCGGATCATCGCCCTGCGGCTTGGAGACTTCCATATTGTGGGTCGGGACAAAGCAATGGTCGTCCGTCGCGCAGCAATAGGCGATCCTGTCCGATTTGGCGAGCATGCCATCCTGAATATCCGGCAGCACCTTGTCGGTGAAGGGGATGCAAGGCACGAGGAACTGTTCCGGATTGGTGCCTTCGATCTCTTCGTAATTCCGGTCGAAAAGCCGTTCCTCAGTGATCTCGCCGTTGGCGATCCCCGCCTCGCAGACCTTGCTGATTTCCTCCACCGCTTGCCTGGCCCATTCAGCCATGCAGCTGTCCGGTGTATCGATGCTCTGGGCCACGCTCAGCACCAGGGCGTCGGTTTCCAGCGCCACCGCGTCCATCTGCTGGGTCGATTCCACGAGGCTGTCTGATGAAGAAGTCAGGCTTTCAGACATCTTCACAAAGATGGTCGAGAATTCGTTACAAGCCTCTCCCACATCTCCGACACGCTCATCAATGCGATGGGTCGAAGTTCCGATGGTCTGCATGGCCTTGCCGACCGTGTCCAGCAGGGCCGTGAACGTGCCGGCTTGCTCCTGCACCTTCCCCGCTGTTGTCGCGGTCTTACCCGTCTCATCGCTCAGATGTGAAAATCCGGTCTTGATGTTCTCCAGCGCGGTATCGATTTCCGCAGTGGCCTCGCTGGTATTATTCGCGAGCTCTTTCACTTCCGAGGCCACCACCGCGAAGCCCTTGCCCGCTTCGCCCGCACGCGCTGCTTCAATGGTGGCGTTGAGGGCCAAAAGGTTTGTCTGCCGGGCGATGGCATCAATGGAGCTGGTGATGGCCGAAATGCTTTCGATGGCGTTCTGCACTTCGTCCATGCGGGTCTCGATACGATCGACACCTGCAATCAGATTGTTCATCTCCTCAAGCGCCTGCTGGGAAGTCGTGCGCGAGCTTTCGATATCGGTATTGGCCTGTTTTGTGACTTCATCGGCGCTGTTGACTTCCTGCTGGACGTCGCTTTTCAGTGCTTCAAGGTTTTCCAGTTTGGCGATTAACTCGCGAAACTGCTGCACATCCTGCTTTACAACTTCCGAAACATCATTGGTCGAGCGGGCGATGCAGGCCATCTCGAGACCAAAACCACCCAGCTTGCCACTCATGTCCGTGAGGAATTGTGCCTGGTCTTCTGCCCGGTCAATTCCGGTTATGGTCATTTCTGCAACTTCAACAGGGTTTGGTGCAATCTTTGAACAGTCAATATCCTCATTTGCTTCAGCATCATTTACAACTATTGCGTGCATTTCTTCTGCTGTTGCAAGTTGAGTCATGATTGAGTGTCCCGTGAATTTTGCAAATACTAGAAAATCTTCTGATTCTGGAGTAATAAAACCCGGTTTTGTTTAATATGTTGTAAAGCATACTTCTCACCTCTCACGGCCTTCGCCCGTTGAGTAAAAGCCATGTGCTGACGCGCGTCCAACACTGGCCTATAAGGCTCACATGGATACGCCCGCACCTTCCGCATCGCGAAAATCAGCCGCGAAGAATATTCCAAAAGTTGGCTTTGTCAGTCTCGGCTGTCCCAAGGCACTGGTTGATTCTGAACGCATCATCACGCGGCTGCGCGCGGAAGGGTATGAATTATCGCGCGACTATGAAGGCGCGGACGTGGTGGTGGTCAACACCTGCGGCTTTCTTGATACAGCCAAGCAGGAGTCACTCGACGCCATCGGCGAGGCGTTGGCCGAGAACGGCCAGGTGATCGTCACCGGGTGCCTTGGGGTTGAGGAAGATCGCATCCGTGCAGAACATCCCGGCGTGCTCGCCGTAACGGGGCCCCATCAATATGAGCAGGTGGTGTCGGAGATCCATAATGTGGTTCCCCCGGCGCATGATCCGTTTCTGGATCTGATACCGCCCGAAGGCATTCGCCTGACGCCGCGCCATTACGCCTATTTGAAAATTTCAGAAGGCTGCAATAACAAATGCGCCTTCTGCATCATCCCTTCCATGCGCGGACGGCTCGCAAGCCGGCCGGCCGGGGATGTCATGCGCGAGGCAGAACGGCTGGTGGAGGCGGGCGTGCGGGAGTTGCTGGTCATCAGCCAGGATACATCCGCTTACGGTCTTGATCTGAAATATGAGACAAGCGATTGGAACGGAACTTCTCTCAAAGCGCGCTTTTTCGATCTCACCAAAGCGCTTGGCTCGCTCGGCGTGTGGGTGCGGCTGCACTATGTCTACCCATATCCCCATGTGGATGAGGTCATCCCGCTGATGGCGGAGGGTCAGGTGCTGCCCTATCTCGATATTCCCTTTCAACATGCGGCACCGAATGTGCTCAAGGCCATGCGCCGCCCCGGCGCCCAGGAAAAGACGCTGGCGCGTATTCAGCAGTGGCGCAGCATATGCCCTGACCTCGCCATTCGTTCGAGCTTCATCGTTGGCTTCCCCGGAGAGACGGAAGAGGATTTTGAATTCCTGCTGGACTGGCTGCGCGATGCCAAGCTCACCAGGGTTGGCTGCTTCAAATATGAGGACGTCGAGGGAGCGCGCTCGAACGCTCTCGAAGATCATGTGCCGCAAGAGGTGAAGGACGAGCGCTTCGCCCGGCTGATGGAAACCCAGAAGCAAGTCAGCGCCGGGTTGCTGTCTGCCCGTGTGGGCCGCGAGATCGACGTGCTGGTAGATGAGGTGGACGAGGAAGGCGCTATCGCGCGCTCAAGCTGGGATGCACCGGAGATTGACGGCTGTGTGTTTATCAATGGCGAGAGTGAGCTTGAGCCGGGCGATATGCTCAAAGTTCGTATCGAGCATGCGGATGAATATGATCTGTGGGGTGTTCCTGTGAGGACGCAGGAATGAGCAAACCTCCAACTTGGCAGGCGGTCCACGACCAACTCACTGAACGACGTTCAGCTTTGAACGAGGAGATCGCCTCTTATCCCGGACCAATTACCGGGTGTGATGCGCAGTTCAATCACCTGCTTGAACACCGCGCCGGACTCAATGCCCAATTGGCACGTCTAACCGCGATGAGGGAAGGCGATGACACCAAATCGCTGAAGCAATTTATCGAGAATTGCCCGTTTCTCGACGGTTCCGGTGGAGAAGAAAAACAATGAAAATACTCGTATTACCGGCAGACGGCATCGGCCCGGAAATCGTCGCGGCAGGTGTGAGCGTCCTCACGTCGGTGAACGATGACCGCAAACTGGGGCTTGAGCTTGAGACTGATGATATTGGTCTTGCCAGCTTGAAAAAATACGGCACCACCTTGCGGCCTGAATTGCTGGAAAAAGCGCGGAGCTTTGACGGGGTTATCCTCGGGCCGCAATCCAATTACGACTACCCCCCAGAAGATGAGGGCGGGGTGAATATCTCTGCCAAATTCCGCATCCAGCTGGACCTTTACGCCAATGCCCGGCCTGCGCGCACACGCCCCGGCGTGGCGCAGGGCAAGGAAGGTCTCGATCTGGTCATCATGCGAGAGCTGACGGAAGGATTTTACGCCGACAGGAACCTGTTCATGGGCAATGGCGAATTCATGCCGACGCCCGATGTCGCCATGTCGCTTCGCAAGGTGACGGCGAAAGGCTGTGAGCGTATTGCGCGTGCGGCTTTCGAGCTGGCCATGAAGCGGCGCAAGAAAGTCACCGCTGTGCACAAGGCAAATGTGCTCAAGGTCTGTGATGGTCTGTATCTCGAACAAGTGCGCAAGGTGGCGGAAGAATATCCAGACGTGGAACTGGACGACGTGCTGATCGACGCCATGGCCGCCTACCTGGTGCGCGACCCGTCACGCTTCGATGTGGTGCTGGCGACTAACATGTATGGCGATATTCTCTCTGACTTGGCCAGCGAGCTATCCGGCGGTCTCGGACTTGCGGGTTCCACCATGGCCAATGAGGCAATGTGCTTCGCGCAGGCACAGCATGGCTCAGCGCCCGATATCGCGGGTCAGGACAAGGCCAACCCGACCTCGCTTATCCTATCCATCGCCATGCTGCTGCAATGGCTTGGTGAAAAACATGGGAACGATGATTTGAGCAAGGCAGGCGACGATATTGATGCAGCACTCGATGCAGCACTTGCCGACCCGGCAACGCGCACGGCGGACCTTGGCGGGCCGATGGGCACCAAGGCGTACGGTGAAAAGGTAGCGGCTCTGCTCAACTGAGCAGTAGGCAAGCAGACCTTCCAAAAACCAATCTAGTTGCGTGCGAAGGCTTTGGTTGCAAGCTTGTTGTCGAAGTTGTGCGGTACTTTTCCGTCCGTTGCATAGAGATAGAGCGCGGACGTCAGAATTCCGTCCAGTGTGAAGCCGGCAAGTACCACGCCTAATATCCAGAGAATACCCAGCGAAATGAGCGCTCCGCCCAGCAGTGGGATGAGTTCCAGAGAAAACACTCCTAAGGCTATCAGCGCTACCGCAGGTAACGCCGCCACTATGACGAGGGCGGTCATGCCGACTTCGGCAGTAATGGTTTCCCCCCAGGTTTTCTTGATCATGGATGCAGATTTTTTCAAGGTATCGATCGGACCGAGATCTTCAGTAATGAAAACCGGAACCGCGAAATAGCTGGCGATCGCCCAGCCGGCGCCGAGAAGTCTGATAATAAATTTCCCGATGACCCCGCTTTTCTCTTCAATCGATCCGAGAAAAACGCCAACACAGGCTGATACAAACGACCATGCCAGGATGCGTGGCAGCCTCCGGACCGACGCACGCAGCCCGTCTGCCACGGTCGGGTTACCACCGCGGAAGCGGATGATCGCGCAGGCGATGAGTGCCGAATTGAAGAAGAAAATCACAAAGGAGGCGGCGAAATAGAACGCAAAAAAAACAGCAAACATGAACAGCTCATTCATTTCACCAGTACCCTCTGCAACGGCCTGCAATTGACCGCTGGTCCAGAACGGGGCCGCGAAACTCGCCAGCACGAGGAGCAGGGCAATTAAACTCAACAAGGGAAATATGAGGAGTTCCCTGTCCAGTTGCAGAACGCGCCAGCATTCCTTGGCGAGATTCCAGCCATTCTTGATCTTTTGAAGCATGGGAGCTTTCCTGATTGTTTATTGCCGAGGCGCGACATGGCACCTGATGTCGCTTCGCTCTAGTGGCAGGCTTTCGCGTAGGCCTTGTGTTTGCGCGCAGCTTTGGCGTGAATCTTGGCTTCTTTTTTACTGACCGGGCCTGTGGCGGCGATCCAGTAGCCGTTGGTGAAATTCGGGCATTCGCTGGTGTTCATGACGCTCCAGACGGCTCCAAGCTTGTCCGCGCGGGCCTGGGCCTGATCGCGCTTCTTGAACGCACCCGCAACAGCATGCCAGTCCCCGGCGGGCATTGTCTTGCTTCCATCACCGGACCCGGGTCCGGGGGTTTTGCAATTCTTGAATTTGGAGTCGACGCAGGCGCGCGCCAGCATCACGGCCTTGTAGATATCGGGATTCTTCATATCCTGAAGAATGGTGTCATACATGTTCGGCTGATCACCGAGCAGTTCTTTCACGATCTCCTTGTCGGGATTCTTTTGCACAATGATGATCCATTTTAAGGCCGTGATCTGGTGTTCGGTGTTGAATTCATTCTCCTTGAGAGTCTCATCCAGACTGCTGCCTCTCCAATAGAGCACGGCAAGATCATATTGTGCTTCGGTATCTCCTTCGTAAGCCGCCTTCCAGTCGGTCCACTTCAGGGCCTCTTCAAGGTTGAACCCACCATCCGAGGTATAGATCCCATACAGATCCTCTTTCGCGGGTTCATATCTAAGCGCGGCGGCCTTGCGATACCACTTGATCGCTTCTTCCGTGCTGATGGGTTTGACGCGGGCCCCGATCAGCGGGTCATGCATGTAGCCGATACGGTGATAGGCCGCCCCGTCGCCCTGCTTCGCTGCCATGTTGAAATATTTCAGCGCCAGTTCGTCACTGTTGGCGGTCATGTCCTCGCCATCCTTCAGGAGGGTGTCGCCGAACAGGTACAAGATGCCGAGATTGGTCTGCGCCTTGACGTCGCCAACGTCGGCGGCCTTGCGGAACCACTCGATGGCTTTGAGGACGTCGCCCTTGTTGAAGGCGGTATGACCGCGCTGGTAATCCGCGTTGGCGCTCGCCTTCACGCCATGCTCCAGCTCTTCGAGTTTGAAGTCCGGAGACATGAGACTTGCGATGGCTGACGAAACTGAGAGTGCCAGCACGATCAGGGACAGCCAAACGCGGAGAAACCTTGGCATCGTCCAAGCCTCCTCCCGGGTCTAGTTGCAGGTCTTCTTGTAAGCCTTGAACCGGCGCGCCTGATCCACATAGAGCTGGGCCGTATCCTTAGAAAATCCACCGGCCGTGGCTACCCAGTAACCATTGCGGAAATTAGGGCAGTCCCGCGTGTTCATGACAAACCAACCCGGCCCTAGCGTGTCGGCGCGCCTCTGCGCTGCACTCCGCGTTGTGGCGGAAATGGCAATGGCGTACCAGTCACCAGCGTTGCCGCCCGGCCTGGGCTGCGGTGCAGGCCCTGCATTCTTCTTTATGCACTGACGACTACCGGGGTCAAAATAGTAGTCGTACGGACATGATGGCTGAGCAGTTTGCGGAGGGCGGCCGCCACCGCCTCCTGCTGTCGGCGTAAACACCAGGTGATCGTTGCGGTAACGCGCGACCCGGCATCCGTTTCCACGGATCGGGGCGGACCCGTCAAGAATGAGATCATTGCCCTGCCAATAGCCGGTGACATTATATGTGACAACACCGCACCGGGCGCTGAACAGACGGGCCGTACCGTTGACGGTGCCGTTGTTTTCCCTGCCATCAAACAGGAGCGAACCGTTGCGCGCACCCTGCTTTGCCATTCCTGGGCGAGGGCGGACATAGCTGATTGAAATTGTGCCGCCGTCGCATTCCTGCACCTCCATGAGAGAGTTATTGTGCATATACTCGTCAACGGAGCAGTTGCTGGCATTAGCCAGCGACGTCCAGGTGCAGAGTGCAAAAATAGCGACAAAAGCTGAAAGATAACATTTCATCAGGTAGTCCTCCCAATACTCTTTCCACAACATTAGGGCCTAGGATCATCAAATCCAACTGCCTTTAGTCACCATCTCCCTCTCCTGTCAGGCGGTTCAATTCCAGATAAAGCACCTGTGAGAGGTCCGAACGTGCATAATTTGGCCGTTCCATGAGCACTACCCTGCGGCTTATGGCCGGGTTGCCGAATGGAAAAACAGATATGCCTTTTGCGTCTGTTTCTCTCAGGCGGCCGGAAGGAACAACCCCTGAACCAAGTCCTGCGCGCACCATGGATAGCACGACATCGGTCGAGTCGAGTTCCATCGCATCATTTACCACAAGCCCGGTCTTGCGAAGGGTTTCATCAACCAGGCTGCCCAGACCCGATAGTCGGTTCACGCGCAGAAAGGGTAACTGCGTCAGGGCTTCATCCCATGTGGAAACTGCAGCGCCCATCGGCGCGACGACCATAAGGGGTTCGGTTGTGATGGGCAGGATTTCAAGTTCGGGTTCCGGCGTCAAAGGCTCAGTTACTATGGCGGCGTCCAACTCCCGGCGATGAACCTGATGGATTAGCGTTGCAGACTGGCCTTCTGTAATCCGCACCTGCAGGCGTGGGTAGCGGTCTCGCAGATTTCCCAACGCAAGGGGAATGAGATCGCTGGAGAAACCGCTGATGCACCCCAGCGTCAATATACCTGCAATTTCATCTACTGCCCGGGCTTCATCGGCAAGAGCGTCAAACTCACGCAGCACATCGCGCGCGCGTTCAGCAATATGCACACCGTGTGCATTCAGCCGCGGCGGGCGTCTGGTGCGGTCGAACAACGCCACCTGCAACTCGTCCTCAAGCGTCCGCATTTGCTGGCTGACGGCTGCAGGCGTGATGAACAGCCGGTCGGCGGTCTCGGCAAACCCTTTATGGTCGGCAATGGCGACCAGGGTGCGAAGCTGAGTGATTTTCATAAATATAATATAAGTAATACTTAATTTAATAGTCAATAAATATCGTTTGAATTAACGTGTGTTAACCCCCATTCTTTCATCAGACGCCACATTGTGTGGCAATTGAAAATGGAGATTGAAACATGTCCAACGTCATCACAAACGTCGCCCTCGTCGCTGCAATGGTCGTGACCATGGTCGTTGTGAACTACCCCTATCTCGTTCAGTAGGGCGATTTCATCCATTCCAGAAATTCTCCGGACGGAGGTGAGCGTATCAACGCCCTCCGTCCGGTAACTTTTCCCAACTCCCTATCCGCCACCTCGTTGGAATGCCCGATCGAAGCGGGCAAGGAAGGTCTGCCTTTGCGCGGTGTCTAACGCACCCAGATGCAGCGTGATACGTGCGCGCGGCAGGTTGAGCAGGCCACCCAGCGTTGCTCCATCGAGCGGTTTATAGATAATCTGAACATCTGCATTGGCCTCAGGAACTGCGAATTGAGTTTGCCCTTCTTTCAGCGGTACGTCCGGAGCGAGCGTTTTCAAGGTGCGATGAAACTCGCGCAAATCGAGAGACATGATCTTCTCGACCAGATCGGGCGGCATGCCCATTCTCCCTAACCTCCCGCGACCGGTGGCCAGACGGCAAGTGTGTCGCCTTCACTGAGAGCCTTTCCATCTGCGCTGACAGGTGGGGTAAATATTCCGTTCACCAGGATGAGGTGGCAGTTTCCCCGTGGAACATTCTGCAGGGCCAGAACCTCGCCGATGCTGGCACCCTCCGCCACATCCAGCTCAATGGTATTTCGCGCGGAACCGGGGGGCAGGAACGCGCCGAGAGAGGCATAGAGTTTCAAGGTGATGTTCATGGTGTGTCAGGGAGTTGAGATGCCCTGCGCCGTTGCCACATAGGCTTCAGCCAGCCGTTCGGGTGATTTCATCAAGATGTCCTTCCAGCGCCCGAGCCTTAGCCCCGTCTGGATCAACCCGCGGGCAATGCCAATGTGATCTGTTAGACCGACGGCCTGCGCGCCGGCGAGACGGTCGCCGTCAAATTCCAGCCGTAGATAGCGATAGGCATGCTCATCGCTCATGCGCGTATTGTCACCACCCTTCACGCCTTCCCATGCGCCGAAGGAGGAGGAGACAAGGCCGATCGTGTCGAGCACATTCATGTTCAGGCTGCCTTCATGGGGCGTCTGATATCCAGCCATATTCAGCGCGGCGATGCGGCCATGATCGGCAGCCACGGGTTGGATTGCGAGCACGGAAAACGCGCCCGTGGACATATCTTTACCCTGCGCCACGTCACCGGCTGCATAGACGTCCTTCGCACTGGTGCGCAAAAACCCGTTTACGGTGACGCCTTGTCCGGTTTTGATTCCGCTTGCCTCAAGAAAGCTGATATTGGGGGCAACGCCAGCTGCAACCACAACCAGTTTCGCCGGGATAGACTTGCCGGAAGAAAGCTCGACATCAACGCGGTTTTTACCGCGGTCGATCTCCCTGATCTGCGTTCCGGTGAGGACGTTGACGCCTTTGCTCTCGCACCAGCGTTGCAGCATAGCTCCCGCAGTTTCGTCCATCATGCGGGGGACCATGCGATCTCCCATCTCCACGACGGTCAGATTCACGCCACGTGACACAAGGGCTTCGAGAATGATGGAGCCGATAAACCCGGCACCCATCAGCACCACGTCGTCGCCTTTCAGAGCCCGGTCCAGAATTTCCCTTGCATCGGCCAGCGTCCAGCAGCTGTGCACGCCGGGCAGGTTCAATCCTTCGACAGACGGGCGGATGGGGCTGGCGCCTGTTGCAATCAGCAGCCGGTCATAGGACAGCTCCGTACCATCCTCCAGCGCTAGATTTTTGTTTTCGGAATCCACGCCGCCCGCCCGGGCATGCACCACATCGATGCCCTGGTTTCTATAGTGTCCCTGGTCCTGGCGCAGATATGTGCCTTCCTCATCGATCTGACCCGACAGGAGATAGGGGATCGCCATACGCGAATAGGGCGGCTCCGGCTCCCCGCTTATCAGCGTGATTTGAGCTTCTGCGTCCTGCTTGCGCAGGGTGTCCGCCGCGATAACGCCCGCCGGGCCTGCGCCGAGGATGACATGATGCATGAGACTCTCCTCTCAGCTTGGCTACAGTGCCAGCCGGCTGAGCGTTTCATTCGTCGGCACGCCTTCCTTGGTCCAGCCGCGCGCTGCGTAATATTCCGGCAACATCTTTTTGAGGCCTGAGACAAGACCCTTGGCGGGGCCGGTTTTGGCGGCGTCTTTCAACAGCCGTTTGGGCAGGTTGTCATCCTTAGCCGTGAAGCCGGCCTGTAGGTTGAACTGGCGCTCCAGGTTCCAGATGCGCTCACCAACCTCAAGAAGCTTGTCGACGCTCCAATTGCCGGGCAGGGCACCATCGACTTGCGGAGCGATGTCTTCCAGCGTCCAGGCGAAGGTGGTGAACACACAAAGACCGGAGGAATCCACCGCCGCCGTCGCGTCCTGAAACGCTTTGACCAAATCGGCCTTGCCATCGGTCACAAGCGGGTCGGTCTTTTCCGGGATGCCGAGAATTTCCGATGACACCGTGTAAGAGCGCAAATGACATGCGCCGCGATTGGAGGTGGCATAGGTCAGTCCCATGCCCTGGATGCCGCGCGGATCGTAGGCCGGGAATTCCTGCCCCTTCACTGTCATGGAAAGTTCCGGCTTGCCATATTTGTCACACAGCCTCTTTGAGCCAAGGCCCAGTTCGGCACCGAAACCTTCAGCCTTGCCAGTCAGTTCAACGGCTGTGGTAAGCGCTTCGGCAGAACCGAATTTCAGCTTTAATCCGCCCGTGTCCTTGTCAGTGAGGGTGCCGTCCTCATACATCTCCATGGCGGCGCCAACTGTTGCGCCGAACGAGATAGGGTCAATCCCCTGCTCGTTACAGATGAAGTTGGCATAGGTGAGGGCATCAAGATCATTGACGCCGGTTGCAGCACCCAGCGCCCAGGCAGCTTCATATTCAAGCCCGCCAGAGGCATGCCAGTATTCCGGCTTGTTCTGGACAGTGTAATGCTCTTCGTTCACTTTCGAGATACGACCGCAGGCGATGGTGCAACCGAAGCAGGCCTGATTGGCCAGCAGGTTCGGTTTGCCGTTCTTGCCAGATGGCTCAGCCATTGCTTCAGCTGAAATATCATGCGCGCCGTCGAACTGGACATCGCGGGTATTGCGGGTGGGCAGGGCGCCCGCCTCGTTGATGACATTCATCAGCACCTGTGTCCCGAAGGTCGGCAGACCCTCTCCGGTCACCGCATTGCCAGCAAGCACTTCTTTCGCAGCACTGGTGGCGGCAAGAAATGCGGGAAAATCATCCACCTTCACACCACCCGTGCCGCGTACGGCGATGGCTTTGAGGTTTTTTGAACCCATGACCGCGCCAACGCCTGAGCGGCCGGCGGCCCGGTGCAGGTCATTGATGATGCACGAAAAGAGCACGCCATTCTCACCGGCAATGCCGATGCCCGACACATGCATCTGTGGGTCCTGATGGCGGGTTTTTATCCAAGCATCCGTATCCCAGACGGACTTGCCCCAGATTTCAGATGCGTCAAGCAATTCTGCCTTGTCATCGGTGATACACAGATAGACAGGCTTCTTGGATTTGCCTTCCAGAATAATCATATCCCATCCGGCAAATTTGAGCTCCGCTCCCCAATAGCCGCCCGAGTTGGAACAGGCGATAGCCCCCGTCAGCGGTCCCTTGGTGATGACCGAGTAGCGCCCACCTGTTGATGCGCAAGTGCCTGTCAGCGGCCCGGTTGCAAATATCATCTTGTTGTCAGGCGAAAGAGGGTCAGTCTTGGGGTCCATCTCTTCGGCAAGATATTTTGATGCGAGACCCCGCTGGCCCATATACTGGTCAGCCCATTCTCTGTTGAGGTCTTCGGGTGCGCACGTGCCCTTCGTGAGGTCGACACGTAAAACTTTTCCAGTCCATCCCATTTGCGTGTCCCCCTATTGCCCGGCGCTTGCGGCGTTGTCTGTTTTCGCAGCCCATTGGCGCATCTTGTCGAAGCCTGCCTGCTCAACATCCATGAAGACGATTGCCTCCGTTGGGCAGGCCTTGACGCAGGCCGGGTCGCCTCCACACTCGTCGCATTTGATAACCTTGCCTGTAGAGGCGTTGTAATTCACCGTGCCGAACGGGCAGGCGATGGTGCATACCTTGCAACCCACGCAGAGAGAATCATGAACTTCTTTCACACCCCGCTCATTGGTGGTGATGGCGTTCACGGGGCAGGCCTGCTGGCACCATGCTTCATCGCACTGGGTACAGGTGTATGGGACAAAGCGGGCATCCTGATGGAAGTCGAATACCCGGATACGGGATTTTGCCGGGTTGAATTCGCCTTCTTTTACGTATGAGCAGGCTAACTCGCACTGCTTGCACCCGGTGCATTTCCCAGCATCGATAACCAAAGCCATTTGCATGAAGCGTCCCTCCCTTACTGCCGCCTGCAATCATTTTAATATGGAAGGTAGCAGCAATTGGGCGCACGAGAAAGCAGGCCGTCGCTCACAAGATAGCGAAAGCTGTTTCTCGATTTGGTTTTAATCAGGGGTCGGGAGTTTCTGAGACGTCCGTCTCACTAGTTGGCGTTATGACCAATAATCGATTTGACCTCCAGGAAGTCCTCTAGCCCGTATCGGCCCCATTCCCGTCCATTGCCCGACTGCTTGTAACCACCAAAGGGTGCCATCCTGTCTGGCCCTGCATAGTTGACGATAATACGCCCGGCCCGGATGCGGCGGGCAACACGGCATGCACGGTCATGGTCGGAGGACGAGACATTCCCGGCAAGACCATAGACCGTATCATTGGCGATGGAGATGGCATCTTCTTCATCCTCGTACCCGATGATCGAAAGCACAGGGCCGAAGATTTCTTCCCGGGCAATGGTCATGTCGTTGGTGACCTTCGCAAAGACAGTCGGCCGCACATAGTAACCACGGTTCATTCCATCAGGCTTGCCAACGCCACCAGAGACAAGTGCGGCGCCTTCGTCAATGCCGACCTGGATAAGGTTCTGGATTTTCTCCCACTGGGCCTGAGAGACGGCAGGTCCCATTTGCGTTTCTTCCAATGTGGGATCACCGACCTTGAAGTTGTTTGCCGCAGCACCCGCAATCCGGGCGGCTTCATCCATTTTGTCATGGGGCACCAGCATTCGCGTTGGCGCGACACAGGTCTGACCAGTGTTGCCAAAGCAGCCAATGGCTCCTGATGAAACCGCTTGCTCCCAGTCAACATCGTCAAGAAGGATATTGGCGGACTTGCCGCCAAGTTCCTGGGCCACGCGCTTGACCGTTGGTGCGGCCTTCAATGCCACATCGATGCCCGCCCGGGTCGAACCGGTGAAAGTGACCATGTCAATGTCCGGATGCGCTGAAATAGCTGAACCGGCACCGGGGCCATCGCCATTGATAAGATTGAACACGCCGGCAGGGACACCTGCCTCGTGCAAAATTTCGGCAAACAGCATTCCGGAAAGTGGCGCCATTTCGGAGGGCTTGAGGATCATCGTGCACCCAGCGGCCAGGGCAGGGATGACCTTGCATGAGATCTGGTTGATTGGCCAGTTCCACGGCGTAATCATGCCACATACGCCGATCGGCTCTTTCACGACCTGTGTGGTGCCTAGAGTTTCCTCAAATTCGAAATTCTTCAAAACCTCCATCATGGCCATCAGGTGTCCGAGGCCGGCAGGGGCGTGGGCTTTATTTGCAAGCGAGGCGGGCGCACCCATTTCGCGGGAAATGGTTTCGGCCATCTCCCCCATGCGCCGTTTGTAGACCACGGCTATGGTCTCGAGCAGGTCAAGCCGTTCCGTGCGGCTGCTTTGCGAATAAGTTTGAAAGGCCTTGCGGGCAGCCACCACGGCCTTGTCGACATCTTCCCTGGTGCCGAGCGCGATGGTTGCGACCGCTTCCTCGGTTGCTGGATTGATGACGTCGAGATGTTCCCGGCTGCCGGGATTGACCCATTCGCCGCCAATATAGAAATGGTCATGTTTTGTCATGATGCAGCCCTCTACATACCGCGCCTGGAGGCAGGCGTGTGCGCATAAAACCCTCGTGGAGTAAGTCGTGTTCCGAACCGGAGTATAGCGGTGTCAGGCGACCTTATCGACCTTTACACCCCCGCCTTCAAGCAGCATCACCTTGTTAAGCAGCTTGACGCAGGCATAGACCGCCTTGATCGAGGGGGCGGGCTTGTCAACCATTTCGCCCATCTCGAGGATCGAGCCTATAAGCGCTTCTGTTTCAAGCGAGCGACCGGCTTCCACATCCTGCAGCATGGAGGTTTTATGAGCGCCGACACTTTCCGCGCCCGAGATGCGTTTCTCGATGGTATGTCGGAAGGTGATGTCGAGCGCTTCGGCGATGTCTTGTGCTTCCTGCATCATGCTTGCCGCCAATTCACGGGTTTCAGCAAACTGGCAAATGTCGACCAGTGTTGCGTGGGTCAATGCCGAAATCGGATTGAAGGACAGATTGCCCCAAGCTTTCAGCCAGATTTCAGAACGGATGTCATCGAGGATGCGGGAACGGAAGCCGGCATCCACCAGCAAGTCATGCAGTTTCTGCGCTCGCTCCGATTCCGAGCCGTCCAGCTCACCGAGTGGAAAACGATCACCTTCCACGTGATGAATCACACCCGGCTCCGTAACGGCGGCTGCCGGATAAACGACGCAACCAATGATGCGGTCCGCATCGATATGCTTGGTCAGAATTCCAGTTGGATCCAGTGAGACTAGGCGTTTGCCGTCATGCTCTCCGCCATGTTTGTGGAAATACCACCAGGGCAGCCCGTTCTGAACCGTCATGATGATGGTGTCGGGGCCCATAAGGGCGTCTGACTCCCTGGCGATCTGGTCCAGGAAATGGGCTTTCAGGGCAAGGATTACGAGGTCTGACGGACCCGCCTCGGCGGCACTGGCGACTGCCTTGATTTGCGCAACATGCTCGCTGCCGTCTTCCCAGATCAGCTTCAGTCCGCTCTTCTGGATGGCGGCGAGATGCGCGCCCTGGTCGATAACAGTGACATCATTGCCAGCTAAGGCCAGCTTTGCTGCCATAAGTCCGCCAATCGCGCCGGCGCCCACGACACATACTTTCATGAGATTTCCTCTCGTTTGTATATTCCCGCCTGTCTGGCGATGAACTGGTCCGGCTGCGGGCTGCCTTGTCCCCGCCGCCGTGCTCCATGACCATTACTGCCTGAATGTGTTGCTGAGTGTTCCAATGCCCTCGATTGTAATATGCACGTCGTTTTCGGGTTCTTTCATCGAGCCCACGCCAACAGATGTCCCGCAGGCAATCACATCGCCGGGTTGCAGTGTCACGTCGTGCGATATGAGGCTGGTCAGTTTGTGGGGTGGAAATGTCATGTTGTTGACGGGATAATTCTGCCGTTCATCACCATTGAGGACAGTCTTGACCGTGAGCGTCATCGGGTCGATACCGGTGGCGATTGCGGGGCCAAAGACACCGAACGTGTTGAAGGCTTTAGAGCGTGTCCACTGCGCAAATGTCTTGTCCTTGGAGATGAGCTTGACTGCCGTTATGTCATTAATGCAGGTGTAGCCAAATATGTATTTGGCGATGTCAGCTTCTGAAACTTCAGAGCATGCTTTGCCGATGACAATACCGATTTCACCTTCATAGACGATCGGACCATCATAGGAATTCGGTCGGCGAATGGCTTCATTCGGGCCAAGATACGAACTGGAAGGTTTCAGGAACCAGAGAGGTTCTTCGGGTATCTCGCCCTCCATCTTTGCTGTAAGGGCGCGGTAATTGTTCCACAGGCAGATCATCTTGCCCGGGTCGCAAGGGGTCAGGACCCGTACATCCGAGAGTTTGGCTGTTTCGCCGTTATCTGCCGGGTTGGAGAACATGTCTCCTGAATGGATGGATATTATGCCATCTTTCAGCGTTCCAAACCGGGTCTGGCCATCTTGTTCAAATCGCAGCCATAGCGCCATTGATGCCTCCTGAGTGGATGGTCCACTTTAGCAGGCATCTTATCACCGTCATCACGGTGAGAAGGCACAGTTAAAATTGAAGAACAGAGTTTCCTGAGCGGGATCAATTGAAAACTCACCATTCAGCAGGGGGCACCCACCCACTCCACCTTCAATGACCGGCGTGGACGAAGATAGAAGGTTTCCGTCATGCTTATTCCACCCGTCATGTAATGACCGATGGGGGGTTGATAAGCGTAGGAGACTTCCGCGACGATGACGCTGGAGAATGCCTGTGTCAGCCCATCGGGCAGCGTATAAGCCGAGCCGGTGGAATGAGGGGCTCCATTATGTGCGCAGCTCCAGCCCACTGTGGTGTCATTATCCTCATTAGCCTCAACGCTCGTCAAAACGATGGAAATTGGCCCTACCGAATAGGGCGTCATGATTGACGTGGCCGCGGTGAAAACATCATCGATCTCAGCGGATGAAACTTCTTCGGTTTGGGCAACAAGGTCGGATGCTGCGCTGGCCACGGCAGTGACCCGCCGGTCGACGGTGAGCGCATGAGAAAATTCCACCGCACCGATATACATGATGATCATGACTGGCAGGATGAGTGCAAACTCAAGCCCACTGACACCGCGCGTATCATGTGCCAGTGCCGCCAGGCTTGCACGGGCTTTCGAAGCCATGTGTCCGATGAAGGAATTACGCATCACTGGATCTCCACCTGTCCAACCTAGTTGTCAAACGGTTCGTTGCGGAATGCCGCCGTGGCCACCAGCAGGCGTCCACCGCCTGGCATGTTGCCAAGGCCGCCGGGAAAGTTAGCGATCAGGTTCCATTCATAAAATGCCCGTACGACGACCACATCGCCGCCTGCTCCGGTATCGTATGTAAAATCATTGCGCAGCTCGCCACTGCCATCCAGCGGATCAGGAAGATTGACCCCGGTAAAATCGTCAAACTTCTGAACGTCGAGTTTCAGACCGGCCATACAGTCATAAACACCGGAAACATGATCACACACTGTCTGTTTGAACTGAGCCTCACTGAAGCCAAGCTCCTGAGCCTGGCCTGTGCGGATCATGCGGCTGGCCTGGTCGACCGCATTCTCAAGCGTGAAGTTGGCGAAGAACACCAGCGACACTTCAATCAACGCCAGCATGAGCGCAAAAAATGGCGCGGCAACTATCCCGAATTCAATGGCCGTGGCGCCGGACGTGTCAGCCCGAAGCCGGCGCAAAATGCCGCTCCTCGCAGGCGCTTGGCCATTCTTGTGTTGTGATCGTGACTTGAACATATCGGCCTCATGATGAGGCCCCGGTTTGCCTGTATCCGGCATTCGGGGCCACGGCCGCGATTGGCGGCATGACGTCTCGCCGACAATTGAACTATAGATGAATTAATGGACTGTTGAGATTTGGAAGAATCCAGCACAGAGTAAACAGAACATTTACTAAAATTTTATGTAAATTTTACTCAAATAATACAAGTAATATTTTCGGTATTTTAGACCGTGAATGAAAGACTATGCCCGGATTATCCAAGTATTCCGGACATGGCCACTCAGTGCTTTTCCGGGCCGCGCACAAGCTCTGGAGCGAGAGAATATGTGGCAAAGGATTTCAAGTTTCCTTGCCGGGTTTGCCAATCATCGCAGTGGCGCCGCGATGCTGGTTTTCAGCATCCTTCTGGTTCCCATGCTGCTGGGTATCGGCTTGGCCATGGACTATTCACGTGCTCTCAAGACCAAGCAGAACCTCGGCCAGGCACTCGATTCGGCAGCGCTTGCCGTTGGCTCATGGGCGGATTTGAGTGAAACCGAGATTGCACAAAAGGCGCAGTCCTTTTTCGATGCCAACTATTCGTCCAGCAGCCTGGGCACGCCAAGCCCGCTCTCGGTCTCGATCCAGGACGGGAAAATCACTATTAGCGCCACTAGCACAGTCGACACCACTTTCATGCAGTTGGCCGGAATCAACCAGATGAGCGTGGGCGCGCTCACCGAGGTCACGCTGAATGAGAAGAAAATCGAACTGATTATGGTTCTGGACAATACCGGTTCCATGGGCTGGAGTGGAAAACTCACCGCGCTCAAGACCGCGTCTAACTCATTGCTCGACGTATTGATCCCGGATGAAGGTTCGGGCGTCTCTGAGGATGTGCAGATCGGGCTGGTGCCGTTTGCGGCTGCGGTCAATATCGGCGCCGACAAGCTGGGTTCAGGCTGGATAGATGTTTCGGCCCAGTCGAGTATTGCGGATGAAGATTTCCAAGCCGGTACAAATGTACTCGATCTCTACGGACAGATTCAGAACAAGTCCTGGAACGGCTGCGTGCGTGCGCGCCCGGTACCATATGATACTCAAGATACGCCCGCGGGCAGCGGGGATACCCTGTGGCCGCCCTATTTCGCACCGGATGAACCGGACTTCTATTCCTATTCCAACCGATATGCGTCGGACTCGGGCTATAGCGGTAGCTACTACAATTATGATGCCCGCCAGCGCTATGCCGGCAAGTACAATAATCTTACGATCTCGGGAACGAGTGACGGGCCGGATTTTAACTGCCGGACGGCAAGCGTGACCCCGATGACGAATGAGCGCGCAACTGTGGCTGCTGCCATCGACCAGATGGTGGCGACGGGGAACACCGTCATTCCGGTGGGCTTGGCCTGGGGCTGGCGACTGGTTTCACCTGATGAGCCGTTTAGTGAAGGCGTTGCCTATGACGATGAAGACACGATCAAGGCCATTGTTCTGCTGACCGATGGGCAGAATATGGTGAGTGGCGGCATGGGCACCCACAACCGGTCGCAATATTCGGCATACGGGTTTGCCCAGTCCGGACATCTGGGGGCAACCAACGGTTCCGATGCGGAAGATGTTCTCGACGACAAAACCGCGGCGCTGTGCACCAACATCAAGGCGCAGGAGATCCGTCTCTATACGATTACATTCCAGGTCTCGAGCTCCTCGACCCAGGATTTGATGCGCGCCTGCGCTACGGATCCGGAGATGTATTACAATTCACCGTCAAACGAAGAGCTTGATTCCATCTTCCAGGACATCGCCAAGGGTCTGGCAGACCTCAGGATCAGCAAATAATTTTTTGAAGATTTGCGAACGGTTGTCGCTCCACCCACTCGAAAAAGCTCTGGATGAGCATCAGGCAACCGGAACAATAATATCTATTGCTGTGATGTCGTTCCTTCAGCCGACGACTGCGCCAGGCCCAGCTTGGAACGGGTTTCCTTGGACAGCGGATCGAAGAATGTGAGCGTATCGCCGGGAATAAGGGCGGGGCTGCAATTGGGCGAACAGGAATATGACTCACGGGACTTGCCTCTGCTGACGGTGACAAGGTTTTTTTCATCGGAACCGACATGCACTTTCTTCTGAAAAATTGATTCACCACTGCCATCCAGCACGATCAGGTTGGTCAACCCGATGCTCTTGCCGGTGATGATCAGGAGCCTTCCGCTCTGAACTGATACGTCCGCGATCGTGGGATTGCCGATAATCACTTCCGCTCCTGGCTTGTCCAGACGGATCAGCTCAGCGTGATCAATATCAACATTGATATCCGCCGCCCCGGCAAGCCTTGAATAGACGCCAACGAACAGGCCAGCCAAAAGCAATGAAACGAGGGCGCCTACTATCTGTGTGGATGGCGAGGTAGCATTAGATCGCATGGGATATTGTCCTTCGATTTATCCATTTTCCCATTAGGCGCTCAAAATGGTGAATGAAGTGCAAACATCCGCACCGATACGATACAGGTCGTGCACGGCTCCCCTTGCGCAGGGCGGGTAAGGAAATGCAGAACTTCGGCGGGGGGCAGTCGATATACGGCAATTCGTTGAATCTCGCGGCTAACCAAGCTTCATGGTTAATAAAATCATACAATACTCAAGTATATCTTTAAATAAACTATTGCTTAACCAAGGGGGTGCAATATACACAGTAATACCCTCTCCCTGTTAACTTGATTGTAACCGGTCGTGCGTAATGTGCAGGCAAGTTCAGTTCTGTTGGAAGGGACGCCTGCAGACGAACTGGTTTTTAGAAACCTCTTTTAGGGAGAGTCAATATGAAGAATTTGGTTCTGCGTTTTGCAAATGACGAATCTGGTGCCACCGCGATTGAGTACGGCCTGATTGCCGCCGGTATCGGTGTGGCTATCGTTTCGGTCGTCGGCGGTGTCGGCTCCGAACTGAACAACCTCTTCACGCAGGTCCAGACGGACCTTCAGTAGGCTCACGCTTACGAGACGTGAGGCCATCTCCAGGGTGGCTTGACGAGGAAACAAGGGACCGCTCGCCTTCACCGGCGGGCGGTCTTTTTTTATTTGTGAAATTCCTTTACCCCGATTTTACGCTGTCATGCGCATGATCATGTCAGTGCTTATGGCAAACCCCAGGTAAGAGCGTATGATTCTGGAACTTGCGATCATGTTTTTATTTCCCGCGGCGATGGTGCTCGCCGGGGCAATGGATATTTTCACCATGACCATCCCGAACCGGATTGCACTTGGTCTGGTCGCGGGTTTTGTCGCCCTGGTACCGTTTGCCGGGTTTGGCTGGGAAGTCATTGCGCTGCATGTGGCCACGGGCGCGGCCATGCTCGTGCTGGGTATCGGGGCATTTGCGGCGGGCTGGGTTGGCGGCGGAGACGCAAAATTGTTTGCGGCGGCCAGCCTGTGGATGGGTCCGGAATATATCTATCAATTTTCCCTGGTCACCGCACTTTGTGGCGGAGTGCTCACATTGGTCCTGCTGGGACTGCGTATGCTGCCCCTGCCTGACATGCTGAGCAAACGCAGCTGGATTGCCCGGCTGCATGATGCAGGGCGTGGCGCACCATATTGCACCGCCCTGGCAGCCGCAGGCCTCATCGTTTACCCCGATACGAGCTGGGTTCAGGGACTCGTTTAGGCGGTAATTTGCGGGTCGAACCGCCCGTCGAGGGCGGGATATCGCCGAAGATCATCCCAACTCGTTTTTCAAAATGGCACGGCCATTAACCTCGCGTTGACCAATCTTACTGCAAAGTGAGGGTGAGTTTTTAAAACTTTGGCACGCGTAAGGACCCGAAAAGAGATGAAACGAGCGCGCTTGATCGTTTTGACGATCGCCTTGGCCGCAGCTGGCGGGGCGGCGTATGTCGCCAAAAACATGACCGGTGTTCCGAAAATCCGGACCGTCGAGGTCAATACGGCAGACACTGTGAAGGTGTTGGTTGCCGGCAGGAATATCCGGTTGGGCGATTCGGTACTCTCTAAGGATCTCAAATGGCAGGATTGGCCGAGACAGGCTGCAGTTTCAGGCTACATCACGAAATCACGCCAGCCCAAGGCCGAGTCCAAATTTTCCGGCGCCATCGCCCGCGCTCCTTTCCTGGAAGGGGAGCCGATCAAGGAGCAAAAACTCATCAAGGTGAGTGAGGGCGGTGTTATGGCAGCCATTCTGCCTTCGGGCATGCGGGCAATTTCCACACCGATCCGCGAGGAAACATCCGCTGGTGGCTTCATCCTTCCCAATGACCGCGTTGACGTGATCGTCACACGCAGGGTGCGCACCGCGCGCAAGGAAGAGCATGTCTCCGAGACGGTTCTCAGGAATGTCCGGGTTCTTGCCATCGGACAGAATATCGAAATCAAGGATGGCAAGAAAATCGCCAAGGGGAAGACGGCCACGCTGGAGCTTTCTCCACGTCAGTCAGAAACCCTAACGCTGGCTCAGTCCATGGGAGACATTTCTCTCGCTTTGCGGTCTCTGGCCGACGCTTCACCTGGCGGAGTTTCCGGTCCTCAATCTGGCGAACACGCGCTTAAAAACGAGCGTGGTTCCAGCATCAAGCTTCTTAAATATGGCGTCCAGTCGCGGGCCTTTGGAGTGAATTGAGCTTGTCTGTGCATTGCTCAAGGAAGGCATGAATATGTGGAAGACGATTAAGTTAACCTGGGTCCTGATGGCGCTGGCAATGCTTGGAAGCCTGGCGGCTTCAGGACTTGTATCCGATCGTGCCTTTGCACAGACAAAGCACACATCCCTCGTGCGGATAACTGCAGGAACGCCGCTTCCTGCCAAACGCGTCGTCAAGATTGGTCTTAACAAGTCGATGGTTGTTGAGCTGCCAAAAGATGTGCGTGACGTACTCGCATCAGATCCCAAGGTTCTCGATATTGTTCTGAACTCTTCACGGCGCGCTTACCTGATAGGCACCGCGCTCGGCCAGGCAAATGCCTTCTTTTTCGATAAGAACGGGAAGCGCATGCTCACACTGGAAGTCCTGGTCGATCGGGATCCAGCACCACTGGAACGCCTGCTGAACCGGCTTATCAAGAATTCCAAGATCAAGGTGGAGTTCATCAACGACACCGTTATTCTCACCGGCAAGGTGCCCCATGCCTCTGATGCCGCGCGAGCTTCTGACGTGGCCGCGCGTTTCGTCGTCACCGATGATCCCAAGGGCAACGTGAAATACAGGGAAAAAGTCATCAATCTCCTCTCCACGGGCTCCAAGGAGCAGGTGCTTCTGAAAGTCACCGTGGTGGAGATGGAACGCAACATGATCAAGCAGCTCGGTGTTGATATCAGTAATCTCGCCGGCACAGCGGGTGCACAGTTCATGACCGGGAATTTCAGCTTTGCAGCACTTCGCAATCTGCAATTCCCTTTCAACTCTAAAGATGTGGTCTCCAACAGCCAGACCGGCGTTGGATTTCAGACATCCAACACGGATGTGGCGGTAACGATCAGGGCGCTTGAGCAGAATGGTCTCATTCGCACACTTGCCGAGCCAACATTGACCGCTATATCGGGCGAGACTGCGAACTTCCTCGCTGGCGGTGAATTTCCAATCCCGGTTGCCCAGGATGAAAACCGCATTTCGCTGGAGTTCAAGCCGTTTGGTGTGGGGCTTTCCTTCACGCCGCTTGTCCTGAGCGAAGGGCGGATTTCCATGAAGGTTTCCACCGAGGTATCGGAGTTGACCAACGAAGGGGCCGTCTCCCTAGGGGTTATCACCGTGCCGGGTCTCAAGGTGCGCCGCGCCAATACAACCATCGAGCTGCCAAGTGGCGGATCGCTGGTTATTGCCGGGTTGATTTCAGATGAAACCAAGCAGGCCGTGACCGGTCAGCCGGGTCTGAAAAATCTGCCAGTCCTCGGCGCGCTGTTCCGCAGCCGTGATTTCATCAAATCGGAAACCGAACTCGTTGTCATAGTGACGCCCTACATTGTCGATCCCGTCGCACGCCATAAGCTGGCGAGGCCTGACAAGGGATTTGCCGTAGCCTCCGATGCCCAGTCCAACCTGCTTGGACGGCTGAACCGTATCTACGGACGGCGGCCCGAGGAAATGCCGAGCGGCCAGTATCAGGGCGATTTCGGATTCATTGTCGAATAGGCCGGGAGCAGAGGACAAGAAGATGAGATTTCAAAAAACATGCAATGCCACTCCCCGGGCTCGTGCTGGTGCGGCAATTCTTCGGGTCAGCGCGGCCTTGTTGATGAGTGCGGCACTTGCAGCGTGCAATGCGCATCGCGAAAAGAGCGTCAAGGGCTGGCTGGTGGCCGACCCGACTGCACGGCACCCCATTCTCGTGGGCTCGACGCCGGTTGCACTGGATTTGCCGGTGCCCCGTGCTTCAGCCGGGCTGACACGCAGTCAGAAAATGGATCTTCGGCACTTCCTGCGCCAGTACAAGGATAAAAACGAAGGGCCTCTGATTGTCGGTGCGCCGAGCGGGGGGAGCAATGAAGTTGCTGTCATGCACGCGCTGGGTGATTTGCGCCGGGAATTCACCCGGGCCGGAATCTCGCGCAACCAGGTCCAGTTCGACGCCTATTCCGGGATGGGAAACGCGGCGGCCCCGATCAAGGTTTCTTACCAGAACTTTGCGGCCCGTGGGCCTGAGTGCGGCGACTGGTCGGACAATCTTGCCCGCGATCCGAAAAATATCCCCTATCGGAATCTGGGATGCGCGACCCAGCGCAACCTGGCGGCGATGGTCGCCAATCCGCGAGATTTCATGGAACCGAGAGGCATGACGCCGCGTGACAGCCAGCGCCGCGACGTGATCATGGATAAATATGTGAGGGGCGACTCCACGGTTGCCCAGAAAGCCGAAGACGAGAAGACAAAGGTGAGTGATGTCTCCGGTGGAGGCCAAAATTGAGTGATGTAGCGCAAAAACACCCACCCCTGATGCCGGAGATGGAACAGCCGGACGGACAGCATATCCCTGCTGAGCCTGCTCAGTCCGCACCGGGTCAAATGCCGGTGATGCAGCCTCCTGCACAGGGCATGGGCGATCCCGCCCAGGCAGTTCCGGGAACAATGCCTGGTATGGCCGACCCTGTGGCCCAACCGGAAGCGCCGATGGATTATGCGGCAGATGCTATGGCCCACACAGCTGACCTATTGGCTCCCGCTGCCAATACGTTGCCGCCATCGGCAGAAGCACCTCCAAGTACCCAGGATGCTATGTCGGAGCCGGTGGCGCCGATTGCTTCACCCGATGAGGACTGGATACCACCAGATCCGGGGGTGAGTGCTCCTCCTCTGCAGACGCAACCAATGTCAGCGGCGGATGTGCGCGGACAGCAATTGCCGCGGATCAACATTCAAGCCTTTTGCGAAGATCAGAATACGGCCAGTATTCTAAACCAGGCGAGCCAGGACAGACGCCTGTCAAAAACACATGTGAGTGTGCAGATGGGCGGGATGGATGCCGCAGCGCATTATTACCGCAACGCGCCAACGCCAAACCTCATCATCATCGAGTCGATGCACAAGCGCGACGCAATGGTGATGGATGTGGACCGTCTGGCATCAGTTTGCGATGCGGGCACCAAGGTGATCGTAATCGGCCATATCAACGACGTGCTGCTCTATCGCGAATTGAAAAGCCGCGGCGTGTCTGAATATCTGGTGATGCCTCTCAATGTGTCGCAACTCATGGAGAGCCTGTCCAATCTTTATAACGATCCAAGCTCAGATCCACTCGGCAATGTCATAGCCTTTGTCGGCGCCAAGGGCGGAGCTGGGGCCAGCACCGTGTGCCACAACACGGCATGGGCCATCTCGCAGAGCATCCAGAGCGATGTGGTTATCGCTGATCTCGATCTGCCGTTCGGCACGGCTGGTCTTGATTTCAACCAGGATCCTGTTCAAGGCATCGCCGATGCACTGCTTTCGCCGGAACGGCTGGACGAGGTTCTGCTTGATCGCCTGCTGTCGCGCTGCTCGGACTATTTGTCATTATTTGCTGCCCCCGGCACGCTTGACCGGTCCTATGATCTCAGTGCTGGCGCATGCGATCAGGTCGTGGATGTGCTGCGCAAGAACGTGCCCTATATCGCTATTGACCTTCCCCATGTGTGGACCGACTGGTCGCAGCGTGTGCTGGTGCAGTCGGACCGGGTGGTGATTACTGCCTTGCCGGACCTCGCCAACCTGCGCAACACCAAGAACCTGATAGAGAAGCTGGTTGCCGCCCGACCCAACGACCTTGCGCCGTATCTGGTGCTCAACCAGGTCGGTATGCCGAAGCGGCCCGAGATTTCCGTCAAGGATTTCTCCAGCGCGGTCGATACCGAACCCATGGCTGTCATCGAATTCGATTCCCAGCTGTTCGGAACCGCGACCAACAATGGCCAGATGATCGAAGAAGTCTCGCCCAAGGCGAAATCAGCGGAGGTTTTTCGGGAAATGGCCCGATTGCTTACCGATCGCACCGAGGTCAAAGCTGAATCAAAATCCCTGCTGGGCCCAATACTTGGCAAGCTCAACTTCAAGAGGTCGGGGAAGTAACGTATGTTCGGGAAACGAGGTTCCCCAAACGGGCCAGGTGCTCCTCAACAGCCGCTGCAGCCCGCGAACCAACCGGCGCCGCAAGCGCCTGGCGGCGCTGTTGCTGGTGACGGAATGCCCGGAGATGCAACGGTTGCACCACAGGCCCATCAGGAGGTTCCAACCCAGGAACCGGGTGTACCGATGGAGCAACCCCCCATTCCACAGCAGCCCGTGGAGCAACCCAAGGCAGCAGTTTCTCTCGACCGGGAACGCTCTGAAGAATATTACGACGTCAAGACGACAGTCTTTAACGCTCTAATCGACACCATTGACCTGACGCAGCTGGCCCGGCTTGACGCAGAGGCCGCGCGCGAGGAAATCCGGGACATCGTATCCGAAATCGTCGCCATCAAGAACGTGGTGATGAGTATTGCCGAGCAGGAAGAGCTTCTCGAGGATATCTGCAACGACGTTCTGGGCTACGGACCGCTCGAGCCGCTGCTCGCCCGCGATGACATCGCCGACATCATGGTCAATGGCGCAGGCATGACCTACATCGAGGTGGAGGGGAAAGTTGAGCCGGCCTCAATTCGCTTCGCTGACAATGGTCAGCTGATGAATATCTGCCAAAGGATTGTTAGCCAGGTTGGTCGCCGGGTTGATGAATCAAGCCCTATCTGCGACGCACGCCTGCCCGATGGCAGCCGCGTCAATGTCATCGCGCCGCCATTGGCGCTCGATGGCCCAACACTGACAATCAGGAAGTTCAAAAAAGACAGGCTAACTCTTGAGCAGTTGCTGAGATACAATTCAATTACGCAGGAAGGTAAAGACCTGCTCTCGATTATCGGCCGGGTGCGCTGCAACACTGTCATTTCAGGCGGTACCGGCTCAGGCAAGACGACACTGCTCAATTGTCTCACCGGCAACATCGATGTGGAAGAGCGCATCATCACCTGCGAAGACTCTGCCGAGCTGCAATTGCAGCAGCCTCATGTGGTGCGCCTTGAAACCCGCCCGCCGAACCTGGAAGGGGAAGGCGAGGTGACGATGCGCGACCTGGTGAAAAACTGTCTGCGCATGCGTCCTGACCGCATCATCGTCGGCGAGGTGCGCGGACCTGAAGCCTTCGATCTGCTTCAGGCCATGAATACAGGCCATGACGGATCAATGGGAACCTTGCATTCCAACAGCCCCCGGGAAGCCCTCTCACGTCTGGAGAGTATGATTTTGATGGGGGGGTACAACCTGCCCAGCAAGACGATCCGGGAAATGATTGTGGCGTCGATCGACGTCATTATCCAGGCCTCGCGGATGCGCGATGGCTCTCGCAAGATCACCCATATCACCGAGGTGATGGGCCTCGAAGGAGATGTGATTACCTTGCAGGATATCTATATCCACGAGTTGCTGGGTGAAGACGCCAACGGCAATCTCAATGGCCGCCACCGGACCACCGGTATTGCGCGGCCAAAATTCTGGGATCGCGCTAAATATTACAAGGAAGAGGGACGGCTGGCAGAAGCGCTCGCGTCTGGCGAGGTTGCCGATGAATCGGGCCGGCCAATGGGAGAAAATTTTGGTTAGCCCCGAACTGCTCAGGATCGCGATGATATTCCTCGCCGCGCTCAGCGTTGGCGGGATTGCCTATGTGGTCATCATGCCGTTCCTTTCGGGTGAGCGGAAGACGAGCAAACGCATCGCCAATGTATCGAAGGGAACACGCGCAGGGCGGCGTTCGGCTGTTCCTGAATCATCTTCAATGCGCAAGCAGCAGGTTCAGGACACGCTCAAACAACTCGAGGCAAGTCAAAAATCGAAAAAGAAGATCACCCTGAACATGCGTCTTCTCAGGGCTGGCCTCAATGTTCCGACCAGGTCGTTCTACATTGCCAGTGCAGTGAGCGGAATTGTCATTGGCGGCGTTGTGATGGTGACCGGGGCTTCGCCTATTGTTTCGGGCCTGGCAGCAGTTGCAGGGTCATTGGGATTTCCCCGCTGGTTGCTCGCATTTCTGGCCAAGCGCCGGCAGAAGCAATTCCTGATCGAGTTCGCCAATGCGCTTGATGTCATCGTGCGCGGCGTCAAATCCGGTTTGCCGCTGAACGATTGCCTGCGGATCATCGCCGAAGAAACGGCCGAACCGGTGAAAGGCGAATTTATGGATATAGTGGAGCAGCAGAGAGTGGGTGTCCCTCTCGCCAAGGCATTTGAGCGGATGTATGAGCGGATGCCTTTGCAAGAGTTGAACTTCTTCTCCATCGTTATCGCCATTCAGCAGCAGACGGGCGGCAATCTCGCCGAGGCGCTGGAAAACCTGTCCAATGTTTTACGCGACAGGATGCGTTTGACGGCAAAGGTCCAGGCGTTCAGTGCTGAGGCAAAGGCATCGGCGGCCATTATCGGCTCACTCCCTCCACTGGTCATGATTACGCTCACGATCATGACGCCAAAATACACCAGCCTTTTGTGGACCGAACAGCTCGGCAAGATGATGCTGATGGGCAGCGGCATCTGGATGCTGATGGGCATTCTCGTCATGAAAAAAATGATCGACTTCGACTACTGATCTTTTGAAGGACTGCGCGCAATTCAATGTTTGATTTCCTAGCCCAGTTTACCGAACCAAAATTCCTGATCATGGTGCTATCCGCCGTGGCCGCGTTCTTCACGGTCGCCTCTTTTGCCATGGCTGCACTGACCGGCGACAAACTGGGAGCGCGGCTGAAATATGTTTCCAGCGAGCGGGACAAGATGCGTGCAGAACGGCTGGCGGAGCTGGCGGACATGGAGAACCGCCAGGCGCGGCTGCGCAATTCTCCCAAGGGCTTCATGAAGCAGATTGTCGAGCAGTTGAACCTCAGCAAGATGCTGGAAACGGATACCACCCGTGAAAGACTTAAAATGGCCGGCATGCGGGGCCAGGCGCCAGTAGTGGCATTTCTGTTCTTCCGTTTGATCCTGCCCTTTGTTGGCTTGGGGGGCGCGCTATTTTACCTGTTCGTGCTGCGCGAAAATGAACTGCCGAATGTCGTGCGCATCTCGATTTCTCTGGGCGCGGCCTATTTTGGTTTTTACCTGCCAAATATTTTTATTACCAACCTGATCCAGCGCCGCCAACAATCGATCAAGCGCGCCTTTCCCGACTCGCTCGATTTGCTTCTGATCTGCGTCCAGGCGGGTATGTCCATTGAAGCGGCATTCAACAAGGTCGCAACAGAAATAGGTGCCCGTTCGCTGGAGCTTGCCGAGGAATTCTCGCTGACAACGGCCGAGCTGTCCTACCTGCCGGACCGGAGCAAGGCTTATGAAAATCTTGGCAAGCGGACGGGGCTGCCCGGCGTTAAGGCGGTCGGCACCGCTCTGGTGCAAGCGGAGCGCTATGGCACGTCCATCGGCACCGCGCTGAGGACCATGGCACAGGAAAATCGGGATATGCGTATGGCGGAAGCCGAGAAAAAAGCCGCCAGCCTGCCGCCAAAGCTGACGGTTCCCATGATCGTATTCTTCCTGCCCGTTCTGTTTATCGTCATCCTCGGACCGGCTTACATCAAGGTCATGGCGGTGCGCGGCGGCTGATGACGCCGCACCCATAAAGGGCGCGGGATATCTCCCATAAATTCATTTCAGATTTTGATAACCGGTAGACGGGAGACATCCCGGTGCGTGTCAGGCGTATGGGTTACGTGATCTGCCACGCAAGTTTGTCCGGCCTGACCTGTTAGTTCGCGGTGGGAAACTCGAAGGGTTCGGTTTTTTTGCGCGCAGCTACCCCTGTTGCACCTGAAGTCGGTGAAACATTATGGGTGACTGCCATACTCCAGTTGGTGCTGGTGTGAGGCAGGATATTGGTTGGCACACTGGCTGGGTTATTACTCAGCTTCGCTGTCTGTACGGTTTTGCGCGTTGCCGCCGGTTTCTTGTTCCAGGGCAGAATGGGAGCCCGCTTGACGGCTTTCGCCTTAGCCTTGGTTTTGACAGGGGCTGATTTGGGTGTGGCCGCCACGGTCACCCTGGATGCAGGCGACGTATTGACCGGCACTTGCCTGGCCGGTTTCGGAGTCTTACGCACGCTCTTTGTCTGAACGGGCGTCGTAGCTGCCATCTTCACAGGTGCGACAGGTTTGCGTAGGGGCAGGGGCACTGACGCAGGTGTTTTGACCGTGGCCGCAATTTTCTGCTTCTTCGGGAGGGCCGCCGTCGTCACGGGGTCGGCCTTCGCCGGGGCCTTGCCCTTTGTTTTGGATTTCGTGGATTTCGCGTTCGCTACCTTGGTGGGTTTCACCATGTCACGCATGAAACTCACATTATTATCGACCTTGTCTCCATTGAGGTCCGTCTGGGCCATCTGCTGAGCTTCGCCGAACTTGCTCTGCAGTCCCAATACCAGTGCCAGGTTCTGGCGCACTTTGCGCGTATTGTGCCCCTTGGCGACAGCACGCTTCAGGAGATTTTCAGCATCGCCAACCCGCCCGTCGAGCGCGTAGGACAGAGCCAGATTATTGAACACCGATGTGGCATCCGGCTTCTGGCGGAGTGCTGCCAGATAATAGGTCTGAGCTTTTTTGTGTTCACTGCGCTTTGCATTCAGGGTGCCGAGGGCTGAAAGCACCTTCCAATCGGTTTGCCCTTTGGCTCGCTGGGCCCGGCTCAACAGTTGCTCAGCAAGCTGAACCCGGCCCATGTCGAGTGCGAGACGGCCATATTCCGAAGCCAGTTTCCCGTTTCCGGGGTTGATCTGATAGGTGCGCGCCAGCACCTCCATCGCCTTGTCCTTCGAGCCCAGGGCTTTCAGGGTGCGGGCATAGTTCACCGCGGCAATGGGGTCGGCCGGTTTTTTCTGATGCACGCGCGCCCACTTGGTCGCGGCGATATGCAGCGGATGATTTGGTTTGAGCGCCGGTCGCTGCGCCCGTTTCGAATAGTCGAAGGACGCGAGGCGTTTTTGCATCGAATCTTTTTTGCTGGTCCTTGTGCATCCGGCGGCGAGAACAAGTATCGCCGCACCCGCCATGAGCTTCATAGCAAGTCCGCGACGTACGGAACGTGTCGCTCCCTGCGACTTGACCATAACACTGTCCTTGCGGCCGCGAGGCCGTCTCTTGTTGCGTCAGTGTCATAATCCGGGACAGTGGATAAGAAATGATTAACCATGAGGGGGTGAAACGGCGCTTGTGTGCAGGCGTGGTGACAGATGAGAACCCGGTTTTATTTCTGCGTTCAGGGGCAGAGAGGACTTAAAAGGGGACAAGGTCCAATGTCTGCTTTTGACCCAAAGCGGACATCACTGGCAAAAAGAAACCAAATGCATTTCAGTGAGGGTTCAGGCCGCTAACTTAGCATCGGCTCATCCCTCAAACATTCGACCAAATAATCAACGACTGCCCGGACGCGTGCGGACGTCTGGCCCGGCTCCTTGTGGACAACATGAACCGGAACCGCAGGTGGGACATAATCATCTAGCACGGCCTCAAGGGCACCGGACTCCAAGTGGGGTGCGACCATATATGAGAGCACACGTGTAATACCGCCTCCCGCGATGGCTGCAGTGATGGCGGCGTCAGCAACATTGAACCGCAGTCGTGAATGCACCTTAAAATTCTTGGCTCCCGAATCCGGGTGAAAAACCCATTCACCCCTGGGCGCCTCGTGAACAAAGTTGATAATTTCATGCTTGGACAGCTCATTTGGATCACTGGGACGGCCGTTGGCATCCAGATAGCCTGGCGACGCGCAAAGAATGCGCCGGATGGAACCGACACGAATTGCGGTCAACGATGAATCCGGCAGGTCAGCAATACGAATCGCGACATCAACGCCCTCGTCGCTCAAGTGAACGACGCGATCTAGGAACATAGCCGATATTGAGATTTCCGGGTATCGCGCCTGGAGATCGAGAAAAATTGGTGTCAAGACGACGCGTCCGAACATGACAGAACCCGTCACAGTCACCGTACCTTGCGGGGCTTCGTGAACTCCGGTGGCGTGCCGGTCCGCTTCCTCAATTTCAGCGAGTAAGCGGCGACAGTCGGCGAGATAGCGTTCGCCTGCTTCCGTTAAGGTCACCATGCGTGTCGTGCGGTGAAGCAGCCGGGCGCCGAGTCGCGCTTCCAGATCAGAAACGGCTCGTGTCACCGATGGCGGCGACATGTTGAGGCGCCGGGCAGCGGCAGCGAACCCCGCTTCCTCGGCCACTGAAACGAAAACGGACATTGTCTGCAGGCGATCCATGGCTATTCCACAAACTGAAATAATCAATTGCAGATTATGCGTATTCTAACGTCGGCTGGAAAGTAGCAAATTCACATGCATCAACAGCATCTGGCCCTACGCGGACGTTTACAACCATGATCGGCCGACCAACAAAGGAGAGGAAGCATGTCAGAAACAGCTTTGACACAAGGCGCCCATCACATCGGACTGACGGTGTCTGATCTGGCCAAGACCCGCGCATTTTTCATCGACACGCTGGGGTTCAACCAGGTGGGTGAGATTCCAGATTACCCGGCTGTGTTTGTGAGCGATGGCACGACCATGATCACCCTGTGGCAGGCGGTAAATCCTGACACAGCTGTTGCGTTCGACCGCAAGAATATCATCGGACTTCATCATTTCGCACTCAAGGTGGACGGAGCGGACGCTCTCGATGCGCTTCATGACAAGCTGAAAACCACTGACGGCGTCAAAATTGAGTTTGCTCCAGAATCGCTGGGAGGCGGGCCAACAGCGCACATGATGTGTTTCATCCCAGGCGGCATCCGTATGGAGTTCATCGCACCGGCTTCCTGACCTGTCAGGAGCCCAGGAAAGAAACCGACCAGGCAGAAATGGAGGAAGATTATGGCTACGACCAATGCACACGCGACCATCAGCCAGGCATCCCCGATTTCAATTGGTGTTTCGAGTTCTTTGATCACTGCAGTGCGGGCCACGTCGCTCGTAATCCTTTTAATGCTGAGCCTGGCGCTCGTGAGCGCACTGCTGGCGACGCGGCCACCCTTCGCGACATTGGAGCAAAGCTGGACCAGGATCACGCAATCAAATCCTGCGGCGCTCTGACAAGCGCCCGGATCACAAGTGGACGGTGGTCTCCCTCCCCACCGCCGTCCACGCCCCTCAACCTGAAAGGAAATGACTTATGAGTAAGACCATACCCCTCGCAATTGTTGCGACCCTGTCAGTGACGTTGTTCGGCGGCTTTACATCGAACGCCCATGCAGTGGCCGAGATTAACGTCGCTCCGGGCATGACCCTGAAAGGCCCCGGTATCGCCGTCCATGGCTATGACCCGGTCGCCTACTTTACTGCTGGCAGGCCCACTCAGGGCTCAGCCGAGCATTCGCTCGTTCATGAAGGCGCCACTTATCGCTTCACCAGCACTGACAATATGAAGACGTTCCAGAAGAACCCGGCCAAATATGTGCCGGTCTTCGGCGGCTTTTGCGCCTATGGCGTTGCGGTCGGCGCCAAGTTCGACGGCGATCCGCGCTTTTGGAAGATCGTCGACGGCAGACTCTATCTGAACCTCAACAAGAAGATCCAAGACACTTGGCTCAAGGATATTCCTGGCAACCTTGAGAAGGCAGAGAAGAGCTGGACCAAGATTGAACACTCAGATCCGGCAACCCTCGGCTAACGCCCCGGATCACAAGTGGGCGGCGGTCCCCCTCCTCACCGCCGCCCAAGCTCATTCGACTTCAAGGAGCAGGAGAGCAGGCCATGAGTAAATTGAAGAACAAAATTGCAGTCGTGACAGGCGGAAGCAGCGGCATCGGGTTTGCCACCGCCCGGCGGTTTATCGCAGAGGGTGCCGAAGTCGTTATCACTGGCCGCAATCAGGACGCGCTGGATGCCGCCGTCTCAGAACTCGGTGGAAGGTCAACGGGCATCCGCAGTGATGTTGCGAAGCTTGAGGATCTGGACCGCCTGTACTCTCAGATAAAGGAGCAATTCGGCCGTGTGGACGTGCTGTTTGCAAACGCAGGAATTGCACCCTTGGCACCGTTCGGAGCGGTGACTGAAGAACAGTTCGACGCTCTATTCAACATCAATGTCCGAGGTCTCTTTTTTACGGTTCAGAAGGCCCTGCCGCTGCTCTCGGAAGGTGCGTCGGTCATTCTTAATGCGTCCGTCGTTGCTCAGACCGGACTGGCAAACATGAGCGTATATTCGGCAACGAAAGCAGCGGTTCGCTCACTGGGCCGCACGCTTGCTGCTGAACTCTCGCCACGCAGAATCCGTGTGAACGTTGTCAGCCCGGGCCTCATTGAAACTCCGTTTTGGGGCAAAGTTGGATTGAACCAGGACGAAGTCGACGCGTTCGGAGCACAAGTTGTTCAGCAGACGCCGCTCGGTCGACCCGGCAAACCGGAGGAAATCGCAGCGACTGCAGCGTTTCTCGCCTCAGATGACGCCAGCTATTTCACCGGTGCCGACCTCGTCGCCGATGGAGGATTGATACAGGTTTAGAAGCGGCATTTAACATCGACAAAATTATCACAAATCAGCGACAGGAGTGAAAACCATGAATGAGATGTCTGCCGATGTGAGAGATCAAGACGCCATCGCCAAGATCCTCCAGCAATACATCGATGGAGCTAAATCCGGTAAAGGAGACGACATGAGATATGCTTTTCATGAGGATGCGACGGTCTTCGGTTATATCGGGGACGACCTGTTCGCCGGCCCAATTCAAGGACTCTTTGACTGGAACGACGAGAATGGGCCGGCGGCGCAGCTACAAGTGCAAATCGCCAGTATTGATCTGAGCGGCACTGTTGCCACAGTACGGCTTGAGCTGGACAACTGGACTGGATACCGGTTCACGGACCTGTTCACCCTGCTCAAGGTTGATGGCGAGTGGAAGATAATGAACAAGGTTTTTCATCTGCATGTCTGAAGTCACAGAAAATGCGGAGTCGCCTTTCCATTCTGGCGAGCAGCAGGTGCAGGAGCGCCTCGGCGTCCGCGACATTGAAGCCTGGGCGCGTAAGGTCGTTCGCGACCATTTGCCGGAACAACACCGCGAGTTCCACACGTCACTACCGTTCCTCGTAGTAGCAGCACGCGACGGGAAAGGGCGTCCCTGGGTTACTCTTCTGGATGGAGCGGAGGATTTTGTCAGATCCCCAGACGACCGGCATCTCGTTATCAGTGCGGAACCTGTACGAGGCGATGCGTTGGAAGGCGCCTTCAGGATTGGAGCGGACGTTGGCATCCTTGGCATTGAACTCGCCACCCGGCGGCGCAATCGTGTAAACGGCAGCATTGTCGGCAACGGTACAGGGACAATAACTTTCAAAGTTGACCAGGCGTTTGGCAATTGTCCGCAATACATCCGTGAACGCGAGTGGCGGCGTGTCGACAAGGTGCCTTCCGGAGAGCCTGAGACTGACTCTCGTTTGAGTGCGTCGCAACGCGAATGGATCGAGACCGCGGATACCTTCTTCATCGCCAGTGGCTATAGGGGCCAGGGCGAGAGTGCCACCTTCGGAATGGATGCATCCCATCGCGGCGGCGATCGCGGCTTCGTCCAAGCCCCGGATGACTCGACATTGCGTTTCCCCGACTATGCCGGGAACAATCACTACAACACGATCGGTAACCTCGTTCTTGATCCCAGAGCGGGCTACCTCTTCATCGATTTCGAGACTGGCAGCCTGCTTCAACTCACAGGCACGGCTTCAATTGATTGGGATTCGGAAGAGCTGGCCAAATTCCCGGGAGCTCGCCGTCTGGTGACCCTCGATATTGAGGAGATCATCGAACTCCCGGCCGCAGTAGGTCTGCGCTGGGAAGCGGATGCAGAATCTGTCCGATCATTGCGGTTAATCGAAAAGATCCGCGAAAGTGATGATGTGACATCCTTCATTTTCGAGGCGAGGGATGATGGCCCGCTTGCGGCATTCGAGCCCGGTCAGCATCTGCCTATCGAACTCTCGATCCCGGGTGCTGATGAACCAGCCCGGCGGACCTATTCGCTGTCAAGCTCCCCAAGCGACGACCGCTACCGGATCTCTGTAAAGCGTGAGCCAAAAGGTTTGGTGTCTTGCCATCTGCACGACGAGGTCGAGCCAGGAGCTATCATCGAGAGCCGCAGACCGGCTGGTGAATTCATGATGACCTGCAATATATGCCCGCTTGTGTTGGTCAGCGCCGGTGTTGGCGTAACCCCTATGGTGAGCATGCTTCACACCGTGGCGGCAGAAAGCGGCGACCGGCCGGTGTGGTTTGTTCACGGTGCCCGTGATGGCCAGCATCATCCACTCGCTGATGAAGTCCGCGATCTGGTATCGGATCGTCCGAACATTGAGGTCCGCGTTGCCTACAGCCGACCCCGTCCAGAAGACAAAATCGGAAAAGATTTTGATTGCGAGGGTCGCGTCAATGGCGCGCTCTTGGCGAGCTTGGTCAAGAATATGGATGCTCACTACTTCTTGTGTGGACCGACGCGCTTCATGGCGGATGTACAATCCGAACTCGAAAACCAGAATGTCCCAGCCGACCAGATTCACACAGAAACGTTCGGTCCGGCCGGCTGAGATGAAAGAAAAGCTCTTCGGATCCAATGACTTTGGTGACCGCTTTTGCTCACCAATGCCCAATGTCTGCTACTGGCACAAAGCAGACATTCGGGCCAATGTGGGTTTATCTCTGCTTGCGGGGGTAAAGCAGACATTCAGAATATCAAGACAGCCAAACCCTGCTCATAACACCGACACCTAGTAGGCAATCCCCCGCTCTTTCATCTGCTCGCGGCCCGCTTGGGTCCATTCTTCTATGGCAGGCAGGGTTAATACCGCGTCGCAATAAGCTTGGCCCGTGCCGTCATCTCCATGAACTCCAAGATCAACACCATAGGTGCGGAAGCGCGAGGTGATGGGCGCGAACATGGCGTCCGCGGCACAGAAATCTCCGTACAGAAAATCGCCGCCTGAACCTGTTGTTTGTCCTATCGCTCCGCTATTTGAGGACCCATAAGTCTCACGGCACATACGCCAGACTTCGACTATGCGGGTCACATCGTGGCCAACACCCTTACTCAGCGCATCAACGGGCTTCGAGGCGTTCATATCCATGGGCATTTCCGAGCGTAGATTGTCGAAGCCCGAATGCATTTCAGCGCTCACTACGCGCGCCATGGCGCGGGCCTCGCGTTTCTCTGGCCAGATGGCGTGATCGGGATGGTTCTCGGCCAGATATTCCATAATTGCCAGCGTGTCCCAGATCGTCAGGCTTCCCGTCTTGAGCGCGGGGACCTTGCCGGAGGGCGAGTGCTCCAGAACCCGCGCACGCGCACCTTCGTTATAGATGTCCACATTGATCTCTTCGAAGGGAATATCGAACATGCGCATCAGCAGCCACGGGCGCAAACTCCAGGACGAGTAGTTCTTGTCTCCCAGCACCAGCCGGTATCCCGTTTCAGCCATGATGTTTCCTCCCATTGTTTTTACCGCCGCTCCTTGCCATACAGTTCGCAATAAAGGGCGACAGACCCGCGATTCAAAATGATAAGGCGTCAGCCACTATGAGCAAATTACCATCAAGAAAGCCGCCAGCCTTTCCGGCCTGTTATCTGAAATCAGCACCGCGTGGCAAGTCCAGTCCAATTTGGCTGGCAAAAGCTGACACGTTGAAGACGGATTTGAAAGTCCTGCCCAAGGCCCAGCGAAACTGGGTAGAGGCATTGGAGTGGAAAGCACCTGCGGGATCGGTGATCCTGTTGCCGGGCGCTGACGGTTCGATCGCAGGCGCCGTGCTCGGGCTGGGCCAGGAGGAGGAACCCGCGCGCGCGACCATGCTGACAGGCGCTCTGCCCAAGGCGCTCCCCAGGGGGGATTATCACTTTGAGACGCAGCCCCGGGACCCGGAACTGGCGGCCCTGGCCTGGGCCATGGGCAGTTATTCCTTTGATCGTTACAAGGCCAATAACAAACGGGACCCGCGCCGCCTGGTTCTTCCGAAGGAGGTAGATACGGAACGGCTGGTGTCGATAGCTGGTGCCATGACGCTGGGGCGTGATCTCATCAACATTCCGGCCAATGACCTGGGGCCGGCGGAGCTGGCGCAGGTAGCGCGCAAGCTGGCGAAAGCGCACGGCGCAAAATTCAAGATCATCACCGGTGAGGACTTGCTTAAACAGAACTTCCCGCTCATTCACGCGGTGGGCCGGGCCAGCGACCGCGCCCCCAGATTAATCGATTTTGCATGGGGCCCCGTGCGCGCGCCAAAGGTGACACTGGTGGGCAAGGGGATCACCTATGATACTGGCGGGCTAAGCCTCAAGCCGACATCAGCCATGGCGCTGATGAAGAAAGATATGGGCGGGGCGGCATCGGTACTGGCGCTGGCGTCCATGATCATGGCTGCAAAACTGAAGCTGCGCCTGCGTGTTCTAATCCCTGCTGCCGACAACAATGTATCGGCCAATTCCTTCCGGCCCGGAGACGTGTTGCCCAGCCGCAATGGCATGAGCGTGGAAATTGGCAATACGGACGCCGAGGGCCGTCTGGTCCTGGCTGACGCACTTGCTTTGGCTGATGAAGAGAAACCGGATTATCTGCTGACCATGGCCACGTTGACAGGTGCTGCCCGCGTGGCCCTTGGGCCGGACATGCCGCCCATCTACTCAACAGATGACGAATTCGCGGACTCTGTTCTTGGCATGGGCACAAAGCTCGATGACCCGCTGTGGCGCATGCCGTTCTGGCAACCCTATGACACGCTGCTCGCAGCCAGGACCGGAGAGGTGAACCATATCTCCGAGGGGGGCTTTGCAGGATCCATCACGGCAGCGATGTTCCTGAAGCGGTTTGTTTCAAACGCGGCCTGCTATGCCCATATCGACATGTATGGCTGGGTGCCGCGCGAAACGCCGGCCCGGCCGATTGGCGGTGAGCCTCAGGGCGCGCGCGCCTTGTTTGATGCGTTCAGTGATATGTTTGGCGGATGACAGATAAACCTCTCGACCGCCGAACCAATGCCTACCGGGATGATCTGGCGGCGGCATATTTAAAGGGGCAAATAGACGTGCCCGAATATTCGGACGGTGAAAATCGTCAAGTCATCGCGGGCTATGCCCAGCTGCGCAAGGCACCGCGCTATGATGCGCCGCTAGAAACCGAATTCCTGTTTGGAGAGACGGTGACTGTCTATGACGTGAATGAGGGCTGGGCCTGGGGGCAATCTGGTGAAGACGCCTATGTGGGATATGTCTCCGATAATGCGCTTACGAAAAATATCAGTCAGGCAACGCACAGGGTGCGGGCCCTGCGTACGCATCTGTACCCCGAGCCCGACATCAAGGCCCCGCCGATGGATTTGCTCTCCATGAATGCCCGCGTTTCTGTGGCGAGTGTTGATGGCCGGTTTGCAAAAATTGAGGATGGCCGTTTCGCGATTGCAGCCCATCTCGTTCCGCTTGCGGATTTTGACAAGGATTTCGTGTCCGTGGCGCATGAATATCTAGGGACGCCCTATTTGTGGGGCGGGCGCACTTCAATTGGCCTTGATTGTTCCGCGCTCATCCAGCTCGCGTTGCAGGCCTCGGGATTCGAGTGCCCGCGCGACAGCGATATGCAGGAAGAAACGCTCGGCGAGGCGCTCTCAGACCACCAAGATCAAAGTGCGTATGAGCGCGGAGATCTCATCTTCTGGAAAGGCCATGTGGGCATCATGCTGGATGAGACCCGGCTGCTACATGCCAATGCGCATCACATGGCTGTCGGCATTGAACCTGCCGCGCAGGCCATCACCCGCATCGAGAGGCTGGAGGGGAAGGTGACGTCCGTGCGGCGCGGTGCTGGTGAAACATGAGTAAGCGCAAGGCGGTCAAGCAGAAGAAGCCAGATGTCCCGCCGAGAGATGCATGGCATCAAAGGTGGATATCGAGGGCCTATGCATTTGCCGCCGCCTGTCTGTTTGCATTAGCGCTTGTGGAATTTTTCGATTACGCCACCCCGCAAATCCAGACGTTGCTGATGCTTGGCATCATGCTTGCGGGGACGGCGGCCTGGGTCATGCAGGCCAAGCGCAAATGCCACAATTGCGGGCAGCTTTACGGCTATCACTTCCGTCTGGTGAAGGCGAATATGTGTCATAAATGCGGGGCGGAGTATCCTAAATGGCGGCCCGGTCTTGAAGATGGCGGCGGTGACAATTCAAGCGGATGACAAGAGCCATATCGCCGTGGGATAGTCTGTCACCGAGTATATTTTGGTAACGGAAAGGCTGGTGTCATGACCGGTATATATCAGCGCATTTGTTGCAAACCATACGGGGTTGCCGCTGCCCTTTTCATGCTCGCCAGCATTGGGTCTTCGGACCAGGCTTCAGCCAATACGGTGGTCTATAACTGCCAGGGTGGAGAATCTCTAAACGCCACATTTAACAATCAGGCCGACACGGTGCGGCTGGAAATAGGCACGAATTTAACGCTCACCCTGAATGCAGCGGTGAGCGGATCGGGCATGAGGTTTACCGGCAATGGGTACGAAGCCTACGGCAAGGCCGGATGGCTGAATGTGAAACGTCCGGGGCAAACGGAATTGCGCTGTACCCAAATCGGGTCGATCGGAACACCGGTGACCAGTCCGCCGCAATACACCCCACCTTCACCGCCAGCACAACAATATGCATCGCCAAGTTTTAACTGCAATGCCCGGCTCAATGCGACCGAGGCGCGTCTTTGTTCCAATCCCACGCTCGCAGGTCTCGACCGGAACATGGCATCGACCTATGCATGGCTACGGGGTCAACTGCCTTCCTGGAAGCAGGGGCAACTGAAACAGGACCAGCGTCAATGGCTGGGACAGCGAAACCGATGCGGCTCGAACGACCAGTGCATTGAGACATCACTAAATGACCGGATTGCCTATCTGAATGAATATCTGGAACCTGGCCAGCCGCCCCAACAACAACCGCCACAGACGGGTGGCGTAACATTTCCATTTCAGGCGAGATCATGGGGCGGTATTGTTCGCTCAGGGCCCGGCACGCAATATGGCAAGATCGCCAGTCTGAATGAGCGCGAACCCATCACCGTATTGCAGCAGACCGGGCAATATTACCAGGATCGCCCATGGTTCAAGATCAGCTTTCGGGGGCGTGTCGGCTATCATTGGGGCGGCATCATTTGCCCAACCGGGCGGACAGTTCCCGGGACATACCAGGTCTGCAACTAGAAGAACAAAAACAGCGGGAATGATCATGACTGACTATATTGACGCGCCGGCGCTCAAAGCATGGCTCTCGGACGGACAGGAGATTGCGCTTCTGGATGTGCGTGAGCATGGCCAGTACGGGCTGAGCCATCCTTTCTTCGCCATTCCCCTTGCCTACAGCAGGTTCGAGTTGCGTCTCCCGGCACTGGTGCCTCTCCAGTCGACACGCATTGCCCTCTACGATGATGGCACTGGGGTTGCTGAAAAAGCGGCAGAACGGGCAATAGCCATGGGATATGGCAACGTCCATGTCCTCGAAGGTGGCACACCCGCATGGGAGGCGGCGGGCTATACGCTCTATTCGGGCGTCAATGTGCCAAGCAAGACATTCGGTGAACTCGTGGAACATGACCTTGGAACGCCACGTATCCCGGCGGAAGAATTGAAGGCCATGCAGGAGCGGGCCGATGACTTCGTTCTCGTGGATGGAAGACCATTTGCGGAATATTCGCGGTTCAATATTCCCGGTGGTATCTGTTGCCCTAATGGCGAGCTGTCATTGCGCATCAAGCAGCTCGCACCCGATCCAAAGACGAAGATCGTCGTTAACTGCGCCGGGCGAACCCGTTCGATCATTGGCGCGCAGACCTTGATCGATTTCGGAGTTCCAAACGAAGTTGTAGCCCTTGAGAACGGGACACAGGGCTGGTTGCTCTCTGGCCTCGAACTCGAATATGGCGCATCGCGTCTCTATCCAGAATTTCCGGAGGATGTCGGAACGGGTGACGAAAGCAAGCGCTCGCGCGCAGTCGCAGAGGCGAGAGGTGCCGAATATATCGATGCTACACAGCTTAGTTCATGGCTTGGTGAGAGTGATCGCACGACCTATGTTTTCGATGTGCGGACGGAAGAAGAATTCAATGCTGATGGCGCATCCGGGTCAATACATGCGCCCGGCGGACAGCTTGTCCAGGCAACGGACCAGTGGGTTGGTGTGCGCAATGCACGGATTGTTGTTGCCGACAGTGATGGCGTGCGCGCCGGCATGGTGGCGAGCTGGTTGCAGCAACTTGGACACGATGCCTATGTGCTGGGGGGTGGCGTTTCCGAGTTGGCCGGTATGGGGCTTTTAAAATCTGCGGGCAGCCCTGAGTTTGCCACGCTCGAGAGTATTTCACCGGCTGATGCGAAAGCACGGACTGACAATGGGTCAGTGCAGCTCGTCGATATTCGAGGGAGCGAGACTTATCGAGGGGGGCATATCGACGGTGCGCTCTGGTCAATCCGACCACGCATCACGGCTGACGTGCAAGGAGACGTACCAGTTCTGCTGGTTGCTGATGATCAGGGTGTTGCAGCTCTGGCCGCATCAGACTTGAAAGGGGCTGGAATCGAAGTGTCGAGGCAACTTTCCGGAGAAGTTTCAGACTGGGAAGCTGCCGGGTTTGAAATTGTCGAAGCGCAGAGTGTTCCAGCCGATGCTGACTGCATTGACTATCTGTTCCTGACGCCGGAGCGCAATCAGGGGAATCTCGACGATGCGAGGGCCTATCTCGCCTGGGAGGTAGGGCTGGTCGATCAGCTGGATGAGCAGGAACGCAGCGTTTTCACGATCGTGCCTGCTCCTTGAATGTCATTTAGCTTTTATATTTGAGCGCACCACATTGTCCAGATTGGCACCCTCGATGCGAAGGAGCTTGGTTGGCTCGCTACGCTTGGGGGAGTGGACTGCGCCAACATCATAAAAATGAGCATCGCCCGGCACCAGGGTATAGGTCCGGTCCTGTTCGACCAGGGTAGGCTCATCTCCCTCGCCCTTCTCGAAGATACGCCAGTCGATCATTTCCGTGCTGCCAGTGGCCTGGCCGTAGATCGCCCAACTCGATCCATGATCGTGTGGGCTGCCAAACGCAGCATCGCCATACACATGGGCACAGATGCAGAAGCCCAGCTCGGGATCCTCAAACAGGACTTCGCGCGGATCTTCTTCGGGGGCACGTTCTGGCATGTGCCTGGTGATAAACGCCTCGTCCCTGAGGGCTTTCGAGACATGCTGGCAGGCGGCTTGCTTGCCGCTGATGCCGGGGTCTGCCTTCAGCGTATCGTGAAGATCTGATGCCAGCTGCTCAAGCGTGTATGTCATTATTCGAATCCCTGTGATGGTAACTACTATAATAATCGTAGCGAATTTCCTGAAATTGGTCGAGTGAGGGCAGGGCACAAAATGTCACAATGACGACTTTTTGCGTGCTTGACCATCAGTACGCGCATGGCTCATTTGTGCTCACGGATATTTAGCAGGTCAGGAAGTCAATCAATGGCTGCTGGGGGACGCATGAAAATCTGTATTTTTGGCGCTGGAGCAATCGGCGGATATGTCGGTGCGATGCTCAAGAAAGGTGGTGCTGATGTCTCGTTGATCGCGCGCGGTCCGCATCTCGACGCGATCAACCGAAATGGCATCAAGGTGGTGTTCAAGGAAAGCGAAGTTATCGAGAAGATGCCGGCGACGGACACGCCATCCGACCTTGGACCGCAGGATTATGTGATCGTGGCTCTGAAAGCACATCAGGCGTGGCAATCGGTCGAGCACATTACGCCCCTGCTTGGCCCCGACACCGCGGTGGTCACCATGCAAAACGGCATCCCGTGGTGGTACTTCCACGGATTTGAGGGCCAGTATGCGGGCCTTCAATTGCAAAGCGTGGACCCGGATGGCAAGCAGTGGGGGATCATCGGACCCGAGCGGGCCATTGGCGCCACTGTGTATCCGGCAACCGAGATTACTGAACCCGGTGTGATCCGCCATATCTACGGCGACAAGTTCGGTTTCGGCGAACCTGACCGGAGCGAAAGCGAGCGTGTGACCACGCTTATCAAGGCATTTGAGGCTGGCGGGCTGAAGGCACGGTTCCATCCTGAAATTCGCAACGATATCTGGCTCAAGTTATGGGGCAATCTCTGCTTCAATCCGATATCGGCATTGACCGGCGCGACCCTCGACATTGTGGCAACAGACGCTGGCACCCGTTCAGTGGCCCGCGCCATGATGGAAGAAGCGGAAAAGATTGCCCGGCGGATCGGCGTCCATTTTCGTGTTGATATTGAGCGGCGGATCAATGGCGCAGCCGGGGTGGGTGCGCACCGGACATCAATGCTGCAGGATCTCGACAAGAAGCGACCTATTGAACTCGACGCCCTGCTTGGCGTGGTGCAGGAGATGGCGCGAATTGTCGATGTGGAAACCCCGGCGATTGATACAGTGCTGGCTCTGACAAAGCAGATGGGGCGCGTGGAAGGCGTCTACCCGGTCTTTCCCGAGCCTGAAGAGGAAGATGAAATGCTCACGGTCGATTAGTGTGGCAAGTTACGGATCGGATTTGCGATCAAACCGGAGGAAAGAGTTTGTATAGTCTGAGTTCCACACACCGCGCACGCGCGGCAAGTTTTTTAGCGGTCTGTATTGTTGCGCTTAGTTTCGCCCTACCTGCGGTTTCACAGACCGCGGATGATACAGCGCGAATTCTCGCGGGACTGCCGCCAACTGCGGACTCACCGCTTCAGGCTGTCACGAAAGACGCGGGCTGGAAGCGCCATGCCAAGCAAATGAATGCGACATGGGCAGCATTCGAAAAAAACATCGCGACGCGCATCCAGGTCTGGTCAAAGGCCAAGTTACCGCCTTCGCCGAAGGCCATGATCTACATGTTTGGCGGCCCGGACTTCCCGCACGCAAACGCCTTCTATCCCGATGCATCGGTTTATGTTCTGAGTGGCCTTGAACCGGTGGGGTTTGCGCCAAGCGCTGCGGCCATCTCCAGCCCGAAACTTGCCAACTCGCTCACATATATGCGCCGCTCGCTTTCCTATTATCTCAATCATGGCTACTTCATCACGGCGCATATGCTGAAGAATCTGAGGGCCGGTAAATTCACGGGAACCGTGCCCCTGCTCTACGTATTTCTTGCGCGGTCGGGAAAGACCATTAACAAGATCGAATTTGTCTCTCTCGGAGCGAATGGAGACTTGGGTCCGGTCAAGGACAAGAAGAAACCGGACGGTGCGAAAATTACATTTACCGGCAGCGATGGCGTGTCACGCGCGCTCTATTATTTCAGTACCGATCTTTCCAATGGCGGCGTGGCAAAAAGCACTTTCCTGGCCTTCTGCGCCAGGCAGGGCGAGGCTGGTTCCCTGGTCAAGAGTGCATCCTACCTGTTGCACAATCGCGGTTTTTCCAAGGTCCGTGAATTCGTGATGCGGCAAAGTACGGTGATCGTACAGGACGATACGGGCATACCGCTCAGATTCTTCAAGCCCGCCGAATGGAAGCTGCGCGCTTTCGGCAGATATGTTGCGCCTATCCCGGTCTTCAAGGGAAATTACCAGTCACCCATGGCTAAACTATTCAATAAAAAGGGTACCGAGCGGGTGAATTTCAGGATGGGTTACCACTCCGGTGCGGCGCGCACGAATGTCCTGATCGCGGAGAAGGTAAAGGCGAGCGTTAAAACTCAATAGCCCCGCTTCAGGTCAACGACGTTCTCCAGCGGTTCGCCCTTCTCGTAGCGCGCGATCTGGTCCGACACGTAGCGGCATACCGCCAAATCGTCGGAGATGGAGGCGTTATGCGGCGTGATGATGACGCGCGGATGCACCCACAGTGGGCTTTTGGGGGATAAAGGTTCCTCCTCGAAAACATCCAGTGATGCGGCCCAAAGCGCATCTGCTTCAAGCGAGTTGAGAATATCGGATTCCACCTGCACGCGCCCGCGCCCGGCATTAATGAGCACTGGTCCGGGCAAAGGGCCATCCTTGGCCAAACCTGAAATCAGTTCACTGTTGATCATGCCATCGGTACCCGGCGTATGGGGCAGCAGGCAAACCAGGATGTCAGTTCTGGTTAGAAAATCTTTGAGACCATTATCTCCAGCGAAACATTCAACCCAGTCAATCTGCTTTTGTGAACGGCTCCAGCCGGCCACCTGGTAGCCAAGTATCTTGAGCTTCTCAACCGCATCAAGTCCAAGCACGCCAAGGCCCATGACGCCCACGCGGATTTCATTGGCACCGGGTTGTGGCCACACTTCCTTCCATTCCCCCCGGGTTTGATGCTCGGCATAGTCCAACATCCGGCGATGATGTGTGAGCACATGCAGGCAGACATATTCGCTCATGCGCATTGTGAGGTTGGGGTCTACGAAACGTACCAGCGGCACGTCGGGTATATCGGAACGGCCCAGAACATGGTCAACACCAGCCCCGATGGAGAAAACGACTTCAAGGTTGGATAGGCCTGTCAGCGCGCCTTCTTCCGGTTTCCAAACCAGCGCATAGCGTATGTCCGATAGCTTGCCTGTATCAGGCCAGACGCGTACATCCAGGCCATTCCCGAGTTTGCGCAACCCTTCATCGAAACGCACGGACGTCTTCGGATGATTGCAGGCAACAAGAATTGTCATGAGATACTCATCTGGAGACAGCGTCCTGGTGGGCCGTCTCAAGGTCGAAGGCGGCTGCCATCAGCGCCTTGGTGTAAGCGGTTTTCGGGGAAGAGAATATTTGCCGCGAGGTGCCTTGTTCCACCACCTTGCCGTTTCTCATGACAATGACGGAGTTGGCCAGCGCGCGCACGACCTTGAGATCATGGCTGATAAACAGAAAGGCGAGCTTGTGCTTGTCCTGAAGCTCACGCAGCAGATCTACGATCTGCGCCTGGACCGACATGTCCAGCGCGGAAGTGGGTTCGTCCAGCATGACGAATTTGGGCTGCAGCACCATGGCGCGGGCAACAGCGATGCGCTGGCGCTGGCCACCTGAGAACTCGTGCGGGTAGCGGTTCTGATGGGTGGGGTCGAGATCGACCTCTGTCATGGCCTGCGAGACACGTGAGCGACGCTCGGCAAAGGTCATTTCCGGGTTCTGGATCAGCAGGCCTTCCTCGATAATCTGCGCCACCGACAGGCGTGGGCTCAACGAACCGTAAGGGTCCTGGAACACAGCCTGCATTTCGCGGCGCAGCGGGCGCATCTCCTTGGAGTCAAAATCCTCGATGGACTTGCCCAGATAGACGATCGGTCCCTCGCTTGAAATCAGGCGCAGCAGCGCCAGCCCCAGCGTGGTCTTGCCCGAGCCGGACTCACCCACGACGCCCAGAGTTTGTCCTTCGCGCAGTTTGAGCGATATGCCATCTACGGCCTTGATATGGCTAACTGTACGCTTCAGCAGGCCGCGCTTGACCGGAAACCAGACCTTGAGATTGTCCGTTTCGACAACCACAGGAGCTCTTTCATTTGCCTTGGGTGGGTTGCCCTTGGGTTCAGCTGCCAGCAGGTGTTTGGTATAGGAGTGCCTGGGGGTTTTGAAAATCTGCTCGGTTTCGCCCTGTTCGACAATTTCACCATCATTCATGACAGAGATGCGATTGGCCATCTTGCGCACGATCCCCAGGTCATGGGTGATGAGCAGCATCGCCATGTTAAATTCTTTTTGCAGGTCGAACAGCAGCTCTAGAATTTGCGCCTGGATCGTTACATCGAGTGCGGTCGTGGGTTCATCGGCAATCAGCAGGTCCGGCTCGTTGGCGAGCGCCATGGCGATCATGACGCGCTGGCGCTGGCCGCCGGAAAGCTGGTGCGGGTAGGAAGACAGTCTCCCCACCGGGTCATCAATGCCGACCTTGTCGAGGAGTTCCAGGACCCGCGCACGCGCCGCGCTGTCGGACAGCCCGCGATGCAGTTTGAGGATTTCACCAACCTGCTTCTCGATGGTGTGCAGCGGGTTGAGCGAGGACATGGGCTCCTGGAAGATCATCGAAATCTGGTTGCCGCGAATGCCCCGCAATTGCTGCTCATCCATATGCAGCAGGTCTTCACCGCCATAGAGGACTTCTCCCGAAGGGTGCGAAGCAGCCGGATAGGGCAGCAGCCGTATCACCGAGAGTGCGGATACGGTTTTGCCGGAGCCGGACTCGCCAACCAGCGCCACGGTCTCGCCGGGCATAATGTCAAATGATGCCCCGCGCACGGCATGGGTTGTCATTCCGTCAGAGGTGAAATCAACCGACAGGTTATTGACGCTCAACAGCGGTTCCCCCTTGAGCCTGGACTTCGGGGATGGTTTGTGATGCACCGGTTGTGGGTTATCCGCTGTGCGTTCAAGCACGGCCATGGGCACGGGTTCGGCAGCGGACGGGGACACAAAAGTTTTACGCGGATCAAGCGAATCGCGCACCGCCTCTCCGATGAAGATCAGCAGGCTCAGCATGACTGCGATGACGCAGAAAGCGGTGATACCGAGCCAGGGCGCCTGCAAATTCGCCTTGCCCTGCGCCAGCATCTCGCCAAGCGAGGGGGAGCCGGGCGGCAGGCCGAAGCCAAGAAAATCAAGCGAGGTCAGCGTCGAGATGGAGCCATTGAGGATGAACGGCATGAAGGTCAGTGTGGCGACCATGGCGTTGGGCAGCAGATGTTTGAACATGATCTTGGCGTTGCTGAGCCCAAGCGCGCGTGCCGCGCGGATATATTCAAGGTTGCGCCCGCGCAGAAATTCAGCTCTGACAACGCCCACCAGTGCCACCCAGGAAAACAGCAACAGGATGCCGAGTAATATCCAGAAATTTGGCTCGATGATCGCGGCGATGATAATGAGCAGATAGAGCGAGGGGATCGAGGTCCAGATTTCAATAAAGCGCTGGAACAGCAAATCCACCCAGCCGCCGAAATACCCCTGTACCGCACCTGCCGAGACGCCGATGATCGAGGAAATGATTGTGAGCACCAGCCCGAACAGGACCGACAGGCGGAAGCCGTATATGGCCCGAGCTACGACATCGCGGCCCTGGTCATCCGTCCCGAGCCAGTTTTCTCCTGATGGCGGCGCGGGCGCGGGCACCGGCAGGTTCAAATTGATGGTGTTGTAGGAATAATGGATGGGCGGCCAGAAAACAGTACCGTCTTTTTCCTTGATGAGGTCCGTGACGAAGGGGTCGCGATAGTCGGCCTCGGTCTCAAACTCCCCACCGAAGGTGGTT
>JAJFHP010000014.1 GCA_021775555.1 Hyphomicrobiales bacterium | reverse complement strand
ATTGAACAAGGGCGCAAGGTTGATTTGCACGCAGCTGTTGCCGATGCGGATCGTATTGGCGGGACAGCCTGTGACCTGCGGACCACCGGCCCGGATGGCCGGTTCATCCTGCTTGATGCATTGGTTGCCAACGCGAGAGCTGTCGCCCGGGCAGTCGTCCACGCCCGCGTAACAGCGGTTGTTGTACCAGTGGGGTTTGCGCGACGGGCACAGGCACAGCTTGCGTTTCTTTGAGTAGTAACGCCCGCCGGTGCAGTTGCGCACCTTGCGCGGCACGCAGGTCTTGCCGGTCCAGACTGGGACGCTCGACGGGCAGACGCATCCGCCGCCCTGTCGCAAACGCCCGTCAGCACAATACTGGACTTGCGGCCGGGGCGTCGGTGTGAAGGCCACCGGTGCGGCAATCACCGCGGCCCCGGCGCAGGCCTGATCGTTGGATGGGTTCACGTCGCCTTCGCCCGGATGCGCGAACAGCGAGAGAAGCAAGGGTAAGTCCATTTCGCCCGTCTGCTGCAGGCCGGACGAGGCCTGGTAGGCGCGGATCGCTTTGACGGTTGTCCTGCCGGGCTGGCCATCGACCGCGCCCGCATTAAATCCGAGTTCGTTCAGTTTCCGCTGAACCTCTATCGGCCCGAGTACCGCCGGCACACCGCCCCAGGCGATGCTGGCGCAAGCGGTGACCTGCCCGCCGGCATTGCGCGGCAGGGTGAAGACAAGCGGTATCGTGGCGGACTGACCCGGTGCGATATTGGCGTCGCCATGGGAACACACGGCTCCGCCGCCCATGTCCTGGCAGGAGTAGGGCGGAGTGCCCGTGCCCTGCAGTCGCGCCCCTCCGGGCGCAACCGAGGTGGCGATCGTAAGCGCGCCTGAATAAAGCTCGCCGCCAGTGTTGGTGGCCGTGACCATGTAGCTGCAATTCTGCCCGCCCGCACACGCCCCTTGCGATGTCATGGCGAGCGAGATGTCGGCGGGTAAAGCTGGCGGAGGCGGAGGTGGAGGTGCGGCAACCTCAACAGGTGGAGGTGGAGGCGTTTCGGCTTGCGTGGGCTGCGCTGTCTTCGGCGCTTCGCTGGCAATCCGTTTCAAATAGGCTCGGGCGAGATCAGCACGAAAGCCAGTGGAGTAACTGTTCAGGAAGGCTTCCCAAGCCTCAATGGTGCCAAGCTCCTTGGCCGCGTCATAGGCTTCTTTTTCGGTGATATCAGATTGCGCTATGACGATCTGGCTTTGGGCAAACACTTGTGTGTTTGCCAGGAGAATGAACGCTGCAAGCATGCAGGCAAGGACTGCTAAAATCGGTACACCATAAAGTCGGATGCTGATTTTCATAACGCTCACTTGCTATCTATTTCCCTGCACCACCGGCGACGACACACCAGTCGTGTGATCAGGTGTATTCAGGAGCACCGAACCCTCTCCTTGATATTTCCACTCATCAAGCGTGACCATCTTCAATCCGAGCATCGCGTAATCCACAGCGTAATAGCCGCTGGTCTGCAGAACCACCGCATCACGATGCGCCGGGTCGAGTAGCAAATCCTGCGCCATGACGCCGACGTGACTTTCGTCTGACCAGAGATAACGGAAGCTATAGAGCTTCAGACCGTTGCCGAGGGTCTCCACATGCGCGATGTCACGCTTGAGGCGAATGTCGGAGATTGTATGCGGCGTACATTTGCCATCCTGTCCTACGATTTGTCCCGCCGGGCATGGCCCCTGCTGCTTCTGCTGTTGCAGTTGCTGCCGAAGCTTCAGTGTATTTGCTGCGGCCGCGGCTGCTTCAGCCTTGGCTTTCGCCGCTGCGGCAGCCTTGGCTTGCGCAGCCTGCTGGGCTGCTTTTTGCTGTGCCGCTTTTTGCTGCGCGGCCTGCTGAGCTGCTTTCTGCTGCGCTGCCTGCTGGGCTGCTTTCTGCTGCGCGGCTTGCTGAGCTGCTTTCTGCTGAGCTGCCTGTTGGGCTGCTTTCTGCTGAGCTGCCTGCTGAGCTTTCTGCTGGGCTGCCTGCTGAGCTGCTTTCTGTTGAGCCGCTTTTTGCGCCGGAGTTGGGCCTTGAGGCTTCCACTGGCACTGCTTGCCGTTCCAGAATTGGGTCGGCGGACATGATTTGACTTCTTTCAGCGTCGGCGCTGGCTTGCGGACGCAGAAGCCGTTCTTGAGATCAGCCCAGTTCCCGCAGCCACATTGCCCGTTGGGCAACTTCGCCTGGTTATTCGGACACTTTACCTGCTGTGGTTTCGGCTTGGCCACGCAGCGATTGCCAACCTTGTTGTGTGTCGGCGGGCAGTTGATCTGTTGCTGTGCTTTGTTCACGCAAGTGTTGCCCTGCTTGACCTGGTTCGGGCCGCAGGTCACGCAGCGCTGGCCGTTAAAGATCTGGTTCGCTGTGCATTTGACCTGCTTCAGAGTAGGCGCAGGCTTGCGCACGCACTGGCCGTTCTTCAGATGCGCCCAGTCAGGACAGCCGCATTTATTGTTGGACAGGCGGATCATGTTGCTGGGGCATTTGGCACCCTGAGGTTTCGGCGGCTTCAGCACGCAGCGGGTGCCGATCTTGTTGTGGGTCGGCGGGCAACCGCTTTGCTGCTGCTGTTGCTGCTGCACAGGCGCGGCTGCGTAGCACTGTCTTTGCAGATGACGCGGCAGGTTCGACGGGCAGCCGCACTTTCCATTCGCAAACCTGATCTCGTTGTTGACGCACTGGTTCGCCTGCTGCTGTTGCCGCTGCTGGATGATCTGGCGTATCTGCTGCGCCTTTGCAGCCGGGACACAGATGCCGGGACCGCCCTTGTCCCTGCTGCCAGGCCGTATGGTCATGCCCGGCGGACAGGTGATCTGGCCATTTTTCGATTTGCCTTGAGTGGTCTGGACGCAACTGTCGATGATGAAGCTCAGGCCGCTCGGGCACAGGCAGCGCCCGCTGACGTTGTCCGTGCGGCGACCATCGCCGCAATCAAACGGGTCCTTGGCCCCCTTCTTCTTCGGCTTCGCGCCTTTCCCGCCGAGGACACAGCGGATACCGCCCGATGCCGCCTTTTGTTGTGCATAGCCATCGGCGCAATTGCATGTGCCGGACCCGCTGATGATCGACGGGTTGCAAATAGGCAAAGGGCGGTGGCAGCTATACTGGAAGATTTGCGGTATGGGTGGCCCGCCGGGAACACTGGTTCCTCCTACGCGTATTTTCATCAACTTCCGCCCGGGTGGACAGACGCACTGGTTGCCCTTCTTCTTGGCCGGAGCCGCGCAGATGATCGTCGTGGCTGGCGTGCCTTGAGTGCCACTTGTACCTTTCGTCTGTGTGCCGGTCCGCTTCTGTCCGGACTGCTTTTTCAGCCAGGCCTTCTGGGCTGCTGAACCGTTAACATGACAAATGGTCCCTCCGCCCGGCACACCCGCACCGCCACGGCAAACCACGCTGGCCTGTGATTCACAATTATTCACATTGTTGAAGACCGTGTTCAGGGGGCATTTGGGCCGTTGCTTCGCCTTGGCTGGAACAAAGCAACTGTTGCTTTTGTTGCTGAAGACCGAACCTGTCGGGCAGGCGCAGCTGCCGGGTGTTACCTTGACGCCAATACCGCAAGTTTTCGCGCCGGTCGTCTGGGTCTTCGGCCCGCCGCGCTTGCCGCCTTTGGATTTCTTGCCACCGCCGGTTCCAGCTTGCTGACCGCCAGCGCCACCGCCTGGCAGGATGGCCGTGCCACCACCGCTACCGCGTCCACCACGACCACTGCCGCCGCGGTTGCCGAATACCGGCACGATGCCGAGATTGACGCAGACATTGCCGATACGGATATGCGTTGAGGGGCAGCCGGCCTGTTGCTTGTTCAAAAGATGACCGTCGCTGCCTGCCGGCGGGATGGGAAGAGGCTTCGTATGGCAACGATTTCCGTGCCAGAAGGGCTTGCGAGAGGGACACAGGCAGAGCTTCTGCCGCTTGGAGTAATAAGTGCCGCCCCTGCAGTTGCGCACACGGCGCGGCAGGCAGCTCTTGCCGGTCCAATGGGGATAGGTTGCCGGGCAGGCACATCTGCCCGCAGGGTCGAGCACACGCCCGCCGCCGCAATAACTCACCTGCGGCTGGGGAATGAATGAGGTTTGTGCAGGTATCACCGATGAACCGGTGCAGCTCTGATCGTTGATCGGGTCGCCGTCGCCCGCGCCCGGCACCGTGAACATGGCAATGAGCAGGGGCAGATCAACTTCGCCTGTTTCCTGCAACCCGTTCAATTTCTGATAGGCGCGAATGGCGGCCTTGGTTTTTCTTCCTGCCTGGCCGTCAGGACGGCCAACATTTTGACCCTGGTCATTGAGTGCCTGCTGCACATCACGCACGGTGCTGGCAGTCGGCACCCCGCCCCATGAGATGCTGGCGCAAGAGGTGACTGACCCGCCTGCCCTTCGCGGCAGCTGGAATGTCAAAGACAGGTTTGTAGAAGCACCGGGCGCGATATTGGCAGCAGGGTTTGAACATACCGCGCCACCGCCCATGCCCTGGCAGAACCAGGGGGCATTTCCGGGAGATGTAAGAGTTGCACCACGTGGCGCCAGCGAATTGGCAATCACCAGCTCCCCCACAAAGGCTTCGCCGCCATTATTGGTGGCAACAACCGTGTAGGAGCATGAGTCCCCGCCCTTGCAGCTGGTCTGGTTCGCCGTCGTGGAAATAGAAATATCAGCTGGAGTGGCAGCAGGAGGCGGAGGAGCTATCGCGGTCTCAACAACCGGGGGAAGTGTCTGAGTTACCGGCGCAGACGCGGCGGGTGTCTGGGGTACTGACCCTCCGAGCCGCTTCAGGTAGGCACTGGCCAGTTCAGCCCGAAACCCTGTCGGGAAATTGGTGAGAAACGCCTCCCATGCCTCAAGCGTGCCCAGCTCCTTGGCGCTGTTAAAGGCTTCTTTTTGAGAAGTTTCACTTGAAGCTGCTTGTATCGGTGCGGGTTTTTTCGGCTTTGGCTTGGCATCCGCTGTTGTGACGGGTTCAGGCTTGACTTGAGCGCTCGTGCCCAGCGCATCGGCATAATCGCGGCAGGCCCTGATGAACTGGCGGATCTTGGCGTGGCCCTTAATCAGTTTTAGCCTGGAGGAAGAATAGCCTGGAAGCTGGTAGTCGAGAGTTACCTTGGTGGTGAGAGCATTCCACAGCGGGTCTTTGACATCGATATCCAGTGAAACGCCGGAGACGCCGACCTCCAGTTCTGTGCCGAATACAAGACCATTGATGGTGCGTTCAAAACCGCCGCCCGAGAACCGGACCTTGACGCTGGAGCCTTCCTTAAGGCTGCCGGTGTCAGCGCCGAGGATCAGGCTGGCGGTCGAAATGCTCGTGCCGGACCGTGCCTCGCACACGCCGTCGACCTGGACATTATCCGTTTGGGGAACCCGGTAGGCCAGCCGGGCGGTCATCCGGCCCCTGTTATTGACGTCATTACCTTCGGAGAAGACCCAGACTTTATCGCCGGCTGCAAGGACTTGTGATGTGGGTAGAAGGAGGGAAAGGGCTAAGAGAAGCGTAAAAAAACGCGCAAATTCAAACGCACGAACCAACATTCGTTTTCCCCAACCCTTCGGCGCACAAACTGACTATGCGCCAGTTTGTCGCAAAAAGCGCGCAAGGGCAATCTTTCACAACTTGCTGTGAGTGATACGTGGAGTTGCCCAACTATCTGTCGCCGCTCATGAAAAGAAGTGCGGCGAGGACTCGGCTAACTCCCCTCCGCGGGAAAACCCATCAGCTCTTCACGCCAGGTTTTGAGATCAGGGGGCTGGGTATCATAGGCAGGCACACCCTCATCAAGAAGAACCCAGGGCTGTTTTCGTGAAATCCAGAGATGAGCGACGGGCTTGATCGCTCTGGTATCGTCAAGTGTCCCTGCCTTGATTGTCACGATCTCCGGCGATTTGTCAGATCGGTGATAAAGACGGGTTCCGCAAGCTGGGCAAAAAGCACAGCGGGTCTTGGCGCCACTGTCAGTCCCGCGCGTATAGTTTTCCAAAGCCCCCTGAACCTCCATGTCCTCAAACTTGACAGGCATCGATAAAGCAAAGGCCGAAGAGGTGTGCTTCTGGCATTCAAGACAGTGACAAACGTAAATTTTATAGTCCTGGTTCACCAGCCTGTATCTCACGGCACCGCACTGGCATCCCCCCGATATTGCGTCTTGCTTCACGGCTATCCTCAATAACTGTAGGCAGCGTCAGAGTGCTAGCTGCATTTGGAGAATCCGCAATTGCGGCAGGTGTGGCAGCCTTCCTGGAAGATGAGCGCAGCTTGTGAACATTTGGGGCAATAGCGCGCGCGCTGCATCTGTTCCACATTGGCCCCATCTGTATCTCCGGTCTCGGGTGCGAACCGCTCAGCCGGAGTGATAAACCCGGTATCGATCATGTGCCGCTCGATGATGCCGCCGATGGCCGCGAGCAGGCTCGGCACATAGCGCCCCTCCATCCACTGGCCACCGCGCGGGTCGAATACGGCTTTCAACTCCTCGACCACAAAGGAGACATCGCCGCCTCTGCGGAACACGGCCGAGATCATCCGCGTGAGCGCCACGGTCCAGGCGTAATGTTCCAGGTTCTTTGAATTGATGAAAATCTCGAACGGGCGGCGACGCCCGTCCTGGATAATATCATTGAGGGTGACGTAAATGGCGTGATCGGAATCCGGCCATTTGAGCTTGTAGGTGAAGCCGGGCAGAGATTTCTCGCGCTGCAACGGCTCGGACATGTAAACGATATCCCCCTCGTCGCGCGGCACGGGCGCAACCGCGGCCGCCAGTGGCAGGCTCTCCTGATGTTCTTCTTCGCGAGTGTCCTGGGGGGTGCTTGAGAGTACCGCGCCGGTAACCGGATTGGGCCGGTATGCCGTGCATCCCTTCAAACCGAGCTCATAGGCACGCTCATAAAGCGGGCGGAAGTCTTCGAAAGACATGTCCTCCGGGCAATTCACGGTTTTGGAAATGGCGCTGTCCACATGGGCTTGCAGGGCGGCCTGCATTGCCAGGTGATCGTCCGGTGTCAGGTCGTTCACGGTAACGAAATTCTCTGTCAGTCGGGCCTCGTCACCAAACATGTGGCGGTAAAGCCTGTGCGCATAATCCTCGACCTGCTGCTCGGAGTGCTCGCCGTTCTTGCCAAGCACGCGGCGGGTATATTTGAAATCAAACACCGGCTCGACACCGCTCGAGACATTGCCTGCCAGCAGCGAAATCGTGCCCGTGGGGGCGATAGAGGTCAGCAACCCGTTGCGCAGACCCAACGCGGAAATGGTTTTCCGCACGTCCTTGTCCAGACGCCCGATATGGGGTGCGCTCATATAGTCCTTTTCATCGAACAAGGGAAACGCCCCTTTTTCTCCCGCCAGTTCCGCACTGGCGAGATAAGCGGCGCGCTCAATGAGCCCCATCCATTTGCGCGCCAGCTTGGCCGCCCGCCTGGTGCCATAGCGCCGCCCGCACATGATAAGCGCGTCTGCAAGGCCGGTAACACCAAGCCCGATGCGCCGCTTGGCGCGGGCTTCACGCTGCTGCGCTTCGAGGGGGAATTTCGAAACATCGATGGTGTTGTCGAGAAACCGCACGGCAACAGGCACAAGCGCATTGAGGCGGTCTTCATCAAGCGCGGCGTCGTCACTGAAGGGATTTGTGACAAGCCGCGCCAGGTTGATGGAACCGAGCAGGCAGGCGCCATGGGGCGGCAGAGGCTGCTCGCCACAAGGGTTGGTAGCGTAGATGGTCTCGCAATAATTCAGCGGGTTGAGCTCATTGATCCGGTCGATGAAAATGACGCCGGGCTCGGCATAGTCGTAGGCCCCGCGTAAAATCTTGTCCCACAGCTCTCGCGCACGAAGCGTCTTGAAGCTACGGCCATTGAAAACCAGATCCCAATCCGCGTCATCTTTAACCGCGGTCATGAAATTATCCGTGACCAGCACCGAGAGATTGAACATGCGCAAGCGTTTCTCATCCGCCTTGACGGAGATAAATTCCTCGATGTCGGGATGATCACACCGCATGGTGCCCATCATTGCGCCGCGCCGAGTGCCCGCCGACATGATGGTGCGGCACATGGCGTCCCACACATCCATGAAACTCACCGGGCCCGATGCTTCCGCGCCAATGCTGGAGACGGGTGCGCCACGCGGGCGCAAACTTGAGAAGTCATGGCCGATGCCGCCGCCCTGCTGCATGGTCAGCGCGGCCTCTTTCACATTGTCGAAAATCGAGGCCATGTCGTCCTCGATCAGCCCCATCACGAAGCAGTTGAACAGGGTGACATCACGGCCCGTGCCCGCTCCGGCGAGAATGCGACCGGCAGGAAGGAACTCGTAAGAGTTGAGCGCATCTTCAAATCGTCCAGCCCAGAGCGCACGATTGTCCGGTGCTTCATCTCCGGCAATAGCCCGGGCGACACGCGAACAGGTATCGGAAAGGGTCTTGTCGCGAGGCAGACCGGCATCCCCGGGGAAGCGGTACTTCATGTCCCATATCTCGTCAGAGATCGGGCAGTTGACATGGAAATTCTTGCTCATAATACCTGATATGCCGGGGGCCTGAGGGTTCCCCTAAAGGTAAGGGTTGAGTCTCATCCGGTCAATGGAATGTTCGTGGAATGTTCTAGTTTAAGGCTGCGACTTTAAAGAAGGGTTACCAAGGGAGCTCAGGTTAAATTTTCAGCCTTGCCCGTGCGGCCGTTGGAATCGGCGGCGGGTTTGGAGATCTGGCAGCTTCCACAACCAGCGCGTCCGATGCAGTTTCGATGGCTCGCTCAAGGCGTTGTGAAAATTCCTTGCGCGGCAGACCCGATGGTATGGGTTTCAGGAATTCGACAATGATCGTGCCGGTGTGGCGTGCCAGGCTGCGTCGAGGCCAGTAGAGACCGGAATTGAGCGCCATCGGCACGCACGCAACACCCAGCCGCTCATAGAGGTAAAGCGCGCCGGGCTTGTAGGCCGGCTCGGCACCCGGTTCGCGCCGTGTCCCTTCGGGGAAGATCAGGATTTGCCGCCCGGCGCCCACGCGATCAAGCGCATCGCTGGCCATGCGTCTGAGCGCGGTTGGCCCGGACTCACGGCGCACAAATATCATGCCGAACTTTGCCGAAAACCACCCGTAAAACGGAATCCACATCAGCTCACGCTTCATGATGATAGCCGGGTCCCTCAGCAGCGGAACAAGCGCAAAGGTATCCCACGCCGACTGATGTTTGGATGCCACCAGAACCGCGCTATCGGGTAAATTCTCGCGCCCGCGCACTTCAAGCCGTGTGCCGACAATCTTTTCCAGCAGCCATACGCAGGTGCTGCCATGGGCGCTCAGACCCGCCATGGCCCATGAGCGCGGCGCCAGCATCAGACAGCTCCCCAGAACGAGAAAAAGCGCGCTCACAACATAGAATGTAATTGTGTAGATCACCGCGCGGATCATGAGGCTCGCCCCTCTCCTGCCGCCATCTCAGTTGGCAGAGGCCGAAGATGTTTTCGCCCCGCCAAGCCCCGCCGATGTTGCCGCGCGCGATCCCACATACTGGGTCAGTGCATTCAGATATTTTACATATTCGGAGAACAGAAGCCGACGTGTCCCCTTGTGGGACCACCAGTGATCAATTTGGAAATTGGGCGAGAGCACCGCATGGGGGATGAGCTGCACCTGCGGCATGGCGCGGGCATACTCAATCAATGTGCGCGGCATGTGATAGGAGCTCGTGACGACGATAAGCGAGGAGAAACCGTGTCTGGCAACCCACTCGCTTGTCTCGGTAGCATTTCCGCGCGTATCGAGCGCGGCTCGCCCCAAATCAACGCAGCAGGGAAAGAACTCGGCTCCTCTCGGCACCAGCCGCTGCAATTCGCGCGCCTTGGTGGACGGGTTGACGCCGGTAATCAGCAGCCGCTTGGCCTGGCCCGTGACCAACAGTCTGAACGCCTTGCCGATGCGGTCCTTGCCACCGGTAAGCGCCACGACACCCTCGGCCGCCTGAGGCGTACTGCTGTCTCTCTCGATAGCATTTACGAACAACAGGAAGCCGGCCGCAAATACAGCACCGGCCAGTGCAATTCCGAAAACAAGATATCTCAGCGTTCGGACGATTCCGGCCATTCTCAAATCCTGAGTTAGACAACAGCGAAACGCCTCCTGAAAAGGGAGGCGAATACGGATCAATTCTTAGCACAAATGGCAGGTACGGCGAGCGGGGAAACTGTTTTTCCAGGGATCAATCGTGCGACTTCAAGATTCGGTAAACGCCGTAACGCGAGGTAAGCATGCACAAGGACGCAACCACAACAACCACCGCTCCGAACAGGAGATAGCCTTGCCAGTCCAGCACAGCGGAGCCGACGAGCTGCCTGAATTCCGCTGCCGCAAGCCCACCGCCGCTCAAAACTCGCATCACAACGGGCAGCAGGAGAAACATCACAGATGCGCCAAGTGCACCGACCAGGCCCGCGCGAACCCCGATATTTAGAAAATGTTTTTCAAATTCATGGGCGATGAATCTCTCCCGCGCTCCAACGAAATGCAACACCTCGATGATTTCACGGTTAGATGCCATCGCACTTTTGGTCGCCGATACAATACTCGCGACCGTGGCCGCACCAACGAGAATCAGCACGGCAAAGCCCCCCAGGGCCATGGAACGTGTGACGGTGCGCAGCTCACTCTGCCAGCGGCGATGGTCATCGAGCGTCACGTCCCTGAAATTGCTCTCGAGCGCTCGGCGCACCACGCTCATATCGGGTGGCGACGCGCGATCGATCTCAACAGCGATCAGCCGGGGAACGGGAAGTGCTGAAAGAGCATCTGAATTTCCCAGCCAGGGTTTCAGCAACTCACCTGATTCTTCCGCGCTCAACGGGCTGACTTTCACAATGCCGGCCTGCTTGGCGAGGAACAAGGACACCAGTGTCACTTTTTTCTCAAATTCAGCCGCCTCGACCGGGATGACCTGAACCGTTACCTCGCTTGCGATATCGGCGAACCAGTCATTGGCCGACTGGTTCACTATATAAACAGCACCTGCTGTGAGGCATGCGAGGAAGCACATGATGGCGATCACCACCGTGAGCGCCCGCCCCGCAACCGAAGCCGGCTGAACAATCGGCGCGGACATGGCTCGGGCTTCGCGGCGCACGAGGGAGCGAATGACAGCCACCCAGGGGCTGGCAGTCACGGTCTCGGCCCAGTAAGCCTTGATATTATCGAACTTCAAGATTTCCTTCATTCAGCACCATACGTGGAGCGTCGCATTGATCCATGAGCTGGAAATCGTGAGTCGCGATAATGACCGATGTCCCCAGCCTGTTCAGTTCAATAAAAAGCCGTAACAGCCTGTTCGCCATATTCGGGTCAACATTACCTGTTGGCTCGTCAGCAAGTAGCAATTCCGGTTTACCGATCACGGCGCGGGCGATGGCCGCGCGCTGTTTCTCCCCACCCGACAGCACTTCGGGATAGGCGGTCATACGATCACCGAGTCCGACCCATTTCAGCAAGTCCGTCACGTCTTCGCTATAAGACGCCTCGCTCTTGCCAAACACCCGCAAGGGAAGCGCCACATTCTCCCAGGTCGTCAGATGGTCGAGCAACCGGAAGTCCTGAAACACGATCCCGATACGGCGACGCAGATCGGCCCTTTCGGGTGATGGCAAATCGGCGCAGTTCTGGCCAAACAGGTGAATAAGCCCGCGGCTTGGTCTGAGTGACATAAGCAGCAATCGCAAAAGCGAGGTCTTCCCCGCGCCCGAGGGTCCAGTTAAAAAATGAAACGACCCGCGCACCAGGTGAAAGTCAACGTCCCGGAGCACTTCAGGCCCCAGACCATATCTCAGACCGACATTTTCAAAGCGGATCACTTAAAACTGCCCCGGCGCAAAATGAGCATTGAACAATAAGCCTTTATGCTGGACGACATCTGCCGTATCAACGAATTTCGGCTTGCAAAGGGCCCGTGGGGATAGAATAAGAAATTCATGCCCTCGACGAATCCGCAACATGAAGAACGGGATACTCTATGATCCTGGAATGTCCAAATTGCGAGACCAGTTACGAAATTCCGGTTGAGCTGCCTCCGGAAGGCAGAAAGGTGCGTTGCGCCAGTTGCCAGCATGTCTGGACCGCCATGAACGTGGCCCCGGAAAAACCCGACATTTCTCTTGCAGATTTCGAAGACGAGGAAATCGTCTTCATGGGAGAAGAAGAGTTACCGGAAGAAACGTCACCACCGGAAGCTGAACCAGCCACCGTGGCGGAAGAAGCCCCCGCACCCGAACCTGCCGAAGAAGCTGAGTTCGATCCTGTAGCTGTGGCTGAAACAGAAGCTGATCCAGAGTTCGATCCTGCACCTGCAGCCGAAGCTGAAACTGAAACGGAGTTTGACCCGGTATCTGTGGCCGATGCCGGGGAAGCTGAAGAGGAATTGAGCGATAGCGCTATTGAGGAGGCCTTCTCCACCGCTGTCGAGGAGGCTCCGAGTGCAACTGTAGAAGAAGCACCGGGCCTGGATGCCGAGACCGGGGAAGCCGAAAGCGAGGAAGACGAAAGCCCGCCAATTGTTATCGGCAAGGCCAAGAAACGGCGCGGGCCCATTATGGGCAACGTGGCGGCAGGCTGGGCCGGGCTGGGCCTCGTAATGGCCGGGGTGATGAGCCTTGCTTATTTCCAGCGCACCAATGTCGTCAGTGCACTGCCCGGGGCAGCATCTGCCTATGAGAGCTTCGGCCTGCCAGTCAATGTGCGCGGGCTTGAATTCGCGGATGTGAAATATTCCTGGGAGACGAGCGCGGGTCGCCCGGTGCTCGAGGTCTTTGGAAAAATCATGAATGTTACATCCAGGCCGCTGAAGGTGCCTACGGTTGTGTTCGGCCTGCGCACCAAGGAAAAGGTTGAAGTCTATCAATGGGCCGCCGATGTGAGCTCGGAGCTTCTTCAGCCCGGCAAGCACACCAAATTCTCGGCCCAGATTCCAACCCCGCCAAAATCCATCCGCGACGTCCAGGTTCGCTTCGCCAAGGTGCGCTGAGAAAGAGGCTTTATGAGCCCGGTCGCGGCAAGTGGTGAAACTATCGAGGTTCTCTTCAGCGCCGAAAAAATTGCGGCGCGAACACGTGCACTTGCTCGCGAAATCACTGATGCCGGTTTCAACAATCTACTGATCGTACCTATCCTCAAAGGTTCTTTCATTTTCGGCGCGGACCTCCTGCGTGCGCTCCACGAAACCGGAACGGCGCCGGAGGTCGATTTTATTTTCCTGTCAAGCTACCGCGACAAGACGCGCTCTTCAGGCCAGGTGGAAGTCCTGAGTGACATCAAGGCTGAAATATCCGGACGCGATGTCCTTCTGATCGACGATATTCTGGAATCAGGCCGCACCCTCGCCTTTGCCTCGGATTTGATCCGCTCACGCGGCGCGAGCCGTGTCGCCACATGTGTTTTGCTGGACAAGCCGGTAACACGCGCGGTTGAGATCAGCCCTGATTTTTGCGGGTTCAAGTGTCCTGATGCTTTCGTCATCGGCTATGGCATGGACCTGGCCCATAGATTTCGCGAGTTGCCATATGTCGGTCGAATAGTGTGAAATCATATTTCGGGTTCGAATATCGGGGCTGATTGGCCATGGCGCGCATTCTCCTGGCGGAAGACGACATTGCGGTGTGCGATTTCGTGCGCCGGGCGCTGGAAATGGACGGACATGACGTGGTGCCCGTGCATGACGGTGGCGAGGCGCTGGAAAAGCTGCTCTCCCCGATCGAGGAGTTTGACCTGCTCCTCTCCGATATCAGGATGCCGGTCATGGACGGTGTTGCGCTCTCATTACAGGCAGCGCGCGATCAGCCCGAGTTGCCCATTTTGCTGATGACCGGATATGCGGAGCATCGCGACCGGGCTTACGGGCTTGAAGCCCTCATTAAAGGCATCGTGCAAAAACCCTTCACGCTGGCGCAGATCAGGGAAGAGGTGAAGGCCGCGCTGGGAGAGACTACTTAGTGTGATTATTGCCCGCGCGCGTCGCGCCAATAGGGTGGGACGCAGCTGTCTTTGCGTCCTGAGGAGATCATGAGACAAAGCTTTTCCGCCGTCTCGCGATGCCCTTCCTGCCCCATATGAAAATCGACCCTTGGATATTTTTTCCAGCCGTGTTCAAGGTTGAGAACTCCAACCTGGAAACCCGGCTGGTACAGGTCCATCTCTCCATCTTTCAGCGATTGCACATCGAATTCATGAAGCTGTGGAAACGCCATCGGGATACGCCGGGATATGTAGCTGATAATCAAAGGAACTTTTTCGGCCCGGGTAATGCTGATCATGCGATCCACCTGGTATGCGAAATATTTGAAGCTTTCGGGTGAGTAGCGCTCGGCTTCGGATTTTCTGAAAAACTGACGCTTCAACCTGAAATACGCAAAGCGTGCGCCAACCAGCAGATAGGATTTTGAGAGAATTGGGGAATAGGTCAGGGGTGGATTTCGATCATTCTTGTGAGCAAGGTAGATCGCGAAATCGGCATCGAGTTCGGCCAGTACTTCTGCCATGTTATCGGCGACATTTTCAGCGTTATATCCCGGGGTGCCATAGTTGATGACCTCGATATTTTCATCGATCTTTTCCATGCGCCTCTGAAATGTCTTCTCCAGTGGCATCGACCAGCCAAAGGCCTCGCTGTCGCCAAATGTGGCGATGCGGAACTTGTCTGATTTTGGAGGGATGGGCCGATCGGACCGAATGCCCTGGTCATTGACCTGCCAGTCAATCGGCTTTTCAAACCGGTCATTCAGGCCTCTGAAACCAACCCGCGCACCGGGTTTGAGCAAATAGGCGCGTGAATCATTGCCTGGTGCCCGAATGACGAGATTTTCCAGATCGCGTGCGCCGGGCAGGAAAATACGCCCGCAAATCTCCAGGGCCACTAATGCAAGAACGAGAGCAATAAGGGCCGTGATCACACCAAAGGCACGTTGCTTTCGTCTCGATGATTTCGCGGGAGCAGGTTCGTTCATGGCTGACTGTGATCTGTAGTGCACATGCTGGGAAGTGAGGCGATCTCATACACCGGAACACCGGCGGACACTAGGGCCGTTTGCGGCTCCTGACCTCCCTCCTTTTCCGCGATGCCAACTTTTGCACAGCCAGTGGGCTACCTATGGGGCCCAACCTGCGGTAACTTAATTCAGCACAGAATGGTGATGTGAGTTGGCTCTGATCGGGGGAATCGAGAGAAGTCAATCATGATGAGCGGCGCAATAGGCTTTATTATTTCCCTCGCCGTGGCGGTGTGGGTCTACCTGGTGGTGAGCAGACATGGCGGGAAACTGCCCTGGTTGTGGGCCATGGGAGCACTTTTGTTCTGGCCGCTCATCGCCACCATCGCCGGATACAAACATGACGAAACGGCAATAATGGTGGTCGGCATCTTCGGCCTGTTCCTCGTCATGGTGGGCATCATGGTGGCCATCAGCTTGCTGCCGGTTTTGTTCTGAGTTCCGCGCACGCGCGCATGGGTTCGCATGGCGGCTGAGTTTGGCCTCATAGCGTTGTCGTTGATGTGCAGATATTGATTGCAGGGATGGAGAATGAAGAGGCCCCGCCTATCGCAGGGCCTCTATATTCACTGGATGCTTGCGTCAGTCGTCACTGTTTTTCTGATCGAAGCCCCATGAAGATACTGACACACATGAATACCAGCACGATTGCGAAGGGCAATCCGGTGGAAATGGCGGCTGCCTGGAGCGCTGTCAAACCGCCTCCAATCAGCAGCGCAATCGCCACCAGGCCCTCAAAGACGGCCCAGAAGACGCGCTGGGAGACCGGCGCATCGATCTTGCCGCCGGCAGTGATCGTATCAATCACCAATGAGCCGGAGTCAGACGAAGTGACGAAAAAGACGATCACCAGCACGATGCCGATGAAAGATGAAATACCAGCAAGCGGAAGCGGTTCTAACATCTTGTAAAGCGACAACTCCGGTTTCCACGCTGTAACCGTCTCGGTAACGCCGGTGTAGCCGTCATTGATGAACTGGCTAAGTGCGGTGCCGCCGAAAGCCGTCATCCAGATAACGCCAACCAGGGACGGGATGATCAGTACGCATATGAGAAACTCGCGGACTGTCCGGCCCTTGGAAACGCGGGCAATGAACATACCCACAAAAGGTGACCACGAAATCCACCAGGCCCAGTAGAAGGTGGTCCAGCCGTGCATGAACTTGGTGTCCTCACGGCCAATCCAGTTGCTCAAGGACGGCAGGGCTTTCAGATAGTCAATCGTATTGGTGAAAACGCCCGCTATGATCTCCATGGTCGGGCCGGCAAGGATCACAAACAGCAACAGGCACAGTGCGAGGATCATGTTGATCTCACTCAGCCGTTTGACGCCTGCATCGATCCCCTTAACCACCGACACCACTGCTATCCCGGTTATGCCCATGATCAGCAAGACCTTGGTGGCGATCGTGACGGGCACGCCGAACAGATGATTTAACCCGGCGCTTGCCTGTTCCGCGCCCAGACCCAGAGACGTCGCCAGTCCAAACACGGTCGCAAAAACAGCGAGAATATCAATCACGTGACCGGGCCAGCCCCAAACCCGCTCACCTAACAGCGGATAGAAGGCTGAACGGATCGTCAATGGCAGGCCCCGATTATAGGTGAAAAAGGCCAGAGATAGCGCAACTATCGCGTAGATCGCCCAAGGATGCAGCGCCCAATGAAAAATGGTCGCAGCCATACCGATCTTGCGCGCCGCCTCTGTGTCTGCAGCGTCGATGCCAAGCGGCGGGTTTTGGAAATGATTAACCGGTTCAAGCACGCCAAAGAACATCAATCCGATGCCCATACCGGCGGCAAACAGCATTGCGAACCAGCCGGGATAAGAATATTCCGGCGTGGCATCCTTGCCACCTAGCCGGATTTTCCCAAAAGGCGACACGATCAGGAACAGGCAGAACAGGACAAATATGTTCCCGGAAATCATGAAGACCTAGTCGAACTGGGTCGTCAGCCACGGACGCAGCCAGCCGAAGAACTCCTTCGCGTCCGCCTGAAACATCAAAGTGATGAGTACGAAAGCGACAATCACGAGTCCGGAAACGAAGAAAACCGGGTTATGGAGGTCAAGGCCAAAAAGCCCCACATTGTCCTGGCCGACCTTGTATTTTGTGGTTTGACTTTTGCTCATTCAGAAATTCCCCCAATATCCTTATTCTGTGAATGCTAGGCAAAACTGCACTGACTATCTCCACCAACCGATCCGGTTTCTGCGTTCGTGACTTGGTTGTCCCCGGTTCATTGAGCCGATGCTCTCGGTTTCCGGACATCCAATTGCAATATCTTTGAGAGTATTTTTTTAATGTCCGCTATTGGTACAATAGCAGAAATTCTTGGCTGTTCGGCCTTATGTCAGATTTCGGGGGGAAAGAGAACTTTCCCCGCATCAATGCATCCAGCTCCAAAGAGCACATGACCCGAAGCCACCGGCCTCAAAACTGCTGGATCAGTCTTTCCAGATAATCCAGCTCAAGCATGGGCCTTGACGGCTCACCAAGGCGCTTTCTCAACTCGTCCAGGATTTCGCGTGCGCGCTGGATATCAATCTCGTCGGGCACCTTGACCGAGGTTCCCAGATCCGGACCCTGCGTGCGTTCAGGACGTCCAAAGGGGTCCTTGTTGCGCTGCCCGCCCTGCCCAAAACGCGTGGCGAGGGTTTGCAACACCTGCTCGGCTACTGACTGGGTGCCCTGGCGCAAACGGTCAAGAGCGAGCGTCTGCTGCTGGGTGGCGCGCCCGAGATTTTCCTCGTCCAGCGCCTCGCCAGCCTCGTTCATGGCTCTGCCGGCATCTTCGAGCTGCTCTGGAGGACGTGTTCCAAGCGTGCGCAACTGCTCAAGAAGCCCGTCCAGGCGCTCGCGAATGCTGCCCTGCCGGTTTGACAACGCGCCGTAGCGCTTGTTGCCGCTTCCCCTGCCCTTGCCCTTGTTCTGCCCCTCTCCCTCGCCGAACTTGCCCGGACCCTGCTGGCCTTGACGGCCCTGACCGCGGCGGCCCTGTTCTCCGCGCCGTCCATTGCGCTGGCCAATCCCGCCATCTTGCTCTGCCCTGCGCTGCCGGTTCCGGCGGGCTTCGCGCGCATCGCGATCCTCTTTCCGGCTCCGGCTCTTGCGTTGTTCCTTGAAGGTTTCATCGAGCAATTTCTGCTGGCGCTGAATAACCTCTCCCAGGCCCTGCACGGCATTCATCATCTGCTGGCTTTGGGAATTGGGATTGGCCTGTCCCATTTGCAACCGCTGCATCATGCCGCTGAGCTGATCCAGCAGGCGCTGCGCCATATCCCGGGACCCGGTCTTGGCCAGGTTCTCGATATTGCGCAGCATCTCCTCCAGATCCTTGTTCGACAGGGTTTGCTGCGACCCAAGACCTTCAGGCATTTTCGCCAGATTGCCATTCTGGCGGGCTTTCTCCGCCATGGCTTGCAGGAAGCGGTTGAGTGCTGATCGCAGCTTGTCCATCAGCCGGGCGATTTCGGCTTCAGAGGCACCTTCCTCCAGCGCCTTGCGCAACTCGTCCTGCGCTGTTTTGAGATCAGCTTCCGCCTGCGGCAAATCACCGTCCTCGATCCGAAGAGCCAAATCCCACAATTGTGTGACAACGCTTTTCAGACCCTCAACAGTTCTGTTGCTGCGCAGCCGCCAGTAAGCGGAGCGGAGCCCAAGATACAGCACCTTGTCATCGATGAAGCGTTCCGGCGCTATGGTCAGCGCGGCGAGAGCATTTTCGACCGGCTTTCTTTCGTCGGGCTTGCGCACCAGGCTCTTGCGCTGCTCAATGATGGCCTTGGCCAGCGGCTTGGTGAATTTCCGTGACGGCAGAACCAGCTCATAAGGCTCGCTTTTTCCTTCCTGCCCGCCCTGGTCTCGCGCAACCAGTGTCATCACCACCTTCAGCCCTGCCCAGGGATGAGAGGTGAGGTCCTTGTAGGTGCGCGCCTCGGCAAGCTTGGTGTTGGCGCGCGGCAGGGTCAGCGCAATAAGCGGCGGGTCGAAGGCCTTGAGAGCCTCTTCGATGGGCCGGTCGATATTGGCTCCGTTATCTTCGGCTTTTGCGCCCGGCGTGCCCTCTTTTTCTGGCAAGGCAAAGGTCGCTTGTGCGCTCGCCACGCCATAGTCGTCCTTGACCCGGTATGCGAACCGGATGGCCCCGCGAGGCGCGCGGCTTGGCTCCTGCGTCAGCTCAATGACCGGAACGGCATCCTTGATCACATCGAAATTCCAGGTGGCGAGCGCCAGCCCTGTCGTGCCCACGACCACGCTCATGGGCTCAGAAATATTGATCTTGTATTCCGCGTAGGCGTCTTCGCTGCTCGAGGGATCAATATTTTTCTTCAAGCCGCCAGTCTTGCCTTCTACCTGCACAACAGGACGCGAAGCCGCCGGGCCATTGACCCGCACCAGCAGCAGGCTCTTTTCCGGCGTTGTGATCTGACGGATGTTTTGCGTGTCCGTACCGCTCGCCAGGACGATTGGGGGCCGGGAGGTATAAATTGGCGGCGTCACCCACGCATCGATCCGGAACCCGGACACGAGGTTCTGCGGGCCAATTGCAAAAGCGGACGCGAAACGCTGCAATGTTGCATCGCCGGAAGCCGTAAACCCGATCGCCAGCAACAGCAAAAGCGCTGCGCGAAGCGCGTAGGGGTCAGCCTGGCCAAGGCGCGGATGCGGCCACCCTGCGGTGAGCTTCCTGAGCATCTGCGCAAGCCTTTGGCGGTGCATCTCCCACAATGCCCGCTGTTCATCGCTGGCGCTTTCACCAAGCTCATCATCAAACGAGGTAGCGGGCCGGTGCGTAACACCCGAGACTTGCTCAAGCCGCCGCAAACCTTCCTCACGGCTAGGCCAGGAGAGGCGCATCATCGGCACGAACGAAGCGATCAGGGCTATTGCGAAGCCGATGATCCCTGCCTTGTGCACCATTGGGGGCAGCAGGCTCCAGACTTCACCAAGCGTGATGAGCATAAAGCAGCCCGCAACGGCAAACGGCCAAAGCAACACCCGCCAGACCCGCTCGAACATGATACCGGCTTGCGCCAGGCGCACCTTGCGGGCGAGCAAACGCGGCGCATCCTTGAGCGGATCACGCGTGGATTGACTGTCTTGAGGCCCGGAGCGGTTCATCACCATCACGCTACCATATGAAATCACCTCGCTTCGAGCAGTTTTCGCACGCCAAGTTGGCCTATTTGCGTCATTTGTCCTCGATCAGCCTTCACGACTGGGTGATGGCCTCCAAAAGTCGTAAAGGCAATAACTCATTCATTGAGCCATAATTCCTCTAGTCGGGAGGGCATTTTGTGGAGTATTCTGCGCTTCGGATGGGGGCTGGCTCGGCCCCGGAAAACCGGCACTAAGGGGGGTTTCAGATGTCGCGTATTCTCGGCTTGCTTCTGACTTTTGCACTTCTTGCAATTGTATCCGTTCCAGGCGCTTGGGCGATTGCGCCATTGATTGGTGAAAAGCCGAATATGCGTCCTGCGCAATCCCTGATTATTCCGGTCAAGAAGATGACCGAGCGGCAGAAATGCAAGGCGTTGAACCGTTGCCGCCAGATATACACCCATTGCGAGAACAAACTTAAGGCGCAGCACAAACTCAATGATGCTACTCTGGAGGCGAAGTGTGTGAAACCCTATCAGAAGTGTATCAACTCGAATTTCAGCGGCGGCGAGTGGTTCTTCACCCGCTGGTTCAACCCGAGCTACCTGAACTGCAAGCAGTACTAGTCTGGTAGGACGCACAACACGGGCGTCATGCCGGTCTTGCAAGCCTATATTTATCTGACTAAAGTCAGATAATGATCTCCGATATCCAGCAAATTCGCAGTTTCAACCGTGAAGTCACGCGGCGAATTGGCGTTCTGCATCATCAATTCCTCGGTCGAAACAGGCCTGTCGGCGAATCGCGGCTGCTGTTTGAAATCGGCACGGTTGGCAAGGAGGTGCGGGCGCTGCGCACAAAACTCGGCCTTGATTCAGGCTATGTCAGCCGGCTGCTGCGCTCGCTTGAAAAACAGGGGCTGGTTGAGACCGTGGCAGCCCCGCGTGATGCCAGAGCGCGTGTTGCCCGGCTTACGCTATCAGGGCTGAAGGAGAGGCAGGAACTGGACCGTCGCTCGGACGATGCGGCGACGTCCTTGCTAACCCCACTCGACAAGAACCAGCGACACCGGTTGCTAGCCGCCATGGCGGAGGTTGAAAGGCTGCTCGGTGTGGGCGACCTTAAAATTTCAAAGGAGCCTGCGGACAGCCCGCTCGCCAATTGGTGCCTCGCGCAATATTACGCCTTCCTGGAGGATCGTTTCGAAGAGGGTTACGACCCGGCCCAGGGCCAACGCACCGATTCAAAAGAGTTCTCACCACCTGAGGGTGTTTTCCTTGTCGCACGCAGGGGCATGGAGCCTGTGGGATGCGGCGCTCTTAAAAGCGCGCAACCCGGCATCGGCGAAATCAAGCGGCTCTGGGTTGCCAAATCCACGCGCGGCTTAGGACTTGGGCAGCAGCTCCTGAGCGCACTTGAAAAAGAGGCGCGTCTCCTCGGGATGTCGGCGATCCGGCTCGACACCAACCGCTCGCTTACAGAAGCGAAGGCGCTCTATCTGAAGAACGGCTATGTTGAAGTACAGCGCTTCAATGACGATCCCTATCCGGATTTCTTCTTTGAAAAGACGCTGACTTAATTTTTAACAGCTACCCGGCCTGTCGGGATCAGCCATTTCAGCGACTTGTCGAGCGTTTCATGCGCATCCGCCGGGGGTTCATTTTTCTCAATGGCCCGTAGTGTCGCTTTATAACGCTCCCCAAGCGCGCCTGTAACCGCGGCATCGAAGCCCAGGGATCTCAATTGCTGCGTGGACTCTTCCATTTCGTGCATCCTGCGTTTCGCATGAACAATATGTGTTTGCACCAGCGCTGCCATTAAATCAGCAATTGGCGCATTGTCGATGTCACCCAACACATCAAGCAGGCGGTCACGAACGCCCAAATGTTCTGCTGCGGTCAGGCTCTCGATAGACAGGCATTCGAGCCCCTTCACGACCACTGATCGCAGCAATTTGAGAGCAACCGCGTCACCGGGATTGCCGTCTTCCAGCAGCTTCACCGGAGCATCCATGAGTGTGAACACCTCTCTCGCCCGATCAGCATCCTCTCCCGCGATCAGGACCGGCGTCTTGCCGCCGGTAAGCGCGATCGCACCCATGATTGCCGTATCGACAAAACTGCGGTCAGCAGACTTAAAAGCTGCGTGAGACTGTCTAAGACTCTCCGGTGCACCAGTAGAGACATCAATATAGACGCTGCCCCGTGACAGGAACGGCAGGGCGGATGCCGCTGCAACACCACTTTCCCGACCCGGCACTGCCGCAAGGGCAATATCGCAATCTCGCAGCCAGTCCCCGGGGGCAGAATTAAGTGGAAGACCCAACTCTTTTGACAATACTCCGGGGCGTCCATCTGAAATAATATCGTATAGAGAAAGCGCCGCCTTGCCGATAATCGCGCGGGCATACGCGCCACCAACCTCGCCGCAGCCTATGATCGCTATGTGCATCGGATATCTCCGCTATAGCCGCTATTCAAACCACCGGACTCATGCCGCCATCCACATTGATAGCGGTCCCGGTGACATAAGAGCCGGCATCCGATGCCAGGAAACAGGCGACATTGGCAAATTCCTGCGCCGTGCCCACGCGCCCCATGGGAATGATCCCGCCCATCTCGTCATAAAAGTCTTCTATTGCCCGACCCTTGTCCTCGGCCGCGTGACGCTTGGCCCACTGGTCGGATTCAATGCGCCCCACATGTAGCGAGTTCACCAGCACATTATGCGGTGCGCCCTCGCCCGCCAGGACCTTGGTCAGCGCCAATCCTGCCGCGCGGGTGACAGCCGTCGGTGCGCCCTCGGCCGGGGGCGCCTTGGCGCCGGTATTCAGGATGTTGATGATACGGCCCCACTTGCGGTCCTTCATCTTCGGAAAGGTAAGACGCGTCAGGCGGATCGCCCCGAACAGTTTAAGATCGATGTCCGCCTGCCACTCTTCATCACTGATCTCGGGAAAAGCCCCGCGCGCTGATGATCCTGCGTTGTTCACCAACACATCGATTTGCCCCAATGCTTTTTCCGCTTCCGCGAAAGCAGCTGCACAGCCATCTGCGGTGCTCACATCGGCGGCAATCGTCACGACCTTGCCCCCGCCGCTCTTTTCGATATCGGCCCTGGCTTCGTCCAGCACCTCTTGACGCCGGGCGACAATAGCGACATTCGCGCCCGCTTCGACAAAGCGTTTGGCGATACCGCGCCCGATTCCCAGACTGCCGCCGGTGATCAGGGCGTTGCGCCCATCCATGCTGAGTTTCATAAGTTTCTGCTCCCCAATTGTATTTGGTTGGTGACTATAGCGCTCAGATCAGACAAAAAGCATGGGCAAAGGGGCTCTCCCTATTCAGAATTTTCCAGTAGCTGGAAACCCGGCAGAAGATGTCATGACAACGCGTACAAATATTGGCGGAGAAACATCTCTTGAAGAGGTGCCGGACCGTCCCGGCTTTGCGCAACTGGCGCGCATTTTTTTAGTCAAGCAGCCCCTTGGGGCGATCGGTGGCGCGATGATCCTGGGAATCTTGCTGATGGGGATATTTGCCCCCTTCATGACCCAGCATGACCCGATCGGCATTGCCTTCGAGAATATGCTTCTGCCGCCAAACCAGGAGTTTCTGCTAGGGACCGATCAGTTCGGGCGTGATATTCTGACGCGTCTTTTATATGGCGCGCGAACGGCCCTGTTCGTGGGTTTCACGGCGGCCTTTACAGGCTCTACCGTCGGCCTCGTGCTGGGTGTGACCAGCGCCTATATGGGCGGCAAGTTCGATTTGATCTGCCAACGGATAATTGACCTGTTCCAGGCGTTCCCGCTGATAATCATGGCGCTGGCCATTGTTTCGATTTTTGGCCCAAGCGTGCAGAACGTCATTATCGCCATCACCATCCCCTTCATCCCCGACTGCTCCCGCGTGGTTCGCTCAAGCGCGCTGGCGCTGCGTGAAATCCCCTATATCGATGCGGCCCGCGCCAACGGATTTTCTCACGCGCGGATCGTGCTGCGTCACATGGTTCCCAATGTCATGGCGCCTTATCTCATCATGCTCACGACATTCGTTGGACACGCCATCCTTCTTGAGGCCTCGCTGTCCTATCTCGGCCTTGGCGTACAGGAACCGACAGCCGCCTGGGGGCTGATGCTGCAGGGCGGCGCGGAGGAGTATGTTGAAAGCGCACCCTGGGTCGCGATCTGGCCGGGTGTCGCCATCTCCATCGCCGTGTTCGGTTTCAACATGTTCGGCGATGCTATCAGGGACATGCTCGATCCCAAGCTGCGCTCGCAATAGAGATATGAAAATCGGAGTGAATTGAGCCGGGAGACGTCAAACACTCCCTCACTCCCCGAAGGGCAAATCCTCGCCTTCAGGAACACCAATCTCGAAGGTGTTCAACAATCCTGCCAGCAGCGAATAATAGCCCACCACCGAGATCAGCTCGACAAGACCCTGCTCGCCGACAATTGCCCGGGTTTCCCGGTAGGTTTCATCGCAAACGCGCCTCGTCTCCACCAGCTCGGACACAAAGCGATGGATAGTGAGCACATCCTCCGGCGCTTCTCGTGGAACCTCTCCTGCTTTCACCGCCTCGATGACGGCATCTCCAAGTTCCTCGCGCGCGGCGATGGGGGCGTGGGCGTACCACTCATAGTTGGCGCGCCAGCGGGCGGCTACCATCAGGACGGCCAGCTCGCGCAGATGCCCCGGCAGAGATGAATCAAACCTGAGCGCGGCGCCAAGCTGTTGCACCGCGTCGCCAACTTGCGGAGAAAACAGCAGGGCATTGAACGGCCCCGTCAGTGTACCGTCTCCGACCGTCATCTTGAACCGGCGTGTTTTCTGCCGGCGCTTGTCTCCAGCTATCCTGTCGTAAAGTTGTTTTTGTTCCGGGGTCAGGTTTTCAGGTTTGAGAACGGGCAATCGGGACATGGTGTGATGGCTCCATTACAAGTTCGCACTATAACCAGTCCGGCACCTTGTCCCGTCCCAGCAAGTCGTCATAAGTAGGTCGTGGCCGGATGAGCGCATATTGATCATCCTTGACCAGCACTTCCGGGATCAGCAGGCGGGTATTGTAGCTTGAGGATTGCGCTGCTCCATAAGCGCCTGCCGTCAGCACTGCCATCAGGTCGCCGGAAGAATATTCAGGCAACTTGCGGGCCAGGGCCAGATAGTCGCCGGTCTCGCAGACGGGGCCAACCACATCCGTGATCTGTCCGGGCGTATCAACCAGGCGTTCATCAACCGGAATAATGTCATGCCAGGCCTCATAAAGCGTCGGGCGGATAAGATCGTTCATGGCGGCGTCCACAATCGTGAAACTCTGCGCCGCACCGGTCTTTGTGTACAGCACGCGCGTGACCAGGATGCCCGCATTGGCGGCGATCATTCGGCCTGGCTCGAACAACAGCTTGACCTTCAAATCCTTCGCTGCCGCCAGTACGATCGCGGCATATTCATCGGGGTGCGGCGGGATATCGTTATTGCCGCGATAGGGGACGCCAAGTCCGCCGCCGAAATTGATAAATTCCAGATCACAACCATCTTCTTTCAATTGCCCCGCCAGCTCGCGCAGCAGGGCAAAGGCGTCGCTGAAGGGTTTAAGGTCAGTGATCTGGCTGCCGATATGCATATGAATGCCGCTCGGGGTGACCCCCGCCATTTCAGCCGCTTCCCTGTACAAGCCGCGCGCGCGCTCATAGGGAACGCCGAACTTGTCCTCCGCCTTGCCCGTAGAGATTTTCTTATGGGTCTTGGGGTCAATATCCGGGTTGACGCGAAAGGCCACACGCGCACGCACTCCGGCCTGGCCAGCCACCTCGTTCAGGACGGCGAGTTCAGCCTCCGATTCCACGTTGAAGGCGTAAATGCCCTCGCTCAACGCATAGGCCATCTCGTCCCGGGTTTTGCCGACACCGGAGAAGACTATTTTTTCAGGTGCAACGCCTGCGGCGCGGGCGCGGCGCAATTCGCCCTCAGATACGACGTCCATGCCGGAACCGAGGTTCCCGAGTGTCTTCAGGACAGCGAGGTTTGAATTGGCCTTTATTGAATAGCAGACCAGCGCATCCGCATTTGCAAAGGCTTCCGCGAAGACCTTGTAGTGACGCGTCAGCGTGGCTGTGGAATAGCAATAGAACGGCGTGCCGACCTTGGATGCTATCGCATCCACGCTCACATCTTCGGCGTGCAGGACGCCGCCTCTATAGGCGAAATGATGCATGAGATGCCCGGCCAGCGAGAGTTATCGGAGCAGCCTGTCGAGAATGAACGGCCGATTGGGCTTGCTGGGACTGGCGCCATCGGCCACTGGTCCGTTAGAAGCACTGGCTTTGGGCGGCTTCTCAAGTGGGCCCTTACGTCCACACGCACTCAGACCCATGGCGGACACCACGAGTGCTACGAGTAGAGATGTCAGGACGCTGCGCATGCGCTAGTGCTCCAAAAAAATGCCGCTCATCCGGCTTTCAATCCTAGTATTAGCCCGATGTGGCTTCTTTTTCCAACCGCTTTATCCATCCTCGCGCCTGTTTACGAACATTTGATGGCGCTGTCCCGCCATAACTTTTCCGGCTTTTTACCGAGTTCTGAACACTCAGGATCGAAAATACCTCGTCGGTGATGCGCGGCTCGACCGCCTGCATATCTTCAAGCGTCAGGCGCGAAAGGCCGATACTCTGCGTCTCAGCCAATGCAACGAGCTCCCCCGTCACATGGTGGGCGTCTCTAAACGGCATATCCAGTGTCCGTACCAGCCAGTCGGCAAGATCGGTCGCCGTGGAATGCCCGGCCGCCGCGGCCTTGCGCATCGCCGCCACGTTGGGCTCCATATCGGCGACCATCCCGGTCATGGCAACAAGCATGAGGGATAGCGCATCAAGTGCCGTAAAGGCTGGCACCTTGTCTTCCTGCATATCCTTCGAATAGGCCAGTGGCAGGCCCTTCATCACGATCAGCAATTGCGTGAAGGCGCCAAATACCGCACCCGTCTTAGCACGCACCAGTTCGGCTGCGTCCGGGTTTCGCTTCTGCGGCATGATCGACGAGCCGGTTGTGAATTTGTCCGACAGGGTGAGCAGGTTGAAACCTGCTGAGGACCAGATGACAATCTCTTCCGACAGCCTCGAGAGGTGCACGGCAGTGATGCTTGCAGCCGACAGGGTTTCAAGCACGAAATCCCTGTCCGAGACCGCATCGAGCGAATTCGCTGCCGCGCCGTCAAACCCGAGTGCTTTTGCCGTCATCCCCCGGTCAATGGGGAAGGATGTGCCGGCCAGCGCTGCTGCTCCCAATGGGCTTTCGTTGGCACGCTTGCGGGCATCAATGAAACGGCCCCGATCACGGGCTAGCATTTCCACATAGGCCAGGCAGTGATGGCCAAAAGTCACCGGTTGTGCTGTCTGCAAATGGGTAAAGCCCGGCATAATCGTGGCAGCATGTTCATGGGCCCTGTCCGCCAGGGCGCTCTGAAGACCGCCAAGCAACGCATCGAGCTGGTCAATTGCATCACGGATATAGAGCCGGAAGTCCGTGGCAACCTGGTCGTTGCGTGAGCGCGCAGTGTGCAATTTGCCTGCTGTGGAACCGATCAGCTCATTGAGCCGAGACTCGATGTTCATATGTACGTCTTCGAGTGCGCGGGAGAATGTGAACTTCCCGGCCTCGATTTCTGACGCAATCGTGTCTAGACCTTGATGGATAGCATCGGCATCTTCACGTGAAATGATGCCGGTATCCGCCAGCATTTCGCAATGGGCCTTTGATCCGGCGATGTCCTGGGCAAACAGCCGCTTGTCGAAATCGATGGAGGCGTTTATTTCCTCCATTATACCGGCGGGCGCGGAAGCAAAGCGGCCGCCCCACATTTTGTTCGTCATCTCAAACCTTCTTTGGAACTCAAAGCCATGGCCAAGAAACAAACCGGCACCAAACCACAAAAATCATCGTTTGGGATCATCTTGATCGCAGGCGCTTTGGCGGCTGCCGCAGGGTTCGGGGCGGTATACGTGAATTTGGGGGGCAATGGCAATGACGCTCCAGCCCCTAAAGCGCAAAGCGGTAAACCGGCAGGCGTAGGGGCCAATTGGCTAAAGGCCTATTCCAAGGGCAAAATGATCACATTTGTCGCCCGCGCTGAACCGCAGGACCTGCCCGAAGTCTCTTTCGAGCGGGACGACGGGACGAAAACCTCGCTCAAGGAGTGGCGCGGCAAGGTGGTGCTGCTGAACCTGTGGGCGACATGGTGCGGGCCGTGCCGCAAAGAAATGCCCGATCTCGATAAACTGAAAGCGGATCTCGGCGGCGATGAGTTCGATCTGGTCGCGCTGTCCATTGATCGGACCGGCCTGGACAAGCCACGAAAATTCTTAAAAGAAATCGGGATCAAGCACCTCAAGCTCTATAACAATTCCACCGGCAAACTTGCAGCCTCACTCAAGGCCTTCGGCATGCCAACAACCCTGTTGCTGAACCGTCAGGGTCAGGAAATTGGCCGCTTGGTCGGGCCGGCTGAGTGGGGATCGGATGACGCGGTGGCACTCATCAAGGCGGCGATTGCTAAAAAGGGGTAGACAGGCACGCCTGCCTCCTAGAGCACTAGCGAGGCATAGGCGCGCGCTACCACTTGAGAAGAAAACTGGGAGGCACCCGGAAAGGCATCCTGATATTTGGTAATCGTCTCTTCGAGGGCCGAAACCCTTCTGGACTCTGCCGCGGTCAATTCAACCTTGATGCCGGCGTGATCATTGATGAGTTGTACCGTATCGTCATACACCTTGGCATCTCTTCTCGAGAGCGAAGACGCGGAGCGCAGAGGCGCCAGGCTGTCGATCTGCTTGGCGATCGCCTGAAACCTGAGTTGCAATGAATGACGCTCGGGATTTTCGCCAATTTGCTTTTCAAGATCATCCTTGAACCGCTGCATGAATTCAACACGCTTCTGGGTCGCATCATCCAGTCTTGGTGCAATCACCGCGAGTCTCAGATTGTTGTATTCAACAAGCAGGTCATCGGCTTCCAAATCAACTGTAGGCTTGCCGATGATTATGTCGGCTTCCTTGAGTAATTCGGTTCGCTCATCCAGTTCGTCTGCCCGAACGGTGCCCGCCTGGACCTTCTCCTGGATTTTCAGGACTTCTGTCTGGATGTCGTTAAGTTTCTGCTTCTCAGCCAGCGAAAGCTCGATCTTGTAACCGCGTATCCGATTGATCTCGCGTTTCGCAGCGGTCGTCAGGTTGAGTGCCGTCTGCTGGTCGCCTGCAGCTCCTTGGGACTGTGTGGCCGAGATTATCGCGTCAGCTGAAGTCGACCCGAAAAAGGTGTCCCCAGATACAGAGGGAAACAAGGAAGATGCGGGCGATATGTCAACCATGGCGGGAAGTTTAAAACCACACTTACTAACAACCTAACAACTCTCGTTGCATAGCATGGCCGCCAAAAATTAACTGAGCATTAAGCCTGTTCAAGAGGCGGGAGGATACGCCAACAGAAATCCTGACAGATATCGGCCCTATCGCGTCGGCACGGGCTCATCGCCGCGATAGTCGTAAAATCCGCGGCCTGCTTTGCGACCGAGCCATCCGGCCTCGACATATTTCACCAGCAACGGACAGGGGCGATACTTGGTGTCGGCCAGCCCCTCATAAAGCACCTGCATCACCGACAGGCAGGTATCAAGGCCAATAAAATCTGCCAGTTGCAGCGGGCCCATGGGATGGCGCGCGCCGAGCCGCATGGCGGTATCAATGGACTCAACATTGCCGACGCCTTCATAAAGCGTGTAGATCGCTTCGTTGATCATCGGCAGAAGGATGCGGTTGACCATGAAGGCCGGGAAATCTTCAGAAACCGCGATGGTCTTGTCGAGCTTTTTCACAAACTCAGTTGCAGTCTTGAATGTATCATCCCCGGTGGCAATGCCACGGATCATTTCCACAAGCTCCATGACCGGAACCGGGTTCATGAAATGCATTCCGATGACCTTTTCAGGCCGGTCTGTGGCGGCTGCCAGGCGCGTGATGGAAATTGAAGATGTGTTGGTCGCCAGGATCGCGTCGGCTCTCAGCACCGGGCATATTTCCTTGAGAATCTTGAGCTTGATATCCTCATTCTCGGTGGCCGCCTCGATGACGAGATCAACATCGGCAAGATCGTTGATCGTGTCTGCCTTGCCGATATGCTTCAGCGCCGCGTTTACATCATCCTCGGTGATCTTCCCCGCAGCGGCCTGTCGCGACATATTGCCATTGATGGTCGCCAGCGCCTGGTCAATGCGCTCGGGATCAACGTCATGTAAAATAACGTCAAAGCCCGCCAGGGCAACCACATGGGCAATGCCATTTCCCATCTGCCCGGCGCCAATAATGCCCACTTTTTTGATACTCATCACGTCTCGCTCTCGCTGGCTGATCGTCGCCTTTATGTACCGGTTATCCGGAAGACTTACTCAGTTCGGATTGAAGCTTTGGCAATATTTCGAACAAGTCTCCCACCAGGCCATAATCGGCAATCTGGAAAATGGGAGCTTCCTCGTCCTTGTTGATGGCGACAATCACTTTTGAATCCTTCATGCCCGCAAGGTGCTGGATCGCACCGGATATGCCGACAGCAATATACAGCTCCGGCGCCACCACCTTGCCTGTTTGTCCGACCTGATAATCGTTCGAAACATAGCCCGCGTCTACTGCCGCGCGGCTGGCGCCAACGGCCGCGTTCAACTGCTCCGCCAGCGGCTCGATATATTTGACGAAATTTTCCTTCGAGCCAAGCGCCCGTCCACCCGACACGACAACCCGCGCGGCCGCCAGTTCGGGGCGGTCGGAGGAGGACAATTCCTCGCCAATGAAATCTGACAGCCCGACGGACGCAGGCGCGTCGATTTTTTCAACACTGGCACTGCCCCCCTCCTCAACTGCCTCGAAGGTGGTGGTGCGCACGGTAATGATCTTGATAGCATCAGAAGACTGGACGCTCTGGATGGCGTTGCCCGCATAGATCGGCCGCTCAAAGGTATCCGGCGACTTGACCGCGGTAATTTCTGACACCTGCGCCACATCGAGCAGAGCGGCAAGGCGCGGCATGAAATTTTTAGACACTGAGGTGGCCGGCGCCAGCACAGCTTCATATTGCTTTGCCAGCGGCTCTGTGAGTGCTGCTAATTCCTCCGCCAGGTGATTTTCCAGATGCGGAGCTTCGGCGAGCAGCACCTTGGCGGCACCCTCAAGTTTTCCCGCTTCAACAGCCACCGATGAACACCCGTTTCCAGCAACGAGAATATGCACGTCTTTCGAGATTGCCAGCGCCGCGCTCATGGCCCTTGCCGTTGCAGCGTTCAGAGATGTGTTGTCATGTTCTGCTATCAGAAGAACGCCCATCAGATTACACCTGCTTGCGTTTTGAGTTTCTCAACAAGGTCTTCGGGAGTGGCTAGGATTTCCCCCGCCTCGCGCGTGGCGGGCTCCACCGTTTCAAGCACCTTAAGACGCGGGGTAATGTCAACGCCATAATCTTCGGCGGTTTTTTCATCCAGCGGCTTCTTCTTGGCCTTCATGATATTTGGCAAAGAAGCGTAGCGCGGCTCATTCAGGCGCAGGTCCGTGGTGATGATGCAGGGCATGTTGAGCAGGATCGTTTGCAATCCGCCATCGATCTCCCGCGTCACCCTTGCCTTGCCGCCATCCAGCTCCAGTTTCGAGGCAAATGTACCCTGGGGCCAGCCAAGCAGCGCTGAAAGCATCTGGCCCGTCTGGTTCGAATCGTCATCGATGGCTTGCTTGCCGAGGATCACTATGTCGGGCTTTTCCGCATCGACCACGCCCTTGAGCAGCTTGGCCACCGCCAGTGGCTCAACCTCGTCGTCACATTTGATGAGGATGCCGCGATCAGCCCCCATGGCGAGCGCGGTACGGATTGTCTCCTGCGCTTTCTGCGGACCGATGGAGACAGCTATGATCTCTTCCGCCTTGCCCGCTTCTTTGAGGCGGATCGCTTCTTCGATTGCGATTTCGTCGAACGGGTTCATAGACATTTTTACATTGGCGAGATCAACGCCTGTACCATCCGCCTTGACGCGGATCTTGACGTTAAAATCAACCACCCGTTTTACCGGAACCAGGATCTTCATAGCGTCTCTCCAGGCCGCACAGCAGTGCGGTTAGCGAAGTTTCGGAGTGGAATAATTACCTGATATATCGAAGAATTATCACCGGAAATTTCTCTTCGCACTTGCGAAATAGCGGCGCGACGGTACTGCCGCCACTGCGCCAAGTCAATGCCGCACAAAGTGCATGGTGACGGGGCTAATGTCCACCATCAAGCCCCTCCTGGCGTCTGGTCGAACAATGCCACCCCGGGGCGGCGCATGAACAGGATCAGCACTGCACCGGCCAACAGTCCACCCACATGCGCCCACCAGGCAATACCATCGCCAGATGACGTGACCGCGCTGAAGACCTGCAACAGTATCCAGAAGCCAAGCACCCAGGCCGCGGAAATTTTCAACGGAATACGCCAAAGCGCCAGAACCCAGATTTTGACCTTGGGATGCAGCATCAAATATGCAGCGATGACACCGGCCACACCGCCACTCGCACCGATCACTGGAATTTCGGAACTCTGCATGATGAACGTATGCGACAACCCCGCGAACACACCGCACATGAGAAAAAACAGCAGAAACCGCACATGTCCCACGGCGTCTTCAACATTGTCTCCAAACACCCACAGGAACAGCATGTTGCCGAGCAAATGCCACATATTGCCGTGCACGAACATGTAGGTCACCAGGGTCCAGCGCTCCTGGACGGGCACTCCCCCAACCGGCACCGCGGCATAGTTCGTGAAGGGCGCACCCCCCGTCCAGAATTCCGATGGAATGAGTGTAAAGGCCGCCAGGCGCTCATCAATCTCGAAGAACCAGCCTGTATGAAAGGCAATGAAAATGACGATGTTTAACGCAATCAGGCTGACCGTCACATATTGGAAGCGGATGGATTTGAGCGGGTTCTTGTCGTGCAGGGGGACGAACATGGTCTCATCATACCTCTTTTGCCGTCTTGTCAAATAGCGGCACGCCAGGCTGGCGCATGATGACGATGAGAACGGCACCGGCTGCAAGGCCTCCCAGATGAGCCCCCCACGCAACCGTATCGACCTCACTGAAGAAGGCGCTGTAGATCTGCACCGCGACCCAGACTCCAATTGCCCAGAAGGCGGTGATGCGCAGTGGAATGCGGTAGAGCGCCAGCACCCAGATTTTCACATTCGGGTGCAGCATCAGATAAGCGCCGATGATACCACCCACGGCCCCGCTGGCTCCAACGACCGGGACTTGAGACTCAGGGTCGATCGCGACATGGGTCACGGCGGCAATGACCCCGCATAGCAGATAGAACAGCAGGAACCGCACATGCCCCATGGCGTCTTCCACGTTGTCCCCAAACACCCACAGGAAGGTCATGTTTCCGGCCAGATGGAGGAAGTTCATATGCATGAACATGTAGGTGAAAATTGTCAGCTCCTCCGGCATCGGCAGAGGTTCGATGAGCCGAAATATCTCATCGGGGAGTGAGCCCTTGTGACCCAGAAATTCCACCGGGATCAATGCAAACTCGCCCAGATACTGATGCAGGGGATTAAAGAACGGCGTGCTGAACAGCAAATAACACAGGACATTGAGCGCAATCAGCGAAACAGTGACCCATTGGAAGGCAAGTCTTCTCAGCGGGTTGATGTCATGGACAGGAACAAACATGTGGTGTGCTACCGGTTCTCGCCGGGTGTCCAGAGTATGTCTGCCTTGCCCTTGTCGTTGACATAGCGACTGGCCACAAACAGGAAATCTGACAGACGGTTGATGTAATGAAGCGCGGCTTCCCCAACCGTTTCATCGCCCATGGACGCCAGTTCCGCCATGAGGCGTTCCGCGCGCCGAGAGATGGTGCGCGCTACATGCAGCGCCGCCGCAGCCCGGGTTCCACCGGGCAGCACGAAGGAGCGCAACGGCTCCAGTTCGTCATTGAGCTCATCGATCTCCGCCTCAAGCCGATCCACCTGTGTCTTTACGATACGCAGGGCAGCGCCTTGATTGTCTTCGCCCGTTTCCGGCACGCATAAATCGGCGCCCAGATCGAACAGGTCATTCTGGATGCGTTCAAGCATCTTGCTCACATGACCATAGCCGTCAACCAACTCCAGCCGCGCCATGCCGATCGCCGCGTTGGTTTCATCAACCGTGCCATATGCCCAGATGCGGGCGTGATGCTTGGGCACCCGGTCGCCAGACCCGAGAGCAGTGGTGCCGTCATCGCCGGAGCGGGTGTAGATTTTATTCAGAACGACCATTTGCCTGTCCTTGTAAATTCGGCCCCTAACCCCGGGTGAAATACAGCGCCCCCATGACGAGTATGATGGCTACAAATTGTAGCACAACACGCCAGCGCATGAGGCTTTGTGCCCTGTTCCCGCTACCTGCGCGCAGCATGTTCCACAAACCCAGAACCAGAATAATGGCCACCAGCAGCAAAGCGAGCGGGATCAGGGTATAGAGGGCCGTGGTCATGGAAATTCTGTTCCTGCGCGGGGCGCGTGCTCGTTATTAGCTATTGCGAAGCCATCATTCGGTCCATTAGGCGCGTTGACAGCAATCGCCGGGCCCAGGCCAGCATATAGGTGGGCTTGGTGACATAATAGTGCGCATGGGGAATTGGACTCTCCACCGCATGGACGAGTTTTTCCAGAACCGCCTCGGGGCCAAGCCTGTATTTCGAGGGTTTGTTTTCCTCCATGGCGGCGATGCGGCGCTTGTAAATTTCCGCATGGACCGAGCCTTCAAGGTCAATATGGGCCTTGTAGTTGGCAAGGGCCGTTTCCGTGAACCGCGTTGCAATCGGTCCGGGCTCTATCAGGGATACAAAGATGCCTGTGCCCGCCAGCTCCTGTCGCATCGCATCGCTCAGGCCTTCAAGGGCAAATTTGGATGCATTGTAAACGCCGCGATATTTGAGAGAGACGATCCCGAGGCAAGATGAGCACTGGACGATACGCCCCGCGCCCTGTTTGCGCATAGCCGGCAGGATGCGGGTGGTGAGGTCATGCCAACCAAAGAAATTGGTCTCGAACTGAAGCCGCATGGCCTTCATTGGCACATCTTCAACCGCACCGGGCTGCCCATAGCCGCCATTGTTGAACAGGGCTGTGAGTGTGCCACCGGTGCGTTTGAGGGCTTCATCGGCACAAGCAGCGATTGATTTTGCATCCCTGTAATCAAGCTGCAAAATTTCCAATCCCTCGCCCTCGAGCCGGGCAATATCCTCTTTCGCGCGTGCCGTGGCCAGCACCCGCCAGCCGCGTGCCTTCATGCCATGCGCGCAGGCATAGCCGATGCCGGTTGAGCAGCCGGTGATAAGGATGGAGCGAGTGCCTGTCATTGAACTGCCGGTGTTTGAAGACTCAACCAGCGGTCTTTCTAACGGGTTTTCGAGAGCTGCGCCAAGTCCTGCCGTCTATTCGCCAAGAAACCCTTCCAGCTTCTCGTAACAGCCGGTCCATCCGGATTCGTGATGGTCGCGTGCCTCCGCATCGATGAAATTCACCTGATGGAGCGTGAGCCTCGTCCCCGTTTCAATCGGGATAAACTCCAGAGTGATTTCCATTACCTTGCCTTCACTGCCGTCTTCCTGGTCCCAAGCCCAACTGAAACGCAGCTTCTGATCGGGTACGGTTTCGAGAATTTTACCTCTCGCGGTCATGACCTTGCCGTCCGGGTGAACCATCGGGATTGTCAGACTGCCTCCCTGGCATGCTTCGATTTGGGCATCCGGAGCGGTTATTTCACCTGGACCCATCCATTTGCGCAGCGCATCGCTCTCGGTCCATGCGCGAAACAGGGCTTCCGGCGGATGAGCGAATTCACGCTCCATGGTCAGTACAATTTCATCACTCTTCATCAATGTATCACTCATTTGCCCATCCTCTTATTACGTGTTTCATCAAGAAGCGTTTCCAGCACATCAAACCGCTCGTTCCAGAAGCTGCGGGTCTTCTCGATCCAGTCTTCTGCACCTTTCAGCGCCTCAGGCCGCAAACGGCAGCGGCGCTTCTGAGCTTCCACTTCTCGGGATAAAAGTCCTGCATTTTCAAGCACTTTGAGATGACGCGAGATGGCGGGAAGAGAAATATCGAACGGTTCCGCAAGCTCATTAACGGTAGCGCTTCCGGTTGCCAGCCGCGCAACGATCGCACGACGCGTCGGGTCTGCAAGGGCGGAGAATGTTGCGTCGAGATCTTGCATATCAGGACTCATATTCATCTCGGAACTTTACCCACGACATGGTGTGTTCCAGCTCCGCCTCATCGCGGCCCTTGGGCACCAGGTCAAGATAATTATAGGCCGTGTTCATCATATCCAGCCCGCGCGCATAGCAGGAATAGGTATGGAAGATTGAACCCTCATCGTCCTTGTAGAAGACGCTGGTGCCTGCGAGCTCCGACATAGAGTAGGTGTTGGGTGCATAATTGTAGGTCGTGTTGCCGGCCTCAAGGTCTTCCGGCCTGTACGAAGCGTCAAAATCATAGTTGAAGTCTGAAGCCTCTGAAGACAACCAGTTGAAGCTCCATCCCATACGCTTGGCAAAGGCCTGCAGTGTCGGCAAGGGCGCACGTGAAATGGCAACGAAGCTCACATCGCGATGCTTGAGATGTTCTACAATGCCATTGAAATTGTCAGCCCAGAAAGAACAGCTCTTGCATGGTTCCTCCCAGTCCGGGCCATACATGAAGTGATAAACCACAAGTTGGCTGTGCCCCGCGAATGCATCCACCATACTCATCTGGCCGTCAGGGCCTTCGAACACATAGTCCTTTTCCACTTTCACCCATGGAAGCGAGCGACGCTCCCTGCTCAACTTGTCTCGCTCAAGAGTGAACGCCTTTTCCTTGGCAAGGAGTTGTTTACGCGCCTCAACCCACGCGTCCCGTGAAACGATCCTGTGTTGTGTCATTACGCCGTTCCATTTATTTAATGATTACGTTATTTAACAGATTCGTTAATTTAAGTAAAGAGCGAGGGACAATCGATGGATCGAAGCCTCAGAGAGGAGACATGATACTGCGACGATTGGCACGTACGGGCTGCTTTTTCCCAATGTCATCCCATGCAACTATATTCCATGTGATGAGAGTTTCGGCACAGGCATTAGGGAGAGTTACCGCAATGATTAGATCTTGGTTGATAGCAGGACTAGCTTTTTTGACCTTTGGGACGCTGCCCGCCAGCGCAGACGAACGCTGGATAGCCCCGCAGAAAAAACAGTGCTCACTAGAGCCAAATCAGGATTGCGGCATGGACGTGACGTGCCCGGCTGACAGGCCCTATATCCTTTCCGGAGGTGGCGGCATACCTAAAGTCAGTGATACCGCGCATAGCCTCGCCATGACCATGAACGTCGCGATTTCACCCAATGTCTGGCGTGTGCGCTGGCGCAATATGGGAACAAAGAAAATCGACACCACGGTGATGATCCGGGTGCTTTGCACCAAAGACGGGGACGCCTGGGGCAAATAGCAGGAGCTGTCAGCTCTACATATGAAGCGCGCGTTTGCCCACGGCCAGCGCCGCTTCCTTGATCGCCTCGGTGAGCGTCGGGTGGGCGTGGCAAGTTCGTGCCAAATCTTCGGCTGAGCCACTGAACTCCATCAGTACCGCAGCTTCAGCAATCATGTTGCCCGCATCAGGCCCGAGGATATGAACACCAAGGACTTTATCCGTCTTTGCGTCGGCAAGTATTTTCACAAAACCCTCGGTGGTGCGGTTCACCTTGGCGCGGCCATTGGCGGTGAAGGGGAACTTGCCGACCACATAGTCGATTCCTTCCTCTTTCAGAGTCTCTTCGGTTTTGCCCACTTCAGCCACTTCCGGGTAGGTGTAGACGACGCCGGGGATGACATCATAATTCACATGCCCTGCCTGACCTGCGAGAATTTCAGCAACGGCAACACCTTCATCTTCCGCCTTGTGCGCGAGCATCGGCCCGTCAATGACATCGCCGATGGCGTAGATGCCATCCACATTGGTTTTAAAATAGGCATCTGTCTCAACGCGGCCGCGATCATCCATTTTCACGCCGACATCCTCAAGGCCCAGACCACCCGTGAATGGCACCCGGCCAATGGCAACCAGCACCACGTCACACTCGATGGTCTGCGCATCACCGCCCTTGGCGGGCTCAATGGCGACCTTGCAGCCTTTGCCCTTGGTGTCTATTCCGGTGACCTTGTGGCCCAGCTTGAAGGTCATGCCCTGCTTTTTCAGAATGCGCATGAAATTCTTGGCGACATCAGCGTCCATGCCGGGCGTGATGCGATCGAGGAATTCAACCACCTGAACTTCCGCGCCCAATCGGCGCCATACGGACCCTAACTCCAGCCCGATAATCCCTGCTCCCACCACAAGCAGTTTTTTCGGCACGGAAGAAAGCTCCAGCGCACCGGTTGAGGAGACCACCTTTTTCTCGTCGATTTCGATACCCGGCAGTTGCGCCACATCGGAACCGGTGGCGATGACGATGTTCTTGGTTTCAAGCGTTTCCGCCTTGCCCTTGTCCGGTGTCACCTCGACCTTGCCTGGTGCGGTAATCTTGCCCGTGCCGTGATAGGCGTCGATCTTGTTTTTCTTCAGCAGAAACTCGACACCAGCGGTGTTGCCGTCCACACCTTCCTTCTTGAAAGCCTGCATGACTTTGAGATCGAGAGAGGGCGCAACCTTGATGCCCATGGCTTCAAAGCCGTGCCCGGCTTCCTCATAAAGTTCGGATGCGTGCAGCAATGCTTTTGACGGGATACAGCCAACATTGAGACATGTGCCGCCATGAGCTGCGCGTTTTTCCACGACCGCAACTTTCATGCCCAGCTGAGCTGCGCGGATGGCGCACACATAACCGCCGGGGCCCGTGCCGATGACGATGAGGTCGTAAGCGTCAGCCATTTTTCTTATCCTTGCTTCTTTCCAAACAGCCTACAGATCCAGCACCATGCGCTGCGGGTCTTCCAGACATTCCTTTACGCGCACCAGGAAGGTGACCGCGCCTTTACCATCAACCACGCGGTGGTCATAGGAGAGTGCGAGATACATCATCGGACGGATGACCATTACTCCATCCACCGCGACCGGGCGCTGCTGAATTGCGTGCATCCCCAGGATGCCCGACTGAGGGGCATTCAGAATGGGCGTCGACATGAGCGAGCCATATACGCCGCCATTGGTGAGCGTGAAGGTGCCGCCCTGCATTTCAGCAATGCTGAGATCACCGTCCCGGGCGCGCTTGCCCAGAGATGTGATCTCCGCCTCGATTTGCGCCAAAGTCATGTCCTGGGCATCGCGCACAACCGGAACGACCAAGCCTTTTTCGGTGCCCACCGCGATGCCGAAATGATAGTAATTCTTGTAGACGATGTCGGTGCCATCGATCTCGGCATTCACTTCGGGCACGTCTTTCAGCGCCTGGAGGCAGGCCTTCACGAAAAACCCCATGAAGCCGAGACGCACACCGTGGCGCTTCTCGAACAAATCCTTGTATTCGCGGCGCATATCCATCACCGCGCCCATATCCACCTCGTTGAAAGTGGTGAGCATGGCGGCGGTGTTCTGAGAATCTTTCAGACGCTGCGCGATGGTCTGGCGCAGCCGGGTCATTTTCACCCGTTCCTCTCGAACCTCATCATCCCCGGAGACGGGCCCGCGCGCCCGTGCCGCCGGCTCCGCACCAACCGACGGTGTCGTAAGGGTAATTGGTGCGGCAGGAGCTGCGGGTGCTGCCGCAGGGGCCGCGCCACCGCCTTCCATGGCCTTGAGAACATCTTCCTTGGTGAGCCGGCCATCCTTACCGGTGCCCGCGATCGCGGAAGGGTCGAGTTTATTTTCCGTTATGAGTTTCTGAACTGCTGGAGAAAGGCCAAAGTCATTGTCTGGACCCTTGGCCGAGGCCTCTTCAACTTTGGCCGGCGCTGGAGGTTTTTCCGCTGGTGCTTCTGCCTTGGCAGGTGCGGCTGCAGCTCCACTACCTTCCGTGATAGCACCAAGCAGGGCGCCGACTTCAACAGTGTCGCCTTCCCCCGCCACCAGGTCGCCAAGCACGCCGGAGACGGGTGCCGGCACTTCAATGGTCACCTTGTCGGTTTCAAGTTCGACAACCGGCTCATCCACATTGACCGCATCACCGGCCTTTTTGAACCACTGTCCAACCGTAGCCTCGGTAACCGACTCGCCCAATGTTGGGACACGTATTTCCGTCGACATAAATTTGACCTCTCACATCGCGGGCAGTCCGCTCCCCGCTCCATTCAATTCATCCTGTTCAGACCGTCAGCGCTTCCCGGGTGAAGGCTTCCAGTTGAGCCACATGCTTCTTCATCAGGCCCGTTGCTGTGGACGCTGATTCAGAGCGCCCCACATAAACGGGCCGCTTGTGTTTCGCATCAATCGTATCGAGTACCACTTCGATATTCGGTTCAACAAAGGTCCAGGCACCCATGTTTTTCGGCTCCTCCTGGCACCAGACCATCTCGGCCTGGGGGAAACGCCCAAGCTCATCGACAAGAGCACGCGCCGGGAACGGGTAAAGCTGTTCCAGCCGCATCAGGTAAACATCGTCGAGGCCTTCATTCTCCCGAGCATCATAGAGATCGTAATAGACCTTGCCGGTACACATCACCACGCGCTTGATCTTGTCGTCGGCAACCAGCTTGATTTTCTCACCTTTGAGATACTGTGCGTCATCCCACAGCACGCGGTGGAAGGTGGAGTCCGGCCCGAACATGTCCAGCGACGAGACCACGCGCTTGTGACGCAGCAGGGATTTCGGCGTCATCAGTACAAGCGGTTTGCGGAAATTGCGGTGCATCTGCCGGCGCAGAATATGGAAATAGTTGGCCGGCGTGGTGCAGTTGGCCACCTGCCAGTTGTCTTCTGCACTGTTTTGCAGATAGCGCTCCAGCCGGGCGGATGAATGTTCCGGCCCCTGACCCTCGTAGCCATGGGGCAGCAGCAGAACGAGACCCGACATGCGCAGCCACTTGCTTTCACCCGATGAGATGAACTGGTCTATGACCACCTGAGCGCCGTTGGCGAAATCCCCGAACTGGGCTTCCCACAGCGTCAGCGCATTCGGCTCGGCCAGGGTGTAGCCATATTCAAACCCGAGCACGGCGACTTCCGACAGCATCGAGTTGATGACCTCGTAAGGCGCCTGGGTCGCCGCGATATGATTGAGCGGCGTAAACTTCTCTTCCGTTTTCTGGTCATTCAACACCGAATGACGCTGGGAAAAAGTGCCGCGTTCGCAATCCTGCCCCGACAATCGGACCCGGAAGCTCTCTCGCAACAGCGTGCCAAAGGCCAGCGCCTCGGCGAACGACCAGTCGATGGCCGTACCCTCCTCGATCATCTTGCGCCGGTTTTCCATGAAGCGGTTGATGGTGCGGTGGATATTGAACCCTTCAGGTACGCGCGAGATGGCAACGCCTACTTCCTTGAGCCATTCGGTTTTCACGCCGGTTTCGCCGCGCCGCGCGCCTTCCTCGGCATGGCCCAGACCCGCCCATTGGCCATCCATCCAGTCGGCCTTGTTGGGTTTGTAGGAATCGCCAGCGCTGAATTCTTCTTCCAGCATGGAGCGCATGCCGGACTTCAGCGTCTCATATTCGTCTTGTGTGAGCGTGCCTTCATCAATCAGCCGCTTGGAATACACCTCGACAACGCTCGGGTGGGAGCGGATTTTTTCATACATCAAAGGCTGGGTGAAAGACGGCTCGTCGCCCTCATTATGGCCGTGGCGGCGATAGCAAAACATGTCGATGACCACGGGCTTGTGGAATTTCTGCCGGTACTCCGTCGCCACCTTCGCGACATGGACGACTGATTCAGGGTCATCGCCATTCACATGGAATATCGGCGCCTCGATCATGCGCGCCACATCTGATGGGTAAGGTGAGGAGCGCGAATGATGCGGCGCTGTCGTGAACCCGATCTGGTTGTTGACGATGAAATGTATCGAACCGCCAGTGCGATGCCCGGCCAGCCCCGACAGGCCGAAACATTCCGCCACGACGCCCTGACCGGCAAAAGCCGCATCGCCATGAAGCAGAAGCGGCAGGACTTTCGTACGCTCCTTATCGCGTATCTGGTCCTGCTTGGCGCGTACCTTGCCCAATACAACCGGATCTACGATTTCCAGATGTGAGGGATTAGCGGTCAGCGAAAGATGTACATTGTTGCCATCAAATTCGCGATCAGATGATGCACCAAGATGGTATTTTACATCGCCCGAACCCTCCACATCATCCGGGTTAGCCGAGCCCCCCTTGAACTCGTTGAAGATGGCGCGGAAGGGCTTGCCCATAACATTGGCAAGCACGTTCAGCCGGCCGCGGTGAGGCATGCCGAGAATAATCTCTTCCACGCCCAGAGAGCCGCCACGCTTGATGATCTGTTCAAGTGCCGGGATGGCCCCTTCACCACCATCAAGACCAAAGCGTTTGGTGCCGGTATATTTGACGTCGAGAAACTTCTCAAAAGCCTCGACCTCGACCAACTTGGTGAGGATAGCTTTTTTGCCTTCAGGCGTGAACGCGATTTCCTTGTCTTTGCCCTCGATGCGCGCCTGGAGCCAGCCCTTCTGCTCCGGCGTCGAGATATGCATGAACTCGATCCCGATCTTGGCGCAGTAGGTGCGCTGGAGAATTTCCATGATCTCGCGAACAGTGGCGAATTCGAGTCCGAGTACATAGTCGAGAAAAATCTTGCGGTCGTAATCGCGCTCCGTAAAGCCATAAGAAGTTGGCTCCAGTTCCGAATGGGCTCCTTTTTTCTCCAGCCCCAATGGATCGAGATCTGCTGCCAGGTGACCGCGCACCCGGTGAGAACGGATCAACATCAGTGCGCGCACTGAATCGCGCGTCGCGGCAAGCGCCAGGTCACTGCTAAGTTCCACACCGAGTGTCTGCGCCCGGCCCTGGATGCGATTACCCAGCTGTTGCTCCACGGGGCCCCAATCGCCATCGAGCGCACTTACCAACTCGCCATTTTCAGGCACTGGCCAGCCGGTGCGTTTCCACGACGGCCCTTCGGCCTCCTTCAGAACCTCTTCTTTGTTGTCCTTGAGGTCGCGGAAGAACGCCTGCCAGTCGGCTTCAACCGACTGCGGATTTTTCTGATATTGCGCGTAAAGCTCTTCGATATAGTCCGCGTTTGCGCCATGCAGAAATGACGTACGTGCCAACGCTTCATTCAGCTCTTGCCGTGCCATAGGCTGATCCCCGCCTTAAGGAGTGAATGCTCACTCCTCCCCCGTGCCGCATTCAACCGGCGAGATATGATCCGCGCCAGCTTAATTAGCCATTTAATACTTTCGCGAGCGTAGTTCCAAGACCCGCGGGCGAATTAGATACCGAGATGCCGGCGCTGCGCATGGCCTCCATCTTGTCTTCCGCGCCACCTTTACCGCCTGATATTATCGCTCCGGCATGACCCATGCGTCGTCCGGGAGGCGCCGTAACGCCAGCGATAAAGCCGACTACAGGTTTTTTCACCTTCGATTGTTTCAGAAATTCAGCCGCCTCTTCTTCCGCTGATCCGCCAATTTCACCGATCATTATGATCGATTCCGTTTTGTCGTCGCCCAGGAAAAGATCGAGGCAGTCGATGAAATTTGTCCCGTTTACAGGGTCACCGCCAATGCCGATGCAGGTGGTTTGCCCGAGGCCCGCTGCTGTTGTCTGCGCCACGGCTTCATAGGTGAGTGTGCCCGAGCGTGAGACGATACCGACCGAACCGGTTGTGTGGATATGGCCGGGCATAATACCGATCTTGCATTGATCAGGCGTAATGATACCGGGGCAGTTGGGGCCGATCAGCCGCGAATTTGATCCCGTCAGTGCGCGCTTCACTTTCACCATGTCGAGAACCGGAATGCCCTCGGTGATGCATACGATGAGCGGAACTTCCGCATCGATCGCTTCCAGAATGGCGTCGCCCGCAAAAGGTGGGGGTACGTAAATAGCACTCGCAGAGGCGCCCGTTGCCTCAACCGCCTGTCCAACCGTGTCGAACACCGGCAGGCCGAGATGGTCCGACCCGCCCTTGCCCGGCGTCACGCCGCCGACCATCTTGGTACCGTACGCAATCGCCTGCTCTGAATGGAAGGTGCCCTGGCTGCCCGTAAAACCCTGGCAGATGACTTTTGTGTTCCTGTCGACGAGGACTGACATTTACGCGGCCTCCTTTACCTGGGCGACAATCTTCTTCGCCGCGTCGTCGAGATTGTCGGCTGAGACGATGGCAAGACCTGAGTCATCGAGGATCTTCTTGCCCATATCCACATTGGTGCCTTCCAGCCGCACCACCAGCGGCACCGAGATATCCATCTCCTTGGCTGCTGCAACTATGCCTTCTGCGATAATGTCACAGCGCATGATGCCGCCGAAAATATTCACCAGGATGCCCTGCACATTGTCGTCCGACAGGATGATCTGGAAGGCATTCATCACCTGTTCCTTGCTGGCACCGCCGCCAACATCGAGGAAGTTGGCCGGTGATGACCCATAAAGATTGATGATGTCCATGGTCGCCATGGCCAGCCCCGCTCCGTTGACCATGCAGCCGATAGCACCGTCGAGCTTGATATAATTGAGATCGAATTTGGACGCCTCAACTTCCGCCGGGTCTTCTTCTGAAAGGTCACGCAGCTCGACAATATCCGGGTGACGATAGAGGGCATTGCCATCGAAATTCATCTTTGCGTCGAGACAGATGAGATCCCCGCCGCCCGTCACCACAAGCGGATTGATCTCCAGCAGGCTGGCGTCCTTTTCCAGCAGCATCTTGTAGAGCGTGCCGATGAGCTTCACGCATTGTTTGACCTGATCTCCTTTGAGGCCCAGGGCAAAGGCAATCTTGCGGCCATGAAAACCTGAATAACCGGAAGCCGGATCGATGGTCATTGTGAGGATTTTCTCAGGCGTCTTGGCCGCCACTTCCTCAATGTCCATGCCGCCTTCAGTCGAGGCGATAAACGCGATGCGCGATGTAGCGCGGTCAACAAGGGCCGAGAGGTAAAGCTCGCGGTCAATGTCGCAACCTTCTTCGATATAAACGCGGCTAACTTCCTTGCCCGCCGGGCCGGTCTGATGCGTGACGAGCGTCATGCCGAGTATGGAGTCAGCTTTAGAGCGCACCTCGTCGATGGATTTGACCACCTTGACGCCACCGCCCTTGCCGCGCCCGCCGGCGTGGATTTGCGCCTTGACCACCCAGACGCTGCCGCCCAGATCCTCAGCCGCCTTGACCGCTTCATCAACCTTGAACGCAATGCCGCCCCGAGGAACGGGCACGCCAAATTCCTTCAGCACCGCCTTGGCCTGATATTCGTGGATATTCATCTACGCACCCCCCGCGCTCAGTGCCTGGGCGTCAGCCCAGCTTTGGTGAAATTTTCTTGCACGCCTCGACGAGGCCCTTGACGGCCCCGACCGAGCCCATGAATGCCTTGCGCTCGGTTGCATTGAGATCGATCTCGACGACGCGTTCCATGCCCTTGGCGCCGATGACGACAGGCACGCCCACATAGAGACCCTTCACGCCATATTCGCCATTGAGATAGGCGGCGCAGGGCAGAACACGCTTTTTATCCTTCAGATAGGATTCCGCCATGGTGATGGCGGACGAAGCCGGAGCGTAATAGGCCGAGCCGGTTTTCAGCAAACCGACTATCTCCGCTCCGCCATTGGCCGTGCGCTTGACGATTTCGTCGAGCCGCGTCTTGGTCAACCATTTCATCTTGATGAGATCTGTCAACGGAATGCCCGCCACGGTCGAATAACGCGGCAGCGGCACCATGGTGTCGCCATGACCGCCGAGCACGAATGCCGTGACATCTTCCACCGACACATCGAATTCTTCTGCCAAAAAATGCCTGAAGCGGGCGCTGTCCAGAACACCGGCCATGCCAACCACCATGTTGCGTGGCAGGCCTGACGCCTTTTGCAATGCCCAAACCATGGCATCGAGCGGGTTGGTTATGCAGATAACGAAAGCTTTTGGCGCATATTTCTTGATGCCCGCGCCAACCTGGCTCATGACCTTCAGATTGATCTCAAGCAGATCATCGCGGCTCATGCCGGGCTTGCGGGCTATCCCGGCGGTGACGATGATCACGTCCGCGCCCTTGATATCGGCATATTTGTTGGTGCCCTTGAGTGCCGAGTTAAAGCCCTCAACAGGGCCGGACTGGGCCAAGTCCAGTGCTTTGCCTTCGGGAATGCCCTCGGCAATGTCGAACAGGACCACGTCCCCCAGTTCTTTCAGGCCGGCAAGATGGGCCAGTGTGCCACCGATCATGCCCGCGCCGATCAACGCAATTTTATTACGCGCCATACCATGCTCCTCATGAATGAATTTGGCCCCGCCGGGAGCTCACCGTCGACGTTTAACTCGTGCTTGTGGTTAGCCCGAAACGCAAGCCCGTGCAAGGTTGCCCTTCGTGGGTATCAAAAAGTACCCCGGGTCGCACCTACCCGGCCTTTTTAGCCACGATAAACACAGCAATACTTTTTTCAGGTTTCCATTGGTGGTCAATCTCGAAACCGGCACTCGTCAGGCTGTCGACCAGAGCCTGCGTCGAGAGCACTCTGACCAGCGGCATCAGGCCCACTATCCTTCCCAAGGGCGCAACGAACCTGAACCAGCTCCATTTCAAGCTGTCCCCAAGACAAACCGTGCTGGAAATGAACACGCCGCCCGGCTTGAGCATTTTGTGCACCTTGGCAATCACGGTTTCCTTGTCTTCCACGAGATGCAGGATGCTGTGTCCCATGACCGCGTCGAAAGTTTCATTTTCAGGGCTGAAATCATCAATGGCGACCTGCCTGAATGTTACATTCCTGACATTGCCCTCTTCGGCCTTGCCTTGTGCGATTTCAAGCATCTTCGCAGAAATATCAGTGGCCAGAATATGCTTCACGTATGGGGCGTGGGCGATGGCTGTTGAGCCGGTTCCGCAGCCGAATTCCAGTACCTCCATGTCAGGGCGAAAATAATCGCGCGTGATTTCAAGCTTCTTCTGATACGCCGCCTCGTCACCGACGGGCCGCTTCGCATAGCCTTCGGCGTGCTTGTCCCAGAATTTCGGCGATACGTTCATACGGGCCTCCGCCTGGTCGATCGATGTCATGTTCTTTAGTTCCTTCTGGAGAATTTGTCAGGTTGCCGTGTTCATATTTCAGCGCTTACCTATCCATGCGTTATTCAAATAGAAATTGCAGAAATTTGTACTTGTGATATGCAAATATGCATGAATTGGCAGACCATCGCCTTCGACTGGAATCAGGCTCGGGCGTTCCTCGTCACCGCTGAGGAGGGATCACTTTCCGCGGCCGCTCGTGCCCTTGGCCTGACTCAGCCCACGCTTGGCCGTCAAGTCACAGCACTCGAAGACGAACTCGGCGTCACGCTGTTCCAGCGGGCCGGTCGGTCCTTGTCCCTGACGCAGTCGGGAGTGGAGCTGCTCGATCATTTCCGGTCCATGGGTGAGGCGGCCAGACGTATCTCTCTGACCGCGTCCGGTCAGTCGCAGGAGATCGAAGGGCATGTCAGCATTACGGCGACCAATAACATGGCCACCTTCCATCTGCCTGCGGTGCTGCAACAGATACGGGAAACTGCACCGGGAATCGAAATCGAAATAATTGCCTCGAATGACGTGCGTGATCTGACGCGGCGTGAGGCCGATATCGCAATCCGGCATGGACGTCCCAAGCAACCCGATTTGATTGCAAAACTCATCAGGGAAACGTCCGGTCGACTCTACGCCTCAAAGAATTATCTGAACAAGATAGGCAGGCCTAAAACGCCTGACGAATTGTCGGAAGCTGATTTCATTGGCTTCGAACATCCCGAGCGCTTGATTCCCATGTTGAACTCGCTTGGCTTGTCTCTGACCAGAAGCAATTTCAAGCTCAGCTCGGCGAGCGGCACCGTCATTCGGGCCCTGGTGATGCAGGGCCTTGGGGTCAGTGTCATGACCAGAGAGGATGCGGAACTGACACCCGGCATTGAACTCGCATTGCCCGCGCTCGACCCGATCCCGATCCCGGTTTGGCTGGTGACCCATCGTGAGCTTCACACCAGCCGGCGAATCCGGCTGGTGTTCGACATGCTGGCGGAAGCTCTCTCGTGAGTTCGCTCTTTTCGGGGCAAGGCGACACTTCCGCTTAACCCCCGAAAGCGGACATTATTCCGCACTGCATCAAATGTCCGCTTTGTGCCAATAGCGGACATTCGCCCGATGAAGGTTTCTTACAAACTGTACCCAATCTTCGTGGTCGTTCATGGAGGAAGTGGATCTTCAATTGGAGCGTGCCTCAACAGCAATCGCATTGACTATGTCGCGTGTCGTAGCGGACGCTTCTTTATCATCAGCCAAGGTAATTATCAGATTGCGGTTGAGCGATAGGCGTTTTTTGAAGGGTGCAACTAGATCTCCAGAATCCAGAGACGCGCGTACCAATGGCTCATGTCCAATCAATACACCAGCACCGTTCTTCGCCTCCTCAAGAGCAAGGCTGTATAGCGAAAAGACGGGACCGCTCGTGTCGAAGCTCGCGTTTGGCACTGCAGATGAGAGCCACAACTCCCAATCACTCAACCAAGCAGCATCATGTAGAAAAGTAACCGTTTCCAAGTCGCTTGGTTGTTTCAAACGTGATGCAATTGAAGGTGCACAGATCGGAAATATAGTCTCACGGCAGATCTTAATTGACCCGGGCGGTGACGGGTTTTCCTCGAAGAAGATGCTTATGTCGAATGGCTCGCGTCGGAAATTTGGTCGTTTCTCCATCGTGGTTACGGAAATCGATACATCAGGAGCCGCAAGGCGAATCCCCGGAAGACGGGGCGATAGCCAAAGTTGAGCGATGCTCGGCAGCGCTGCGATATGAACTTTTTTTGGAGCTGCCTGCGATCTTAACGTATGAACCGCTTCGCCCATTCGATCGAAGGCAGTGTTGAACTCGGCTGCGACTAACTCTCCGAGTGGGGTCAATGTTACACCCTGAGACCGCCTTTCGAAGAGATGAGCGCCCGCCCATTCCTCCAGAGTCTTCAAATGTTGTGAAACGGCCCCTGGCGTAACACACAGTTCATCTGCCGCTGAAGCAAACCCTCCTAGCCGTGCTGCCGCCTCGAATGCGCGTAAGGAGTTGAGTGGTGGGCCTTTGGGTCGGTGTGGTGCAGTCGCCATACGGTCAGCCTTAGTTTTTCTACGGCTAATAAATAACAAATCTGGTTTGCGAGAGGTAGGGGTTATTTGCTTCTCTTACTCCAGATTAATTCGACCCCAGCGCATTGCGATCAACGTCTGTTACCAGTCAAGCAGCGCTGGATCCCGTGGATCAGGAGTTTTCCCTATGGGAATTCATTTCCAGACAAAGCTAGTGCAATCAGATCCTCTGATCGCTGGAGCGCTTGCGGACGAGACATCACGCCAACAGTCTCAAATCGAGCTTATCGCTTCGGAGAATATCGTGAGTCGAGCTGTCCTCGACGCTCTCGGCCACGAGATGACCAACAAGACACTGGAGGGATACCCCGGCACGAGGTTTCATGGCGGTGGACAGTTTGCCGATGTAGCGGAACAGGCCGCTATTGACCGGGCTTGTGAGCTGTTTAATTGCGCATACGCAAATGTACAGCCGCATTCTGGCAGTCAGGCCAATCTCGCGGTATTCTTTGCTTTGGTGAAGCCGGGAGACCGCGTGTTGAGTCTAGACCTTGCCGCAGGAGGGCATCTAAGCCATGGCCTTGGGGCAAATCTTTCAGGACGCTGGTTTGAAGCACATCACTATGGTGTCCGACGGGAAACCGGCGTGATCAACTATGACGATGTCGAGGCGCGCGCCACAGAACTTAAACCCAATCTGCTGATCGCCGGGGGTTCAGCCTATCCTCGAGTGATTGACTTCGAGCGCATGGCTGCGATAGCCAAGAAGATCAAGGCGCATTTCTTAGTTGATATGGCCCATTTCGCAGGGCTCGTGGCAGGCGGCGCACATCCCTCTCCAATTCCCCATGCAGATATAGTGACTTGCACAACCACCAAGACACTGCGTGGCCCACGCGGCGGTGTAATTCTTTCGAAAGACGAGAGTTGGCGAAAGAAACTGCAATCCTCAGTGTTCCCGGGCGTACAGGGCAGCATCCATACTCAAGTTATTGCTGCCAAGGCTGTATGTTTCGGAGAAGCGCTCAAGCCCGAGTTCAAGGTCTACGCTCTTCAGGTGCGAGCCAATGCTGCTGCGCTTGCCGAGATACTTACCGAGAACGGTATCCGTGTCATTTCAGGTGGTACGGACACTCACATAGTGCTCTTGGACCTGACACCGCAGAAGATGACTGGCAGAGAGGCCGAAACCATCCTGGATGCGGCGAATATTACATCTAACAAAAACCCTATTCCTTTTGATGCGGCCAATCCTGCGAAGTGGGTCGGCCTCCGCCTCGGGGTAGCGGCTGCAACCACCCGCGGTTTCAAGGAGCAAGAGTTTCGGCGACTCGGCAAGACGATTGCGAACCTGCTCAGCCGCAAGGATATGGAAGTGGAAAAAGAGGCAAGGCAGACGGTAGAAGAACTATGCGGACAGTTCCCAATCTATGCAGCGGAGTGATTTATGACCGACAAAAGACCCAATATCCTGATCGTACAGGCAGATCAGTTAACAGCCAGAGCCCTGGCCGCTTACGGAAACAAAGTCTCAAAAACACCTGCCATCGATAGATTGGTAGAAAGTGGTGTCGTTTTCGAGAATGCGATCTGCAATTATCCGCTGTGTGGGCCGTCACGCGCATCCATGATGTCCGGGCTACTCGCATTTAATGCCGGCGTTTATGATAACGGCACTGAATTCGCTGCATCAATCCCCACCTTCGCGCATTATATGCGCATTCTCGGTTACCAGACCGCTCTGTCCGGCAAGATGCACTTCATCGGCCCTGATCAGCTACACGGATTTGAGGAAAGACTGATCACAGACATCTACCCATCAGATTTCAATTGGGCCGCAAACTGGACTGTCGAGCACGGCAGCAACGAACCCGGACGCCTCTTGGCAGCAGCTGGTGAGGTCAACGGCGTTTTGCGTTCAGGTGTTTACGAACGAACCGTACAGCTCGATTATGATGACGAAGTGTGTTTCAAGGCTGTTCGTAAAATCCACGATTATGCCCGGTCTGATGATCCTAGGCCCTTTTGTCTGGTCGCATCATTCACTCACCCGCACGACCCGTTTGCGGTGCCACAGGAATACTGGGACCGGTATCGGCACGACGATATCGATATGCCACTGATTCCAAGACTGCCGCGCGAGGAATTGGATGCCCACTCGCAGCGCTTGCATGATCACATCGGCGTCGCCGAAGCGAATATGTCAGACGATGACATTCGTCTTGCTCGACATGGGTACTACGCGGCGATCAGCTATGTAGACGATCAGTTGGCGAAGCTACTTGATGCAGTGGAAAAGGCCGGACTCACCGAAAACACTGTTGTCCTCTTTCTGTCTGACCATGGTGAAGCGCTAGGCGAGCGTGGCTTGTGGTTCAAACGGTCCTTTTATGACGTTGCATTGAAGGTGCCCTTTATCGTGTCAGTACCGTGGAGTGATAAATCAAGGCGGTGCAGTGACAATGTTTCGCTGGTCGACTTGTTGCCAACGCTTGTCGATTTGGGACAGCCGGATCGTAACCTTGACGTAATAGAGGCGCACCATGATGGGCGCAGTTTGTGTAAGGCTATCGAAGGAAACACATTGGACGGTGAGAATGTTGTATTCGCCGAGATGGCTGCAGACGCACTCACTGCCCCTGCTGTTTCGGTGATCGAAAACAATCACAAATACATTCAATGTGAGACTGATCCACCGATGCTGTTCGATCTTGCTGCCGATCCCATGGAGACCAATAACCTCGCTGGCACATCTGAAGCAGCCAAAATTGAGAACGGTCTTGCTGCGATAGTCAGTAAAAAGTGGGATTTGGTGGCCCTTAATCCGAAAATTCTCGAGAGCCAATGCTGCCGACGTCTGGTTGAGCGGGCACACGCACTTGGAGCGCAACCCTCTTGGGATTACGACATCCTCTTGCAGGGACGGGATCAGTATTTCCGAGCCTGCGCAGAGAATCGAAGTGCATCGAACTACAACAGCAACTTCGATGTTCGATTGAGACCGGAATCAGAGGCACCAAACAAACGTATTTTTCCATATAATGCTACGCCCGTCGTTGTGGGTTTTGAAGGTTCAAGTCATTGAACGATATGTCCGCTAAGGGTCAAAAGCAGACATTTCGAGGAGTTGCGATTTATGTCCGCTTTACCCCCGAAAGCGGACATAAACCGGGGTGGGCGTTAATGTCCGCTATGTGCCAATAGCTGACGTCTGATTTTGCCCCAAAACCAGTCTTTGCAATCACCCGCTAAACAGCCTGTCGCAATTTTTCTGATCTAGAGCGTGCAAGTTGTCCCGCCTCTTGGCCGAGCTTGACGATGGTTTCTATAACAGTAGACGCCTTTGCGAACCATTCTTCCGCCGTGACCGGATAGGGTTCCCCCGCTTTTCTAGCCTTCTGGATTCGTTTGCGCAATTGCTCCATGTCTTCAAAATAGTCGTGTTCGACCTTCCCGATAAGTGACGTGATTTCTGGAGACAGCGTATTGGAACTGGCTGCTGCCTTTATGTATGACCAGATTTCACCAATCCGTCCCCGATAGGCAGGAAGAAGCCAGCCGGATGCGGTTTCGTCGACGATCCTTTTTTCTTCAAGCAACCCGCTCACGATCCCTCGTTCGCGACCAACAAAATCAATTAAAATAATTGTAAGTCGTTGCAGCTTCAGCGCCACCGCCGATTCGATATCGAGACCAACACTCCTTATTTTTGAATGTACCAACTCCAACAGCTTTGCATCGATGGTTAGAAGCCGGCTCGATACCGCGAACCATTTATTCGCACGATCCGCATTGACGGCAGGATCCTCTGAACCAGTCCAACCGTCTACCACCGTCCGCATCTCTTCAAGAGACTCTTGGTTTTTGGAAACCCGTCGCATGAGCAATGAATCCGTCTTGAACGCAAGTTGGTCGCTCATGAGACCCAAAGCCTGGGTGAGCGCGCGATCGGCACTGTCGCGTGTTTGCGCAATGGCGCTCCGAGATCCCTCTGAAATGTCACCGGTGCTTTTCAGCGCCGCATAGGTCAATCCACGTTCCTTAGCGAGGTTGTCAGCGAATACAAGCAATGATCCGGCAGCCTCGTATCCGCTTGATGCCAGTTGTGTTTGCTGCTTCGTGTCAACCGCTGATTGCTTCACATGTTGGTCGCCGCGCCACAGAAGCGCGCCCATACCGATACCCGCAATAAAGCAAACGGCCAGGGCCATTCCGACCCAAATTTCTATAGACCAATTAGGCAACTCTTTTCGGGAGTGCTTTGTCATCATAACCTCCGGATTATCTGATAAATCGGCCAGGATACGGGTCTATTTTTCCGAAACCGAAAATAGCTGATAGATAAAATTCAATTTTCGTATTCTCTCTTTATTGGCGATCTTATTAATTTTGGTCTGTGGCAGTAATGCCAATTCAGTGTTCAATTTGGCCAGTTCCTCTCCCAATGCCCAGGCATGCTGGTATGTCCGACCCGACAGTTGGGAGATTGTGGAAATCTGATCGTGGGCGAACCATGCGCGATCTAGGTCACTGAGCTTTGAGGGATCAATCTGTAGTAGTGTTACCTTGGTGTAGGTGAGGATTGAGCGTTCGTGGGAATCCGCTAGCCGGACCCGCTCACGCAGAGCGTCGCGGAAGGATTTTGAGGATGAGAATTTCTTGTTCTTTAGGTCGGAGAAATCCTCGGTGAAGATTCCAATCGTGTCGATCCGGTCTGAGGCCTGCTTGGTCAGCACATGTGTCGTGCCGTGGAAGACGGGCTGATTGAACACGTTCTGCATAATGAAAAGGCTAACAAAACACACAATCCCCGACAAAAATGGGGTCAGCGCCCAACCGGATCCGATGCGTGCAAGAACTTTCCATTTAACCCCTCTTCCTCCTTGCAAAAGAGCAATGCCAATGACAGCACCGATTACGACTTCGGAGCTGGAAACAGGAACCAGGGGAAATGTGGGCAACCCGTAGTTTGCCAAAAAATGTTCCAGCTGCTCGGAGGCGAAGATTACAAGTACCAGAGAGTGGGACATAATGACGACCCATGCTGCGATTGGCGACATGGTGAAAAGGGCGGACCCGACCGTGTGAACGACATTGTGTGAATATGTTAGAATGCCGACCGCTATTGCGACACCACCAAGCAAAAGCAGTTGTTGGATCGAGGTCAGCGTAAACAGATCGAACAATCCGATATCCGAAAACGGTGATACCGGGACAAAAACGCCCATGACATTGGCAATATTGTTAGCACCTAAACTGTAGGCTCCAAACGATCCGGCTATGATGAGGCCGAATCGGGTATAGGCATCCACTCGGAGCAGGTGGAGCTCCGACCACTTCAGATACATCTTTGTTAAAACCATCAAAGCGGCCGCGAATGCGGCGGCCAAGACCGGCCCCAGGATCCATCCGGTCAGAATGTGAGTCAAGGCATCGAAATCGGTCAGGCTGCCACTGAAGAAGCTCCAGCCAATGATTGCGCCAACAATCGCCTGCGTTGTCGATACGGGTAGGCCCGCCTTGGTCATCAAGTAGACCGTTACCCCCGCACCAAAGGCTGTGGTGAAGGACCCCGCCAATGCATCGACTGCACCGAGTTTGCCCAAGGTCTGGATAGGTCCGGCGCCACTGATCACCGCGCCAAGAACTACGAATATGCTGGCCAGAACAGCCGCACTCCACCACGACAGCATTCGTGTGCCGATCGCAGTTCCAAATATGTTTCCAAGGTGATTGGCGCCTAACCCCCAGCCGAGGAACAGACCACCGGACAGAAAAAAAATTGCAAGAAGATCCATTGCGAATGCCCTAAGGTCGTACCTTGGACCCGGGTTGCAGGAATAGATCGCAGTTGCGGTCACATTGCGCAGTTAGCCGGGCGCTTTGACTCATCTGCCGATTCAGATAAATGTGCTTGGTCACACACCGTGCACAGAGGCAGGCCATGTAGAAACACTAGTTTTTGGCTGGCTGTAAATTGAACGGCAGTACCACAATGGACGTATTTCGGTAGCCGAAAGTGGAACGTCCTGTTGAGCCGGACCAGTTCAAATGGAGTCCGTGCTTAAACAAGAAGGGACTTGACAACGATGATGCAGGAGCCGGCTTTGTGGCCAATATGATGGCCGGGTTAGCTGCGCATCTCTCGGATTCTTTAGCTCAATGAATATTCTGGTTGTAGATGACCACGCACTGTTCCGAGAAGGATTGAGCCTTCTCCTGTCCAAGCTGTTTCCGTCGACCACTGTTCGTGAGGCGAAGGATATCGAAGACGCGTTCAGCGAACTCCGAAACGCGCCGACGGTGGACCTGATGTTGCTCGACCTGATGATGCCGGGGATGGAAGGGTTTGAGGGATTGCATCGCCTTAAGGCGAAATATGCGCAAATTCCTGTAGCAATTCTGTCCATGTCGGATGCCCTGGAGGATATCAGGACAGCGATCGAAAACGGCGCGTCAGGCTATATACTGAAGTCGGCGGATCAAAAAATTCTGGAAATCGCCGTTACCCTGCTCCTGTCCGGTCACGTCTATGTTCCACCGCATGCACTCACAATGTTAAGCGGAAAACCGTCTGGTTCATTCGAGTCCACATTGCCAAATCGGGCAATCGACAGCCTTACGCCGCGTGAACGGGAAGTCCTTGTCCATCTCATGGAAGGTCATCCGAACAAGGTGATCGGCAAAAGTCTCAATGTTCTTGAGGGTACAATTAAAAAACACGCCCACGCCATCTTTCGAAAACTCGGTGCTGCCAACCGTACCCAGGCCGTGGTTATTGCAAGAAAGCAGGGATTCGAGGCGCGTTGAGCGCGCCAGCGGCAGACCGCCTCGTATCACGAGTTGCGTCGGTCGGCGACAGGCACGACGAGACGAAAGCTTGATCCTGCTCCAAGTTTCGAAGATAGCAGCAGTTCGTGACCTAGCAGACGGGCGATACGATCGGCGGTGGCCAGTCCCAATCCTAGGCCTCCTTCAGCCATAGACTTGTGGACTTGATGAAACTCCTGGAAAATTTGCTCTCTGTCCTCCTCGGAAATACCGATGCCGGTGTCGTGAACCTCGACAGAAAGCTGCTGTCCACGACGCCGGCATCCGACAAGCACACGGCCTTCGACGGTATAACGGACCGCATTCGAAATAAGATTCCGCAATATCTGGTCGAGAAGATCAGGATCGCTTCGAATTGTGACGCTCGACGGCACAGCGCTGAGGTGAATTTTTTTCTCCGCGGCAAGTTGTGAATGCTCCGATACCAGTCGCTTAATCATATCGCCGACACAGAAGTCATCCCGATGAGGAACGAGGACACCAGTGTCCAACCGCGAGATGTCAAGCAGGGCGGCAAGGAGATTGCTGGTTGAATCCAGAGATCGGATAACTTTCTTGACGATACTGCGCGTCTCTTCGTCCTTTGCAACTAGCGAAAGCGAGCCCGCGAAATGACGTGCCGCTTGAAGCGGTTGGCGTAAGTCATGGCTGGCCGCTGCGAGAAATCTGGTTTTGCCTTTGTTCGCTTTCTGGGCTTCGGTCATGGCTTTGCCGAGTTCCTCAGTCCTGGCGGAGACAAGCGCCTCGGTTCGGGTTTGGCGGCGAATCCAGGAAATGGCATGGGCTACAAAGGCGCCGGTCGTCAGCAGCCCCAGCATCAGAATTGTGAAACTTCTGTCGACGCTGAGTTGCTTCACAAGTTCCGAGGTCGGCTGAAAGTAAACAGTCCATGCCTGATTTGCGAGTGTCACGGTTCGCTTGTTTAGCTTGGAAATATTAGAGATACGAGTGTTCGCGGATACGTTCCTGCGAGCTGCGGTTCGCGACCAATGGACGTAACGCGGCGCGCCGCTACCGACTGTGCCAGGCTCTACGAAATACATATTCAATCCGGATGGAACAGTGAATTCCCGCAGGACGGACTCAACCAGGGCAGTGAGCAGAAACACGCCCGCCAGATGACCGGTAACGGCCGGTTTGTTTTGATCGCTCGAACCATCTGCATCCAAAGGTCTCTCAAGCGCCGAGGTTATAAGGACTGCCGGGATTGTGGAGTCATTATCAAGAATAAGCGTCGATGCTATTACGGTCGCATCTTCGCGCCCTCGGGGGGATGCACCATGACGACCATCAAGACCAGAAATTTTATTCTCCTGCAGTTTCTGACAGTTTAGCAGGGGAACGCATGTTGCCGCTTGTGCTTCGACTTGATCGATCCCAGCGGTAGGGCGGTCCCAATACAGGACCCAGGGCCCGTCATCCGTGCCCGAACCGATCTCCTTTGCTACACGAGAAAACAGGGTCGGCGCTCGATTGCCTGCAGTGGAAAGGAGTAATCCAGCAAACTCGAAATCCCGAATTCGTGCCTTTATCCCGTGTTGAAGAGCGCGATAATGAGCTGAAACGCGGCGTTGTATCTCGCCTACCGCACGTTCACGCCCATTCTCCAGATCGGAATGGGCGACTATCAGCGTTAGGCTGACACCGACGGCTGCAATGATCACGGCAGGCAGATAGTTTTTTAAGGTCGGCCTTAACAACTGGTTTGACATGTTCTGTTGAGCACTTTTCAAGGGTCAATACTTTCAAGCTCTATTCGACGCGCTTATCTCGTTGTGTATTTGGCCGAATGACCTTTCATTCGGCTGGTCATAATGTCCATATGAAATAGCCAATTAAGTAACGGGCTAATCAGTTCAACTGTCTTGATCGTTTGTCATTCCGCGATCAACAAGAGGCCATCCTATACCCTCTGTCCAGTCGCTCGCTCCCAACCTCAAATTCATGATCATGTCCGCTTCGGGTCATAAGCAGACATAAATCACCTACACCCACCATGTCCGCTTTACACCCGAAAGCGGACATTATTCCGCACTGCATCTAATGTCTGTTTAGTGCCATTTCCAGACATTAGATATCTTGATAGAATTATCTCTCATTGGTCGATTTTGAACATCTGTTGAGACGTGCGGTCGGATTATGAAACACCGTCAACTCCAATCAATTGCCCATAATTTTGCTGCTTCTCTCGCAA
>JAJFHP010000013.1 GCA_021775555.1 Hyphomicrobiales bacterium | reverse complement strand
CGCGGCTTGGCTGCTGGCCAGTTTGAGCTTTATTTATGGTGTTGTGCACGCGGTCGGGCCTGGCCATGGCAAGGCGGTCATTTCTGCTTACGTGCTGGCCAATGAGAGGACCATGCGACGTGGAGTGATCCTAAGTTTCATCGCTGCTGCCGTGCAGGGTCTTTCCGCTGTGTTACTGGTAGGGGTTCTGGCAATCGCCATGAATGCCGCCGGATTACAGATCAAAGCATTTGCCGCCCACCTGGAAACCGCAAGTTATGCGCTGATCTCACTTGTCGGCCTGTGGCTGCTGGCTTCACAAGTGCGCCGATTTTTCGCCCAGCGCGAAAATGCACCTCATGATCATGTCCATGATCATGACGACGCCTGCTGCGGTCATGCCCATATGCCGGACCCGAAACAGCTTGATGGTACGCTTCCGTTGCGCAAGGCGGCGGCAATTGTATTTGCGGTTGGCATCAGGCCATGTACGGGCGCGATCATCGTTCTGGTATTTGCGCTGGCCAACGGATTGTTTCTTGCAGGGGTCGCCGCCACTTTCGCCATGGCGCTCGGCACGGCGATCACCGTGTCCGTGCTTGCGGTCCTTGCGGTTGGCTCCAAGCAGCTGGCTTTGCGCATGGCAGGCAATAATAGCGATTGGGTGGGATATATCACCAACTGGGCCGGGATTCTGGGTGCGCTGCTGGTTCTGACTCTGGGCGTTACACTTTTTATGGGTTCGCTCGGGCCGGCACGGCCATTTTAAAACAGCTGTCCTTATGTGCTGAATGCCGCTGTGCTTTGAATGATTACCGGCTCACCCAGATCTAGCGGCGTGCCGGTTTGATTTTTCTCCGATTCACCCAAGACGTCCAGACTCGGCCAAATCCCGGTTCCCAGGGCTTGTGCATATTCGCGGCAGACCCCGGCTTCGATCATTTTTGATCTCGATGTTTCATGATCGTAGTCAAGAGCATGATGCTCGATGCGCAGCCCCTCCTTGTCAGGGGTCAATAAGCTGAACCAGACGCGCGGTGTCCCGTCATTGGCGGGAAGCCCCAGTGATCCGGAATTGTGCCAGACCTTCTTTCCTACGCGCCGGGTGAAGGGAATGCCGCTATGGCCGGAAATGATCATATCGCAATCCGTAGCAACGGAAGAGAATTCAGCTTCGAAGTCCGGGTCTGGTTGCGAGGCAAATAAAAAGCGGTTGATCTCGCGCACAGAGCCATGAACAACGCGCGCGCGCAGGCCTGCAATCTCGAACACCAAGTGCTGGGGCAGATGGCCCATCCAATGCCGGATATCATCGCCAATCCGGGCATCGGCAAATGTAAACCATTCGTCAGAGAGCTTGTCGCACAGGGTTCCCTCGGAAAATCCGCAGCCACAATCTGGAAGGCTGGCGGACAGACTTTCTTCAACATTACCCTGGATGGCGTGGACCTGGCGTTCGCGCAGCAGCTCGGCCGTGACGGCGGGGTCGGCGCAATAGGCAACCACGTCACCGGTATGGATGATCCGTTCGCACGGGATGGCGAGGCTGTCCGCAGCCTCAAAAAGTGCCTCAAGCGCTTCCAGGTTGGAATAGGCACCGCCACAGATCAGTACAGGAGCACTAAAGCGGCCCAGGTCATGGACTTTCGATCCGTAGCGGTTGTCAGTTGAAGATATGTCCATCAGTCAACTTCTGCCTGTTTCTTGCGCGATATGAAAAACTGTTACGGCGAAAGCATGATTTCGCATGGCGCGCAAGCTTCGTTAAGCCGCCTGTGTGAAGAAAGGTCTATCTCCCGGAGGCAATTCAGTTGTGCAGACCAGTAACGTATGTGGGCGCGTTTTCGATGCCAATGGCACTTTGTTTGACATTCACGCCCCGCCCGCCGTCATTACAGGTGTTGCCGCCAAACATCTTGAGAGAAGTGCATTGGGGGAATTTATCAGCTTTTGTCCCTGGCTCGTTTGCGGCTGCGTGAGGGCTTGGTCACGGCGCGGGCAACCTTTGTGCCAAGGCGCAACTGTTCCTCATGATCGTTGATCGTGTAGTTCACCGATTCCCAGACAAAGGAGAACAATTGAAGGCCTTCGGCATTGATTTGCCGGCCACGCATGTCTCCCACAACCTCGGCAAGTATTTCGGTGAGGCGGAGCTTGTGGATGTCTAGATCAGGAATATTTGTTGCCGTCTTGGCGGCTTTCTCCAACTCCAGAAGCTCACCTGCATAATCTTCAATCCGGCTTTTCTGACGCTCCGCCAGCCGGCGTGTGAAGGCAAGAGCCAGCGTGTAAAGAACAACCATGAACGAAAGTACTAGCGCCAGGAACTCGGCCTTTTCCTCAAGAAAGGAAGGCTTCTCTCGGTCGAAGTAGCTCAGCGCGCCCTGATGCACGGGAAGGAGGGTTCCCAGTTTGATTTCCGGCTGACGGATGAGGGCGGCAAGTGGCGTACGAAGCGCCAGTTCGCGCCGCTTCTCGAACAGGACCCCGGTAATCGTGCGGATTACGGCTTCCGGAACATCGTCCCGCGCCACCAGCATCCGGTCGACGGCCACGGTGGGAAGCATGCTCGGCGGGATAGGCGGGTCGCCCTGATAGGCCCCCTTGGGGAGTGAGGCCGCGGTAAAGGCCGGGCGGCGCAAATGCATGGCTTTGCCCTGGTCGATAGGTATGAACCTCAACGAAGTGCGGCCAAACAGGATGCGGAGTGATGAATTGCGCGGGCCGCGAACCCGGAACACGGCGTCCACTTCACCATTGACGATGGCATCATCCGCGGCGCGTGTGTTCATCGGAATGGCAATGATGCGTTCCGGGGCAAGCCCATAATGATTGGCGAGAAACCAGAAGGCCCGGTATTGCCCGCTCGTCACCGGTGGCAGGGCTATCTTGCTACCCTCCAGATCCTTGAGTGTTTTGATCCCGGAATCGGCGCGCACAACAAGCTGGAACAGGTCCGGGTACAATACGGCAAGAAGCGAAACATTATCGCGGCTGATGACGTCCGCCTGCACAAGCGCCAGATCGAGCTTGCCGTTGGCAAGGAGGGCCATATTCTCTGATGACCCGCCGGTGTTTCTCACCCGGATTCGGATCCCGGGATGGCTCCTGGCCACTACATGAGCGATGGCGCTGGCCATTTCATACGGTTCCGAGTTGACCTGATCGGCTCCGAGCCGCAGCTTGATGGACAAGGGGGCGGTCAGGGCCATATAGGCCACGGTGCCGGCAAGGGTCACCATGACCACAATACCCATCAGTCCCCAGAACTTCAGATCTCGAGACATATCCTCACGTGCCCCCACACGAAGATTTTTACTCCCTTGTCAGGCGTGTATGATGCTCAGATACACGCCCAAACGTAAATAGGTAGAGCATGAAACATCTACGCCTTGAGGACCGGTATGACCTGAACCAGTCACGGATATTCGTGAATGGCGCGCAGGCCATCGTGCGTCTCGCTCTCATGCAGAATGCCCGGGACGCCGCTGAGGGTGTCAACACGGCCGGCCTTATTACAGGTTATCGTGGCTCCCCGCTGGGCGGGCTCGACCAGCAGATCGTGCAGGCGGAGAAGTTTCTGCATGAGCGCTCGATCATCTTTCAGCCGGGGATCAACGAGGATCTGGCCGCGACGGCTATCTGGGGCGCCCAGCAGGCAGAATTGCGCGGCCATGGCAAATATGACGGGGTGTTCGGCATCTGGTACGGCAAGGGGCCGGGCGTTGACCGCTCTGGTGATGCCTTCCGCCATGCCAACCATGCGGGCACTTCGAAGCATGGCGGTGTGATTGCACTGATGGGCGATGACCACACCTGCGAATCCTCCACTTCAGCGCATCAGTCCGAGTTCAAGTTCATCGACGCCATGATGCCGGTTCTGAACCCGGCCGGTCTCCAGGAGGTCATCGATTACGGTCTCTATGGCTGGGCCATGTCGCGTTATGCCGGGGTGTGGACCGGCATCAAATGCGTGAAGGACAATATCGAGCAGAGCGCATCCATCGATGGTTCTCTCGACCGGGTAAAGATTGAGTTGCCGGATGATTTTGAAATGCCGCCCGGCGGACTTGGCATCCGGCGCGTGGACAATGTGCTTGAGAAAGAAGCGCGTCTATACGACTACAAGATACCGGCCGTGCGTGCCTTCATCCGCGCCAATGCGCTTGATCATCTCATCATGGAGGGTGGTGGCGCTCCCAAGATCGGCATCATCACGTCAGGCAAGAGTTACCTGGATACGGTGGAAGCGCTCGACCTGCTTGGGATTACGGCCGGCGCACGCGCGTCGGCGCTTGGTGTGCGGCTCTATAAACTCGCCGTCAGCTGGCCACTGGAGCCGGCGGGCGCGGCCCGTTTCGCCAGCGGCGTCGACACGGTCCTCGTCGTCGAGGAGAAACGCTCGCTCATAGAGACGCAGCTCAAGGAGCAACTCTACGGAACCCGAAGCGCGCCTGCCATCATCGGCAAGCAGGATGAAAATGGCGAGACGTTGCTGCCGGCGCACTCAGCACTTGAGCCGGTACAAATTGCTCGCGCCATCGGTGAGCGGCTTCTGGCACGCACCAATGATGCAGAATTGCGCACGCGCCTGGAGCAACTGGACCGGGTGGCGACACGGGTCGCCGCTCTGCCGGGTATCATTGAGCGCGTACCCTACTTCTGCGCCGGGTGCCCGCACAACACTTCGACAAAAGTGCCCGAAGGCGCCCACGCCTATGCGGGGATAGGATGCCATTATATGGCGCAGTGGATGGACCGCTCCACCGAGGGCTTCACCCATATGGGGGGGGAGGGCGCCAACTGGATCGGCGAGGCGCCATTCTCCAAACAGGACCATGTATTTCAGAATATTGGCGATGGCACATATGTGCATTCAGGCGCCCTGGCGATCCGCGCGGCCATCGCCGCCGGGACCACCATGACCTTCAAGATCCTGTTCAACGACGCCGTGGCCATGACCGGGGGGCAGGGGCTTGACGGCGATTTGACGGTGCAGCAACTCGCACACCAGATGACGGTGGACGGGGCAGCGCGCGTGGTCGTGGTCGCTGAAGACCCGTCAAAATATCCTTCTCATTCTGACTTTCCATCAACCGTTTCGATTCATCACCGCGATGACCTGGATGGAGTTCAACGGGATCTGAGCGAGGTAAAAGGTGTCAGCGTCCTCATTTACGACCAAACCTGTGCCGCTGAACTCAGGCGCCGCAGGCGGCGCGGACTGGCGGAAGATCCCCAGACACGGGTCGTCATCAATGAACTTGTATGCGAGGGCTGCGGCGATTGCGGTGTGCAGTCCAATTGCGTGGCGATCGTACCGGTGGATACCGAATTTGGCCGCAAGCGCGCCATCGACCAGTCGGCCTGCAACAAGGACATGTCCTGCCTCAAGGGGCTGTGCCCGAGCTTCGTAACCGTGAGCGGTGGTAAGCTCAAGGGAAAGGAATCAGATGCTGCCCGCGCCTTGCCGCCCCTGCCAGACCTGTCGGGGATACCCCAACCCGGGTTGCCGGATATTTCACGGCCCTATTCCATGGTGGTGACGGGCGTTGGCGGCACCGGGGTTATTACCGTGGGTGTGCTTGTCGGCATGGCGGCACATCTTGAGGACAAGGGCGTCGGTGTCATTGATATGTCCGGGCTGGCGCAAAAGGGTGGCGCGGTCGCGGTGCATTTGCGCGTGGGTGAAAACCCGGAAGACATCAAATCGGTTCGCGCCTCGGCGGCCGGGGCAGATCTGGTGCTGGGTTGCGATATGGTGGTCGCTGCATCCGATACGGTGCTCTCAATCGTAAATGAGGGTGTGACCTCGGTAATAGCCAATGACCATGAAATGATGATCGGTGATTTCACCCGCATGCCCGACCTCGCCATGCCCATGGAAAAGATGCGTGCCGCATTGAGCAAATCAGCCGGTACGGACCAGGCGCGGTTCATCGATGCTCATGCAATCTCGAATGCGCTGCTTGGCGACGCCATGTCGGCAAACATCTTTCTGCTGGGCTATGCCTGGCAACTTGGAAAGGTGCCGGTCTCGGGAGAAGCGCTGGAACACGCCATTCAGCTGAATGGCGTGGCCGTTGAACGCAATCTGGAAGCCTTTGGCTGGGGTCGCTACGCTGCGCATGATGAAGCGGCGCTGGCTAATATCCTTGCGTCGGTTACGTCACTGCCAAACAAGCGCGCACGGCCCGAGACGCTCGATGAAATAATCGTGCGGAGGGTGGGCTTTCTTACCGGGTATCAGAACGCTGCTTATGGCACGCGGTATCGCAAGCGTATCGAGGCCATCCGGAGCATGGAACTGGAGCAGATGCCGTCATCGTCCGCGCTCGCCAACGCGGTGGCCCAGGGGCTGTTCAGGCTGATGGCTTACAAGGACGAATATGAAGTGGCGCGGCTCTATACAAACGGTGCGTTTCAAGCCCAACTCGACCAGCTGTACACTGGTGATGTGAATCTTGAATTTCATCTGGCACCGCCTCTCTTTGCACGCAAGGACCCGATCACCGGACGCCCCGTCAAGCGCCGCTTTGGGTCGTGGGCGATGGGTCTATTCAAACTGCTGGCGCGTGCGAAAAGGTTGCGGGGTACGGTACTGGACCCGTTTGGCTATTCCGGTGACCGCAAACTGGAGCGGCGGCTTCTCGCGGACTATGAAGCAATGCTGGAGGAGATCACCGGGGGACTGAACAGCGATACACACGCGATTGCTGTTGAGCTCGCGACACTTCCTCAAACCATTCGCGGTTACGGGCCTGTTAAACAGGCAGCGGCGGACGCCGCCGATGCGCGCCGGGCTGAGCTGCTAGATGCGTTCGCAGCACCAGTCCCAAAACGACGTCATGCGGCCTGAAAATATACTATCCCGGCACGCAAGAGACTGGATCACGATAAAGTCAGTGATCGCTAATTTATCGCAATTTGGCAGAGAACTGATTATACAGCAGGGTCGTTTGCTTCAGGCGATTATCGGGGGCTTTGCATGTCTTATACATTGATGGCCGTAACGGCTCTGGTCGCCGTTGCCAGCCTTGCATTGTCGCCTCGCGTTTCAACGCTTGGATCCTTTTACAAGGGGCATGCGATCTCAGGCGATGTTCCCAATGTTTTCAGCCTGACCCTCAGCCTCGTCACCACTTGGATTTTCGCGCGCTCCATCATGAATGCGGCGATCCTCGGATATTTCTACGGGATTGCGGGCGCGCTCGCTTACGCGACCTATTATCTGTCATTCCTGACCGGCGCCTGGGTCATTGCGTCGCTTCGCTGGCGCCATGGCTTCGATTCCATCCAGGCGTTTCTTGCCGATCGCTTCGGCGTGGTGGGGCCGGTCAGCTATTCCTTTGTGACGGGTTTGCGGCTGCTGTCGGAAGTGTTCGCCAATCTGCTGGTCATCGGCATCATTTTCGGACCGGCAGGCTCCACCGCCTACATGGTCTCAATGGTGGCTGTGGGGCTGGCGGTTCTTGCCTATTCAGCACTTGGCGGGCTGCATGCCTCGATCCGCACCGACGTGTTCCAGATGATCGTATTTCTAATCGTGCTGGCTGTGCTGATGACCTGCGCCATCGACAGGGGCAATTTTGATTTTGCTGCCATTGCCGCCTCAAGCCCGGACAGCACGGGGCCTGGCTGGGTGCTGCTGGCTGTCGCCTTCCTTCAGGTCTGGAGCTATCCAATGCATGATCCGGTGATGATGGATCGCGGCCTCATCTCGGACAAGAAGAGCACCATGGCGAGCTTCTACCACGCTGCTTGGCTGTCGGTGATCTGTATCATGGCGTTCGGGCTTCTTGGCACTTATGCGGGCCTTGAAAAGATCGCCGGCGAGAGTTTTGTGCCGACGCTCATGCGCCTGTTCGGTGATACCCCGGTGCTGTTGTTCAACGTGGCGCTAATAATCTCCTGCATGTCGACGCTGGATTCCACGCTTGCAAGTGCCGCCAAGCTCTCGATCGTCGATATGAACATGGCAAAGCCAACCGTGTTCAAGGGACGGGTGGCCATGGCGCTGTTTCTGCTCGGCGGCCTTATCATGGTGTTCATCGGCTCGAAGGACCTGTTCTCTGCCGTGGCGGTTTCAGGCACGGCCTCAATGTTCCTGGCGCCGGTTGCCTTTTTCTCCTTGTGGGGAGGACGCCGCGATGTGCCAACCTGGTCCTACTCCCTGGCCTTCGTGACTGCGATGACCGGGGCAATCCTCTATTTCCTTGAGGCGGGCAGTCATACCATGCTCATGAACCACCTCACGGGACTTGAGCATAAATACTCCAAGCTTCTGGTCATTTCAGCATCTGTCATGGTGCTGGGGTGCCTTTATTTCACGGCCGGGATTTTCCTCTCGCGGCGGCGCGCGTAGGGCCTGAATTTCCCCCGCTTTCTAGAATTGAGTTCAACACCTAAAAACTAGAAAATATTTCGATAAATGTACTAGTTTATGGTTATATTTTTTATAAACTTTATAATTATCTTCTTATCATAGAAAATAATTCCCCTATTATTGATGTGCATCCTCTGAACCCATAGGTATCAGCCATATGGAAAAGAGGCTGCACGCCGCTTGAGTACGAGTTATCCGGTTCATGGCGGCATTGCTTTTGTTTTGGAGGTTGTTAAATGACGCTGCAAATAGGCAGTACTGCTCCTGATTTCGAGGCCGAGACGACCAAAGGTCCGATCAGGTTTCACGACTGGATTGGCGACAGCTGGTGCGTGATGTTTTCGCACCCGAAGGATTTCACACCGGTCTGCACCACCGAGCTGGGATTCATGGCGAAAGTTAAACCGGAGTTCGATGCCCGCAATTGCAAGATCATCGGGTTGAGTGTCGATCCTGTTGAGAACCATGAGGAATGGGCAAAGGATATCGAAGAGACTCAAGGGACGCTGCCGAATTTTCCTATGATCGGGGATACGGATCTCAAAGTAGCGAAGCTCTACGGCATGTTGCCGGCGGGCGCTGGCGAGACGTCCGATGGGCGGACCGCCATGGATAACATGACCGTGCGTACGGTTTTCATTATCGGACCGGACAAAAAGGTCAAACTCATGATCAGCTATCCCATGGCCACGGGGCGCAATTTCCATGAGATCCTGCGTGTGCTGGATTCGCTGCAACTGACGGCAAATCATCAGGTCGCAACACCGGTCAACTGGAACAATGGAGAAGATGTGATCATCGTTCCAGCCGTATCGGACGAGGCTGCCAAAGAGAAATTTCCCGATGGTTGGGAAGCGCCGAAACCCTATTTGAGGATCGTGCCTCAACCGAAAAACTAGCCGGCAATTATTGAAAATACCGGATGCGGCGGCGAGACACACATGTTCCGCCGCCGCAATCTGCCCGGTTCAATGCGCGGTGTGTGAAATGACTGAACTACATGGCGACATTGATCGGGACGCTCCACCGCGTTTGCATGCAACCCTCGATACTCATTATGGCAGTCTTGAAGGCCGGGATTTGCTGGAGCCTCTGCTCACGCGGGTGTTTCCGGGCCGGATTGCCCTCATATCCTCCTTTGGCGCTGAATCGGTGGTGCTACTGCATATGGTGGCGGTCATTGATCGCTCGACGCCGGTTATTTTCCTCAATACCGGCAAACTGTTCGGTGAAACGCTGGCCTATCGTGAAAGCGTGGTGGAGCGGTTTGGCCTCACAGATATTCGTGATATCCGCCCCGATCCAGTGGATACGGCACGGAGTGACCCGGCCGGTGATCTGTGGAACAGGGACACCGCATCTTGTTGCCGGATCAGGAAAGTGCTGCCCATGAAGCGCGCCCTGACCGGGTTCTCTGCCTGGATAACAGGACGCAAGAGATTTCAATCCGGTGGCCGGGCGTCGCTCGGAACATTCGAAACGGAGTTTGAGCGCATCAAGGTCAACCCGCTCGCCAACTGGCCTGTGGAGCGCATCTCCGCCTATATTGATGAGCATGATTTACCCAAGCATCCTCTGGTAGCGCAGGGCTATGCCTCGATCGGCTGCGGTCCCTGCACTTCTCCTGTCGGAGTTGAGGAAGAAGCCCGCTCCGGGCGCTGGCGCGGCGAGGAAAAAACCGAATGCGGGATTCATTTTGATGACGGGAAGTTTGTGCGGGGCGACGCGTCTCAGCGCGAAGAAGGATAAGGCTGCAAGGGGACTGGGCTGGCGATTTGTGGCTTAGCTGTTGCTACGCCGCAACTGCTTCGGCGTTGCGTCAAACCAGCGTTTTACGGCACGTGTGAACGCGCTCTGATCAGAAAAACCTATCAGATATGCAATCTCGGAAAACCGCTTGTCGGTATGCGTCAGATAATGCTCCACGACTGTCATGCGGGTTTCGTCTAATATACATTGAAAGCAGGTATCATGCTTCTTCAGCAGGCGGCGCAATTGCGGTTGCGACATACCCATATGTTTTGAGACGGCATCAACCGTGGCGCTGTTATTTTGCAGACGTTCAGCGACAAATCGCCGAATACAATCAACGGGATTGTCATCGTCCAGTTTACCCAGAATCGGCATCAGGAAACTGTTGCGCGCAACGACATAGAGATCTGGATCAGCATGCGGCATGGGGAGGTCGAGTGTTTCCCGGCCTATGAGGAAACTGTTCTCATGCTGGTCAAACCTGATATTCGGACCAAGCAGCCGATAGTACTCCGACACGTTTTCCGGCACACCGATGGTCAGGTGAACTGACAACGGATGCCATTCCGGCCCGGCTGCTTCCTGGATATGGCGCAGTGTTCTCATCGCTGTTAATGCGACGATATGTTCCGGTTCGTCGATTTCTTCATGAATTGTCCAGTTAAACGCTGCCATCCCCTCGCGGTTTACGAACTGGGTGGGGATGTTGACAACGGAGTTACGGTGGGATGCGAGAGATGTGAGGGCGCCTCTCAGGTCAGGGGCATGTGTGATTGCGAAGTAACATGCGTGGCGAACGGGCGGACTGTAGTCTTCGCCAAAATGCAAACCGGCGCAGGAATCATCCGTCTCGTGCGAGGCGAGTTTCAGTGCCTTGGCCAACCCGCTCAACGGAACGTAGGCATATTTGTCATTGAGCATTGCTGACTTAAGCCCCGCACGATGCAGAATGGACATTCCGTCAATGCCTTTTTGATCGAGATAGCGGGCAAGAGCGATTGCAGAGATGACGGCAATCGTGCCGTATTTTTGGAGCCTGTTGCTTGAACTCACTGGCGAGTTCACCAGCGAAGTTTCATTTCCTGATACAGCTATAATATCGTTTCTCCCCCCGCTGAGAAGGCTGTCCTGCTTGCCTCTAGAATCTTATATGGGGTCGGCAATTCCGAAATTCAAAACTATGGATCAAATTTTTGTCTTCCAGGGTCAAAAGATAATAATACTTATATTTATAAAATTAAGGCATGTTGTGCCAAATATTAACCATGAAAAATCGAGTATAGACTTTCGTATGACAAAAAAACCTGGAACATTAGAAACGGCAAAATATAAGGGTGTCCTTTCTCATGAAGAGAGAATGGACCTGGCATTGCTGTTGTTAAATGATATTCGCCCAATTCAGAAAAGGTCCGATGAGGCTGACTTTGGCTTCCTTTCTTATCTGCTGCAGATGGCCATATTGGAAGCCCAAGATATCGCCAGCGGGAGCAACGGAGAATCGGACAGTGCCCCTGGCGTTTCCGGAGATTCATCTGATGACGCCAGCACTCCTGGCGGACCATCTTTAAAGAGTGTTGCTGAAATCTGATTTCTCGGCACTGTTTGCTGTGCATTTGACAATGGGGGCCATTTTCAAAATCTGCGGTATAGCTCATTTGCTGTCGCCGCAGACATGCACCGGACGGCGGCCATACTCAGGCTGCCGTCCGTTTCATATGTGAAATATCAAAAGTGTTTAGAATAGCCATATTTGCAGGCTCGGCCTGATAGGGTAATAACTTGCCTGTTCAGGATGCGGTCTAAAGGAGCCTGGCGATATGGAGAGAAAATTCGAACGTGTCGAGGGTCGTGCCGATGTCATCGGTACCATTCTCGTCAAGTCGTTTCATCTCCTCGCGCTGTTTGCCATTGGCGGGGCGACTGTCTGGTCCGCCATTCATTCCTTCCTGGACATGGTTGCGGCCGGGCGCGCAAATGTTGCCGATATTCTGCTGCTGTTCATTTACCTGGAACTCGGCGCCATGGTTGGTATCTACTTCAAAACCAACCGGCTGCCGGTGCGGTTTCTTATCTATGTCGCGATAACGGCGCTGACGCGGCTGCTGATCGAGGTCATCAACAAGACCCATGATGCTAATCTGACGGTCATCATCATCACGGCCGCAATTCTTCTGCTGGCGATTGCAGAACTTATCTTGAGATACGGCTCGGTGAAATTTCCAATTTCCGAAGGACCTGAAGAGATTGCGGACCGCCCTTCAACACGCCGCAATAAGAAAACCAGCGCAACTGCGTGAGTGCTGCAAATTCAGTTTGAGCCAATTAGCTCTATTAAATCCCGGGTGAGCCCGCCATCGGTGTCTTTCAACTCATCCAGCATGGAAAAGTGGTTGCGTCCGTGCGCCATCCGCAGCGAAGCAGTCATGCCGGCTGAATTTACGGACGCCGCATAATCCTCAGATTGTCGCCGCAGCTCCGAGGTTTCATCACCGCCCGCGACGATGCGGACAGGGGCAAGGCCGGGCTCGATCAATCGCATCGGGCTCAACTTCTCGATTTCATCTTCGCTTAGAGACAGCGGCTCGTTGAGATAAGTGAGAGCGATGGGCTCAAGATCAAAAATTCCAGAGATTGCCAGCCCGCCTTTCACACCCGGGTGGGAAAGCATCATGGCGGTCAGATGTCCACCAGCCGACCATCCGCCAACAAACAGCCGGTGCGCATCAAACCCGAGTGCCTTGTTGTTTTCCAGGAGATGATCGAGAGCGAGTGAGATCTCCTGCACAATCATTGTGAGACTTGCCTCGGGCGCCAGCGTGTAGCCGAGCATGGCCACGTCGATCCCGTGGGAAAGCGGACCCTTGGCAAAAATGGAAAAGCCATTCTTGTCGTTGCGCTGCCAGTAGCCACCATGAATGAAGGCGAAAAGCGGGGCGTTTGCCGCACCGCACGGAAAATAATCCAGCGTCATGCGGGGGCGTTCGCCATAGGCGATGTCGAGCTGCGCATTGGTTCGGGCGCGGATATCCTGGCTTTCCTCGCGCCACCCGGCAACGATTTCCGCGCTGCCGGAAACTGCCGCGCTATTGTTGTAGGCGGCATCCAGCGTCTTGCTGTCCATACCGCGATATATGGCTCGCGATGAGCTTGTTTCGGTCATCGGTCCGCAACCTTACGGGTTTCGATACACCGGCTCATTAAACACCGGCCAGAATAAAAAGACGGCGAAAGGGGAACAGGGTTTTGCCGTCTGTGCGCTTGGGATATGCCGCAAGAATGCGTGCACGGTAATCACTCTCGAATTCGCCACGTACGGGCTCATCGAGTGCATCGAGAAACCGCTTGAGTTGCGTGCCCTTCACGAATTCCGCAACCGGGTTTTCACCATCCAGGATCTGGCAATAGTCCGTTTCCCAGATGGCAAGGGTATTCGTTTCGGGTGCCAGCAGGTCGTAATAATAAGACGGGGCATGGGACGGCGCGGGACGAAGCAAGGGTTCCAGCATCTTGCGCCAGGGCCCGTCATGCACTGCCTCGGTAATGCTGGTGTGAGATGCTGCACCCCAGTTGCGCGGCATTTGAACGGCCAGGTATCCGCCCGGAGCAAGGTGCTTCACCAGTTGCGGAAACAGCACGTCATGATTGTTGAGCCAGTGCAGCGCGGCGTTTGAATAGATCAGGTCCACCTGGGCCTCGGGCCGCCAGTCGTTCATATCAGCTTCGACCCATTCAATATCCGGGTCTTCCGCGCGGGCGCGCTCCAGCATTTCCGGTGAACCATCGACGCCTGTCAGGGCCGCGCCGGGCCAGCGTCCTTTCAAGGTCTTGGTTACATTGCCGGGCCCGCAGCCCAGGTCGATTACCGTGTGCGGCGCTTCAAGTGGAATGCGGCCCAGCAGGTCGAGCGCGGGTTGAAGACGTTCATTGCCAAAAGCGAGATATTGCGATGGGTCCCATGCCATGATTGATGCTTATCCTGGTGTCATGGCGCCGACAACTGCGCCGGTGAGGAGCGTCGCCAGGGTGCCGGAGACAATGGTTTTGGGTCCCAGAGAGACGATCTCCGAACGGCGTTCGGGCGCCATGGCGACCAGCCCCGCGATCATGATGCCGAGCGAGCCCAGATTGGCGAAACCGCAAAGGGCATAGGTCATGATCAGCCTGCTGCGTGGCGATAAGGCATCCGCGTCGAGTTTGGACATTTCGATATAAGCCAGCAGCTCGTTGAGGACCGTTTTAATGCCGAGTAGTGCGCCTGCGGTACCGACCTCCGCCAGAGGAATTCCGATGATCCACGCAAGAGGTGCGAACGCCCACCCTATCACCTGCTGCACGGTTATTTGCCAGCCGAAGGGCTCGCTCACAGCCCCCAGGATCATGTTTGCAAGCGCCACAAGTGAAACCATGACAACCAGCATGGAGACGACGTAAGCGAGTATTCGCAAGCCATCGATGGTACCCTGGGCAACGGCGTCCATGCTGCTGTGCGGTGCATCGGAAATCTGGATGTCGGCTGTCTCTGGCCCTTCCGCGAAACCCTCCGGTACCATCAACCGCGCAATCATCAAGGCCGCCGGTGCGCTCATGACGGATGCGGCAATGAGGTGACCGGCAGCACCCGGCAATGCCTCCGCCAGGAGCAAGGCGTAGAGCGCGAGTACCGTTCCCGCCACCGTGGCCATTCCCGCGGTCATGGTCGCGAACAGCGCACCGCGCGACATGGAAGCCAGGTAGGGCCGGATCAGCAGCGGCGCATCGACCATGCCGACGAATATATTGGCGGCCGTCGAGGTACCGACTGGTCCGCTGACATTCAGCGTCTTCTGTAATGCCCAGGTGAAGCCCGCGACTACGCGTTGCAGGATGCCCCAATGATAAAGCAGTCGGGACAGTACGGCCATCACTAGGATCAGGGGTAAGGCCTGGAACGCCAGGATGAAGCTGTTTTGCGGATTCATCACATCGAACGGAGCCGGCCCGCCGCCGAGATAGCCGAACACCAGCTTCATGCCTTCCATGGTGGCCGCTTGCAGGGCCGCAACGGCCCGGCCCAACAGATCAAACGCCATGCGCGAAGCGGGAATACCTAGAAGCAGGGCCGCGATCGCGGCCTGTAATGCCAGCCCGGCCATAACCACGCGCAGGGCGTCGCGTGCACCGATCTCGCGCCGGTCTTCTGACAGCGCCCATGCAAGCAGCGGTATCAGCACAAGTCCACACAGGCTTTGAAGCATAAGCAGCATGGGGGCTAGCATTGGCGGGTTTTGCAATTGGACACAAGAGTGCGGACAAACAAAACAATCTCTCCGGGTTTGCAGGTGACCGCCAAACTCCGCAATCGTGGTTTTGGATGTGGCGTTTGTTTCACGCCCTTGGGTAAAAGCGGGGAATGCATTATCAAATGGGCGCTATGAAGCGTTACAGGAAAACCCGAAGGCACGTATCATGACCAAGCTGCGAAGCGGGCTAAAATTCCTCCCCGACTCCCGCCATACGCCCGAGGGGCATCCGCAACCGGCCATCGGCAAGATTGGCGTTCTGCTGTTGAACCTGGGCACGCCCGATGGCACGGATTACTGGTCCATGCGGCGCTACCTGAAAGAGTTCCTCTCCGATCGGCGGGTGATAGAGGTGAACCCGGTTTTATGGTGGTTCATCCTCAACGGGCCAATATTACTGAAGCGGCCCTTTTCCTCGGGCGAAGCTTACCGGTCGATCTGGAACGAGACACATGACGAGTCTCCCCTGCGTACCATCTCGCGCGCGCAGGCGGAGAAACTGTCCAAGGCGCTTAAAGGCAAAAGCCAAATCGTCGTCGACTGGGGAATGCGCTATGGCAGTCCCTCGACGAAGAGCCGCATCGAAGCGCTGAAGGAGCAGGGTTGCGACCGCATTTTGCTGTTCGCGCTCTACCCGCAATATGCCGCCGCCACCACGGCGACTGCCTATGACAAGGCGTTTGATGCGCTCAAGCAAATGCGCTGGCAGCCGGCCATTCGCACCGTGCCGCCCTATCATGATGATCCCGCGTATATCGACGCGCTGGCAAAATCTCTCAAGCGGGAGGTCGGGAAACTGAAATGGAAACCCGACGTGATCCTTGCCTCGTTCCATGGGCTGCCGAAAGAGTATTTCGACAAGGGCGACCCCTATCATTGCCATTGCGCCAGGACCACGCGGTTGCTGCGGGAAAAGCTTGGGTGGAGCGAGGACTTTCTGCGTCTGACGTTTCAATCGCGCTTTGGCAAGGCGGAATGGCTCCAGCCTTATACGGACAAGACCGTGGAAGCGCTGGCGCAGGACGGTGTGAAGAACCTCGCCATCGTCACGCCGGGCTTTGCTGCCGACTGCGTTGAAACACTGGAGGAGATCGCCGTGGAGAATGGAGATATTTTCAAGGAGGCTGGGGGCGAGAATTTTGCAGCGATCCCCTGTCTGAACGATTCAGCTGAAGGCATGAAGGTCATTCAGAGCGTTGTTGAGAGGGAACTGAAGGGGTGGGTTTAGTCCGTTGAGCGAAACGCCGGGAGTTGCCAAACTCATCACCATCTATATCGATGCCGATGCCTGCCCGGTGAAGGACGAGGCTTACAAGGTCGCTGCCCGCTACGGCCTCAAGACCTACGTTGTTTCCAACAGCTACATGAATGTGCCGCGCACGGAAATGATCGAGCGGGTCGTGGTTGAAGAGGGGCCGGATATTGCCGATGACTGGATCGCGGAGCGCGTGGGAGCAGGTGATATCGTCATCACCGCCGATGTGCCGCTAGCGAGCCGTTGCTTCAAGGCAGGGGCGAGCGTGCTCTCTTCCAAGGGCAAGGCGTTTGACGAGGGGTCCATGGGGATGGCGCTGGCCACGCGCAACCTGATGGATGATCTGCGTTCGGCCGGCGAGATCACTGGTGGGCCGAAACCATTTTCAAAACGCGACCGTTCGGATTTTCTCTCAGCGCTTGATCTGGCGGTCTCGCGCCTCAAGCGAGAAGGCTTTGGCGCTTGAATTTTCCAGTGTACCAGGCCACCCGCTCCCCCTTGCCCAACCACCCCAAGGGTACCTTATCGGGTGGTTGGGCAAGGGGGAGCGGGTGGCTTGGCAATCTTTGAAAGCCCCTAATCCTCCCTACGCTGTCCCAGCTGCCGCTCCCGGTAGGCGACATAGAAGCTGCTGGTGAAAATGATCGTCGCGCCAATCCACGTGTAGAGCGTCGGCACCTCGGTAAACAGCATGAAGCCCAGCATGGACGCCCAGACGACTTTCAGGAAATCAAACGGCAGCACGACCGTGGTCTCTGCGGTTTTGAGGGATTCCGCCAGCAGGATCTGCGCCAGCGTACCAGAAATCCCGATGAGGATCAGCACCAGCCAGGCATTCCCAGCCGGCCATTGCCATACGTAAAGCGCGGGGCCAAGCGAGAAGAGCGAGAGGAATGTGATCATGTAGCCGGTGATGGTCAGGCTTGATTCTGTCCGCCCCAGGGAGCGGATCGCGATCATGGTCAGCCCCCAGATGAAGGCGGACAGAAGTGTCAGCCAGGAGCCGAGATCGATGGTTGAGACGCCGGGGCGCAGGATGACCATCGCGCCGATAAACCCGAAAAAAATCGCCGCCCAGCGCCGCATGTGAAACCGTTCTCCCAGCAGCAGGACTGTAAGCACGGCAGTAAACAGGGGTGCCGTAAAGGCCAGCGCGTTGACCCGCGCCAGTGGCGTGATGGCCAGCGCCATGAAGAAGGCGGACATGGCCAGCACGTTCAGCCCGGCGCGCGTCAGGTGCATGGGCAAGCGTTTTGTCGCCATGAAGCCGAAGCCGCTGCGCAGCACCAGCGGCAGAAACACGATCATGCCGAACAGGTTGCGGAAGAAGACGATTTGCAGCGGGTGCAGCTCTGCCGAGAGATAGCGCACGGCGGTGTGCATGATGGAAAACCCCATGGTGGACACCACCATCAGAATGATCCCGCGGCTGGCGGCGGAGAGCCCCTGCCACCAGTCATTAAACGATTTCGCCAGTGGCGGCCCGCCCGTCCAGTCCATGGGCCAAAGAGCTAGTGGGTTATGGGAGGAGGGGCAAGGGGGGAGTTGGTGCGCTCACAGGTTTGAGGCAGTCCTGCTATAATGATTGAGCCATGAGTGAGACTAAAGGATTTATTTCAGCACTGACCCGCCGAACCGTACTGAACGGCATCGCCACTGCAGGTGCGGTCGCTGCCACCGCGCGGCTGGCGCCGGGACTGGCGCTGGCACAGCCATCATCCCTGCTCACCCGGGCCATTCCCGCCACCGGCGAACGCATTCCAGTGGTCGGCATGGGTTCGTGGATCACCCTCAATGTCGGTGCGAGCAAGAAGCTGCGCGATGCGCGGGTGAAGGTGCTGCAGAGCTTTTTTGATCATGGCGGCGGCATGGTGGATTCCTCTCCCATGTACGGCTCCTCGGAAGAGGTCATCGGTTACTGCCTTGAACGCATCGCCAACGACCAGAAGCTGTTCTCCGCGACCAAGGTGTGGACCGTGGCGCAAGCCATGGGCATCCGGCAGATGAAGACTTCCGAAAAGCTGTGGGGCGAGGAACGTTTCGATTTGCTGCAAATCCACAATCTTCTCGATTGGGAGGCGCATATGGAGACGCTTAAAGAGTGGAAGGCTCAAAAGCGTGTGCGATATATCGGTATGACCACCTCTCATGGCAGACGGCACAACGATCTCGAGGCGGTGATAAAATCGCAGCCGCTCGACTTCGTGCAATTCACCTACAACATCCTCGACCGCGAGGCGGAGAAGCGGCTTCTGCCACTGGCGGCGGACAAGGGGCTCGCCGTGATCATCAACCGCCCGTTCCGCCGCGGACAGCTGTTCGATCTGTTCAAGCGCCACCCGCTGCCCGAATGGGCCGGTGAATTTGATTGCGCCAACTGGTCGCAGTTCTTTTTGAAGTTCATCGTCTCGCATCCTGCCGTGACCTGCGCCATCCCCGCCACGTCGAGGGTAGACCACATGGATGAGAATATGGGGGCGCTCACTGGCCGGCTGCCCGATGCCAGGACGCGCCAGCGCATGATCGCTCACGTCGAAAGCCTCTGATGCTGCCCTTCACACCGGAAGTCTTCTTCGCGCAGTTCGAGGACTACAATCTGGCGATCTGGCCGGCGCAGATTATTGCTTACGCGCTGGGGTTACTGGCGCTGGCCCTTGCCTTCAGGCCGACGGACTCAAGCGGCAGGATCATCGGTGCCATACTCGCGTCCCTTTGGCTGTGGAACGGTGTCGTCTATCACTGGCTCACCTTCGCCACTATCAACTTCGCTGCTCCCCTGTTCGCAGCGTTATTCTTGGTCGAGGCACTCCTGCTCGCATGGCGTCTCGTCATCAGGGGCGGTGTGGCCTTCTCCTTCCGCAACGACGGGGCGGGCCGGGCCGGAGCGGCGCTGATGGTGTTGGCGATTGTCATCTATCCGCTGTTTGGCGCACTCGCAGGCCACGGCTGGCCGCAGGCGGCCATGTTCGGCGTCGCGCCGGGCCCGACGGTGATTTTCACCCTTGGCATGCTGCTGCTGGCGGAAAAGCGTGTGCCTTATGGGCTCATTGTCATTCCGCTCCTTTGGTCGCTCATCGGCGCGAGCGCGGTGTGGCTGCTGGACGCGCCCGAAGATGTGACCCTGCTCCTGGCGGGAGCGTTGGCACTTGTTTTGATAGCGAGGAAGAACCGCCATCTGTCCTGATATTTCTAGTCGGGAGATCATCTGATCGGATTTGTGCGATCCCTCGGCTGGTGGCCGGGAGGTTCAGCCACACCGCGGCGAGTGATCGGTCCGGTGGCTGTTCACTCTCGCTAACCATGGGGCCACTGCTATTCCCTTCGCGCGTTGTGAGCAAGGGGCGATGATGGAGGTGAGATTGAGATCGTCATCCCGCCCGGCATGAGTTTATTGCCGGGCTGCAGATGGATAGAGGTCAGGGAATGTCCGCTTTACCCCCGAAAGCGGACATAAATCCGCATAGGCTGGAATGTCTGCTTTGTGCCTAAAGCGGAAATGCGAACCTTCACGGCACTTGGTTTTGTTTGAGATCATCAGAAAGAGTGTGACACGCCAGACGATATGATCATTGGCAGCTGCTTGTGCGGTCATGTGCGGAAAAGTCACGTATAGACATCAAGATAGTAAAAAAGAGTGAACGATATATATAGACCTATATTTAATACAACTATGAAAAATATATACTATTACACAAGCATCAATTCTGCAGTTAGTTTAAATATCGAATAAATAACTTCATTTATAGTCGGTCTTATATTCATTGAAAATGGTGATTATCAATTGACAAATTAGAAATTTTTCAATAAATAATATAAGAATATTAATCATTCAGCATTATATACATAAATTGATCAGTTCGATCGATTTTTCCGAATCGTACGATGCAGTGGCAACTCCGAGCTGTGCAGTTCCGCGCACGGCCCCTCATAGGCTTTCCGCCGCCAAGCCGCTGGCGTTGAATCGTTACTACCGACCACTTTGAACCGCACCCAAGGAGCATCAATGTCCACAGTCCCGCTCGCCATGGACTCAATCACAGTCCACGTTGATCACACCCCTGCGATCAATAAAGAATCTGCAATGTTTGGGGAGGCGCCGTCACGTGAACCGGAGGTGCGCACCCAAACCGCTGTCGTCTATTGCGAGAAGAACTTTGGAGCTCCAGATGGCAAGACTGCCAACGGACTTGTCCGTCATTCGGAGAAGTATGAGATCGTTGCCGTCATCGACAGTGCGAAAGCCGGGCTGGATTCTGGTGTGGTGCTCGACGGTATACCGAATGCGATCCCAATCTGTCAGAATCTTGCCGACACCTTTACGCAGGCCGGTTGTACACCTGACTACTTCATCATCGGGATGGCGCCCCTGAGCGGCATGCTGACAAGCCATGAGCGCGGCGTTGTGCTTGAAGCCATGGGTTACGGTATGAATATCGTGAATGGGCTCCACGAGTTCCTGAACGACGACACGGAGTTTGCCGCAGCAGCCAGGGCGAACTGCGTACAAATTCTCGATGTTCGGAGACCTCGCGACAAAAAAGAACTGCGGATGTTTTGCGGCCGCATCGCCGAAGTAACCTGCCCTCGGATCGCGGTGCTCGGCACGGACGGCGCCATCGGCAAGCGCACCACCGCCACCATCCTGACACGTGCCCTCAATGATCGCGGCGTGAAAGCCGTCATGGTCGGTACCGGCCAGACGGGCCTGATTCAGGGCGCACGCTACGGCATCGCGCTCGATGCCATTCCGTCGCAATTCTGCTCAGGCGAGATGGAGGCCACCGTCGTCGAGGCATTCGAGGGAGAGAGCCCTGACGTCATCATAATCGAGGGGCAGGGCGCGCTGAGCCACCCCGCCTACCTGACGTCGACTTTTATTCTGCGAGGTGCTCGTCCAGATGGCGTCATTCTGCAGCACGCACCAGGACGGATCAATCTTGGCGACTTTGACCAGACGGCAATGCCGACGCCCGCCAGCGAGATCAATCTGATTCAGACTTTTGCCGACACCAAAGTCATCGGCCTCACGATCAATCATGAACGCATGACGGAGGCGGAGGTCAGCACCTCCATCAAGAAGTATGAGGCAGACCTCGGCATTCCGGCCACTGATGCGCTGACACGGTCACCCGAACACCTTGTCGAGATGGTTATCTCGGCATTCCCCAAACTCAGGGAAAAGCTTATCGCCCGCATACAATGAGCACGCCGCGGCTGGAAATTGACCTCGGCAAAATCGAGCAAAACACGCGAACGCTGGTCGAACGTCTCGCCCGCCGCAATATCTCGGTCACCGGCGTAACGAAAGCCTCCCTTGGCTCTCCCGAAATTGCACGTGCTATGCTCAGCGGAGGGGCGATTGCCCTTGGCGACTCCCGCATCGAAAACATCGAAGCAATGCGCCGCGCGAAAATCTCGGCGCCGATGACCCTCATCCGCTGTCCGATGCTCAGCCAGGTGGAACGCGTCGTGCTGAACGCGGATGTGAGCTTCAACACCGAAGTTGAGGTCATCGGAGCACTTTCAGCTGCCGCGCAAAAAGCTGGGACGACCCACGCGGTCGTGCTTATGGTCGAACTGGGAGACCTGCGCGAAGGCATCATGCCATGCGACATCGAAAGTACCGTGCGCGAGACGCTTCAGTTTCCCAACATTGAACTCAGGGGTATTGCGACCAACCTGGCCTGTCGGAGCGGTGTGAAGCCCGATGCCAGGAACATGGCCGAACTCTCGGCGATAGCAGTTTCCATCGAAGGCATCTTTGGTCTCACGCTGGCAATCGTGTCGGGAGGCAATTCCGCGAACATCCCGTGGGTCCTCGGAGGTGAGGAAACCGGGAGGATCAATGATCTACGCCTGGGCGAAGCGCTTCTGCTTGGTCGCGAACCGCTTCACCGCCAAGCGATCGACGGTCTGCACACAGACGCCATCACGCTCGTGGCCGAGGTCATTGAGTCTAAAGTCAAACCGTCCCAGCCTTGGGGGGAAATCGGGCAATCCGCGTTCGGGCCTACGCCACCAGCCGCCGGCCGCGGCGACACAGAACAGGCGATATTTGCACTTGGCCGTCAGGATACGGATCCAGACGGCCTAAGCTCCGGTGACGGAATTGAGCTCCTCGGAGCCAGCAGCGACCACCTTATTGCGGATTGTGGCGGCCGCCACCTTCGCGTCGGGACAGAGATCACATTTCAGTTAAACTACAGCGCTCTGATGCGCGCCATGACATCCCCCTTCGTCGCCAAGGTGACGAGGGACAACTGCGGCGATATTCCCGTGGTTGCCAAGCTGCCCGCTGAAGGAAACGCCCACTTCAGCCTTGAGGCCTCGCCAAGCTCGCCGGAACCACAACGAGCAAGTTAAGGGGCTTTTGCCAACTCCATCTACGCGATAGGCCTCTCTTGGTCGATCTGTTCGTACGTTTCTAATCCGTTGGCCTCGATTTGAGCAGTTATCGCCCTTGTGGGACGGCTGTTTGCTTTTTGAGCTTTCAGACGGTGTAACTCCGAAGCAACGAACCCGTTATCTGGTGCCATGCGTTCATAATTCTCGTGGTTTATAGACTTGTACAATAACGTTCCATGCGTCATCCAATAAATAATACATGTATATAACAATAGTTATATCAAGTATTAATGATGCAATATTCTATATTTAAAATATCTTTTTTCATGCTTTTTGTGATATATTTATTATAGATGGGAGGAATTTTCCTCCCATATACAAGAAAGATAACATCATGAACATGCCAGAAATGTTCGATGGCGAGTCGGGCACGCGTCTCCTCCAAGGTGCAATCGTTGGCGCCGTCGCTACCATAGCCATCGGCTTCAGTTGGGGCGGATGGACCCTCGGCAGTACTGCCGAGAAAATGGCCGCCGAGCGTACAACAGCCGCAGTCGTAACCGCATATGCGCCGATATGCGTCGAGCGGTACAACGCTAACGCTACGGCCGAACAGCGCGACGCTTTCAGCAAGGAAAGCGCGTGGAGCCGTGACGGTCTGATTGAGAAAGCTGGATATGCAACGCCGCCGGGTTCAAAGTCACCTAATGGACCAGTGGCCGATGCCTGCGCCCAAGCGCTTTCAAAGATCCTCGCCGAACTCCCAGTCCCTAAGTAGCGTCCGTAACTTACCCTTAGTATCTCCCTGCCACGTTCTGGCAGGGATTTTCTTTTTCACTCATCCCACACCCCCAAGAGCAGACATGGTGAGAGAAGGTGGTTTTGGCAAAAGCAACAGATTTAGGCTTTTCGTTCAGGATCTCATAAGAGAACACGGCCGCCACTTAAGATGACAATGCTCTTCTCGTCTGTCACTGTTTGATATGCCGAAGTCCGAGGGTCGAAAGCTAGGGCAAGAGGAAACATCCACCCTTAGGTTTGGATCAAAAATGGACGAAAAATTAATCGATCGCGAAAATTTGGGACGCCTGGCGAATGCCTTGGTTTTCATCTGTGGCGCAGATCATCCAACAACCATGGCCCTCAAGGCAGCAGCCGAGAGCGGCACCGAAAGAGATATCAAAGCTGCCCGTACCATGTTTCTCAAGCTGAAGTCGGGCGATCGAAAAGCCGCTTTGACGATGATAGATGATAGATGATCGCCTTTGGCGGCAGCGGTGACGAGGGCATTGTCAGGTAATGTCCGCTTCGGGTCATAAGCAGACGAAAGTCACGCATCCTCACAATGTCCGCTTTACCCCCGAAAGCAGACATTCGGCGAGGTCGTAAATAGAGTCCGCTTTGTGCCAATTTCAGAAGAATGCAGAACCTTGCCTGCGCCACCACCCTCAAGTTGCAATCGTTCGTGGCGCAAACATTTTGCTGATCAAGAATTCTGCAACGAGAATATTCAGTCCCCAAGCCGAGACCATGATCACGTCCCGCAACAGTCCCTGTGGTTCTGCCCCGATGGCAATAATCCAGCCGATACCAAGGAACGCCTGTGTGGAAGCCCCCTGAGCAATAGCGTAGGCGCGGAGCATCGCCGAAGCGTGTCCTTGGATACTTCGTGACCTAATTGCAATGACGGCCCAGATGATCAGGCCAGCCATGGCCAAGCTCAAGACGATCCGCACCCAATAGAGCAGAGTTCCCTGAAGTTCCTCTGGAAACGCAAAGAAGTGGGTCATCCAAAGCCCCGTCATCGCGCTCATGCAACCCGCCACAGCCACCACACGACCCATCATGCGATGCAGGCCCAGATGGTAGCGTCTCACGCTCGGCAAGAATTGCAACGCGCCCAAAATGCAAAACACGAAACTGCTCAGGACATGCACAGCGATCGGCATGGGATATGCCAATGCGCGCGAGTTTGCCGGCAAAATCGCATCGCCGCCCAAAAGCTCTGCGATACGGAATAGTCCACCAAAAATCGGCACGAAAGAGTAGATGAGGGCTATGGCGAGGAACATCCATTCGCGGCTACTGATGGTTCTCAATTTGCGCCCCTTCATTTCTATGCGTCGCGCCGAAAAGGCGGAAGTTGTTGTGCGTCTCACCGCGTCAGAAGCGATATAGTCATGCGCTTAGGCAAAGTGGATTGCCGAAATTCGTACACTTGCTATACGTGCATGCATGAACTGGCAGGCGATTTCATTTGACTGGAACCGGGTGCGCACATTCCTCGCAACTGTCGAGGAAGGGTCGTTCAGTGGTGCAGCTCGGGCGCTTAAATCCACTCAACCGACCGTTGGCCGACAGATTTCCGAGCTGGAAATTTCGCTTGGCATTACGCTCTTTGAGCGCAGCGTAAGGGGACCAACCCTTACTGAGGCCGGCCGCGATCTCCTTGACCATGTACGAGCAATGGGAGAAGCGGCGACATTGATCTCAATGGCTGCTGAAGGTCACTCACTCGATGTATCGGGCGAGGTGACAATCACCGCAACCGACCTCTTGTCCGCCGGAACATTGCCGTCGATCCTCGCACCGCTACGGCGAAAGTATCCAGGCATTCGTGTACGGATTGTTTCCTCGAACGATATTCAAGACCTCTTGCAGCGTGAAGCCGATATCGCAATTCGACATATCCGCCCAGAGCAACCGGAACTCACCGCACGCCATGTCGGAGACTTCCGCGCCAACCTTTATGCCTCAATCGACTATCTCGAGCGGGCCGGGCGCCCTCGCACGCCACGCGAGGTGGCTGATCATGATTTTGTCGGGAACCCGGATCCGGTTCGTTTGTTGGCCCCCTTACAAAACCAAGGTATTCCGCTCCGGCCAGAGAACTTCGTAATGACGAGCGATAGCGGCGTCGTTGTGTGGGAGCTCTTGAAAGCCGGCTATGGCATCTCGATGCTGCCGGAGGTTCTCTGTGAGCCTGAGCCGAAACTGGAGAAAGTCCTTCCAAACCTTCCTTCACTCGAATTTCCGATCTGGCTTGTCGCGCATCGAGAATTGCAAACCAGTAAGAGGATCAGGATCGTATTTGATCATCTCGCCCGCGAATTGGGGGAGGCTGCCCGAAAGCTGGGTCGTGAGCCCAATCACAAACCAAGCGCCTGATCGATGCGCGATCGCGGTGTTGATCGCCCGACCCGGAACGGAATCACCGCTCCAAACCGCAGCGGGCATCAACTTAAAAAAGGTAAGGCGAGCCTAAACGTCTGCTTTGGGTCATAAGCAGACATAAACAACGCCCCCTCACAATGTCCGCTTTACCCCCGAAAGCAGACATTGCAAAAACTAATCCCCGCCCTCTTTGCCCCCTTTATATTCCGCCGCATCTTTTCTCCACATGGGGACGCGGGCTTAAGACCGTCTTGACCCGAGGAGAGAAGAGCGGTTCCTGCGGTGGTTTTTGTTTGGCCTACTGCCTGACGGCTACTTGAGCCCGTTTAGTGCGCGACAGTCGGGCAGCAGAGATTAACGACCTCAGCCATCCCGGGCGTGCCGTCCCGGACCCGGGGGTACTATGGCCCCCGCGCCGAAGTGCAATTTTGGTTGCGCTACCGCCCTTCGGGCTACTTGAGCGTTGTTTGCTTTGTGCAGATCACGTCCTCAAATAGGCGCCAGCCGGTAGGACAACTTAAATGAGACGCCGGGCGGATTTCGACAAGAGGCCGCGCGCGGGGCGCCGATGAGGTGCCCTAAATATACGGAACGCACCTTCTTGGCGCTCCGCGCAGTCCCGCCTCGCGGGACCTTCGCCAGAAGCAAACTCCCGCGCCCGGAAGCGGCGGGATGCTTCGACTTGAATAAAGCGAACCGCACACCCACCTGCCACTCTTGCGCATCTGATACAGGATCTCCCCATGCCCAACCCTCCTCTCATCCCCACCATCCGCAAGGCAACCATCGACGACGCGGACGCCCTTGCCCAACTCATCAATTTCGCCGGTGAGGGGATGCCGCTTTACCTGTGGGAGCGTATGGCGGAGACGGGCGAGACTGCGTGGGACGTCGGGCGGCGGCGCGCCCAGCGCGAGGAGGGCGGGTTCGCCTGGCGCAATTCTTTTATCGCTGAGGTGGAAAGCAAGGCGGCGGCGGGCCTGATCGGCTATCCGCTCACCGATGAGCCTGAGGAGATTGATTACGACACCATGCCCCCGATGTTCGTGCCCCTGCAGGAGCTGGAGAATTTGGCGCCGGGCACCTGGTATGTGAATGTGCTCGCGGCGTACCCCGAATTTCGCGGTCAGGGGCTTGGCAGCGCCCTGCTCGAGATGGCCGAACATCAGGCATCGAAGGCCGGGTGCAAGGGGCTCTCCATCATCGTCTCCGATGCCAACGCCGGCGCGCGGCGTCTTTATGAGCGCAGTGGTTATGTTGAGCGGGCCCAACGGGAGCTGGTCAAGGACGATTGGGACAATGAAGGCCGCAACTGGGTGTTGCTGGTGAAATGATCTCCCCGGTGCTATCCAGCGCGTGAGAAGGGAAACCGGACATATGCTTGCGCTCTATTTCGAAGTCACGCCGAAGCCCGGCCACGAGGATCATTATTTCTCCATCGCGGCGGCGCTGAAACCGCGCCTGGAGCAGAATGAGGGGCTTCTGTTTCTCGATCGCTACAGGAGCCTGCTGCGGCCCGACACGATCCTGTCATACCAGCACTGGCGAGACGAAGCCGCACTCAAAGACTGGCGTGAGGATGTGAAACACATGATGGCGCAGAAATCGGGGCGCGATGTGCATTTTGCAGACTACCGAATTCGCATCGCCGAGATCATTCAAGGGTTTGCGCGTGCTGAGGGTGGCGTGCCGGATATTCCGCCAGAGCCATGTGATGCGTCTGGTATGAAATCCCCCCACTTCGTCGTGGCGGTCGAGAGCCTGGGAGAAGCTTTCAGCCGGGGCGAGCAGTTTAAGAGCGTCAACTTTGAGGACGCATATGTGTCCGTGCTGCATGTGGGCACGCAAGCGGAGGGCAGTGAGATCCTGCGCGACGTGGCCACACAGGATTTCGTGACCGGCGCGCGGCTGTGTCTTGTCGCGCGGGACTATGGAATGTTTGAGCGGGACGAGGCCCCGCAACATTTTGCGCCCGTGAAGGAAACTGAAGACCGGTGATCCCGGCGTATTTTCAATGCACCGCGATGCAGGTGCAGTCGACCGAGCGGCAGACTTCCTGTGAGACGCTCCCGAAAGTGACCGCCTCGATCTGGCGCAGGCCCCGTGTGCCCATAACGATCGTATCTGCATGGATAGCGTCTGCGGCTGCTTTTATCGCAGGCGCGGCGGCGCTATCGGCAAGCTCGAGGATCTCGGCGCTGACCCCCCGCTCCGCTGCATGTGCATCGGCGCGCTTCAGGACATGCGCCCCGATCGTGCGCAACAGGCTCTCAGGTGCGGGGCGTCTGGGTGCGCTGCGCTCCCCCATCAATTCCTCTGCCGTGCGCGGCGTTTTAGGGCCCTTTTCCAGGCTTTCCAATTCGCTCCTCACATCACCTTCGGCCGCCGACAGCTCGGGCAGGCGCAGCAATTCATCAGGCTCCTTGTCGCGCAGCAGGACATGCAGAAGCTTCAAGTCGGCATCATGCTTTTGCGCCAGGTCCAAAGCCAGATCCAGCGCCTTTTCAGCAGCTGTCGATCCGTCGGTGGGCACCAGAATTGTTTTCATGAACATGCTCCCGCGCACCGTTGAGGGGCGAGTCCCATCTGTCTTCCGGGGTCGTGTATCAACAATGCAGATGAGCGGAACGATGCGCCTTGATTTTAATCAAGTCCTGATTGCAATGCGCGAGTGGTTGATATGAACCAGCTCAACCCAAACCCAATTTTACCCGCCCGTTTCCGGCGGGACGCATTGCCCATAGGCGTTGCGGATGAGCCCGCTGGGGCAAGGCGATTGATTGGTCAGACCGGGAAGAATTTGCTGGATTATACCCTGCAACTGTTGAGCAGAGGATGGTTCCTGATCAGAATTTGATGTCGGGTTAGCCGGGTAGCGGGAGACGCATTTGGAGCCCTGGCGCTTGTAGCCAGGCCCGCAGGTTGCTGTCACTTCCGATTTCTTGATGCACTGGCCCTCAAGCCAGACAGTGCCACCGGGGCAGCCGCTCTTCTTTTTCTTCGTGTAGGTTTTCTTCTTTATCTTTGGCGGTGCGTATGTGCTCACAGGCCTCGGCGCAAACCTGGCGCAACCGGGTGTGGAGACCCCGCATCGCGTCAGGACATTGCAGAGTGCGCGGCGGCTGTTGCCGAGCTGAAAGGTTACGCCCATGGGTGGCGAGGAGATCGTGAAGGATTGCGCCGACATCAGGTCATTGACGAAGCTGCCGCCGGGCTGGAAACCGCTGCCCGTCGTTTCAGAATTAATCGCCACTTCCCCCGTCAGCCCCATCACATTGGCCGGAAGGATATGCTCATTGCCGTTGGTGAAGTGGATCGAAAGTCGCTGATCGTTGGTGCCGTACTGGCCTATCGAAGCACTCAGTCCTTGTTCGATGCGCTGATCAAAGTCGGGATACACGCCGCGGTTCGATTCACCCAACACGGTGATGAGCTGCCGGTTGACATTGCAAAAGGTAGTGAATTCAAGCCCGCTGCTTTGCACGCTCGCGGAGTAAGCGGACGCATTCCCTTCATCCATGGCGTAGTTGCCGTTGCGCCATGGCGATGCATCAGGGCCGAGGTGGATCGGCTGCAGAACAGGTTGCGGCGCTGGAGGTGGCGGTGGAGGGGTAGCGATGGGAAGTGGCGCAGGTGGCGGGGGAGGCGGCGGTGCGGCCAGAACAGGGGCCGGGGCTGGCGCGGGTGTGGCTTTGGTCTCTGTGCCAAGCCGTCTCACATATGCGCGGGCGAGGTCGGCACGGAAGCCTGTAGGGAAATTGTTGAGGAAGGCTTCCCAGGCTTCCAGGGTGCCGAGTTCCTTGGCGCCCTCAAAAGCTTCCTTTTCTGATGCCCCTTGTGCAAGGCGGATCGTGTTTTGAGAGGCTTTGGCAGGAATTTCATGGCGCTGCAGTGGCGTGCTGGCCTGCGCTGAAACGGGCAATGCCGGGGAAACAACCATGGCACCAAGCAGGGTTGCCAGCAGATATCTGATTTTGCCGGTACTCATATCATCTGACCTCTACGCAACGGACCGTGAAATATGTGAGTAATACTGTTACGTATATCCGTTGCCATGGCAACGTTTTGCCTTCTCGTTTCTGCTGTAACCCTCCCGAACGGTCACCCCTGATGCCCGCCCCGCAATACAGCGATTCCTTCAAAGGCATTCTCGCGATGATCGTCGCGGCATTGCTGCTCACGCTTAATGACGCCACGTCCAAGTGGTTGACGGAAACCTATCCAGTCTGGCAAGTGCTCGCCCTTCGACAAGCCTGTTCGCTACTGCTCATCATCCCTTACATCCATTTTTTTGCCGGCTGGGACAGGGTCAAAGTTACCAACCGGGCAGGCATGGCCCTGCGCTCGGCCTTCTTCGTTGCCACCACCGCAACCATTGTCGTGAGTTTCTGGTTATTGCCATTGGCGCTGGTGACGGCAATTGCCTTTTCCAGCCCGCTTTTCGTGATAGCTTTTTCGCACCTGTTTACGAAAGAGAAAGTCGGCCCTCGCCGCTGGCTTGCAGTGCTTGCGGGCTTTATTGGTGTCTTGATGATTGTGCGCCCGGGCGGCACGGGGTTCGAGCTGGTTCTGATACTGCCGGTGCTTGCGGCCCTGTTTGCCGGGTGCCGGGATATCATCACGCGCGGGCTTTCGCGCACCGAGGCTTCGATCTCGATTCTGCTGTGGGGCAATGTGGCGGTGGTCTGCGTGGCGCTCGCCGTAACGCTGTTGCAAGGCTGGCAGTCCATCACCGGCACGGCGGCACTCCTGCTGTTTTTAAATGGTGCGCTCAATGCGGCGGCGCATTTTCTCATCATCGAGGCTTTGCGTCTTGGCGAGGCGTCCCTTGTGGCGCCGTTCCGGTATTCCGGCCTGATCTGGGCCACCCTGCTGGGGCTTGTCATCTGGGGAGAGTTCCCCGATAGCTGGACTCTGGCCGGCGCCCTCATTCTGGTGGCGAGCGGCGTTTACATTATCGAGCGGTCACCACAGGCCGTAAAACCGGGGGGACGACCATGAGCGGAATTACGCTCGAACAGGCACGAATGATCATTGCAGGCGCTTTTGCCAAGGCGATCGATGCAGACCTCTTGCCTCTCAGTGTTGCAGTTCTGGATGCAGGCGGGCACACAACTGCGTTCGAGCGCCAGGACGGTGCCAGCGCCATGCGTTTCAAGATCGCCCACGGCAAAGCCTATGGATGCATTGCCATGGGGCTTGGCTCGCGGGCTCTTTTTGAACGCGCAAAAACCCAGGCCTATTTTCTCGATGCCATGAATGCACTGGCCGGTGGCGCACTGGTTCCCGTGCCTGGCGGCGTGCTGGTCCGAGACGGTGAGGGTCAACTGATCGGTGCTGTTGGCGTGACCGGAGACAATTCCGACAATGACGAAATGTGCGCCATCGCCGGGATTGAAGCCGCGGGGCTTGTTGCCGATACCGGGTGAGACACGAGTTTCATGTCCGCTTTCGGGGGTAAAGCGAACATGAGATTTGCCGCTCGGAATGTCTGCTTATGACCCAAAGCGGACATTTGCGGTAGTCCCCCTGAAACCAACACGAACAGACGGGCAGCTAGTCATCCGCGATGGCCGACTCCAAGGTCAGTTTGGCAAGGCAGAATTTGTAACAATGATCGAACTCCGGGCATGCCAAGCAATCGTCCCACTCTGAGATATCCGCTTGGGCCAAACGATCAGAACGTCCCAAGCCTATGGTGTCGAGTTCAAAGCTGAAGACTTTACCTTTCATCTCTTTGTTTACTGTGAAATGCAGCGTGTCGTGGAACATCGTTCCATAGCAGGCCTTGTGTTCGCTCATCTTAACACTCCTCATGGAAGACTTACTGGAGATTCACTGTGTTGCTGGAAAAGGCCGCGCGTTCGGTTGGCGAAAGCGACAAGCGACAGCATGACCGGGACTTCGACGAGCACACCGATCACAGTCGTCAGTGCGGCCCCCGAATTGAGACCAAAGAGGCTGATGGCAACTGCCACGGCCAGTTCAAAGAAGTTTGAAGTTCCAATAAGGGCGCATGGCGCTGCAACATTGAACGGTACCCGCCACAGGTAGGCAGCGCCATAGGCGACTGCAAAAATACCATAGGACTGTATCAGGAGTGGCACGGCGATCAGCGCAATCAGTGCGGGGCGATCGAGGATTACGTGACCCTGGAAGCCAAAGAGCAGAACCACCGTGGCGAGAAGCGCAACCACCGACAGCGGCTTAACTCGATTGGTGAACCGTGCAACTGCAACCTCACCGGTTTCTCCTCGTTTGACACGGCCAGTCAACCAGCGTCGAGTACTTGCACCGGCAATGAGTGGAATAACGACATACAGCGCAACGGACAAAATCAGTGTTTGCCATGGAACATCAATGTCGGTGACACCGAGCAGCAAGGCGACAATCGGCGCAAAGGCGAAGACCATAATGACATCATTCAGTGACACCTGGACGAGTGTGTAGGTCGCATCGCCGCGTGTGAGTTGCGACCACACAAATACCATCGCGGTGCAAGGAGCGGCACCGAGCAGAATGAGCCCTGCGATGTACTGTTGTGCATCGGCGGGAGCGATGATGCCGGCAAACAAGACTTCAAAGAACAGCACGCCAAGGGCAGCCATCGTAAACGGCTTGATCAGCCAGTTAACGACGAGGGTGATGACCAATCCCTTTGGTCGGTTACCGATATGACGAAGGCTGGTGAAATCCACATTCACCATCATGGGGTAGACCATTCCCCAGATGAGTACCGCTACGATTAAATTGACTGATGCGTATTCCAAGCCTGCAAGGAGTTGAAACAGACCCGGCATCGCACTGCCCAGGGCAATCCCCGCAGCAATGCACAGAGCGATCCACACCGACAGCCATTTTTCGAAGAAACCAATCCCGCTTGCAGGCCTTTCAGCTAACGCGATACTCCCACTGTTCATGCATCTCCCATCCTAGTTCGTATCCTGCACCGGTAGCTTGGCTACACAACAAACACAGGTGCTTTAAGTAAGACTACGAACTGGGACGCCGCTTTGATAAAGATCAATCGGCGTCTGGTTGCGTTCATCTTTGATTATGATTGCCGGTCACAGGCGTCTCGAATGTCCGCTATTGGCACAAAGCGGACATTTGATGCAGTGCGGAATAATGTCCGCTTTCAGGAGAAAAGAAGACATTCCCCGTTTGCGGTTCACACACTGCTTATTTAAGCGCTCACGCCCTAATACTCCTCCACGTCCGGATTAGCTTTGAAGAAGCTGCGCTTCAGCTTTTCCATTTCCGTGTTCTGGAGCGCGCGCTCCACGAGAACGTCATAGTTGCGCTCCCACTGGCGGCGCATTTTGGCGTTTAAAGAAAGAGAGCGCATGGAAGCGATGTCCGGGTCGAGGGTGCGGTTTCGCCGGGCATCATCGCGCAAGTCATCGCGCTTCCATTCCGGCACACCCAGCTC
>JAJFHP010000012.1 GCA_021775555.1 Hyphomicrobiales bacterium | reverse complement strand
GTCATAGTTGCGCTCCCACTGGCGGCGCATTTTGGCGTTTAAAGAAAGAGAGCGCATGGAAGCGATGTCCGGGTCGAGGGTGCGGTTTCGCCGGGCATCATCGCGCAAGTCATCGCGCTTCCATTCCGGCACACCCAGCTCCCCAATGGCTTCCCACAGAGAGCGCATATTGGGCATCGGGTCCGGCGAAGGTATGCCGGTGTAGATGGAGTCAGAAAATGTCGAGATGTCGGTGGCCTGCATCTGCGCCTGCTCCATCGCCCGCGTGGCCATTTCCTTGGCGGCCAGCGGCGAGGCAGCAGCCACGCCAAGAAATTTACGTCGGTCCAGCTTCATAGCTATCCCCTTTCTCTCAAACGGTCGCGCTGGCGCGCAAACCGTTACGGTTTCAGTCAACTTCTGTTCGGTTGAGTGAATGCGGGGAGGGCCTGACAAAGCCACATCCGTCAGTCTTGGGGCCGGGCGCACAAATGCTGCAACATATGTTGCGGGTCCATCGCAGGTTGAAATTCACGTCCGGCGGCACGCCTGCATATAGGCAGGAGCCGGTTGCCCGTTCGCGAGGGCGCGATGGATCAGTTATGCGCCAGCAAACAATATAAACTGCGCGTAGCAATCCACACACAAACCATCAAGCACCCAAGGGAGCGCTGGTGGCTCATCTATATATAGGGATACAACGCCTCCGCGCCAATGGGGTGCATTGCAACCCGTGCATTTTTCCAGCGCACCATGTTAGGATGCGGACTGATACTAGGGGTGCCTGATCTGGGGGTAAGGCAGTGCGTTCAGTTTGTTTGATATTGGCCTGCGGGGTGCTGCTGAGTGCCTGTGCCGCGCCCATGCGGATGCGCGAGATCGAGGCCGTGAGCGCCAATTGCGGCAATGTCACTCACCAGATAAAGATGCTGGAAGAAGAAAAAGCCAAGAATGACAATCGTCTTCTCGCCGGCATCCAGTCCGTGGCTCCCGCGGGAATCGCGTTTAATCTGGTGCGCGGTACTTATGGCCGCAATGTCATGATTGCCACCGGCGAGTGGGCCAAGGCGATAGACATCAAGCTGGCCCAGCTACACCGCAAAAGAGCTGCGTGCGGCAAGCGAAAACGCGCAGCGTAGAATTTCCCTAAAACGGAATTGGCGACACGCCGATTATGGCTTTGTGAAAGGAGAGGGTCACCAGCCAGAGACCAACTGCCGCCACGATTCTCCAGGGGCCCAGATCCCGCAAATGCAATTTGGCCTTGCCGCTCAAAATGCCGGCGAATGGCACAAAGGACGTTTGGCTGGCAAATGTCTTCCAGGCGTCGCCAAACTCTTTACGCTTGCGGATTTCCTGACGCATGGAGCCGGAAATCGCCAGCAGGCCAAGCGGCACGAACAGCAGTGCGGATGTCGCATCTGGACGGTTCAGAAGATGCAGGCTGGCCCAGATCGCAATGGCCCACATCACCGGGTGCCGGGTGATAGCGAAAATATCGGTCCAGCGATGAGGTGTCTTCAATGCCTCCTTGCCGAGAATGCTTGAGGGGTTGCGGGATGTCATGCCCGTGATGACGAATATGAACGGTATCAGCATCATCGCCACGGTAAACCACTTCAGACCGGGGCCCGTCTCGTAGAGTGGCGTGCTGGCGGGAGCATTTCTGTAAGCGAAGATCATCCATGCAAAGCCGAGAGTCGAGGCGAGCGAAAACAGGCCCATATAGGCAGGGTCGCCAATCCTGGCAATGATCCATTCACGTGCTTTCACTGCGGGAAGGATATGCAGGGTGACAAATACGAGTGCGGCAATCGCAAGTTCGGTCATCTCAAGTCTCCAGGTGGATGCAGGCCAAAGGCTGGCTCGGTGCTTGTGGCTTGTCTAGTCAGTATTGATCTTGCCGACGGGTATCGCCCCTTCGCCGGGTTCAGACGTGCTCCAGATGATCTTCTTGTAATCAAACCCGCTGTCTATGGTCGGTTTTATTACCCGGAAATAGGGCGAAAGATCAAAGTCCCTCGGGACAAACAGGGAGTGATGTCTGATCCGGTGAATTTCCGCGCGGCTGTAGGGGCTGACCGCTCGCTCGTGATCCTTGATGATTTCGATTGAGGGCAGGATCGGATAGCGCACCGACTGAAAGGCCTGGGCAATTAGTGATGAGCATATCGCCCGGGTCGGTGTGCCCGATCCCAATGCGATCATACGCCGGCGCCAGCGCACAGGTACCGGCGGCATGGGCAACAGATAGCGCCCCAGGTCAAGAATATTCCGGGTGTCATATTTCGTGCCCAGTTTTCCGACCATGTACTGAACGATCTTTTCCCGGTCGGTGTTTGTCACGTTGACGGCCCTGCAGATGCGCGTGTTGTAGGTCTCGTATTTCGAAAGCGGTACAGCAACGCAGCCCTCACCCAGATTCGACTCAATCAATTTGAGATCTTCATCCCCTTTGCCATCCTTCTTGAGCGCATCGCCGACATACATCGCCGCATGGGACCAGGTGGACTGGGTAAGATATTTGATCGCAACGGCGATTTTCTGATTGCCCTCGATGAGCAGGATATCCCCGGGCTGAAGGGTGCGTTCGAGTGTCTCCGGGTCGGATGGCGTAAAGGGCCTGTAACCGCTGGATTCCTTTTGCAGTATCCTGGCGAGCCAGTTGCTGATGCCATCAAGGGTTTTGTCAATATAGGCCATGCTCACTCATGCCACACGAGTCCGGCCGCGCCGCTCATGTTTCAAAGTATGAAATTGGGACGGAGTCTAATGCAAGCTGGGGGTTTTGAGCAGGGTGTTTCGGTCACCGGATTTGATAACCAGGTTCACCGGGCCCTGCTCGCGTGCGACCGTCACGTGAACATCGACACCTGAATTGCCCAGCTTCCAGACCTTGCGGTAGAAATCTGCGAGGTCGAGCACTTCCGTGCCCGCAACCGAGACGACAATATCGCCAGCGTCCACACCGGCGAGTTCTGCCGGGCCGCCGCGCGCGAGGCCGAGGATGACCACCTCGCCCTCAATGTCGGCGCTGTAGAGCCCGAGCCACGGACGCACGGGCCGGTCGGCGCGTCCGAGTTTCTTCATGTCGTCAAGAATGGGAACAAGCAAGTCGGTCGGCACACTCATATTGAGCGGCAAATCTCCCCCGTCATCTCCCTCTGCCTGAAGTTGCAGCGAACCAATGCCGATCAGTTGGCCATCGGTGTTTATCAATGGTGCTCCGCCCCAATGGGGATGAGCGGGGGCGGTGAAGATCGCCTTGTCGAGTACATATTCCCAGTAGCCGGCGAATTCCTGACGGGCGACCACATGCGCCGCGATTGAACACTTACGTCCACCAGGTGCACCGATCACGACCCGGTCATCGACCTCGGCCGCAGATGCATTCCCGAGATCGAGCGTGGGGAGATCAATGCGCGCGAGCGGTTGAACCAAGGCAAAACCTGTCTGCTGGTCATAACCCAGCGTGTGGCCCTGCACGGCCGCGCCGTCTGAGAATGTAAGCCAGATGGTCTGCGCCTCGACAATAAGATAGCCGATCGTAAGCACCAGCCCACCGGAGATCAGGACACCGTTCCCGAGCCGTTCATCGCCGAGTGTTTCAGCAGTGAAGGCGTCGGAGGGCGTAAGGGTGCGCACGCTCACAACCGAAGAGAGAGCCGTGTCGAGATCAAAAGTGTAATCTTCCGGCTGCGGCTGCACCGATGGCGGTACATCCCAATCGCCCAATGTGGACATGTCAGAGCACTCCATGTCTATGAGGGACATTTGGATATGCCCTTCTATCATGCACCCAGCATATCACTTTTGTGTTTATTGTCGCGGGCGTTCGGGAAAAACATCTTTCCTGACCAATTGGCATTCGGAGGTGATGATGGCATTCTGCTGCAAACCTCATGAACCGAGATAAGGGCGATATTATGAGTCTACCCCCATCAGAGCAGGTACCACTGAAGGTCTATTGGCAGCCTGGCTGCTCCAGCTGTCTGAAGACCAAGGAATTCCTGATCGACAATGGCGTCGAGTTCACATCCGTCAACGTACTGGAAGATAAAAACGGCTTTACAGAGCTTGAAGAACTTGGCGTGCGGCTGGTGCCCATCGTGGCGCGCGGCAAGGACTGGGCCAATGGCGCGGTGTTCCGCGACGTTGCAAAGGTCGCCGGGTTCGAGTGGGGTGGCCATGACATGCTTGAGCCTGCCGACATGATGGTGCGGCTGAACGGCATCCTTGCCGGTGCGCGCCGTTTTACGGCGCAGGTTCCCGAAGAGGTGATAGATACCCTTCTCCCTGATCGTCCTCGCACTTACCGCGAACTCGCCTATCATATTTTCAATATTCCGGAGGTGTTCCTGGACCGCATCCAGCATGACGCGCCCTATACTTATGAAGCGCTACTGTCCAAGTTGCCGCCCGAAATGATGACCAAAGACGACCTGCTCGACTATGCGGACGGGGTGACCGAGCGTCTGAACGCCTGGTGGGAGAGCGGCGGCAAGGATACGGATTTCTCTCAACCGGGCAAGGTGTATTACGGCGATGTTTCCCTGCACGAAGTGCTGGAGCGCACCTGCTGGCATTCGGGCCAGCATACGCGCCAGCTGATGCTGGTGCTGGAAAAGCTGGGCGTGACGCCGGATGACGCGCTGGGGGACGAGGCCTTTGCCGGTCTGCCTTTGCCCAAGAATGTCTGGGACAATGAGAAGGCCTGGGAAGGCGCGCAGCGTTAGGGGATATGGTCTTCAGGTCAACCGGCGTCTGACTTGCCGTTCCGCTCGGCCTGGGCTTGCCGCTCGCGGAAGCGCATGCGGTCGTCTTCGCTATAATCGCCAATGCAACTGGCGCATGAAACACCAAGCTCGAAGTCTGGATGGGTGACATTGGCCTGGCTGACTGGCCTGCCGCACGCATTGCAGGCGATGTAGCTGCCCGGCGTTACCCCGTGACCAACCGTGACCCGGCGGTCGAACACGTAGCATTCGCCATTCCATTTGCTGTCCTGCGGGGCAACCTCTTCCAGGTATTTCAATATGCCGCCCTTGAGGTGATAGACCTCATCAAATCCAAGGCCCCTGGCATAGGCGGTGGCTTTTTCGCAGCGGATGCCACCGGTGCAGTACATCGCAATTCTTTTTTTACCCGTGTCCCGCGCCATCTGGTCGAGCCAACCGGGAAACTCGCCAAAACTTTCTGTTCCGGGGTCTATCGCGCCCTCAAAGGCGCCGACCTCCACCTCATAGTCATTGCGCGTGTCGATCAGCACAACATCCGGGTCGCTGATGAGGGCGTTCCAGTCCTTTGGCTCGACATAAGTCCCCGCGCCCCCTTGCACATCGACGCTGACTCCCATCGTGACGATTTCCTGTTTAAGCCGCACCTTCATGCGCAGGAACGGGTTTTCCGGCGAGGCGCTTTCCTTGTGTTCAAGGTGGCCACAGCCCGGGAGGGCACGCAGGGCCGTCAGCATGGCATCGATGCCGCTCGATGTTCCGGTAATTGTGCCGTTTACGCCTTCGGATGCTAAAAGGATGCTGCCGCTCAGACCATGCTCCTGCGCCACCGAAAGGAGGGGCGCCTGATAGGAGGCATAATCGGCCAGCGGTGCGAACTGGTAAAAGGCGGCAATTTTGTACATGGGCCAAGTGTCTGTGTTGCTATTCGTTGGGTTATCTTCAGTGGTAGGCGACTGCCGAAGCAATGAAAACCTTTTAGTGTATGGGACGATTATGGAGGCGGAGCATGGCTGCCGGGGAGCACTTTCTTGACTATGCTCTCAAGCGCTCGATTGTCAGCAACTCGGGAGCGGGCTCTGAGCTGTTGATCCGTGCATGCCGGTTTACTGCAAAATCACCAGACAGGGTCTGAGCGCAGGTCCGTACAGCTGCAGCTTCTTCATCGCCGCCCGGATGTCCGGGATAGAGCACGAGCGTCACGAGGCCATGGATTGCAAGCCTGGCGAGGGCCTGTTCAAGTGCTGCGAGTGTGGTTTGCTCGCGGGTGATGATATCTTTGGATGCACCGGGCAGGTACCCAAGGTTGAACATCACGGCTGCAAGTTTTTGATCACCATGCAGAGCTAAATTCTCTTCAAGAGTTTCATGTCCGGCGTGAACAAGCGTGACCTGGGCCAGCCCTTTTACCCTCTCCGCAGTCGAGGCAATGGCGGCATACTGAATATCAAAACCGAAAACGCGGCCCTGCGGCCCCACGAGTTCCGCCAGCAGAAGCGTATCATGGCCATTTCCCACGGTGGCATCGACCACCCGGTCTCCGGGTTTGACCGCCTGGCGCATCAGAAGATGGGCGAGTTCAGTGGCGCGCAGCATGGGTTAGAAATTCTTTCGTATATCCAGATCCTCGGGCAAAGGAGTTTGATGTAGGAGGAAGTCGGTAAAACAGTTTGCAAACCATGGCGCATGCAATGAGCCCTTCGAGCCGAGCCCGTTGAAAAATCCCAGCCGTTCCTGCTCCGGGTGGAGTCCCATGAATGGTCTGCTTTCTCTTATGATAGGCCGCACCGCCGCTTGATGTTCCAGCACAGTGTACGGCACGGCAAAAAATTCCTTCAGCCTGTGTTCAATCTGCGTTCGGGCAGAAGCGCTGGGTACCTGATCCAGCTTCTCCCAATCATAATTCGAGCCAATCCGGAAAACTGAAGGTTCTGCAGTTGGCGCCATCCAGATGCCGCGATGCACGCATTGAGGCGGCACCGGTTTGTGGAAGCGAACCGTCAATATATCTCCCTTGGCTGCGTTGAATGGCACCCAGGAAAAAAACGGGTTGAGAGTAGCCGCATACCCCTCGCAGGAAATGAGAAGGCGGGTCTGGTGTCCACGAACAGATAGCCCCTGCGCGCTGAATGTAACGTCGTTTTGCCAATCAAGTCTCATTGACTCCCACGCTAGGACTGCTCGCGAAGCTTCAAGATATGTCGCCACGTCGAGTTGTGCCGCATTCATTGCAAATCCGCCGTCACTGGTATCACACAAATCAGCTTCGAGCAGAGGGGCGGGCTGGGGTTCCAGAATATGAGCTTGAAAGGCAGGCTGTCGACTGCGTTCTGACCAGGTTTGCCGTTCCTCATCCGAGCTGAGGAGCCGCAATGCAATTCGGTCATGGAAGAATTTCTGTCCGGTAAGTTTTTCGATATTCTTGTAAAATTTTCGGGCGACAGGCAGAAATTCATCATACCGCCAGCTCAGTTTCAGCCGTTGCCCGGTAATGGGGGTGATAAGCCCGGCGGCAATTTTCGAAGAGGTTACGGGTTCGCATGCATCAAGCAGGAGTATCTGCTGGCCAGCTTCCCTCAAATGCCAGGCCAGTGTCGTCCCGGCGATGCCCTGACCGACAATAATCACATCCCAGGGTGATCGCGCCATGCCGCTATTGCTCCCGTATTCAACACTGTCCTGGAGGGCTGGCATTGGATAATTGATAACAATGCTCTAGTTCTTCTTTCTCGAACTCAAGACCAGTGAATCGGCCTGGGAGCGCAGTTTTTGAAGCTCTCCTTTAAGGCGCACCTCTTCACCCTGGAGGCGGGCTTGCTCCCGCAGCAGCTCTGCCCGGTCACTGTCAGACGTCGATGGCAGCAGTAATTTCTGGCTGACTGAATAAATGCCATTGGCCGTATCGCTCAACTGGATCTCGGTCTGGTTGATGCGGCGGCCAAATTCAAATCCAGTCAGAAACTGACTGGCTGTCTGGGGCGGACACACGCCAAGATACTTCTGGCCCAGAGAGCCCTCTCGGTAGCCGCGCACCTGGGTGCAATAAATTTCAAGGCCCTTCTGTCGCGCTTCCAGATATGCCGTTTTACTCACTTCTGACCGGTCGAGCTCACATGCTTTTGCGTGGGTTTTGAAGCGGTCTTCGGTGCGCCCGTCACTGCCATCCTGAATACCGATCTTGTGCCAGTCGCCGCTTTGGCATTCGTCGCGCGACAAGGTGGCGCAACCACTGAGTGCGGCGGAGATTCCAGCCAATATGATTAAGAGAATTCGGTGCATTGGCGAGACGATGGCATGACTGTGCGATGTGCGGCAAGAGTTGAAATATTACAATTGCAACGTCCGCATCAATAGTAGCTGGACACTGAACTGCAAGCTGGATATGCACCTCCCAATACGGCCATAATATGTGCTAAACTTGGGGCGAGCTTTAAAGGGGGAGTTGCACCGATGTACCGACGCACTTCGTCTTTGGCCACACTGTGCGTTCTTCTGGGCGCTCTCATGGCGCCTGCCCATGCTGAACCCGTTGCCAAGAAGCTGTTCGGCAGCAAAAAGACGCCGGCAGCGTTAAGCGCCCGTTCCATCGGGTCTTACGCCAGGGGATGCCTTGCAGGCGGGCGCATGCTGCCCATCAGCGGCCCGGGTTGGGAGGCCATGAAACTGTGGCGCAACCGCAATTGGGGACATCCGCAACTGATCGAGTTTCTTGAGCGCTTTGCCAATGATGCAAAGGAAAAGGACGGCTGGCCCGGCCTGCTCATCGGTGACTTGGCTCAACCGCGCGGAGGGCCCATGCTCACGGGGCATCGCAGCCATCAGATCGGTCTTGATGCCGACATCTGGTACAGAACCAAGCCGACTGGAAGGATGTCAAAAAAAGAGCGGTCCGACAGTTGGTCGATACCGTTGGCAAAGGAGTTCGGCCAGAATGTTATCAAGAAAAACTGGAAGCCCGGCTATGTGACCCTGATCAAGCGCGCGGCGTCTGACCCGCGGGTGGCGCGCATATTCGCGCACCCGGCTGTGAAACGCGCATTATGTGAAGGGGCGGGCAGTGACCGCGCCTGGCTGCGCAAAGTCCGGCCTTGGTGGAAGCACAATTTCCATTTTCATGTGCGTCTCAAATGCCCGTCCGGGTATGACGGCTGCAAGGATCAGAAACCGCCGCCTGCAGGCGATGGCTGTGGCCCGCAGCTCAAGGACTGGATGAAGCTGCTCGCAAAGGCTGAGAAGGCCAGCAAGAAAAAACCGAAGAAACCAACAAAAAAACCCACACCTCGTAAACAGTTACGCATGGCCGATTTGCCGCCAGCGTGCCGCGGTGTGCTGGAGGCGGGTGATGGCAGCGCTCCTGAAAAAGCAACCAAGCGCAAAGCGCCTGCGCCTAAGCGCAAGGCAGCCGCGCCAGCTAACGCCCCCCATCTGCCCTGGCTCAGTGGTGTAACCAGAACTCCCGCACCCCAAGGCCCAACCCCGATGCCATTGCCGGCGAGGAAACCTCAATGAGTGTGCAGGAAGAGATCGACGATCAGCGTAATGTTTTCGGTGAAATCATCGATACCTGTTCAAACCGCCCCATGACCGGGTTTTACCGGACCGGGTGCTGTCATACGGGTGAGGAGGATGTTGGTCTTCACACCGTTTGCATTGAAGTGACGGCCGAATTCCTGGCCTTTTCGAAGCTGCGGGGCAACGACCTTTCAACCCCCTTGCCGGAATTCGGATTTCCGGGCCTCACGCCCGGCGACCGCTGGTGCCTGTGCGCGGAACGCTGGAAGGAAGCTCTGAATGCGGGCATGGCGCCGCGCGTCATCCTGCGCGCCACCCATGAAAACACGCTTAAAGTGGTGTCCCTGGAGGATCTGAAGCGCTACGCCAACGATCTGGCTTAAAACCGAGGCCACGCGGGTGGCGGGTGGCGTGGTAGTGTTCGAAAACGTCCTAGGCTTCCGCGCCCGTACCGATCGGGAAACTCACGCCGGTGCCGTCAAGGCCGCAATAGCCGGCCGGGTTCTTGGCCAAATATTGCTGGTGATACTCTTCGGCGAAATAGAACTCGCCAGCATCGAGAATTTCCGTGGTGATCGCGTCATATCCGCGCTCTTTCAGAGAAGCCGCATACATTTCCCTGGAGGTTTCTGCCGCCTTTTTCTGCGCTGGCGAAGTGACATAGATGCCGGAGCGGTACTGGGTACCCGCATCGTTTCCCTGGCGCATGCCCTGGGTCGGGTTATGTCCCTCCCAGAATGTTTTCAGCAGCGCTTCGTATGACAGTTTGGCCGGGTCGAACACCACCAGCACCACTTCATTGTGCCCGGTCAACCCGCTGCAGACTTCCTCATAAGTTGGGTTAGGTGTCAGGCCTGCGGCGTATCCCACGGCTGTTACGTAAACGCCATCAAGTAGCCAGAACAGTTTCTCCGCGCCCCAGAAGCAGCCCAGCCCGAACACGGCCGTTTGGGTTCCCTTGGGGTAGGGGCCTTTGAGTGCATGACCGGAAACGAAATGCGTCTCCGCCGTGGCCAGTGCCTCGTCGCGGCCGGGCAGGGCGTCATTTGCGCCGGGCATTTCGGGGGCCTTGCGTAAAAACATTTGTCCTTGTCCTCAATCGCCTCAAACCGATTTTGCAGGGAGTACTTGGCTTGGTATAGTTCAATAAACCCCAAACCCGGAATTTCAGTTCTGATACACGTTCAGCCGCCGGCGTCTTCGCCCCAGCCAGTAGAATAACAGGCCAAGCACACCGAAGAAGATCCAGCTTGGAACCTGCAGCAGGGAGATCATGCCAGGGTCCCAGAGTACGGGATGTACATGGCGCTCGATGGCCGCCTGCGTCATGTTCAGGCTCGGCGGGTGCAGTTTGAACCAGTGTTCGCCAAGGGGCGTCACGATCCATTGCCCTTCACCCGACGCAAGTGACTGGGTGCCATCGATGGTGAGCGCGACCATGGCCACCAGAAGCAGCCATACGCCCAGAACGCGTAGTATCATCATTTCTGTTTACCCCTGGCCTCGAACGGGATTGTATCCTTGTGCCTATCCGGTAAATAGGCATTCTTGCCGCGCTGTTCAATTAATCTATGTATTTGACGTGTCAGCGGATGCTTGCGTGTGTGCCATGCATGCTATAATTGCGTCGCATCTGCTCAATCGGAGCAGCGCTGGAGAGGTGGCCGAGTGGCTGAAGGCGCACGCTTGGAAAGCGTGTAGGCGGGCAACCGTCTCGAGGGTTCGAATCCCTCTCTCTCCGCCAGTTCCCAGGGCCGGAACACCGCATCGTCTGCACCCCACATCTTATCGACGCCGTGCTGTGCTGGTTAACACGGGCTTAAATTGCCTGTGGTCTAGTGATGCCATTGAGATTTCAGCACAAGCGTCATCGCGACGGCCGCTCCAGCAGGGAAAAAGCATCATGGCCAAAACACATAAGGCCCCTACCAAGTCTACAGCCAAGACCCCCACACCGCCTCCTCTGGACGATCCGGGCAATGTGAACGAGATCTTCGCGACCGAAGTCGTCGGGGCTGGAATGATCGGCGGCTGTATCAGCGTCAATCTCGCGGCCCATCGCTGGAACGTGACGGCCTCGGGCGGTGAAACCGAAATCAGCCGTGCACTGGTGGCGCGCCTGATGCTGAGTCGCGAGGCCGCGACCCAGCTCATGAACGGTCTTGCCAATCTTGCGCAAGCCGCGGGCAACGCGGCGACTGCAAACCCGGACGAGACCAAAGCCAAGGGTTGACGCCGGGTTTTTCTGGGCTAGATCAAATTACTCCATCCTCATTTCTTGAGGCTGATGATATAGGTGATCACGTCGTTCAGGTTTTCGGGCGCGGGCATGATATGCGGCATGTTCTCATGTTCACTTTGCATCCACGCCGCCAGCGAGATCACCGTCGTGTCGCGCCGGTTGGCGATCTCCTTGAAGTTCTTGGCGAGCGGGTCTGGAGATATCCCGTCTTCCTTGTCCACCCAGTGGCATTCCGCGCAGGCCTGCTTTGCATAGGTGAGGCCCGGGCCTGCCTCGCCCTGCTCCTGGGCGAGGGCAGCTCCGGGCAGGAGGATCAGCGCCATGGCCAGAACTTTCATAAGCTTCATCACTCTTGCTCCGCGGTGGAGTTGGGTTGAGCCCTACAATGCCAGCGCTTTGGCTTGAGGGCCTTGATTTGGCTCAAGGGCGACATCCCCCATCGCCTTCCTCGACCCCACATCGTCATTCCCGTGAAAACCGAAATCTATTGAGGCGGATGCGAGGGACAAACGGCGCCGCGTTTCCTACAGGCGCGTCAGCCGCTCCACGTAATCGTCGGGAATCCCCGCGCCCCGGCACACCTCGATGAGCTTGACGAGATACTCGTCATTTTCACGGGCCGGTTCGCCCTCGGGCAGGTTGTAGCAAAGCGCTTCTATCTCTTCGCCGTCCCGGCTGATGGCGTGCACGGGTTCGGGGCGGTAATCGCGCACGGAAGGCGCTGAGTAAAGTTGCTCGGCCTGTGCCTGCGGCAGATCAAACACCACGCCCCAGAGCGTCTTACCTGAGTCCTCGACCACATAGGCGCGCTTGCCGATGCGGATGTCTCGGCCCTTGATGTGGGCCAGCCGTGCGTTCTCTGGCGTCAGGCCCTGGCCGCGCAAAAGCGCTTCGTCCATGAACAGGCCGTAGAAAAAGACGGTGACGTGTTTCATATGGTTTCTCCGTCAGCGTGGGTGTTCGGCAGTCTTTGCGTGTGAGCATAGCGGAACGGCCCGCCGCCTTGAAGGCGCGAGGATTTGCCACTCTTCTGAAGCGATCAGGACAGCGCAGGACGCTGAAAAACCGCATGCCGTTTTGTTGTGGGCAGCTTTCCAGCGCCCCGCGCGCGGCGTCTTTACGAAATCCGCCCGGCGTCTCACCCCGCCAGAGGCGGGGTTGCGCTTTGGCGCGGGGGCCATAGTACCCCCGGGTCCGGGACGGCACGCCCGGGAAGACTGGGGTCGTTAAGCCCACATGCCTGACCGCATTACACCCTTCGCGCTCAAGTAGCCCGAAGGGCGGTAGCGCAGACAAAGAGTCTTCGCAGGAACCGCTCTCAACCCACATGAAGCAGACGGTCTGCAGCACGCGTCCTCAATGGGTATCGATGCGGCAGATGATAGGGGGGGGAAGGTGAGGCGGGGATAAGTACTTTGACTGGACAACCCGTACGGTGGGCATATTGGAGTCGAAGAGTGCGGATTAGTACCCGTTTCTTCGTTTGAAAGCTCGATTCCTTGCCCACCTTGCCGCGTCACTAATCTGAATTCTAGCTGTGAGTAACGAAACACTCACCCCATAAAAATCAGCCGCAAGCATCAGGCTATCGAAGTCCTCTATTGCTGATAATGCAGCTACTTTCGGGACTAAAAGAGTGAAACCAAGCTGGTTAGCCTCGTATTCCAACATTGAATCATAGTTTCGGGATGCATCATCAATCAGCGGAGGGCTTGGTGGATGGCCCAAAATGATATGCGCAACTTCATGCATCACATTTGAGTTTTGCCGATTCAAGTGGTGGGCATCGTTATGGACGATCTCACGATAAGTGCCAAAGGGAATTACTGTTGCCGAGAAGTAGTTACTCCCAGGACCCAAGAAGTAATTTTTTACATCATCAGGAATAGAAGGATGTTCGGACAGTTTACAGACTGGTATTTCGAGATGGTTACTGAGTTTGCATGGGCACAGAGGCGCGTGAGGTTCTAGGTTGAGTTCAAAACGAAACTCCTCCGCGTATTCTTCCGCTTCTTTTCTGAAGCCGCGCCTAAGTCTCTTCTTTGCCAATTTTATTCCTCATATGCTCGTACGCGGATTTGAGCATAGTTTCTAAAGCAACTGCACTTTCATTTGATAAATTCCTGTCAGCTCTTAGTAGGGCTGTTATTTCAGCTAGTGGTTCTGCAGATCGAGTTTCTATATTTGGTCGATAGAATTGGCTTACATCTAATCCCGACCAACTTGCTAGTGCTGCGAGTCCATCTACGTCAGGCCGTTTACCTTGACCCATTCGGGTTAGTGTGGATGCAGCTACACCTGCTTCAGAAGCAACCTGTTTCCATGTGATCTTCCTCGTTTGCCGTTCGCTGTCTAACGCTGAATAAAAACCTTCAGCGTCAAAACGTAAATTCGACATATCACCTCCAATTTCATTATTGCAATATTTCCGAATCTGTGATTACAGTGCCATAGAAATTGCGATTTAGCAATTTCTGGCCACAATCGCAAGAAAGGATTTGTGCAATGGGCACTATCGAAGACACAATTGAGGATATTGAAGATTGCGTTCGTTCAGGCCGTCGCCCGCGCGACGACGAACCATATCGGATTAAAATTGGCAATCCAGAGTTCGATTTCGAACCTACAAAGATTTTTGACCCGGTTCCCACTGGTCGTCAGGTAATCGAAGCAGCGAAGAAGAGTCCGGCCGAAGAGTTCGTCATCCTGCAGCTGCTGATGTCCGGTGCAATCGAAGAGCTTAGGCTTGATGAAACCGTCGACCTTCGGGATGCGGGCATCGAAAGTTTCATTGTTGCCAAGGCAGATACACTTCATCGCTTTGGTTTGAATGACCACATCATCAATTGGCCAGTCACGCCGATTTCGGGTGAGATTCTTCTCAAGTTGGCCCGCAAGGATGGAGACTTTGAGGTCGTTCAGGAACTGCAAGACGAGCCTGATAAAGTCATCTCAATTGACGATTTTGTTGAGCTCGATCGGGAGGGGACCGAGCGGTTCTATACACAGCGCAAGAACACGGTGACCATTGTGATCAATGGCACGCCGCATGAAGTGCCCAAGAAGAAGGAAATCTCACACGAGGAAGTTGCTTCACTCGCGTACCCCGATGCTCAAAATGCGATTTTCTCGATTACCTACATGCGCGGCCACGGTGGCAAAGAGGGCATCCTTGCGCCAGGCGGAAGTGTCAAAGTGAAAGAAGGGATGGCATTCCGTGTTGATCAAACTGGCCAGTCATAATGATGATATCAACCGCTTGCTAGAAAAGGGCTATGCACTGCGGATTGACGGCGCCCACCTTGTTGTTCGGGACATTCCATACCTGGACAGCAAAGGGCAATTACGCATTGGAGCCATTGTCGCTAAACTTGTCTTCATAGATAAGGTTAGGGTCAAGCAAGACAATCATCAGGTTTATTTTGCTGGTTCAACGCCTTATGGATTGAACGGCAAGCCCATCCCAAACCTTGGAGAAGGCTCAGCAACCATTACTCTGGAGAAAACAGATGTATCCGTCGAGCGGTCGTTTTCCAATAAGCGCGTAGGTAAGGGAGGACAGCCAACTGATTTCCCGAATTTTTTCGAAAAGATCGAGCACTATGTGAGCTTGATTTGTGGACCGGCGATTGATCGCTTTGACACGAAACCGCTGACGTTTCGCGTTGACAAGGACGAAATTGAAGATTCGATATTCAAGTTCCAAGATACACTCACAAGCCGCGCTGAAATTGGCGATCTTGCGGCGTTGTTGAAGGATGAGGTTGTCGCAATTATTGGTCTCGGAGGTTCAGGCGCCTACTTGCTTGATTTCCTTGTTAAGTCGCCTGTTAAGGAGATCAGGGGATTTGATTCCGACTCATTTTATGTTCACAACGCTTTTCGTTCGCCGGGCAGGTTAGATGAGGCCGAACTCGGACGCGGCAAGGCAGAGGTTTATCAAAGTAGATACGAGAACTTCCGCAAAGGGCTGGACCTCAATCAGAAATTTATCGACCGGTCATCAACGGATGACTTCAAAGGTTCGACATTTGTCTTTGTTTGCGTCGACAAAGGGGCAGCCCGGGCTGAGATATTCGACCTACTGATTGAGCTGGACATTCCGTTCATTGATGTTGGTATGGGCCTTAACCGAAAACAAGGTGCCTTGGCAGGCACACTTCGAACAACCTTCTTTTCTGCCGAATCGGCCCATGTGATGCGTGAAAGTAAGTGCGCACCGCTAACCGACGCTACGGATGAGGAATACGACCGCAACGTTCAGATACCTGAGCTGAACGCCATGAACGCGTGCATCGCGGTCAGCTACTTCAAGCAGTTGAGAGGGTTTTATGTAAGGGCGAATTCAAAAAACAATTTGTTGATGAGCGTCGAGGACCTGCACATTTTCGGCGAAGTGATCTCATGACAACTTTCAAACTTCAGCGTGTTCAGTACGTGCCAAAGGAACTCGCGCAGGGTGTTCTTTATGTCTCTGATGAATACGCAGTTGCATGTCACCTATGCGCCTGCGGATGCGGCAACAAAGTGACAACACCACTCGGACCAGCGGAGTGGTCCTTTTACGAGACTCATGACCAGCCGACACTCCGTCCATCAATTGGGAATTGGCAGCTGGTCTGTAGGTCGCACTACTTCATTACCGATGGGCAAGTTCAGTGGGCTCCTGCATGGTCCGATGCCCAGATAGAAGCGGGTCGCAGAGTCGAGCAGGAAAGACGGCAAGCCCATTATGAATCGCTAGATGGTGAGAGCGGAATCTGGAATCGCATTTGGAGATGGATTCGTCAGGTTGTTAGGCTCTGATGATTATGCCCACTAACACCAATCCTCCATCATCCACTCAATGCATCTCCCCCCTAGCTCCGATTTGTCACAGGGACGAAGCGTCGACGGGGTGCCTCCCGGTTTGGTAGCTTCTCTCAAACAAAGTTCCTTAGGAGAAGCCAACATGTCGGCGAACGATAAACGCATCGAGCGGGTCAGGAAACAGGCCCATGAGAACGACCGGCACAGCGGCTGTTCGCAGGCCGTGCTGCTCGCCCTCCAGGACGAATTCGATATTGGCAACGACGAGGTTTTCAAGTCCGCCACGGTCCTTTCCGGCGGCGTCGCGCGCACCGGCGAGACCTGCGGCGCGCTCATCGGGGCGCTCATGGGGCTCGGGCTCGTGTCAGGCCGCGAGAACATGGAAGACACGCAAGCCTATCGCGAGGCCATGGCGCCTTCCGCGGAACTCATTGAACGGTTCAAGGAGGAGCTGAAGGAGCAATTCGGCTTTGAAGGGGAACTGGACGGCACCCTGTGCAAGCAAATCCATGAGAAGATCTATGGGCGGGCTTTTGATATGACAGACCCGCAAGACTACCAGGCCTTTCTGGATGCCGGCGGGCACAGCGATACCGGCTGCTTCAAAACCTGCGGGGTCGCGGGCCAGGTGGCGGCTGAAAAAATCGTTGAGCTGTTGCGGGACAAAAAAGCGGACAAGGCCGAGGCCTGATCCCTGCTGACAGGAGCAGACAGGCCGCCCGGTGCGGGGCTAATCCCCGTCCATCCTGGGTGCGTGCTACCCGGCCTTGCGTTCCAGGATCGGCTCGAACCCGGCCCATATCATGCGCTTGCCGTCGAACGGCATGTCGCCCATCTGCTCCCAGCGCTCGTCGGTCTGCATCTTCTTGTGGGCTGCGTCGCAGGTGGCCTTGTCCGGCCACTCGATCCACGAGAAGACGACAGCCTCGTTGTCCTTCGCCTTCACGGCCCGCCTGAAATCGGTTGTTTTGCCGTCCGGCACGCTGTCGCTCCAGCTCTCGACCGTGCGCGTCGCGCCATATTCCTCGAAGATCGCCGCCGACTTCGCGGCCACCTCGCAATAGGCGTCCTTGTTTGATTTGGGAACAGCGATCACGAACCCTTGCACATAACGCATCGGCTTCTCCTTACTTAGCCAAAGGATATTTCATGTGGTGCCCGGGGTTCAAGGCAGGCCTCTCATGTTAGCCATTGAAGCCGACACCTCAATCCCCGTCCCTCCTGAGGGCCGCAATGATTTCGCGGGCGATGATCTTTCCCCCCAGAGCTGCTGACAAAACAGGACTGAATATTTTTCAAATATTTTTCGAATATTTCACTGGAAATACATCCGGCTGATACTGCAAATCCGTGGTAGTGTGTAAAAATATTCCGAAAAATTAGTCTCACAAACCCTGCAAAGGATTTTTTATGTCGAAATATACACCGTTTATAATTGGCGTCGTGGCGGGTGCTTTTTTCATGCCCATCGTGGGTTTCACCAGCATGGGATGGAAGCTCGATACAAAGGCGCAGGCCATGGCAACCGATGCTGCGGCGGCCGAGATCAAGAAGGTTCTTGTTCCTGCCTGCGTGGCCCAGTTCAACGCCGACCCGGATGTGGCAGCTCACCGCGCCGCCATGAAGGGGATGCAGATGTTCAATCCGCGCATGGATTATGTCGAAAAAGGCGGATGGGCCAAGATGCCCGGCCAGAGCGCGTCCGAATCCAACATCGCGCGCTATTGTACCGAAGCGCTGAAAGTGGCGGCCTCTTAAGCGCGCCACACGTCTTTCCGGAGGCTGACCTGCGGCCCGCGCATCTTGCGCGTGCCGCGTCAGTCCCCATCCATCCTGAGTGCTGCAATAAACGCATGCCTCACGGGATATCCACCTTGCCGAACTGAGCGCTGTCTTCCTGCCGGCCGTCTTCATGTGTCAGGACGGCGTCGGCTCAGCCTCCCGGCCAAGTTCATACAGCGCGACTGGGGCCTTGATTCCGCGTATGTCCCGGTTGCCTATGGGTTTCAGCCGCGGGTCCGGGTGCGCCAGGGCCTTCACCACGGCTTCGCTTACCAGGCACTGGCTATCGACCTCCTTGGCCATCTGTTCCACGCGCGCGGCGACGTGGATAGCATCGCCGTAAAACCCGATGGCGCGCCGCGTGTCGCCTTCCTCGCTGGTGACCACCTCGCCGCCATGTACGCCGATGCGGAACCGCGGCATTTGGCCAAACTTGCGCTCATAGTGGTCGCGCTCCTTTTCCACGGCCCGGCGGATGCCGTCGATGGCGCGGATAATGCGGTTTCGGGTCGTGCCCGTCTCCCAGAGCCATACCGCCACCACGCCATCTCCGACGTAACGGTAGATTTCCCCGCCATTGTCCGAGATCGGCGCGGAGATATCGAAAAAGAACTTGCCGATGAGCTCTCGCGTCCGCAGCGGTCCGAGCTCTTCCACAATGGCGGTGGAGCCGTTGATGTCGAGGAACAGATATATCCGGTGTTCCAGTACGGGGCGGTAGTATTTCCCTGTCATCAGGTGGAACAGGTTCGCGCCGCCGAGATAGCCGACAACACGCAGGGTCATGATTGTGACGATGGAAATTGCAAACAGCGCAGGAAATACAACGACCATGCCGGGCCAGCCACCGCCACGCATTTCCGGCATGGCACCAGCGTCGTGCATGTGTCTACCCTCGGGCGCGTCCATCATGTGGCCCATATAGGTGCGGACAGTTGCCATCGCCGTCAATGCAAATACGGTGATCAGAAGCCCGTAAATCAGCATCGATATTGCGGGATGCATCGCCCGCAGCCAGCGCCCCGGACGGCCCTGAATATAGAATTCCTCTAACAGGCTGAGTGACAGGCCGATACCGAGTATGACGGGTGCCGCGCGCTCCGGGTCACCCCGCACGACCATGACAGCAAGCATTCCAAGTCCCGAAAAGACCAGCGTTGAAAAACACACCGCGAGAAGCCTGTTGCGGAGCGACAAGGTCATGGCGGTTGCCCTCTAATCCCCGTCCATCCTGAGTGCTGCAATAAACGCATCCTGCGGGATATCCACCTTGCCGAACTGGCGCATCTTCTTCTTGCCCGCCTTCTGCTTGTCGAGAAGCTTGCGCTTGCGGGTGACATCTCCGCCGTAGCATTTCGCCGTCACGTCCTTGCGAAGCGCGCCAATGGTCTCGCGCGCGATGACCTTGCCTCCGAGTGCTGCCTGAATGGGGATCTTGAACATGTGCCGGGGGATCAAATCCTTGAGGCGTTCGCACAGCGCCCGGCCCCGTGACTCCGCGCGGTCGCGGTGCACCACCATGGACAGCGCGTCCACTGGCTCGGCGTTTACGAGGATTGTCATGCGCACCAGGTCGCCCTGGCGGTAGTCGATTAGCGCATAGTCGAAACTGGCATAGCCGCGGCTAATCGATTTCAGACGGTCGTAAAAATCAAACACCACCTCGTTGAGCGGGAGTTCATAAACGGCCATGGCGCGCGTGCCCGCATAGGTGAGCTCTTTCTGTTTGCCGCGCCGGTCTTCGCACAGCTTCAGGACGCTGCCCAGATATTCATCGGGCACCAATATTGTCGCCTTGATCCACGGCTCTTCCATATGGTCGATCTTGACCGGGTCCGGCATGTCGGCCGGGTTGTGCAGCTCATCCACAGAGCCGTCGGTCAGGTGCAGGCGGTAGATAACGGAAGGCGCGGTGGTGACGAGATCAATGTCGAATTCACGCTCCAGGCGTTCTCTTATGATTTCCAGATGCAGAAGCCCTAAAAAGCCGCAACGGAAGCCGAAGCCGAGCGCGGCGCTGGTTTCCATCTCGTAGGAGAAACTGGCGTCATTGAGGCGCAGCCGCCCGACCGCCTCGCGCAAATCTTCAAAGTCCGCCGCGTCCGCCGGGAACAGGCCGCAAAAGACAACCGGCTGTGCGGGCTGAAAACCCGGCAGGGCTTGAGCGCAGGGGTTCTTGTCGTCCGTCACTGTATCGCCCACGCGGGTGTCGGCAACTTCCTTGATCGCCGCGGTAAAGAAGCCGATCTCGCCGGGGGCAAGCTGGCCGGTCAGATCCTGCTTGGGGCGGAAGATGCCAACCCGGTCTATGAGATGCACCGTGTTGGCGGACATCAGCTTGACCTTCTGGCCTTTTTTTAGCGTCCCGTCGATGACGCGCACCAGCACCACGACACCGAGATAGGGGTCGTACCAGCTGTCCACCAGCATGGCTTTCAGGGGCTTGTCGGCGTCGCCTTCAGGCGCGGGCAGGCGGGTGATGATGGCCTCCAGCACATCCTCGATGCCGAGCCCCGTCTTGGCGGAGATCTCCACCGCGTCAGACGCATCCAGTCCGATCACGTCCTCGATCTGCTGGCGCACCTTGTCGGGTTCAGCGGCCGGCAGGTCGATCTTGTTGAGCACCGGCACGATCTCATGGTCCACGTTCAGCGCGTGGTAGACGTTTGCAAGCGTCTGCGCCTCAACGCCCTGAGACGCATCCACCACGAGGAGTGAACCTTCACACGCCGCGAGGGAGCGATTGACCTCGTAGGCGAAGTCCACATGGCCCGGCGTGTCGATGAGGTTCAGCGCATATTTTTCGCCGTCCTTGGCCGTGTAATCCAGATGCACCGTCTGGGCCTTGATGGTGATGCCGCGCTCGCGCTCCAGTTCCATGCTATCCAGCACCTGTTCCTTCATCTCGCGTGTGGTCAGGCCGCCGCAATGCTGGATCAGCCGGTCCGCAAGCGTCGATTTGCCATGGTCGATATGCGCAATGATCGAGAAGTTGCGGATGTGCGACAGCGGTGTGGTTTTATCGGTGCTCATGGGCGCGTGTCTAGCACTGCGTGAGGCGGGCGGGAAGTGGTCACGTGGGCGTGGTCATCAAAAGAAAACGACCGGATGAAACCATCCGGCCGCTGTTCGCTCTGGCTGTGCTGACGTGGGACTATGCGGCAGCAACTTTTTCCAGGAATTTATCGACGGCGTGGTGCAGTTCATCAGCCTGGCCGGCGACGCTCACAGAGGCGTGCTCGACCTGTGCCGCCGACTGCGTGGTCTCGGATACGGACGCGCTCAACCCTGCCATATTGTCCGACACTGTACGTGCGCCTGAGGCGGCCTGCTGAACGCTGCGGCTGATTTCCTCGGTGGCAGCGCTCTGCTGCTCTACGGACGTGTTTATGGACGTCGTGTACTGGTTGATCGTGTCCATGGTGTCGGAAATGTCCTGAATGGCTGTGACCGCTTCGCTCGTAGATCCCTGGATCTCCGAAATCTGCGACGAGATTTCCTCCGTTGCCCTGGCTGTCTGGTTGGCCAGCGATTTCACTTCGGACGCCACCACCGCAAAGCCTTTACCGGCCTCGCCAGCACGCGCCGCCTCGATCGTGGCATTCAGCGCCAGCAGATTGGTCTGTTCGGCAATGTCCTGGATCATGGAGACGATATCGCCGATTTTGTCCGCGGCCAGCGCCAGGTTGGACACCTTGTCAGTGGTCGATTTGACGTTCTCGCCGGCCTGGCTGACGACGCCGGAGGCTTCTGCCACCTGACGCGTGATCTCGGAGATGGAACTGGACAGCTCTTCGGCCGCGGACGCCACCGTCTGGACACTGCCATAGGCTTCCTGCGATGCGCCGGTGGCTCCGCTCGCCTTGTTTGTTGTGTCCTCGGCAATACCGCTCAGAAGCTTCGCCGTGCTCTGCATTTCATCCACGTTGTTGCTGACGGATTTCAGCAGGTCACCCACGGTTCCCCGGAATTCGGAAATCAACTTCTCGACGCGCTGCTGGCGCATGGACCGGGCTTCTTCCTCGACTTCATGGGACGCCGTCAGGCTGTCGCGTTCGCGTGCATTTTCACGGAACACGAGAACCGCACGGGCCATTTCTCCAATTTCGTCCTTGCGCCTGGCGCCGGGGAACTCGATGCTCAAATCTCCTTCCGCCAGTTTGCGCATATTTCCGATCAGTCGCTCTAGTGGAAGCGTCAGCCCGCGATGGACAACAAACATCCCGATGAAGGCGGCGATGATCAGTGTCACAAATCCGACGCCAATCATCAGCAACTGGGATTTGGCAATCCGCGTGTTCACCTGGGTTACACTCTGGGAGGTTTTGTCCCGCTGAACTCCGATCATGGAATCGATCGAGCCGCTCAACTGGCCGGTCATGAAGAACATTTCCTCGATAATTTTTGTAGATTTGTTGGCCGCGATGAGTTCCTCCCGGCGGTCGGCCAGAAGGCCTGTCGACGGATCTGAAAATGCCGTCACGACGAAGAGTTTCGCGGTGAGATTAGCATCGCCGACCGTGGTTACAGATTTCTCAAACCTCGCCGTCAGAGCATTGATGCGATCCTGAAGAGGAATGATTGAATCCTCGTCATCGGTCAGGGCACCGTTGACCATCAGGGCCACAAGCTGATGCAGCGCTGAATCCGCTTCGAGCGCGGATTTGAGTTTTGAGAGATGTTTACCCATTTCCTCAACGGCTGCCGGATTTTTGTCCTTACCCGATTTCTCACCCGCTATTGCTGCATCGAAATAGGCGTCATCGATGATCGGGACGAATGCTCGGGAGATCTCTTCATGCTCGCGGAAAAGTTCCGCCAAGTTTTCCAGACGTCGGGTGCTGGCGGCGAGACGCGCTTTGGTGGAATCGTTCAGCTGTTTCAAGCTGGACTTGAGCACCTTCACGCTTGATGTCAGACCACTTGCCTCACTGGAGTCCGGGTTCTGTTCAACCAGCGTCTTGACGCTGCTCTCAACCGTTTCGATCACCTTGGTCAAATCACCATAGGCGCTGGAGCGGTCATATTCGTCCTTGGCCTTGGAGATGTCGACCGCGGCTGTGGCCACTTTATTGCTTTGAACCGCCAGATTGGAAGCATCGGCAACCGATGCGATACCCTTCTGCGCCAGCTCGTCAAAGCTGGAGCGAATTTGTGAGAACGAGAGAACACCAGAGCCGACGGTCACAATCGTCAAGAACGAGATGGCGCCAAGCGCCAACAGCAATTTGTAGCGGATCGCAATCGATGACCCCCAGGCGAAAAAATTACCTGACTTTTTTTCATTCGCGGCGGTAGGGAACTCCTCCGTCTCAACGGTTTGATCATGTTCTGAAACAGTTTCGGCTTCGACATTGGAAGACATACAATTATTCCTCTTGCGATAGACGTAGGGGAGCGCGGGTGAAACTCGCGACTGATTACATTGTCAGCTTGGAAACCGGGCGGAAGGAACCATCGGCATTGATCTGGGTCAGGAACACCTTGTCCATTCCCTGATTGTCCGAAGGGCCAAATCTGAGCGTAATGCCACCAAGGTCATAACTGCCCGTATCCCAGACGGTTTTCAGGAAATTCTCGCGCGTGATCTCACCCTTTAATTTCTGAAGTGTCATGATGGCCAGCTTGCCGACCATATAGCCTTCCAGTGAAACGAATCCGGGTTCTGCCTTTTCATCAAGCGCCTTCAATGCGGACTGGTATTTTTCGACCAACGGTATGGATTTCTCCCATGGGAATGGGACGACCTGGGAGATGATAACGTCCTCACCGTCAGGGCCGAGTTCCTTGGCCAGCGCCTTGGAGCCAACAAAGGAGATGTTCACAAATGCCGGATTGAAAGCGATTGAACGGGCGGTCTTGATAAAACTCGCGATCGGTTTGTAGGCCCCGACCATAACAACGGCTTGCGGTTTCTTGCGGCGAATATCAATAAGCGCCGTCTTAACCGCCGTCGTGTTGCGGGTGTAGGCGCCCTTTGCGACCAGTTCCATCTTGCGCCGGTTTAGGGCAGCCGTCACGCCCTTGAGACCCACCCTGCCAAAGGCATCGTCCTGATAAAGAAGTGCTATGCGCGTGTAACCGAGATCATCGGTGAGATGCTTGATCCACGTTTCGGTTTCGGCTGCGTAGGTGGCACGGACATTGACGATATTGCCATGCTCGAACTTGCGCAGGAAACCGGCACCAGTGAATGGGCCGATGAACGGTACTTTTGCCTTGGTGGCAATCGGCTGCGTGGCCTTGGATGTCGGCGTGCCAACAGGACCGATCAGCGCAAAAACCTTGTCCTGTTCAATAAGTTTTTTAACGGCCTTTATTGAAGTCCCCGGCTCGTAGCTGTCATCATAGCTTTTAAGCTCCAGTTTGCGGCCATTCACGCCGCCATTGGCATTGGCTTCCTCGAATGCCGCACGAATGCCGAGTTGCATGCCGGTTCCAAGCGCCGATGCAGGACCTTCAAGAGCGGCTGCCTGTCCAAACAGGATTTTATCTTTAGTGACTCCATCTTCAGCAGAGGCATTTATGGCAAGTGCCAATGTCATGGCGATAGCACCTGCGCGGACGAGATTTTTTTGAATTTTGGGATGCATGGTCAACACTCACACTTTTTTGGATCTCTATTCCCCAAAGAGTGGAGAGTTAGCGTAAACAAAATATTGCGAGTGTCCGGTTCCTCTTCAAATAAAATGCTAATAACGACAAGTTAAAATCTGGGGTTGAGGTGGTTATACATACACAACTTATAGTAGTTGTTTTCTGCTCTGTTTTAGACCGTAAATTGTTTGGATGCTGTGGTTCATTTTGCAGAGAGAGTGATTCGTTTTGGATGGACACTCATTTTTGTCACTTTCAATGCGGGTTCATGCAGCATCCGGAAAGACGGTGGTCAGGATGAATTCGGCCCGGCTTCGCTTCGTCATCTCAGGCGGAGTTATGATTTGCGACACCGCTTCATCGAAATAAGCTCAGAAATTAAAGGGGTTTCTTCCACAGCACCCGGCCAGAACCCTTATATTTTATGGCGTCATACCCTAGATATAAGGTCGAATTTGTTCCGGTACTGACCGTGGACCCACCTTGGAGGCCTTAATGTTCGGTTTTGATATCTTTGTACTCGTCGTCGTCCTGCTGATCGTGGCAACAATCATCGCCGGCGTGAAGACTGTACCGCAGGGCTATAATTACACGGTCGAACGCTTCGGGCGCTTTACGCGCTCGCTTACACCCGGTCTCGGGCTGATCATTCCCTTTATCGACCGCATCGGGCACAAGATGAACATGATGGAGCAGGTGCTTTCCGTCCCGAGCCAGGAGATCATCACCAAGGACAATGCCATGGTGCAGGTAGACGGGATCGCCTTCTATCAGGTGCTCGATGCGGCCCAGGCAAGCTATGAGGTCAACGATCTGCACAATGCGATCCTGAATCTGACCATGACCAATATCCGTACGGTCATGGGTTCAATGGACCTGGACGAGTTGCTGTCCCAGCGTGATGAAATCAACCACCGGCTGCTCAAGGTTGTCGATGACGCGACGCAAACCTGGGGTGTGAAGGTCACGCGTGTGGAGATCAAGGATATCAACCCCCCAATGGATCTGGTCGAGGCCATGGGCCGGCAAATGAAGGCGGAACGTGAAAAGCGTTCGGAAATCCTGATTGCGGAAGGCATGCGGCA
>JAJFHP010000011.1 GCA_021775555.1 Hyphomicrobiales bacterium | reverse complement strand
GCAATCTTGATCAACCACACGGGACACGGGCACTTGCGCAACAAGTGCATGTCATTGCTACCGAATAGGCGGCCAATAATGCTGCCGCCTTCGGCCGGCTTGATAACCAGGTCTCGCCCATTGCGCAAAACCTCACGAACGATTTCCAGAAAGAATTTGCCCTCAAGGATCTTTGCTTCAATTTTGATCCGCTTGCCAACTGACTGGCATATTTTTTTCAGTTCGGAGTCTCGGTGTCTGGTGACTATCTCCCGGAGCTTGTAGGGCGTTTTTCTCGTGACGAATGATGGTATCGGTTCACTCACCTCGGCGATGGTCAGCTGGGCACCAGTCTTTTCTGCAAGTGCAACGGCTCGCTCGAACGCCTCTCCCAGCTCCACCACTGGATCGGCCACATAGAGAATATTCTTGAACCGTTTTATTCGCCGACTCCTCTCCTCTGGCTGCGCAATCCGCGAAAAGGCAGTATCACGCAAGCCAAGATCAGAATTGATTTTGAACTTTAGCCAAGCTCGACTTAATCGATGTTGATCGGTGTCAAGGTTCGTGCATCTAAAATGCTCTTTAAAAAGTGGAGATGTTAAATGGCGACACGATCGGATCGGAAAAATTGAATGCCCGATGAAAATGCCGATTTCACTGATGAGCATGGCGGCTTTGCCGCAGCTCAGACGGATTCGCTGATACGCGTTCTCCATACAACAATCCAATACGCAGTTCGCGCATTGGTGTTGGTCATTTTATGGGGCACCGGAGACGTTGTCTGGATCTTGTATCAGAAGTTAACCGGGCCACCGGTAATGCTGCTGAACATTGGCGACATTCTCCAGACTTTTGGGGCTTTTCTTGCTGTCCTGATCGCTATTGAGATTTTCATTAATATCACGGTCTATCTCCGCGAAGACGTGATCCACGTCAGGCAGGTCATCGCAACTGCGCTGATGGCCGTTGCACGAAAAGTCATCGTCTTCGATTTCAAGGAAATTGGCTATGAATATGTCGGGGCGACCGCCGCCGTGGTGCTGTCGCTAGGCATCACTTACGGGCTGATTGCCACGAAAATCTAGTGTTGGCTATATCGTCATGAAGCCGCACCGAACGACTTTTATAGCGTATACCCCCCTCATTTTCACAACATCAGTGTTGGTGATTTGTGAGTAAAAATAGACAGTTAGAGGTCGGAGAATAGTCCATGCGGCCTTCCAAGTTGGCGACCATATCGACCATTTCTTCTGATGCAAGTTTCACGCTTGCCGACATTGAACTTGAAGGTGAGCAACCAGCTTGGCATGCGCGCGCGATATCAGACACGCTGCGCGATCTTGAAGCGAAGCCGGACGGAATAACTGCCGGAGAAGCCGAGACCAAGCTGGCGCATTATGGGCCAAACGTACTGCCCACTGCAGCTGGAACCAAACCACTTCAGCGTCTTCTTGCCCAGTTTGACAACCTTCTGATCTACGTGCTGATCGGTGCCGCGGTCATCTCCGCGTTACTGGGACACGTGATCGATGCGTCCGTAATCCTGGTGGTTGTCATTCTTAACGCGGTAATTGGCTTCGTGCAGGAAGGGCGGGCCGAGCAGGCGATTGAAGCGATCCGGGGTATGATCAGTCCGAGGGCCTCGGTACTCCGTGAGGGGCGGCGGATCACGCTTCCTGCAGCCGAGGTCGTTCCAGGAGATATCCTGTTGCTTGCGGCGGGAGATCGCGTGACCGCCGACGCGCGCCTCATCAAGACCCGCAATCTGAGGATCGACGAGGCCATTCTGACCGGCGAGTCCGTGCCGGTGGAGAAGGCGACAGATCCCGTCACACCTGATGCTCCGCTCGGCGACCGGAAATCGATGGCCTATTCGGGGACGCTGGTTGCTTCTGGCCTTGGTTCCGCCGTTGTGGTTGCAACCGGAGCCCTGTCCGAATTGGGGCGCATCAGTGCACTCCTGGGCCGCGTCGAGCAACTCGAAACACCATTGATCCGGCAAATGAACGAGTTTGCGCGCCTGTTGACGGTCATCATTCTGGGTCTCTCGTCCGCAACGTTTGCTTTCGCTGTGCTGGTGCGTGGTTACACACTTTCCGAGGCCTTCATGGCCATGGTCGGGATGGCGGTTGCGGCGATACCAGAGGGCCTTCCGGCTGTAATGACCATCACCCTCGCAATCGGCGTCCGGCGCATGGCCGCGCGCAACGCCATCATCCGGCGGCTGCCGGCCGTGGAAACTCTCGGATCCATCTCCACAATCTGCTCCGACAAGACAGGGACGCTTACCCGCAACGAAATGACTGTCACGAAAGTCATTTTGGCAGACCGTGTCATTGATGTTGGAGGAACCGGTTATGCGCCGAATGGCGACTTCAGCATAAGGGGGCAGGAAATTGATCCGAAGAACGACGCGAGCCTGTCGCGGCTCGCATGTGCGGCCCTCCTTTGCAACGATGCCACACTCAGACAAGTCGGGGACGATATTTGGGTCGTCGATGGAGATCCGATGGAGGGCGCACTGGTGGCCTTCGGGCTGAAGACCGGTCACGATCATGCGCGGCTCGCCAAACAGTTCTCTCGGCTCGACGAAATACCGTTCGATTCGGCACACCGCTATATGGCCACGTTGCACAATGGGCATGACCACTCAAACTATGCGTATATCAAAGGGGCGCCAGAGCAAATTCTCGAAATGTGCCGCTGCCAGCGGATTGACTCTGGTGAGGCACCCGTCAACGAAGAATACTGGCTCGGCGCGATCGACGAGCTTGCTCATGAGGGCCACCGTGTTCTGGCCATCGCTTCGCGACCTGTGCCCCTGGAAAAGAGCGATCTTGAACTCGCAGATGTCGGGCGGGGTCTGACGCTTGAAGGCGTTGTCGGGCTGATTGATCCACCGCGACCTGAAGCTATCTCAGCAGTAGCGGAGTGTCAGAACGCCGGCATTGCTGTGGCAATGATCACGGGTGACCATGCCGCTACAGCCAGCGCCATCGCAGCCAGACTCGGGCTCGCCTCACCCGACGCGGTCGCTACGGGCCGGGACCTCGACAATCTCGACGAGAAGGGGCTGCGCCGGACCATTGCAGCGACCAGCGTCTTCGCGCGCACAAGCCCCGAGAACAAGCTGAATCTCGTGGAGGCAATGCAGGCAGACGGTGACGTGATTGCCATGACGGGTGATGGTGTCAACGATGCGCCCGCTCTAAAGCGCGCCGACGTGGGTGTTGCGATGGGAATCAATGGAACAGAGGCTACCAAGGAGGCGGCTGACATGGTGTTGGCCGACGACAACTTTGCCTCGATTGTCGCGGCCGTGCGCGAGGGGCGCACCGTCTATGACAATCTCACCAAGGTAATCGGCTGGACATTGCCAACCAGCGGTGGAGAGACGCTGATTATCATCGTGGCGATTCTGTTCGGACTGGCCTTGCCGATTACACCTGTTCAGATCCTCTGGATCAATATGGTCACTGTGGTTTGCCTGGGGCTTGTTCTCGCATTCGAGCCGCCAGAGCCCGACATCATGCGACGCCCGCCCCGCGCTGCCCACACCCCGTTGCTCTCCGGCTTTCTGCTCTGGCGGATCATCTTTGTCTCAGTTCTCTTCGCGATTGGGGCATTCGGCATGTTCTCGTGGGCAGAATCGAAGGGTGCGTCACACGAGCAGGCCCGAACGATCGTTGTGAATGCTATCGTTGTCATGGAGATCTTCTACCTGTTCTCCGTGCGCTATTCGCGAATGACGTCACTCACATTGCGGGGCGCGCTTGGAACGCCCGCCGTCCTCATCGGTGTTGGCTTAGTCGCAGCCCTGCAATTGGGCTTCACCTATCTGCCCTTTATGCAATTGATCTTTCAAACGAGGCCGGTCGCTATCGTCGATGCATTGGTCATACTCGGAGCCGGCATGACACTTTTTGTCATTGTGGAAATAGAGAAGATGGTGAGACGTGACCTGTTCTCCCGGAACTGGCTCGGGAAGAGCCTGCCATAATGCGGCAGTTGTATTCCAGACTGCGCGCGATACGGAATCCGATGATCGGCGCGTTACCTCAAAGCAATACAAACCAAGTTAGCGCGGGCTCAACCTGGGTATTTAGCCCATGGCTATTGATCGCGCTTTACCTCGGTTTCGTTTTGACTCCGATCTTGCTTGCCTGGGCTCAGGGCTTGCCGCCACGCAAATGGCAAGATGAACTCTCATCGGGATTGGCTTTGTCTGCATTCGCCGGGCTTTTGATTGAGTTTGTGCTCTCAGGCCGCTTTCGGCTCGTATCCGGCCACATCGGGATAGATACCACCATGCGCTTCCATCAGTTGATGGCGCGCTCCTTGACCGTGTTCATTCTCATGCATCCGTTTTTATACGTGACTCCGATGATGAACGATCCGCTTCCCTGGGATACGACAGCTCAGCACACGCTCGGCTTGACGATGGCGGCGTTCTCAACAGGGCTAATCGCATGGCTTGCGCTCATGCTGATCGTATTCTTCGCAATCTTTCGGGAACAAACCGGCGGCAGCTACGAGACGTGGCGGTTGTCGCACGGGATCGCGGCGGTGATGATCGCGGTTTTTGGCATGCACCACACAATCGATGCAGGGCGATATAGCAGCGATTCCACGCTTGCAGTATTCTGGTTTGTTCTGCTCACGACCGCGATTTTCACGCTTCTATGGGTTTATGCGCTCAAACCTTGCGGACAGCTGCGAAACCCGTATTCCGTTCAATCCGTGCGGTCAGTTGCGCTCAAGACGTGGGAGCTTGTAGTGACGCCTCTGGAAGGCGACGTGATTGATTTCTCGGCAGGCCAATTTGTCTGGTTGAATGTGGGGCATAGCCCATTCTCCCTTCATGAAAACCCGTTCTCCATCGCCTCAGCACCGGTCAGCAGGAACCAGATCAGCTTCGTCATCAAGGAAGTTGGCGATTTCACACGAAGCATCGGCCAGATCGCGCCCGGCACAGTTGCCTATGTCGATGGGCCACATGGAAATCTCACTCTTAAAGGGCGGAATGGCGCAGGAATAGCCTTGATTGCAGGAGGTGTCGGCATTGCACCTCTGCTCGGCATTCTCCGCCAACTGCGCCACGATCGCGATAAGCGACCAATCGTGCTTCTTTATGGAAACAGGGTTCACGACCAAATCGTATACGCCGAGGAGCTTGTGAAGATGCAGGAGGTTCTAAACCTCCGTGTCGAACACGTTCTTGGGGAGCAGCCAAGGGGTTGGCAGGGGAGGTCGGGCATCATCGATGCCAGCACTGTGAGGGATATCCTGGGCCGGCCTGATGCTGAGAACTGGCTCTATTTCGTTTGCGGGCCACTCCCCATGATCGAGGGCGTGGAGTCAACACTGCTGAGCATGGGTGTTTCGAACAGACAGATCATTTCGGAACGGTTCTATTATGACTAGGAGGCTCCAGTGACACAACGTCAACGCATCCTGATCGCATTCTGGGTTATCACATTGAGCATTCTTGTTGCGGCATTCACTTTCGCATTGCGTTGAAGACTGTCGATGTAGGCAGTTTCGGAAGGCTGCGGTAAGTATGGGATGGTCAATCTCGCCGACCAGAACAGCTTGAACCAGGACGAGCATTCAGATTGGCCTTATTCCTGCCGTTCGTCTTATTTGATTTCGCTTTCGGGTTGAAGGGCAGGCAAACATGGCGAATCGCTGCTCTCGTTCATATCCTTAAACTAGAGATACTTGCTCGTTATTCAAAGATTTTCTCCTGATAACACAGAGCGGATATGGCTCAGCCCCGAAGAATGCCCGCTATTGGCACAAAGCAGACATTTGATGCAGTGCGGAATAATGTCCGCTTTCAGGTGTAAAGCGGACATTGTGGGAGTGGTTTGGCCGATGCTCATTTATGAGTACACGGCCTAATTCAATATGAGTGACTATAGATCCAGATAATAGACGATGATCACTCCGTCAGGGCACATCTCTTCGCCCTCCAAAGGAGGGGTGAGCTTTCCTGTGTCAGAAATTATTCGCAAAATTTTGTAACAAAGCCTCTAATAGGTAAGAGAGGGCTTATAGCTATCTTGGCTATCTCTTTTTAACAATACGAAAATAAGACTCATGGTTGAAGTGACATCAAAGGAGTTTCAGAACGCCGTAGGCCGCTATCAGGACAAGGCCGCACGAGCGCCGGTGATCATCACCCGTTATGGCCGGCCGCATTCCGTCCTTCTCTCCGCTAAAGAGTATGCCCGGCTCAAAACAAATGAGCGCCGCGCACTTCCGGTTGAAGATCTGTCAGACGAACAGCTTGCCGAGATTCTCAACGCCAAGGCTCCAGCTCAGGCCTCCGATTTTGATCACGAGTTGTCTGACCAAGAGTGAGGATCCCCGATCCTCAACCCGGCACCGTCATACGCTATTCCTACCTCTGGCATTCAGATCATCTCGCCCAACGCGAAGAAGGCACCAAAGACCGCCCCTGTGTGATCGTCCTGACATCACAAACCGAGCTCGATACTACGACCGTGCTCATCGTGCCCATTACGCACACCGAACCTGAACATCCCGTCACTGCTCTGAAACTTCCAGCCGCGACCCTGCGTCGCCTTGGCCTCGATGGAGCGCCCTCCCTGGGTAATCCTCACCGAAGTCAATGAGTTCATCTGGCCTGGTCCTGATCTTCGTCCGCAGCTTCCGGTGATTACACCCACGGGCTACTGCCCGCTGTCCTGTTCGATGTGCTCAAGGAGCATTTGGTAAACCTTGCCAAACAACGCCGTCTCAGCCGCATCTCCCGGACTGCATAATCATTGCGGTCATTCTCTCCGGCACGATCAATCTGAATAGCGGACTACTGCCCTCCTCGTTTGCAGGCATTGCCAGATTGCTTCCTCCTTTTTGTACTCGGCCAGGCTTCATAGCTGCCTTCAAATTTAATGGAGATCGGGTCAGCGCCACCCAAAAGCAAACCGTCTTCCGCGCCAAAATTCCGTGAAGAGGTTTGCTTTTGCGCGTCTGAAGCTGACCCCCGGCAACCCCATTAAAGGCAGCAATGAAGTGGCCTCAGAACGTCCCGCTGGTTCTCGTTCATTTGCACCCCCAGTGCACACCCACAAGCAAAAGAGCAGGCGCCCTTCTGGATGCCTACTCTTTTAAGTTTTTGTTTTTTATCTGGAATTTTGGTAGGCGCACGGGGACTCGAACCCCGGACCCGCTGATTAAGAGTCAGCTGCTCTACCAACTGAGCTATGCGCCTATTTGTTTAAATTCAATAAGTTAGCAATTGTTCTGTTTAATTTTAACGCCAATTTTCCAGCACCAAACATTCATAAAATGTCTGGCAAGCGTCTTTCCCCTGCACCAAATTCCAAACACCTAAGTGGCAGACCTGATAGACAGCTGTACGACTACGCCGAAGTCCGCGAATATTCAAGTACGAGCTTTCACCCGTGGAACAGACTTTTTCGCTTACAGCGCGCCAAGCGAACACGCACGCAGATCCTTGCGGATGATTTTCCCGGTAGCCGTCATGGGCAACTCATCGACAAATTCGACAATGCGAGGATATTCATGCGCGGCCAGACGTGTTTTGACCCATACCTGGATGTCTTCGGCCAGCTCCGTTGAGGGTTCAAAGCCATCTTCAAGCAGGATAAAAGCCTTGACGATTTCCGTTCTTTCCTCATCTGGCACCCCGACGACGCCGGCCATCCTGATGGCCTTGTGCCTAAGCAGGCAGTCCTCAATCTCCCCTGGCCCGATACGATATCCCGACGAGGTGATGATATCATCGTCTCGCCCGACAAAGCGTAACCATCCTTTTTCGTCACGAACACCTGTATCGCCGGTCAGCAGCCATTCGCCAGCAAACTTGCTCTCCGTCGCATCCGGTTTGTCCCAATATTCCAGAAACATCACAGGATTGGGGCTCCTGACCGCTATGTTCCCGAGCTCCCCATCTGGCACAGGCGCGCCATTACCGGTGACAATTGCCACATCATGGCCAGGCACGGGGCGGCCCATAATGCCAGGCCGGGCATCCATAACTGCTGAACAGGATGAGACGATCAAATTGCATTCGGTCTGTCCGTAGAACTCGTTGATAGTGACGCCAAAAACCTCGCGGCCCCACGCGAGCAACTCGGCACCCAGCGTTTCGCCGCCGCTGGCAATGGTGCGGACATCAAGCTTCCAGCGCTCGGCTGCATCCGGAACGGACCGCATCATCTTCAATGCTGTTGGCGGCAGGAAAGCGTTGCGAACGCCGAAGTCCTGCATGAGTTGGAAGGCCGCTTCTCCAGTAAATTTTTCAAATCTGCGCGCGATAACGGGAATACCATGATGGAGTGCGGGCAAAAGGACATCGAGCAACCCGCCGATCCATGCCCAGTCCGCCGGGGTCCAGATCCTGTCACCGGGTTTTGGAAAGAAATCATGGCTCATTTCGACACCCGGCAAATGCCCGAGCAATACTCTGTGCGCATGTAAAGCACCCTTGGGCTGCCCTGTCGTTCCTGACGTGTAGATTAAAACCGCAGGATCTTCCGCGCGGGTGTTTACAGGTTGAAAGATGTCAGAGTGATTCTCCATCTCCGCACCCAAATCCTGCGTATCGGAATGATCCCCATCTATGGTGAAGACATGGCAAAGATCAGCCAGGCGATCCCTGATCCCTGTAAGCTTTTGTACTCCATCCATATTGGTGATGATGATACGGGTGCCTGAGTTCTTCAGTCTGTATTCCAGCGCTTCGGGCCCGAACAATGTGAACAATGGCACGGCAATAGCGCCCATCTTGTAAACAGCGATATGGGAAATCGCAGTCTCGAGCGTCTGTGGCAGCAGAATTCCCACGCGTTCACCGCGCTCCAGACCTCTGTGCGTCAAAAGATTTGCAAGCTGGTTCGATTGCTCTTTGAGCTGGCCATAGGTGATGTCTTGAGATTGCCCATCGGTGTTCACAAATTTCAGCGCTAGGCGGTCAGGCTCCTCATTGGCCCACTTGTCGCAAACGTCGACGCCGATGTTAAAATGTTCCGGAATATCCCAGTTGAATTGCGCGCAAAGCTCTTCATAGGTTGTTTTGTCAGGCAGCATGTTTTGATTTACTCCAGCTTGGCAGCTGTTAATCCCTATAGCCCAAATGAGAGCTGTGCGTGGCTTGCGATGGTGAGGCCCCTACCTTGTATGTTGCGTCCGATTGCGCATCATGCGGCAATAGCAGAGGTGCTATTGCTCGGCGATTGGATGATGATGCACACAAGCTGAGGTCCGGGGAAGAGCCGCGCGGGGACAAGATATGTTCAATACAGAAATGGATTTTGGGCTCAGTGAAGACATTGAATCTGTCCGCGACACGGTTCGACGCTGGGCCGTGGAAAAGCTCACGTCACGGGCGGCGGAAATCGATACGAGCAATGAGTTCCCAAAGGACCTCTGGCCTGAAATGGGAGAACTTGGGCTCCTTGGCATAACGGCGGATCCGGAATTTGGCGGCTCGGGAATGGGCTATCTTGCACACGTCGTTGCAATGGAGGAGATCAGCCGCGCCTCCGCATCCACCGGATTGTCCTATGGCGCCCACTCCAACTTGTGTGTCAATCAAATCAATCGGCATGGAACACTGGAGCAGAAGAAGAAATATCTGCCGAAATTGTGTTCGGGCGAACATGTAGGCGCACTGGCGATGTCGGAATCCGGATCTGGATCTGATGTTGTGTCGATGGCGATGCGTGCCGAAAAGCGCAACGACCAGTATCTGCTGAACGGAAGCAAGATGTGGATCACCAATGGCCCGGATGCCGAGACGCTTGTGGTCTATGCCAAAACCGAACCAGAGAAGCGATCTCGCGGGATCACCGCCTTCATAATTGAAAAAGAGATGCAGGGTTTTTCAACCGCGCAGAAGCTCGACAAGCTCGGCATGCGCGGCTCCAGCACCTGCGAGCTCTTATTCGAGAATTGCAAGGTGCCTTACGAGAATATTCTTGGCGAGGAGGGGCGCGGCGTTGAGCTGCTGATGTCGGGCCTCGACTATGAACGTGTCGTTCTCGCTGGTGGCCCACTTGGCATTATGGCCGCCTGCATGGATGTGGTTGTTCCTTATGTTCACGAACGTGAGCAATTTGGGGAGCCAATCGGAACATTTCAAATGATTCAGGGTAAGCTTGCAGATATGTATGTGACCATGAGTTCCTGCCGGGCATATGTATACGCAGTTGCTGCGGCTTGCGATCGCGGACAGACCACACGCAAAGATGCTGCGGGCTGTATTCTTCTGGCGGCGGAAAAAGCAACGCAGATGGCTCTGGAGGCGATCCAATGTCTTGGCGGCAACGGGTATATCAATGACTATCCGACGGGCCGGTTATTACGGGACGCCAAGCTCTATGAGATCGGCGCTGGAACGTCAGAAATCCGGCGCTTGCTGATCGGGCGTGAATTGTTCGAGGAAACCGCGTAATGGGCGTGATCGAGACATCGCTCGAGGCCGGATCCGAGACGTTCAAGAAAAACTTGGACGCAAACCTCGCCGCTCTCGAAGAGATGCTGAAAGCCACCGCGCAGGCGCATGCTGGTGGCGGGAAAAAGGCACAGGAACGCCACCTCTCACGTGGCAAACTCCTGCCCCGGGAACGCGTGTCCCGCTTGCTCGACACCCGCACTCCCTTTCTGGAGGTCGGGCAGTTTGCAGCACACGGAATGTATGATGGCGCATCACCCTCTGCAGGCCTGATAACCGGCGTTGGCCGTGTCCATGAGCGCGAAGTCATGGTTGTGTGCAACGACGCCACCGCAAAGGGTGGCACCTATTACCCAATGACGGTGAAGAAACATCTGCGCGCCCAGGAGATCGCCGAGCAGAACAATCTGCCTTGTGTCTATCTTGTCGATTCCGGCGGAGCCAATTTGCCGAACCAGGCAGACGTGTTTCCAGACCGAGACCATTTCGGGCGCATCTTTTTCAACCAGGCACAGATGTCAGCCAGAGGCATCGCCCAGATCGCGGTGGTGATGGGATCATGCACTGCGGGAGGGGCCTATGTCCCCGCCATGGCCGATGAAAGCATCATCGTACGCGATCAGGGCACCATATTTCTTGCCGGTCCTCCGCTGGTGAAAGCCGCCACAGGCGAGGTTGTTTCAGCAGAGGAACTGGGAGGCGGCGATGTGCATACTCGCCTTTCCGGTGTTGCCGATCACCTGGCTGATGACGACACTCATGCACTCGAACTGGCGCGCCGCGCCGTCGCCAACCTGAACCGCACGGCTCCAGCACATGTGGGCATTCATGAAGCGCAAGACCCTCTTTACGACCCGGAGGATATCCTCGGTCTCGTCCCCGCAGATCTGAAGACGCAGTACAATGTCCGCGAAGTTATCGCCCGCATTGTTGATGGTTCCCGGTTCGACGAATTCAAACGCCGCTACGGCACCACCCTCGTCACCGGCTTTGCCCATATCCATGGCCATCCTGTAGGCGTTATCGCAAACAATGGCATCCTGTTTTCCGAAAGCGCACTGAAAGGGACCCATTTCATCCAGCTTTGCTGCCAGCGCAGCATCCCGCTCGTATTCCTGCAAAACATCGCCGGCTTCATGGTCGGCCGCGCCGTGGAGGCTGGCGGCATCGCCAAAGACGGCGCCAAGTTCATCACAGCCGTCGCCAATGCCGCAGTTCCCAAACTAACGGTGATCACCGGTGGGTCGTTTGGTGCTGGAAATTATGCCATGTGTGGACGCTCTTATTCCCCCCGCTTCCTCTGGACATGGCCGAACGCACGGATTTCCGTCATGGGCGGACGACAGGCCGCGGGCGTGTTAGCGGATGTCAGGCGTGAGAGTATAGAGCGAGATGGTGGTTCATGGACCGAAAGTGAAGAGGCCGACTTCAAACAACCCATCATCGACAGATACGAAGAGGAGGGGCATCCCCTTTACGCCTCTGCCCGGCTGTGGGACGACGGCATCATCGATCCGCGCCAGACGCGTGAAGTCCTCGGTCTTTCACTTTCTGCCTCAATGAATGCGACCATTCCGGAAACGCAATTTGGTATTTTCAGAATGTGAGACATGAAAAACCGGCGCATGTTTTCGAAGTTGGGAAAGTTTGAATTATGAATATCGCGAACTGGCTTTATTCAGCGGCGATGACCGCGCCCGGGTCCCCCGCCCTGCTGAGCGGAAATGACTTGCGGGGGAATTATCTTCAGTTTTCACAACACGCTTCCGCAATCGGCCATAACCTGCAGCATGATTACAAGGTGGAGCCGGGTACGCGCGTTGCTTTTCTTATGAAGAACCGGATTGAGTATCTAATAGCCCTCTATGCCGTGTGGTGGGTTGGCGGCGTTACGGTCCCCATCAACAACAGACTCCATGCCAAAGAGGCGGCATGGATTATCGAAAATTCCGAAGCGAGCGTACTGTTTACCGATGCCGGACCAGACTCCCAGGGCTTGAGTTTGCCGGACAGTTGCACGCAGATCAGAGTTGATACGGACATATTTGACGCGATGGAGGATGGCGGTCCGGAACTCAGCCCTCCCCTCCCCAGAGAAATGGATGCCCTCGCCTGGCTGTTCTACACATCCGGGACAACGGGCCGCCCCAAGGGTGTGATGCTGACACATGGCAATCTGGTGGCCATGTCACTCAGCTATACTATGGATGTTGATGACGTAACCTCACAGGACGCTTTCCTGTACGCCGCGCCGATTTCACATGGCGCCGGTCTCTACAATTTTGTTCATGTTCGCAAAGGTGCCAGGCACGTGATCCCCGCGTCCAGAGGCTTTGAGCCCGCTGAAATCCTTGACCTGGCTGAGCAACATGACCGGCTGTCCCTCTTCGCGGCCCCTACTATGGTGAAGCGATTGGTCGATGAAGCAAAGGCATCGACACGTGATGGCCGTGGCATCAAGTCCGTGATTTATGGCGGTGGCCCGATGTATCTGGCCGATCTGGAAGACGCGCTTGATGTGTTGGGCCCAAAATTCATTCAGATATATGGACAAGGCGAAAGCCCTATGACCATCACGTCGATTGGTCGCGAAGAGCTGGAGGATCGCAGTCATCTAAAATGGCGGGAACGCGCGGCGTCAGTGGGGACAGCAATGTCATGCGTCGAGGTTCGGGTGGTGGATGCCTCCATGAATGACCTTCCCTCAGGCACACCTGGCGAGGTCATTGTGCGTGGTCAAACAGTCATGAAAGGGTACTGGCGTAACGAAAAAGCGACCAGAGAAACGCTTGCGGAGGGCTGGTTGAAGACCGGCGATATCGGTTATCTGAACGCGGATGGGTATCTCACTCTTACTGACAGGTCCAAGGATGTCATCATCTCCGGCGGCAGCAATATCTATCCCCGCGAAGTGGAAGAAGTCCTGATGCGCCATGGTGCAATTCTCGAAGCGGCTGTTGTTGGAAGACCAAGTGATAAATGGGGCGAAGAAGTGGTTGCATTCGTTGTGATCAGAACAGGTGAGAGCTGCGACGTGGAAACCCTCGAGGCATGGTGCAAGAGTGAAATCGCTTCATTCAAGAAGCCTAAACATTACGAATTTTGTGAGGCACTTCCTAAAAACAGTTACGGAAAAATTCTCAAGACGGAATTGCGGGCACAGTTGAAACACCCGGCTGGATAGACGACCGTTTAATGCCACGGATCATGGTAGCGTCTATTGATATGGACAGGACGGGTTTTGGAAACGGAGCGATGATATGACGGCCGCAATTGTTGGATGGGCACATACCGCGTTTGGTAAAGCTGTCGATGAGACAGTTGAAAGCCTCATTACCAGCGTCGCTCAAAATGCCATCCGCGACGCCGGGATCGATGCTGGTGACCTGGACGAGATTGTTCTGGGACATTTCAATGCCGGGTTCTCCAAGCAGGATTTCACTGCTTCTCTCGTCCTTCAGTCATCCGACGATCTCCGCTTCACGCCGGCGACCCGTGTTGAAAATGCCTGCGCTACCGGGTCAGCTGCCGTCCACCAGGGATTAAAATCCATTGCTGCCGGACAGGCGCGCTTTGTGCTTGTGGTCGGTGTTGAGCAAATGACCACAACGCCCGGGCCCGAAATCGGTGAAAATCTGCTCAAGGCATCATATTTGCCCGAAGATGGGGATACGCCCGCTGGATTTGCAGGTGTCTTCGGGAATATCGCGCAATCCTATTTCCAGGCCTATGGCGATCAAAGTGATGCCCTCGCAATGATCGCGGCCAAGAACCATCGCAACGGTGTGAAAAATCCCTATGCGCAGATACGCAAGGATCTGGGATTTGAATTTTGCCGGACCGAAAGCGAGAAAAACCCCAGAGTTGCAGGGCCTTTAAAACGTACCGATTGCTCGCTTGTCTCGGACGGTGCCGCAGCCCTAATACTTACTGACTTCCAGACAGCGTTGGGGTGCCGCAAGGCCGTTGCTTTCCGCGGCGCTGCGCATGCGCAAGACTTCCTGCCCATTTCGAAACGTGACATCCTTAAATTCGAAGGGTGCAGGGAGGCATGGGGCCGCGCACTCGATCAGGCGGATATCACGCTGGAAGACCTATCATTCGTTGAAACCCATGACTGTTTCACGATAGCGGAACTCATCGAATATGAGGCTATGGGCCTGACTGAAGAAGGCGCCGGTGCAAGGGCTGTTTCAGAAGGCTGGACCGAGGTTGACGGCAAACTGCCCATCAATGTGTCGGGCGGTCTGAAATCGAAGGGTCACCCGATCGGTGCGACGGGGGTCTCCATGCATGTGATATCGGCTATGCAACTGGCTGGTGAAGCCGGCGATATGCAGCTGCCCAAGGCAGAGCGCGCCGGCATATTCAATATGGGCGGCGCGGCTGTTGCTAATTATGTATCGATACTTGAAGCCGTGAAGGCCGCATAGATTCCAGCCGCGGCAGTCACATCATTCCTGTTTTTTGAGCAGTTCCCTCATGCGATTGACAATGAATGAGGAGCACAAACGCACGCGCTCAATTGATGCATAATCTTCATGAACAATGAGCCAGAACTGTCTGGTAAATGAAATTTCTTTTTCCAGAACCTTGACCAGGTTGTCATAGCGATCCGCCATGAAATCATGAACGATGCAAACTCCAGCACCATTCAGGAGGGCATGCAGTTGCACATGAACACTCGTGCTTGTGAGGTGTGGGCGCAGTTCAGGGTCAATTAGCGGAACAAAATCCAGCACCTTGTCGAATATGAGTTCAGGTACATAGCCAATGCCACGCAAACGCTTGAGGTCTTCCACTTTTTTTATCGGCGAGAATTTGGCCAGATAGTCTCGCGTTCCGTAGAGATGCAACTTGTAATCGGAAATTTTCTGAACCTTCAGCCGGCCGGATGCTGGTGTGGAAACCGTAATCATGAAATCGGCTTCTCGTCTGGACAGGGAAAATTTCTGCGGCAAAGCCAGGAGCTCGATGCTCAGCCTTGGATATTTTTCACACAGCTCCTGAGCTGCTTTCGTGACGATGAAGGCACCAACCCCTTCGGGGACACCGATGCGCATGCGCCCGGAAAGGTCCTCATGCTGACCGCCAATACTGTCGCGGGCACGCGCTGTACCATGTTCAATATCCTGCGCAATGGGCACCAAACGGTGGCCGGCTTGGGTCAGCACATACCCGCGTGGAGAGCGGTCGAACAGTTTTGCCTTCAGCACATCTTCAAGTGAATTTATGCGCCTAGCGACCGTTGTGTGATCCACGCCAAGCGTACGCCCGGCGAGGCTCAATTGCCCCATACGCGCAACGGCCAGGAAAAATCTGTAATCGTCCCAGTTCATTCTTCCACAATAGAATTGTTTGGATCTGCATATTTGCACAATTAATGCGCGATTCAAACAAGTGCGGGGCTTATGGGAGCTCGCTATACTCCTGATACAGCAAAGAGGAGAAGAGCCTGGCTGAGTTGAATTTCAGGGAGGAGATGGCGCGTGAGGCAGATAGGCCATTACATAAACGGCGCAACTGTCGCCGGCGAAAGCGGACGCGAGAGTGACGTTCTCTTACCAATGACCGGCGAGGTACAGGCCAAGGTTGCCTTGGCCAGCACCGAGGAGACAGGAGCTGCCGTCGCCAACGCAAAAGCGGCTCAACCCGAATGGGCGGCAACGAACCCGCAACGACGCGCACGAATATTGATGAAGTTCGTCGAACTCGTCCATCACAATTATGACGAACTTGCGGACCTTCTTGCCAGGGAGCACGGCAAGACGGTGGACGATGCCCGCGGTGATATTCAACGCGGACTTGACGTTGTCGAGTTCGCCATGGGTGTTCCCCATCTTCTCAAGGGCGAGTATTCCGAGTCCGCAGGGCCGGGTATCGATGTCTATTCCGTGCGACAGCCATTAGGGGTCGTTGCCGGAATAACTCCGTTCAATTTCCCCGCCATGATCCCGCTCTGGAAAGCAGCACCCGCAATCGCCTGCGGAAACGCATTTATACTCAAACCCTCCGAGCGCGATCCGGGTGTTCCGATGCGTCTGGCCGAGCTGTTTTCTGAAGCCGGGCTGCCACCGGGTATTTTCAATGTGGTCAACGGCGACAAGGAAGCCGTTGATGCCCTGCTCGTTCATCCGGATGTCAAGGCCATCGGCTTCGTGGGCTCAACGCCAATTGCTGAGTACATATACACACGCGGCTGTGCGGCAGGTAAGCGCGTTCAGTGTTTCGGTGGTGCAAAAAACCACATGATCATAATGCCGGACGCAAATATGGATCAGGCCGTCGATGCCTTGATTGGCGCTGGCTACGGATCAGCCGGTGAACGCTGTATGGCAATTTCAGTGGCGGTACCTGTCGGTGAGGAAACCGCTGACAGGCTTGTCGAAAAACTCATACCACGCGTTGAGGCTCTTAAAATTGGACCCTCAACCGATCCGAATGCTGATTTTGGCCCACTGGTCACAGCTGAAGCCCTGGAGCGCGTGAAAGGCTATGTGCAAAGTGGCATTGATGAAGGGGCGGAACTCATTGTTGATGGGCGTGATTTCAAGATGCAGGGGTATGAAAGTGGCTTCTACATGGGCGGATGCCTGTTTGACCGCGTGATGGAAGACATGAAAATCTACAAAGAGGAGATTTTTGGTCCTGTCCTGTCGGTTGTTCGCGCCGAGACCTATGAGGATGGCATCAGGCTGGCGAATGATCATGAATATGGCAACGGTGTTGCAATCTTCACCCAGGATGGTGATGCTGCACGTGATTTTTCAAGTCGCATCGAGGTTGGGATGGTCGGGATAAATGTGCCCATACCAGTTCCTGTGGCCTACCATACGTTCGGCGGCTGGAAACGTTCCGTGTTTGGTGATCTGAACCAGCATGGCCCGGATTCAATTCGCTTTTATACCCGAACCAAGACGATGACTTCGCGGTGGCCTTCCGGAATCAAGGATGGCGCCAGCTTTGTCATTCCTACGATGAATTGAGGTCTCTGTCTTATCAGGTGAGTCGAGCTTAATGGACTTCGCGCTAACAGAAGAGCAAACCGCCATTTTTGACATGGCGCGCACCTTTGCCGAAGAGCAGCTGGCACCTCACGCAATTGAGTGGGATCAGACTTATACGATGCCTGTAGATGTTCTACGTGCAGGCGCGGAGCTTGGCATGGCTGGTATCTACGTCAAGGAAGAGCATGGCGGCTCCGACCTGACCCGCCTTGATGCAACACTCATCTTTGAGGGATTGTCATATGGCTGCCCAAGCATAGCCGCCTTCCTCTCAATCCATAATATGTGCGCCTGGATGATTGACAGTTTCGGGTCAGAAGATCAGCGCAGCCATTGGGTGCCAAAACTTTGCACTATGGAATCCATCGCCAGCTATTGCCTGACAGAGCCGGGATCAGGCTCAGACGCTGCCGCGCTGCGTACAAGTGCGAAAAGCCAGGGCAATGAACTGGTTCTCAATGGTTCAAAAGCATTCACAACAGGCGGCGGATTTACGGACCTTTATATCGTGATGGCGCGTACCGGGGATGACAGCCCAAAAGGCATTTCCTCCATTCTGGTCGAGAAAGAAACCGAAGGCTTCTCGTTTGGCGCAAATGAAAAAAAGATGGGTTGGAACGCTCAGCCCACATCTGAACTTCAGTTCGACAATTGCAAGGTCCCGGCGACAAACATGCTTGGTGAAGAAGGCGCCGGCTTTAAATATGCTATGATGGGTCTTGATGGAGGTCGCATAAATATTGCCGCCTGCTCTCTTGGCGCAGCCCAATCCGCCCTCGACAAGGCGACGCGCTACATGCTGGAGCGTAAGGCGTTTGGCAAAACGCTGGCCGAGTTCCAGGCTCTGCAATTCAGACTTGCCGATATGGAGACTGAATTGCAGGCGGCACGCACCTTCCTGCGCCATGCTGCCTGGAAGCTTGATCAAAAAGCTCCCGATGCGACGAAGTTTTGCGCCATGGCGAAACGCTTTGTCACCGATATCGGCTTCAAGGTGGCCAATGATGCTCTCCAGCTTCATGGTGGCTACGGCTATCTGACTGATTTCGGCATTGAGAAGATTGTGCGCGATCTGCGAGTACATCAGATCCTTGAAGGAACGAACGAGATCATGCGTGTTATCGTGTCACGCCATCTGCTGGAGGATGCAAGCTCATGACCGGAGAGGAGCTGTTGGTGTGGACCGAAGGCCGGATTGGCCGGTTGCGTCTCAACCGTCCCGAAGCCCTGAATGCTCTCACGCATGAAATGGCGCTGGCCATGGAAAAGGCGCTTCTTGCATGGCGCAACGAGACCGACTTCCAGGCAGTCATTATCTGCGCAACGGGAGACCGCGCCTTTTGTGCAGGCGGAGACATACAGGCCCTCTATTTTACAGGACTGAATGATCCTGAACCCGGCCGCCGCTTCTGGCGCGATGAATATCGGCTCAACGCGCTGATCGCCTCATACCCCAAACCCTACATTTCACTCATGAACGGCATCACCATGGGAGGAGGCGTTGGCGTCTCGGCACACGGGTCTCATCGCATCGTCACTGAAAAAACCATGCTGGCAATGCCGGAAGCCTCGATTGGCTTCATACCGGATGTGGGCGGAACTTATCTGCTCTCGCGCGCACCTGGTGAAGCTGGCCTCTATCTTGGTCTGTCCGGGGCGAGGATGAATGCTGCTGATGCAATTTACGCAGGGTTTGCTGACCACTATGTGCCAAGTGAGCTATTGCCGAAAATGGTCGCTGCAATTGCAGACGGTGCCCCTCCTGATGAGGCTATCTCTCATGTTGAAGAGAAAGCGCCAGAGGGCATGCTTGAAAGTCTGCAGGAAAAAATAACAGATGTATTTGCAAGACCTGATGTCCTGAGCTGTGTGCAAAGACTGAGTGAATTGACGGCAGATGGTGATGAATGGGCCAGCAAGACGCACTCCATGATCACAAAGAATTCACCCCTATCAGTCGTCACGACATTTACAGCAATTCAAAAAGCGCGCGAACTGCAAACACTGGAAGAGTGTCTCTCGCTTGAATACTGCTTCGCACACCGGGCCCTGACGGGGCATAATTTCCTGGAGGGCATACGCGCTCTGGTTATCGACAAGGATAAGAAACCGGACTGGCGACCCGCCACTTTGGAAGAGGTTACGCCGGAAATGGTTCAAGAAGTGCTGTCGCCGCTGGGTGAGGAGGAATGGAAAGCGGCATAAGCGCCAAAATCGAAATTTAAATGGGAGGATTTCATGGCGAATATTGGCTTTATCGGCCTTGGCAATATGGGTGTGCCAATGGCGCTGAACCTTATGGGTTCGGGCCATGATGTCCGCGGATATGATGTCAGTCCGGATGCCCGTGATGCTGCGGACCAGAAGGGCATAGCCCTGGCACTGGGAAATGCGGACGCCGTCAGCAATGCAGATATCGTCGTGCTGATGCTCCCCAACGGCTCGATCGTGGACACTGTCGCCAGTGAAGTCCTGCCCGCCATGATCAAGGGTGCGCTTTTGATCGATTGTTCGACAATCGATGTAGCGACTGCGCGCCAGCTTCACGCAAACGCTGATGCAGCAGGCATTCTGTGTCTCGATGCACCGGTGTCAGGCGGTGTTGTGGGAGCAGAGGCCGGAACCTTGACATTTATGGTCGGAGGTTCGGAGGCTGCTTTTGCGATGGGAGATCCGCTCTTCGGTATCATGGGCAGCCGCGGCGTTCATTGTGGTGAGGGTGGTGCCGGTCAGGCGGCTAAAATTTGCAATAACATGCTGCTCGGTATTTCCATGATCGGTGCATGTGAGGCCTTTTCGCTCGCCAGCAAACTGGGGCTCTCGCAATCAGCTCTGTTCGACGTCGTATCGACATCTTCAGGCTCCTGCTGGTCAGTGAACACCTATTGTCCGGTCCCGGATGTGGGCCCGCAAAGCCCTGCGGACAATGATTATCAGCCGGGCTTTGCCGCCTCTCTGATGCTGAAGGATTTGGACCTGTCGCAACAGGCGGCTGATGACGTGGGCGCCCCAACGCCTTTGGGACGGCATGCGACAGATCTGTACAAAGCAATGGTTGACGCAGGTCATGCCGGAACTGATTTTTCCGGCATCATCAAATATCTCGAAACTCAAACCCGGAAGGGGCAGGCGTAATGAGCAATACGGTCCTGTTGGACAAGCACGGGAGAGTTGCGGTTCTGACGCTTAACCGGCCCGATGCGCTGAATGCTCTGAACGGCGAGCTGATGACCGCATTGACGGATCATGTGCTCGAGCTTTCTGATGATCCGGATGTGGGATGCATCGTTATTACAGGATCTGAGAAAGCCTTTGCTGCCGGCGCCGATATCAAGGAGATGGCGGACCAGACATATATGGACATGTATCTGTCAGACTATTTCGCCCGCTTCAACGAGATCGCGACAACCCGTCTGCCAACCATCGCCGCAGTCAGCGGGTTTGCTCTTGGCGGCGGTTGTGAGCTGGCGATGATTTGCGACATGATTTTTGCTTCCGATACCGCAAAATTCGGCCAGCCCGAGATCAAACTCGGTGTCATCCCCGGTATTGGCGGCTCCCAAAGGCTCATGAGGGCTGTCGGCAAGGCAAAAGCCATGGACCTTATCCTGAGCGGACGTATGATCGATGCTGAAGAAGCCGAACGCGCCGGGCTGGTGGCGCGGGTGATCCCGGCTGAGACCTTCATGGAAGAGACCATGGAGGCAGCTGACACAATATCAAATTATTCCAGGCCATCAGTTTACGCGGCCAAGGAAGTGATCAACAGAGCCCAGGAGACGACACTCGCAGAAGGAATCTTGTTTGAACGCCGTGTTTTCCATTCACTGTTTTCAACGGAGGATCAAAAGGAAGGAATGACTGCTTTTGTCGAAAAGCGTTCGCCGAATTTCAAACACCAATAATGGGCGGAGGCGGGTTCAGTCGGTTCGGTATCTAAAGCCGGACGAAGGGTGTGGATTTGCAGACAAAAGCAGATAGCGCAAAGCGCTAAAGGGAGGAAAGAAATTGAACAGCGATATTGCCCAGCTTGATGGGCTGGACACGATTCCAAAGTTGCTTGACCGCAACGCCCGGGAAATTGGCGACAAGCCGGCCTCCCGGGAAAAGGAGTATGGAATCTGGCAAAGCTGGACCTGGTCTGAGGTCCGCGGGGAAGTCGAGGCGCTCGCACTGGGGCTTTTGGAGCTTGGGCTTAAGAAAGGTGATCACGTTGCTATCATCGGCAACAACCGGCCCTATTTCTACTGGGCCATGGTCGCCTGCCAAAGCTGTGGGGCGGTACCGGTTCCGCTCTATCAGGACAGCGTCGCCAAGGAGATGGCGTACGTGCTGAAACATTGCGGTACACGCTTTGCCATCGTCGAGAACCAGGAGCAGGTCGACAAGTTACTGGAGATGGGCTCCAAGCTGAAAACGCTCAAACAGATAGTCTATATCGACCCCAGGGGTTTGAGGAATTACGACCACACATCCATGCGCTCTTACAAAGAGGTGCAAAAACTCGGGCGCGAGCATGCCGACAGCAAACGTGGAAAACAGAAACTCTCACTGCGCGAGGAGCTGGAGAAGCGGAAAGCAAAACTGACCGGAAATGATGCGTGCGTTATTCTTTATACTTCCGGCACCACGGGGGAGCCAAAGGGCGTGGTGCTGTCGCATTACAACATTGTTGCGACCGCTAAAAATTCATCTGAATTCGACCATTTGTGTGCTGACGATAGTGTGCTCGCGTATCTGCCAATGGCATGGGTCGGTGATTTCATCTTCTCCATTGGACAGTCATTCTGGACCGGCTTTTGTGTCTCATGTCCGGAGAGCCCGGATACCATGCACCAGGATATGGGAGAAATTGGGCCGACCTATTTCTTTGCACCCCCACGCTTTTACGAAAGCCTGCTGACCACTGTCGCCATCCGTATGGAAGACGCCAGCGCAATCAAGCGGAACATATACAAATACTTCATGGACCATGCGGGCAAAACCGGCGGCCCTATCCTTGATGGAAAATCTGTCGGTCTTTGGGATCGTCTGAAATATGCCCTGGGTAATATTCTGGTTTATGGGCCTCTGAAAAACTCGCTTGGCCTCTCGCGCGTTCGTGTTGGGTACACTGCCGGTGAGGCAATCGGACCAGAGATTTTCGACTTCTACCGCTCGCTCGGCATAAATCTGAAGCAGCTTTATGGCCAGACAGAAGCGGCTGTCTTCGTCACACAACAGCCGGATGGCGAGGTCCGGGCCGACACTGTTGGTGTTCCCTCCCCCGGCGTTGAACTTCGCATTGATGAGAGCGGTGAGGTCTTCTACCGCTCACCCGGCGTTTTCCAGGATTATTTCAAGAATGCCAAGAGTACGGCTGCGACGAAGGACAAAGAAGGATGGGTCGCGACCGGCGATGCCGGTTTCATCGAGACTGGGTCAGGGCATCTGCGCATCATCGACCGTGCGAAAGACGTGGGCAAAATGGCTGATGGCCGCCTGTTCGCCCCGAAATATGTCGAAAACAAACTGAAATTCTATCCAAACATTCTGGAAGCGGTCGTGTTTGGAGATGGGCGCGACAAATGTTGCGCCTTCATCAATATTGATCTGAACGCAGTCGGCAATTGGGCGGAGCGCAACAATATCACTTACGCTTCATATCAGGACCTCGCCGGACTCCCGCAAGTGCTGGCGATGATCCAGGCCCACGTCGAGGAGGTCAATGAGAGCATCGCTTCAGATGAGATGCTTTCAGGATGCCAGATTCACCGTTTCCTTGCGTTGCACAAACAGCTCGATGCGGATGATGGCGAGTTAACGCGTACGCAAAAGGTGCGCCGCCGCATCATAGAAGAGAAGTTCTCCAATCTCATAGATGCGCTTTATGACGGCTCAAACAATATCTTTGCCGACACTGAAGTCACTTATGAAGATGGCCGAAAGGGCCGCATTTCAGCGACGCTTGAAATCCGGAATACGAGGGTCACCACAATAGAGCAGAGGGCTGCAGCATGACCTGTGCGTTCGTCAGAGTGGTCGAATGAATATGATGACCCAGACCAGCATCACGGATGACGGCAGGACAATCGGGGGTGTCCAGATGAAGGTTGATAACATCAGCCTTCGGTTCGGTGGCGTCACGGCCATCAGGAACGCCTCGTTTGATATTCGCCATGGTGAAATCCGGGCGATTATTGGTCCGAACGGTGCTGGCAAGACGTCAATGCTCAATGTCATCAACGGCTTTTACCACCCCCAAGACGGGACCATTACATTCAAGGGTGAAAAACGCCGAGACATGCGCCCGCATATTGCCGCCACCCAAGGCATTGCGCGTACATTCCAGAATGTTGCTCTCTTCAAAGGCATGACCACGCTCGACAACATCATGTCGGGACGTGCACTCAAGATGAAGCGCAATATCCTTTGGCAAATGCTCTATGTGGGCCCTGCCAGGCAGGAAGAACTCGAGAACCGTAAATTTGTTGAGACGATCATCGATTTTCTTGAAATTCCGCACATCCGGCGCACGCCGGTCGGCAAACTGCCCTATGGCCTGCAGAAGCGGGTTGAACTGGGCCGGGCGCTGGCAATGGAGCCGGAATTGCTTCTGCTCGATGAGCCCATGGCAGGCATGAATGTTGAAGAAAAAGAAGACATGTCCCGCTTCATCATCGACATCAACGAAGAGTTTGGCACCACGATCGCGCTTATTGAGCACGACATGGGCGTGGTGATGGATTTGTCAGACCGTGTTGTGGTCCTCGACCACGGTGATCTCATCGCCGACGGCACACCAGACGAGGTTCAGAAAAACCAGGACGTGATCGACGCCTATCTGGGGGTGGCGCATGACTGACGCGAAAAGAATGCCGGAGATCAGCTCCGCGATCGGCACAGGGAGAAAATAATGCTGTTTTTCATGGAGACAGTGATTAGCGGGCTGCTTGCGGGCATTATGTACTCGCTGGTGGCGCTGGGCTTTGTGCTGATATTCAAAGCATCGGGCGTTTTCAATTTTTCACAAGGTGTTATGGCCCTTTTCGCGGCGCTCACGCTGGTCGGGCTGCTCAGTGGAACTGTCCCATTCACACATGTCGACAACCCATCCTTCGCAATTCCGGCATGGGCAGCGATCCCCTTGACCATCATTGTGATGATTATCGTCGCCATTTTGATCGAGCGCTTCATACTGCGACATCTCGTGAACCAGGAGCATATCATCTTGTTCATGGCGATGGTCGGACTGTCCTATGTATTTGAAGGTGCCGGCGATATTATCTGGGGCTCGGACGTGAAGGTCATTGATCTGGGCCTGCCCCATGGCGCCTGGGATTGGCTGCTCGATACCCATGGTCTCTATATTGAAAAAATCGAGCTTGTAGCCGCCGCTGCCGCGGTCGTTCTCGTTGTCGTACTTGCAGCCTTCTTTCAGAAAACCCGTATTGGGCGGGCTCTGCGAGCCGTGGCGGACGACCATCAGGCTGCCCTGTCGGTTGGCATTTCCCTCCGCTACATCTGGATCATCGTTTGGTCGGTGGCCGGCATCGTCGCACTGGTGACGGGTGTTGTATGGGGCGCGAAATCCGGCATCCAGTTTTCACTTTCGCTGATTGCACTGAAGGCACTTCCCGTTCTCATTCTGGGTGGGTTTGAATCTATTCCGGGCGCGATTGTTGGCGGGCTTATTATCGGTGTGGGCGAAAAGTTGGCTGAAGTTTTTGGCGGTGAGGTGATTGTCGCAATATTCGGCCGCTGGTTCGAAATCGATCCGGGCATTTTCACGGCAACCGAGAACTGGTTTGCCTATGTGCTTGCACTGATCTTTTTATTGTTTCGGCCACAGGGCCTGTTCGGTGAGAAAATTATCGAGCGCGTCTGAACGCGCAGGAGAAAAGAATGCTTTATCGCGAAAGCGGACAATTCAAGACGAGTTACGATGCGGATCAGGCGGTCTTCCCGATTTTGCAAGACCGCTTGTGTATCATCGCCATCCTTGCATTTGCGTTTTTAGCCGTGCCGTTTTTCATTAATGATTATTGGGCGAATGCGGTGCTTATCCCGTTTCTGGTTTATTCACTGGCTGCGCTTGGGCTGAATATTCTTACCGGCTATTGCGGTCAACTTTCCCTCGGGACGGGAGGTTTCCTCGCCGTTGGCGGATATTCATCCTTCAAACTGATGACGTCTTTTCCCGAGTTGGACATGATCCTGGTCCTTGGCGGCGCAGGGGTGACGACAGCGCTCGTCGGGCTTTTATTCGGACTGCCGTCCCTGCGCATCAAGGGCTTTTACCTGGCAGTGGCAACGCTCGCAGCACAGTTCTTTCTCATCTGGCTGTTTTACAAGGTGCCCTGGTTCTACAACTACAACGCCACCGGCCAGATCAACGTGTTCCCGCGCGAGGCGCTTGGCTTCCTGGTAACAACCCAGAAGGCCGATCCGGTCGTACGCTATCTATTCACTTTGAGCATCGTCGTCGTTTTTGCACTGGCAGCTAAAAATATGGTGCGTGGCCGCTTTGGTCGCATGTGGATGGCAATACGCGACATGGATATCGCGGCGGAACTGATCGGTATCCGCCCATTCCTGATGAAGCTCACTGCATTCACCGTTTCCTCGTTCTATATCGGTGTTGCTGGCGCCCTGATTTTCAGCGTCTGGCTGGGTGCGGCTGAATCGGGAGAAACATACGGGATTAACGAGTCCTTCCTGGTCCTGTTCATGATCATTGTTGGCGGACTCGGCAGTATCCTCGGTTCGTTTCTCGGTGCCGGTTTTATCGTGCTGATGCCAATCGGTCTCAAAAACTTGTTGGTCGACTGGTTCGGTATGTCAGCGGTGTTTGCCAAACATTTGGAAATCACGACCTTCGGGGTCCTGATAATCTTCTTCCTGATTGTGGAACCACACGGCCTTGCCCGGCTGTGGCAAATCATCAAGGAGAAGCTGAGACTTTGGCCGTTCCCGCATTAGGGATAATGCGGAATTCAAGGAGCTGGCCATTTGAGGAGGAGAACTGGGTGATTGGGCTATCGCTCCATCACGTTAAATTTGGAAGCAAGGTGCCGACATTATTAGACGCACCAATTAAATGGGAGGAAAACTATGAAGTTGCGTAACTGGTTAGTAGCGGCTGCAGCAGCAGTTGTAGCGATGCCTCTCGCGGCAGTTTCCGCGAGTGCGTATGAACTTACGATTCCGTCGATGGATTACCGAACCGGACCCTACGCTCCGAACGGTATCCCATTTGCCAATGGCTGGACCGATTACTGGACCATGCTCAATGAGCGCGATGGCGGTATCAATGGCGTCAAGATCAAGGTTGTACCTTGCGAAACCGCCTACAACACCAAGCAGGGTGTTGAGTGTTACGAGAAGACCAAGAAGGAAGGTAGCGGTGCACTTGTATACCAACCGCTCTCAACGGGTATCACCTATCAGCTGATCCCCAAGGCTTCGGTCGACAATATTCCGATCCACTCCATGGGCTATGGCCGCACATCCGCGGCCAATGGCAAGATCTTCAAATGGGTGTTTAACTTCCCGGCGACATATTGGAGCCAGGCTTCCGCACTCGTCAAATATATCGGCGACAAGGAAGGCGGGATGGGCAAGCTCAAGGGTAAGAAAATCACCCTGGTTTATCATAACTCCGCTTATGGCAAGGAACCGATCCGCACACTTGAGGAGCTGTCGAAAAAACACGGCTTTAAATTTACAGCTCTGGCAGTTGATCATCCGGGTCAGGAGCAAAAAGCTACATGGCTGAAGATTCGCCGTGACAAGCCTGACTGGATCCTGATGTGGGGCTGGGGCGTCATGAACCAGGTGGCAATCAAGGAAGCCGCCTCGATCCGTTTCCCGATGGACCATTTCATCGGAGTGTGGTGGTCAGGTTCGGAAAATGATGTGAAACCCGCCGGGGCAGCAGCCAAGGGCTATCTGTCTGGAGCATTCCATCAGCCTGGTAAAAACTTCCAGGTCCACAGGGATATCCTCAAGCATCTCTATGATGCCGGAAAAGCACCGCACCCTGACTTCAAAGACCGTGTTGGTGAAGTGCTCTACAATCGTGGCCTGGTGGCCGCGCTGTGGGGTTCGGAAGCTGTCCGGGCAGCCATGAAGATTCATAACACCAAGGAGATTACCGGTGCGATGATGCGTGATGGCTATGAAGCCCTCGATGTTGACGCGGCCCGTCTGAAAGAACTCGGGGCTGAAGGTCTGACCATTCCGGTCAAGATTACCTGTGCCAACCATGAAGGACCGCGCAAGGTTGCTGTCCAGCAGTGGGATGGCAAGGCATGGAAGATCGTTTCCGACTTCTATGACCCGGACATGGATGTAATCCAGCCTCTGATTGACGAGGATTCCGCGAAGTTTGCGAAAGAGAACAACATCACTCCTCGCGATTGCAAATAGTAGGGACCATGGCTCAAGAAAAAAAGAGCCCAGGGACGGCGGCGGAAACGCCGCCGTCCATCCTTTCAGTCAATAATATCGAGGTCATATACGATCACGTTATTCTTGTTCTGAAAGGTGTATCTCTGGAGGTGCCACAGGGCGGCATAGTCGCCTTGCTTGGGGCCAACGGAGCTGGCAAATCAACGACACTCAAGGCCATCTCCAACCTGCTCCATGCAGAACGTGGAGAGGTGACCAAGGGCAGCATAATGTTCAAGGGCGCCAGGGTGGATGCGCGTTCGACAAATGATCTTGTAAAACGCGGCTGCATCCAGGTGATGGAAGGGAGACACTGTTTCGAACATCTCACCGTTGAAGAAAATCTCCTCACAGGTGCCTTCACGCGCGGCAACGCCAGGAAAGAAATCAGGGATGATCTGGAACTCGTCTACACATATTTCCCACGGCTGAAGGAACGACGTAAATCTCTGGCTGGCTATATCTCCGGTGGCGAACAGCAGATGACCGCTATCGGACGGGCTCTGATGTCACGGCCGAAGATGATCCTGCTTGACGAACCGTCCATGGGGCTGGCGCCGCAGCTGGTTAAGGAAATCTTCGAGATCGTCAAACTGCTCAACACCCAGCAGGGCGTGAGCGTGCTGCTAGCCGAGCAGAACACCAATATGGCGCTTAAATATTCTCAATATGGCTATATTCTCGAGAACGGACGAGTGGTCATGGATGGACCAGCTGACGAGTTGAGGGAAAACCCGGATGTGAAAGAGTTCTACCTTGGCATATCTGATGAGGGTCGTAGATCGTTTCGCAATGTGCGCTCATACCGCCGGCGCAAGCGCTGGCTCAACTGATCGGAATGGCTCTCCCTTGTGGCGGGTCGAAGAGGGAACCCAATGACCCATTATTATGACGATTTGGAAGTTCGCTCAGCCGACCAGCGCAAAGATGATCTGGCGCAACAACTGCCAGGCCTTTTTGCCCACGCCAAAGCCAATGCGCCGGCATTGGCCCAGCATCTTAAAGACGTGGATGCGTCTGCAATAACCGACCTGGATGCTCTTTCCCGAGTGCCGGTTCTTCGTAAATCAGCACTTCAGGAATCGCAAAAAGCAAATCCTCCCTTCGGCGGGTTTGCCGCATTGCCGGTTTCACAATACGCCCAGATTTTTCAGTCACCGGGTCCGATTTATGAGCCGGGTCAGATGGGCCATGATTGGTGGCGTGCCGCGCGATTTGTGCATGCATGTGGTATCGGCGAGGGAGACATCGTTCAGAACTGCTTTTCCTACCACCTGACACCAGCAGGCATGATGTTTGAAAATGGGGCAAGAGCAGTTGGAGCAGCTGTTGTTCCGGCGGGCACCGGACAAAGCGAATTGCAGGCGCAAGCTGCTTCCGCAATTGGCGTGACGGCTTATGCAGGCACGCCGGATTTTCTGAAAACTATTCTCGACAGCGGCGCAGAACAGGGACTCGATCTCGCCAGGATAACCAAGGCTGCCGTGTCGGGAGGGGCGCTGTTTCCATCTTTGCGTCAGGAATACAGCGATCGTGGCATCGCTTGCCGGCAATGTTATGCGACTGCTGATCTTGGAAACATTGCTTATGAATCAGAGGCAATGGAAGGGCTTATAGTCGAGGAAGGCGTGTTGATTGAAATCGTCACTCCCGGAACTGGCGATCCATTGTCTGCGGGTGAGGTCGGTGAGGTTGTGGTGACAACGCTCAACAAGGATTATCCGCTCATCCGCTTCGCAACGGGCGATCTTTCAACTGTGGTGCCGGGTGATAGTCCGTGTGGACGCACCAACATGCGCATCCAGGGCTGGATGGGCCGTGCTGATCAAACAGCAAAAGTCCGTGGCATGTTCATTCGCCCCGAACAGGTGGCAGCGCTCGTCGCCAGTCATCCTGAAGTGCAGCGTATCAGAGTGGTGATATCGCGAGACGAAGAGCGTGACGTGATGACAGTCCAGGCTGAAGCAAGCGAGGCGATTGCGGAGACCATTGAAGCTTCTCTCCAGGACATTTTGAAGGTCCGTGGCCGAGTGGAAATTGTCGAACCGGGCTCGCTCCCGAATGACGGGATGGTCATCGATGATCAGCGCAGCTATGACTGATGACGTGCCCGCAATTCACCTGGCAAAAAGCCAGACCGGTTAGGCAACTCATTTCCGTCTATCTACGGTCTTATGCAAACTCAAACAGGTGCTATTGCAAAATCACCTGTTCACGCCGGGCTTGTGCGTAACTAACTTTCCTATTGAGTTCTTAGCGCTTCGATCAGGAGATGACCCATGTCAGATTTCCAGAACGTCAAAGCTTGTGTTTTTGATGCCTACGGAACGCTTTTTGACATTCATGCACCAACAACTGCGATCGCCGATGAGCTTGGTGAAAAGGCTCAATCTCTGTCCGAGATGTGGCGGGCCAAGCAACTCCAGTACACCTGGTTACGCAGTCTGATGGGCAAATATACCGATTTCTGGCAGATTACAGGTGATGGTCTGGACTATGCGCTGGCGGCCCACAATATCGACAATCCGGATATACGCCAGCGCCTGATGGACCTCTATTTGACGCTTGATGCATATCCTGACGCGATAGCGACGCTGAAACTGCTGAAGGAGGCGGATAACGCCACGGGCATCCTGTCGAACGGCTCGCCTGACATGCTGGATGCTGCTGTGCAAAAATCCGGCCTCGCACCGCTTCTGGATGAAGTGCTGTCGGTGCAAGATGTCGGTATCTTCAAACCGTCCTCAAAGGTCTATCAATTGGCTGTAGACCGGATGGGTGTCGCACGAGATGAAATCTGCTTCGTCTCAGCCAATGCCTGGGACGTGGCGGGTGCCGCAGATTTTGGTTTCCAGGTTGCTCATCTCAACAGGTTCGGTCAGCCGGCGGAGAGATTGCCGGGGACACCCAAAGCCGAGATGAAATCACTTTCCGATTTACCGCCGCTGTTAAAATGACCCGTTCTGCCCAAGTTCAGTCTGGTGAACCCGTCTGACTTGGTTGAAGCAGTGAGATGGCTTCAAATAATGCCAACTTCGTATGGTCTGAATTTTGTCTTGCGGTGCACATGGGCGTTCAGCACAAGACCAAAGCCAAACATCAAGGTGATCATCGAAGTGCCACCATAAGACACAAGCGGCAACGGCACGCCAACCACGGGCACCAGACCCATGACCATCGCCACATTGATAAACACGTAGACGAACATGGTGATACCAACACCTGCGCTTACAAGGCGGGCGAACTGGCTGTGGCAGCGCAGCGCCATATAGACGATAGCCAGCAGCACCAGCAAATATACTGACAACAGGCTCAAAGAGCCGACAAACCCCATTTCCTCAGCAAACATGGTGAAAATGAAATCGGTGTGTTTCTCTGGCAGGAAATTGAGCTGGCTTTGGGTGCCCTGCATATAGCCCTTGCCGGTCACGCCGCCCGAGCCCAGGGCTATTTTCGATTGCAGGATGTGATAGCCCGCACCGAGCGGGTCCTTGCCCGGGTCGATGAAAGTCATGACCCGGACTTTTTGATAGTCATACAGGGAATGCCAGATAAACGGTATCGCCCCCAATATCCCGGCAATCCCGAAGACGAAGTAAATCCAGCTGGCACCGGCAAGGAAAAGCAACCCTCCCCCCACGGCCGCAAATAATACCGCCGTACCCAGATCAGGTTGCAACACCACCAGCACCACGGGGATTCCGATCATCGCGGTGGGCGCAATCAGCGCCAGCGGGTTGGACATATGTTTCGGCGGCAGCCATTCGTAATACCGGGCAAGCGCAAGAACCAGCGCCACTTTCATGAGTTCGGCTGGCTGGAAAGTAATACTGCCCAACTGCAGCCAGCGTTGCGCCCCGCCTGAATCCACCCCCAATATTGGGACTGCAATCAGCATAAGCAGAGCCGCCAGGTAAACCGGATAGGCTAGCCGCATCCAGAGCTTGATGTCTGTGAGGGCGACCAGGAACAGCAACCCCAACCCGAGGCAATAACGAATGACGTGGGTTTCCGCCCATGGATCCAGTGACCCGCCTGCGACCGAATACAGCGCTGCCGCACCAACGCATACAAGCGAGGTTATGAGGACGATAAAGACCCAGTTGAAGGCGAGAAGCTTCTCGCCAAAGCTCAATCTTGGTGTTTCGAGAGGACCGGAAAACATGTCAGCCTTCACCCGGACGGCGCTTGTCGCCAGCCGTCTGACGGTATCCATCGCGCGCAACATAAGTCGGTTTTGACACCGGATCGCGTTCAATCAATGCAGTCATGACATCGCGAACGACCGGTGAAGCGGCTCGTGATCCGCTGCCGCCATGTTCAACGATAGCCGCCACTGCGTAGCGCGGATTGTCCGCCGGGGCGAAACCCACAAACAGACCGTGATCGCGCTGTTCCCATTTAAGCCCACTGCTGCTGCGTCCACTGGATGCCGTGTTCACCTGAGAGGTTCCCGTCTTGCCGGCCATTTCGACACCCGCAATAGGGATGCGCGCGCGACCTGCCGTGCCACCGCCTTCATTGACAACCGCCCACATACCCTCGCGCACAATCGCCAAATGCTCAGGCTTGATATCCAGGGGCTTCGGCTCTTCAATTTTTTCGTCCGGGTAGGGACGCACGATACGAGGTATGACTTCGCGACCCGTCGCAATGCGCGCTGTCATCACGGCAAGCTGCAGTGGCGTGGTGAGAACAAATCCCTGCCCAATACCGGCGATGATCGTTTCACCACCATACCAGGGCTTGCCGAGGGTGGCGCGTTTCCATCCCGGAGTTGGCATGACACCGGGTTTTTGTAGTGGCAGGCCGAACTCATAAGTCTGACCAAGACCCAGCTTGTGCCCCATTGCTGAGAGCTTGGTGATACCGATACGCTCGGCCACATTATAAAAGAACACGTCGCAAGACTGCTTGATCGCCTTGCGCACATCCACCGCACCGTGTCCGCCCCGTCGCCAGCAGCCGAAATAGGCATTCGAATAGGAATAGCCGCCATAACAGCGAAATTTCGACTTGAGATCGATAGCGTCATCCTCAAGTCCTGCGAGTGCTGTCACCATCTTGAAAGTCGAACCGGGCGGATACTGGCCGCGTATGGCCTTGTTGGTGAAGGGATCATCCTCGGCATTGGCCATGTTATCCCATGCCCCCTCCTTCAGCCCTTCTATGATGGCATTGGGGTCGTAACTCGGGGTGGATGCCATGGCGATTATCTCACCCGTGCGTACATCGAGCGCCACGACAGCAGCCCTGCGCTCATCCTTCAGCCGTTCCATCGCCTTGCGCTGGATTTCCTGATCTATGGTCAGGACCAGTTCACGCCCTTGCTGACTGTCGAGAGTCTCCAGTTTTCGGATCGCGTGGCCGCGTGCGTCGACCTCGAGCTTTATGACGCCAGCCTTCCCACGCAATTTGAGTTCAAACCCTCGTTCCACACCACTTTTTCCGACCCGGAAGCCCGGCAGGCGCGTCACCGGATGTTCGTTGACCTCCACCTTGTTCGCCGCACCAACATACCCAACGATATGCGCCATATCGCTGCCGCCGTGATACTTGCGCACTGAAAGGATATCTGTCTGAACGCCTGGCAGACCGGGGGCTAATACGTTCACCTGCGCGAATTTCCGCCAGCTGAGCGTGTCGTCAACGACAATAGGAATATAGGGGCTTTGCCTGCTGGCCAGACGAAGCACGCGGGCACGCACCTTGCCGGGTATCGAGATGACCCGCCCGAGCCTGTCGAGAGAATCCCTGATATTCGTGGACAATTCGGGTACGATAAAAACCCGCATGCTATCGGTATTGGTTGCCATCGGCTTGCCGAAGCGATCAAAGATCAACCCCCTGCTCGGCGCCAGAAGCTGGATATTAATACGGTTCTCTTCCGCCAGCAGAGTATATTTCGGCGCCTCGAGAACCTGAAGCTGCCTTAGCCTCCAGCCGAGCAGGCCGAACAGGCCGACCTGGCTTGCGCCCAACATCAGAACACGGCGGGTAAACCTGCGTTTCTGACGTTTGTGATGTTCAGATTCCGCCATGACTCAACCCCACCTGGCGAACATGCCAGCCGGCACGAGACCGAGAGAACGGCGCATGGGCCATGCCACTAGAGGGAACAAGGCGACAGTCACGGCGCTTCCAATCAGCATGGGCTGCCAGTCAATCACCCGGACAAAATAGAGCGATGCAAGCGCCCACCCGGAGAAGGAGGCCACCACAGCAGTTGCAGCGAATACAAGCCAGAGTTTGCCAAATCCGGGATGAGACTCCCGCTTCGAATATATAGCGGCGAGCGTATGGGTGAGCAGGAATATGATGGCCCAGTATCCGAGCGGGCCGGCGGTTAGAATATCCATCAGCAAACCTGCGATGAATACGGACAGGCTCGGTAGAACCCGCTGGCGCTGCAGGGTGAGTACAAATACGAAGATGATCAGGAACAGTGGCAGGATGAAGCTTGCCTCGCTCGGCAACGCCCATGGCACCGCAGCAACGAAAACCGCTAGCAACAGAACGAGGCTTGGCATGATCCCTTTGGTCAAACTTGGTTTCTCCCCAGACTGCAAAACGCGTTAGCGCGCTTGCGTCTGCGTTCTGGCTTTGGCGTGTCTTTTTTTACGCCTTTGCACGTTTTTCCCTTGGTCTGTCTCACGGTGCGCCGAGACAGCCTGCTTTTTGCCCGGATGTGGCGCCTCACGTGCGACCACGACGGGTGAATCAAAGAACAGCACGCTGACATATTCCAGTTCACTGAGGGTTGCGTGCGGGTTGACCCGGTACACCTTGTTAGGGCCTGGAGTGACCAGACCAATCCGCAATCCACGCGGCAACAGTCCACCATGGCCGGATGTGGACACCTCATCTCCTTCGAAAACCTTGGTGCTGTTGGGTAAAAATTCCAGCCGCGGATTGGCGCTGTTGTCGCCAACAAGCACAGCGCGCACCGCTGCCGGACCGACAAGGACGGGAATGCGGCTGTTCAAGTCATTGACCAGTATCGCGCGCGAGGCATTTTTACCCGAATGGACAACCCTCCCGACAAACCCGTCGCCATTGATAACTGCATACCCTTCCCGGCTGCCTTGAGTGCTACCGATGTTTATGAGTACGGAGCGTGCGAAGGGCCCACGAGCATCCGCGATTACATGACCGGTGGTGTATTTCAGCGCCGGCTCCTCAACCGCGTTAAGCAGGGCACGCAGTTGTGTAAGGCGCCGCTCAAGGCGCTGCGCCTGCCACTGGTAATGCTTCATTTTCTGGTTTTCTTCCTTGAGGCGATCAAGTTCGTGGAACAGGTCAAGATAATCGACCAGTTGCTCCTTGGAGCGACGCGCATACATTGCCGGCTGCGATGCGGCCTGCAGCACTGGCGATGCGAGATCTGCGAACAAACCGCGCACATCACGGATATGATCATTCTCAAGACGTGAAAAAATCAGGAGTATCAGACAAACGAAATAGAGCGTGAAGAGCAGCCACCCGCCTATTGGTGCCTTCTTCCGGCCATACGGCTTGATTGCAGATTTTCTGCTACGCATAACCACTCACTCGACTAGCGCGAAACCGCGCTTCCAATCCCGGCGCAATCAACTTCGTGAAATACGCTCCAGATAAATTTCTTGCCCGCTTCTCCTCCCGTCCTGGGAATGATTGCAGACATCATTGTACATGCGCCAGTAAATCCTTGATATCGTCCAACTGTTCCAGAGCCCGACCGGTCCCGATTGCAACACAGCGAAGAGGATCTTCCGGCGTAATATATTTCACTCCCGTCTCACGTGAGAGCTTGGTGCTGATCTTGTCGAGCAGCGCACCGCCACCGGTCAGGTGAATGCCTGCCTCGTAAATATCCGCAGCCAGTTCCGGCTCAATCTGCTCCAGAGCAAGCTTGACGCCATCGGCTATGCGCGCCAGTGGCGTGGATAAGGCTTCCGCGATATCAGCCGGGCCCAGAGTAATCTGGTTGGGTATGCCTTTTTTCAGATCACGGCCCTTGATATGAATCTCGATGACCTTGCCGTTGGCCCTCGCAATGGCGGTCCCTGCCTCAATTTTGATTTTCTCGGCATTGGTTTGGCCGATCAGCAGATGATGCTGGTGGCGAATATGGTTGACGATCGAATCGTCGAAAGCATTTCCGGCAGTGCGAATCGAGCGGGAATAAATGACACCGCCAAGCGAGATCACCGCAATATCCGTGGTCCCGCCGCCAATATCGACGACCATCGAGCCGCGCGGTTTAGAGATTGGCAGGCCAATACCAATGGCGGCCGCTACAGGCTCCTGTATGAGATAGATCTTGCGTGCGCCCGCTGACAGTGCAGCTTCATGAACGGCGCGGCGCTCCACCGGCGTTGCATCTGCCGGGACACAAATCATGATTTTCGGACTGGTGAGCGTGCGCCTGTTATGCACCTTGCGAATGAAATGTTTGATCATTTCCTCCGCCGCAACGAAGTCGGCGATAACGCCGTCGCGCATCGGCTGCACAGTCCGTACTGTATCGGGGGTTCGGCCGAGCATCGCTTTTGCTTCATGGCCGACAGCAATAATTCTTTGAGCACCCTCATCATTTGAGAATGCCACAACGGAAGGTTCTTCCAGAACGATGCCTCGTCCTGGTACATATACCAGGGTATTTGCAGTTCCGAGATCGATCGCCATATCATTGGATATGGCACCGACAATACCAGAAAACATCGGGAAACGCCCCTCCCGTTACGCTACTCTAATTTGAACGCTTGCGAATTTGTCGTTGCGGAGTCGCTCTTTGACGCCGCTCTCGAAGTTCCGCAGTTGCTCAGGAACAGAGTGTATCTTGAGGCATTTTTCCGGCCCGGGCAATGCAACACTCACATTTAGCCGCCCCAATTCCTGTTAAGGTTGACGCGCGATAAGTGATGAAGCCCCTGTCTTGTCAAAAGTGCGTTATCCCGGCATGTCAGCACATGGGTCTAGACCGCCGAATGTCCAAAAAAAAACGGCCGGGACACAGACCCCGGCCGTTAACAAATGTCGTGCAAACATGCACCACAAATATTTTTTGTACGGCTAGGACGCAAACATACTTCCCGGAGCCGTCTTCTCGCGTTTAACGCGCAATTTATTGAGCGCACTAACATATGCGCGTGCCGAGGCGACCATCGTATCGGTATCGGCGCCACGGCCAATGACCGTCTTGCCATCTTCTTCAAGCCGTACACTGACCTCGGCCTGGGCGTCTGTGCCCTCGGTTACCGCATGCACCTGGTAGAGCGGCAGCCGCGCTTCATGGGGCACGATGTCCTTGATGGCATTGAAGATGGCGTCAACCGGTCCATCACCCTTGGCTTCACTGGTGTGATGGGTGCCATCCACCTCCAACGTCATTGTAGCCTTCTGGGGACCGCCTGTGCCGGCGATGACAGTTAGCGAAATGACCTTGATGCGTTCATCCGCCTGGGCCATCTCATCGTCGACCAGAGCCTCAATATCCTCGTCGAACACATGCTTCTTCTTATCGGCCAAGTCCTTGAAGCGCACGAACGCATCCTGGAAGGCATTCTCGCCGATCTCGTAGCCCAGTTCCTTGATCTTCTCGCGGAAAGCGTGACGACCTGAATGCTTGCCCATCACGAGGGAGGATTCTTTCAGACCAACACTCTCCGGTGTCATGATCTCGTATGTCTGATTGTTTTTCAGCATACCGTCCTGATGGATACCGGATTCATGCGCAAACGCATTCTTGCCGACAATCGCCTTGTTGTACTGGACCGGGAACGCGGTGACACCGGATACCAGCTTTGATGCCCGGACGATCATTTCAGAATCAATATTGGTCCAGTACGGAATGACGTCGTTGCGCACGTTCATCGCCATGACAATTTCCTCAAGCGCAGCATTGCCAGCGCGCTCACCCATGCCATTGATGGTGCATTCGACCTGGCGCGCACCTGCCCTCACGCCCGCCAAGGAGTTGGCGACAGCCAGCCCCAGATCGTTATGACAATGGGTTGAGAACACTACATCATCAGCGCCCGGAACCTTTTCAATGAGCATTGCGAACAAACTAAAATGTTCATCAGGCACCGTGTAGCCCACCGTATCGGGAATGTTGATGGTCGTGGCCCCAGCCTTGATGGCTGCCTCGACACACCGGCACAGAAAATCATGGTCGGTGCGCGTGGCATCTTCAGCGGACCATTCCACGTCACTTGTGAAGCTGCGAGCGCGCTGCACGCTTGATGTCACGGCATCCAGCACCTCTGACGGCTCCATCTGGAGCTTGTATTTCATATGCACCGGAGAGGTGGAAATGAAAGTATGAATACGCGGCCGCTTGGCGTGTTTCACCGCCTCTCCGGCCCGGTCGATATCCTTGTTCCCGGCACGGGCGAGACCTGCGACCACCGCATTCTTTGCAATTTTCGCGACCTCGGAGACCGACTCGAAGTCTCCATTAGATGCAATCGGGAAACCCGCTTCAATAATATCGACGCCCATTTCATCGAGCACCTCGGCAACCTGGAGTTTTTCCTCCAGCGTCATGGATGCTCCGGGAGACTGTTCACCGTCCCGCAATGTGGTGTCGAAAATAACGACGCGATCAGAGTCTGATCGACCCTTGGGCGCCTTTTGGGATTTCTTCTTTGAACTCATTGTTCCGGTCCTGCTGTTCCTCCGATCCGTTCAAGACGGAATTCGGGGTGTTAATCGGTTTGGCTTTTCTTTGATGTCATCCCCTGAAATCCTGCCCTGCTCTTAATCGCAGGGCCGCCGGAGCTCAGGGGCTGATAAGGAGGAGAAGCTGGCCGATAAGGAGGCCGGCGATGAGAACCATATACGCAGCCTTGATCGCCGCCTCATTCTGGCGGTCCAGTCGGGCTGATTTCGCCCTGGGCTGATATGGCCTGTGCTGTTTCATGACAGCTGTCTCATCTAAACTCTTTGCCTGAATATCTTCTGACTGAGATATCAGGTGTCAGCGCATTTTGGACCATTTCCAAAATTAGAACATTCAGTCCTTAACGCGCCATTAACCAAAAGCTACGCTGTGAAACCTAGTGCGCCGCTGCAAAGAGCGCAAGCGCAATAGGGTTCTCAATCCTCCAACTCACCTTCCATGACCGGGACGGCATGGCCACCGATGCGCACCTTGGTGAGCTTGCCTGCTTCCACTTCCAGTTCCTGGAAAATGTTACTGGCCCGGCCCATCTCATAGCCCTGCTCGATGATACCGGTATGCACGCCATCGGGCGGATCATCGAACCTGAAGACTACGCCTGCGAATGCCGCGGCTGCGCTTCCAGTTGCCGGGTCTTCGGGGATTCCCATGGTCGGGGCAAACATACGGGCATGGAAAGCAGAATCCTTGTGGATCGTTTGCCGGCAATACACAAACGCGTTTGGGTGGTCGTGGTCACCAAACGCTTCACGCCAATGCTGGATTTGCGGCGTGGCACGGCCAATGGCCTCGAGGTCAGACACGGGAACAAAGGTAAAGCTCACTCCGGATGAAAATTGCGTAGCCCTGTGATTCTCAAAACCGATCTCGTTTGGCGACAGGCCAAGCGCCGCAGCCAGCCGGTCATTCGGCGCAGCCTCTCCCACATCCTCAGGCAACACGGGAACATCGAATTCGGCAAAAGACGCTTTGCCCGGCTTCAAACTCACCCCCACGCGCACCGGGCCCACCCCCTCCTCCAGCACGATGATGGAGTCTTCCTCGCGATCGGAGCCGATAATCTTCTGCTGTGCCAGAAAAATGGCCGTACCCACGGTCGGATGTCCGGCGAACGGCAATTCGCGCCCTGGTGTGAAAATACGCACCCTGGCGCTGTGCGCCTCATTCTCGGGCGGCAGAATGAATACGGTTTCCGACAGATTGAACTCACTGGCAATCGTCTGCATCTGGCCGGTGTCGAGACCGTTCCCATCAGACACAATTGCAAGCGGATTGCCAGCAAAGCGGGTGTCAGTGAAAACATCGAAGGTATAAAATTTGCGCGTCATAAGAGCCTCCTCGCGATGCGCGACAATACTCAAATCACATAAAGAGACAATATGCGAGATGCATAGCGCCCGCCCGGGCGCCACCAGGCAAACCTGACTAAACCTGGTCTAGCGCGCGGTATTCCAGAGTTTGACCGCACCCGAATAAAGCGCACCGCCCACCACGCAAGGTACGGCGAAGCCCGGGAAACCCGTAGCGCTGGCTACGACGCAACCGGTAGCGATCGCGATGGAGCCGGCATAAGTGTTGCGCGTCCACTCGGCATCGCCGGGGTGCTTGGCTTTCACTTTCTCAATGGCCGCACGCGCGTGAGTACGTACACGGTCAGCCTCGAACTTCTCTGCCGCGTCTATAACTTCCTTCAATGGCTCGGACACTTCCGGTGGCTGATATTTAAGTTCCATCTTGTACAGCGCCAGGAGAGAGCGGTCGCGTTCCGCATTGGCGGTGAGTGTCCATTTCGCCATATAGCCGGCGGAAATCTTGTTCACCGCATCGCGTCCTTCTTCGTCATTGAAGGCCGCACGCACTTTAGACCAGGAAAACCTGGAAGTGCCCCGAACATCGTTCGACCAGGGCAAAGCGGAAATGATCCGCAGGACCGGCGCGTGATACCCGGTGGCTGCATAATATCCCCACAGCGTGTCGAGCACGTAGGGTCCCTGGTCAACACTCATTTCATCGAGTGTTTTTTTCTTACCGGTAATAAATTCATTTATCAGCGGTTTGCGCAGCGGCATCTGCTTCTCGAATTTGGAGAGCAACATCGGCCACTCCGGTAATCCTGAATAGGCAATCGCCCTGATGATGACGCCCTGCTCTTTGGGCGGCATCGGGAACATGCGCTTGATCAGCTTTTCGGCCTTGGGCTGATTGGAGCCCAGGACACCCGCAATAAACCCGATCAGAAGACCGGCCTTGTCAGGGTTTTTGATTAATCCATGATCGCGCATGGCATGCACAGCTTTGGGCACGCTGTAAGGTTGCGGCTTGTTGCGATATTCGGTGATCCATTGCATGAGACGGTCCGGTGTCGAGAACCGGGCGTCGAGCGCCTGCGCGGACGCGGGCACCGAATAAGCCAGTATGATCAGCGCAAAAACAGCGGTGGCCAAGGAACGCATTACAACCTCCCCGTACACC
>JAJFHP010000002.1 GCA_021775555.1 Hyphomicrobiales bacterium | reverse complement strand
ACCGGTTTCAAGCCCGCGCACGCGGTCGGTTTCTTCACCGCGCGCGGTCAGCATGATAATCGGAATCTGCTTTGTCTCGGGCCGCGCCCTGAGGCGGCGGCAAACCTCGATGCCGGACACATTCGGCAGCATCCAGTCGAGAATAATCAGATCGGGCTGCGTTTCCTGCGTTAGCAAAAGCGCTTCTTCCCCGTCGCTTGCATGAGCAAGCCGGAAGCCTTCCGAGCCGAGATTATAGGTCAGCACTTCCAGCTGCGCCGGTTCGTCTTCAACGATCAGGACAAGAGGGTCTGTGGCGGTTGCCATTTGCTATCTCGCTTGGTCTTGGGCAGCTATTCTGCAGCGTCGGGTTCAATGAATGTGGTGCTGGTTGTATCGCTCTTGGGGCGTTCCTCGTCGAAAATTTCACCGCTGACCATATAATGCACCTGTTCGGCGATGCTCGTGGTGTGGTCTCCCATCCGCTCGACATTCTTGGCGATGAACAGCAGATGCATGCAAGGCGAAATCGCGCGCGGGTCTTCCATCATGTAGGTCAGCAACTCCCGGAACAGCGTGTTGTGCATCTGGTCGACTTCTTCATCGCGCATACGCACATCATCCGCCGTTTCCGCATTTCGGCTCACATAGGCATTGAGGACGTCTTTCACCATGTCCTGCACCAATGCGCACATGCGTTTGATGGTACCAGCCGACGAACCGATCGGCTCCGTCTTGGCCAGAACGCTGGTGCGCTTGGCGATGTTTTTCGCATAGTCGCCGATACGCTCCAGATTGGATGCGATTTTTGGAGCCACCACGACGGCGCGCAAATCCTGGGCCATGGGCTGGCGTTGCGCCAGAATACGCACGACAGCTTGGTCAATATCCGACTCCAGCGCATCGATCCGCTTGTCGCCGGAGATGACCTTGCCGCCAAGTTCCACATCGCGCCGTTTCAGTGCGGTGGCCGCATCCGTTATCTGGGCCTCGACAAGACCACCCATTTCGATGATGAGGCTCTCGATCTGATTAAGGTCCTGGTCGAAGGACTTGACGATATGTTCCTGATCCATGTCCTGTCTCCTAACCTATACGGCCAGTGATATAGCTTTCCGTGCGCTCGTCGCTCGGTGCGGTAAATATGGTATCGGTCGCGCCATATTCGACGAGATAGCCCAGATGAAAAAAGGCCGTCTGCTGGGAGACGCGCGCGGCCTGCTGCATGGAGTGGGTCACGATGATAATCGTGAACTTCTCGCGCAAGCTGTCAATCAGCTCTTCAATCCTTGCCGTGGCGATGGGGTCGAGCGCCGAACAGGGCTCATCCATTAATATCACCTTTGGTTCGACGGCGATGGCGCGCGCAATACATAGGCGCTGCTGCTGGCCGCCGGAAAGGCTTGTGCCCGGCGCTTCGAGACGGTCATGGACCTCGTCAATCAGACCGGCCTGCGTCAGGGCGCGCTCCACGGCGTCCTTCAATTCCCCCTTTGAATCCACCAGGCCGTTTATCCGCAGGCCATAGGCCACATTCTCGAAGATGGATTTCGGAAAGGGATTGGGTTTCTGGAACACCATCCCGACCTGTGCACGCAGGGCCACGACATCCACATCCGGGTCATAGATATTCTTTCCCCCGATGGTGATATCGCCGGTGACGCGGCAGATATCAATCAGGTCGTTCATCCGGTTCAGGCACCTCAGGAACGTCGTCTTTCCGCACCCGGAAGGTCCGATCAGCGAGGTCACCTGTTTTTCCGGAACATCGAGGCAGATATCGAAAAGCGCCTGTTTGTCCCCATAAAAAACATTCACATTGCGCGCCGCGATCAGCGGCTCGGTTTCCGGTTTTGCAGCAGCCATCACTTCGGTGTCGGCTTCCTGTAATGCATATGCGGACATCATATTCCTCACTAAAAACGGCGCTCATACTTCTTGCGCAACAGCACGGCTGCCAAATTCATCAACACCAGAAACAGCAGCAAAACCATAATCGCCGCCGATGTCTTCTCCAGAAACGCCCGCTCCGGGCTGTCGGCCCACAGGAATACCTGCACCGGCAGCGCTGTCGCCGGCTCCAGGATGCTCGCCGGTATATCGACGATAAAAGCCACCATGCCGATCATCAGCAATGGCGCGGTATCGCCAAGCGCACGGGCCATTCCGACGATGGCTCCCGTCAACATGCCCGGCAACGCGAGCGGCGCGACGTGGTGGAACGCCGTCTGCACCTCACTCGCGCCGACTGCCAGCGCGGCCTCGCGAATTGACGGCGGCACTGCGCGCAAAGATGCCCGAGACGCGATGATAATGGTGGGCAGGGTCATCAGCGCCAGCACCATGCCGCCCACGAGCGGCGTTGAGCGCGGCAGGCCGAACGTATTCAGCAAAATCGCCAAACCCAGCAGGCCGAACACGATGGAAGGAACGGCGGCAAGATTATTAATATTGATCTCGATGAGATCGCTCCATCTGCCCCTGGGGGCGAACTCTTCCAGATAGATCGCCGCCATGATGCCGATGGGGAAGGACAGGACGAAGCACACGAGCAGAGAGAGCGCCGAGCCCACGACCGCGCTCAGGATGCCGGCAAGCTCCGGCTCGCGGGAATCCCCGCTGGTGAAGAAAGAGACATTCGCCACGCGCTGAACGTCACCGCTGGTACGAAGCTGCTCCACCCAGCCCAATTCCTTGTCCGAGATGCGCCGGGAGGTTTCGGGCAACGAGGCGTCGATATTGCCTTTGGCAAGCTGGTCGACATCATCGGAAGCCACAAACCAGAATTTGCCCGTTGTGCCGACGAGAGCGGGGTTTTCCGCCACTTTGTTCTGCAGGGTAAATTCTGCGTCTGAACTCACCAGCCCGTAGAGCTTGCGCATGTCCCGCCGTCCTTTGACTTGCGGGAACGCCTCTCGCAGTGCGGCTTTTACCAGCGAACCGTAATTGGCCTGGGCGAGCGTAGCCGGATCGAGCGTGCCGTCAGGGTCCAGGCTGTCCGCATCGAAGTTGATGCTCAATGCGATTTGCGTCTGGGTAAAAGCCCCGATGCTGCTGACGCCGATCATGCCGATCATGACCACCAGAAACCCAAGAGCCAGCGTGATGGCGAGCTTTCCATAAAGCTGGAAACGCCGCTCAGCGGCGTGCCTGCGCGGCAGTCCGGGGAGCGAGGCTTTGATGATATCAGTCATATTGTTCACGAAAGTGTTTCACGATGCGCAGCGCCGCCACATTGAGCAGCAGCGTCAGCATGAACAGCAGCAACCCGAGCGCAAAAGCCGACAGGGTCTTGGCGCTGTCGAACTCCTGATCGCCCGTGAGCAGAGACACAATCTGCACGGTGATCGTGGTAACCGCCGCCAGCGGATTGGCCGTGAGATTGGCTGAAAGTCCCGCAGCCATGACGACGATCATGGTCTCTCCGATTGCCCGCGAGGTGGCGAGCATCAGGCTTGCCGCGATGCCGGGAATTGCGGCGGGCAGAACGACTTTTCTGATCGTCTCTGAGGATGTCGCCCCCAGCCCGTAAGAGGCGTCGCGCAGCGCCTGTGGTACGGCGTTGATCACGTCATCGGACAGGGATGAAATAAGCGGCACGATCATGATGCCCATGGCCAGGCCCGCCGCCAGCGCGCTTTCCGATGCCACCTCAAGACCAAGTTCCGTGCCCGTCATGCGGATTGACGGGGCTATAACAAGAGCCGCGAAGAAGCCGTAAACAACCGTCGGGATACCGGCCAGAATCTCCAGCGCCGGCTTGATCAGTCCCCGCGCCCGCGAGCCGGCATACTCCGCCAGGTAGATGGCGGAAGCGAGCCCCAAAGGCGTCGCGACGGCCATGGCGATGGCGCTGATCAGCAACGTTCCGGTGATAAGCGGGATTGCCCCGAAGCTCCCCTCCGCACCAACCTGATCGGAACGGATCGCTGTCTGCGGGCTCCATTCCAGACCGAACAGGAAATCCTGAACCGGGACTTTTTCATAAAAGCGAAGGGCTTCGAAGGCAAGAGACAGGACGATGCCGACCGTGGTCAGAACGGCAACAAGAGAACAGGCGATCTGGAGTATCCGGATCGCCTGCCCCCCAAGTCTCGAGCCGCGCCGGGACGTGACATCAAACACTGGTTGCTCGGCGATGCTCATGATGCGTGTGTGTCCAACTTACATAGACAGGTTCTGCAGAGACATGACCTTCGATGCCCAGTCTTTGCGCTCGCTAACGGACATGGGGATGAGGCCCTTCTCAGTCAGATATCCCTCTTCGCCCCAGGCGCGGTCGCTGGTGAACTCGGCCAGGTAATTCTCGATGCCGGGAACTTTACCGAGCTGGTCTTTCTTCACGTAGAAATACAGCGCACGTGAAACCGGATAGGCGCCATCAGAAATATTCTCGAAACTCGGTGCCTTGCCGTTGACCATGGCACCCTGAACAACATCGGCATTCTGGTCGAGGAAGCTGAAGCCGAAGATGCCGAAGGCTTTCGGATTGGCCTCAAGCTTGCGGACGATGAGATTGTCATTCTCGCCAGCCTCGATGAAGGCGCCATCTTCACGGATCGTGTGGCACAAAGCCTTGTAGGCCTTCTTGTCGGCCTTCTTCATGGCCTTGATCCACTTGAAGGACTTGCAGCCGCCTTCCATGGCCAGCTCGACGAAAGCGTCGCGCGTGCCGGAGGTGGGCGGGGGACCAAGCACTTCGATCTTCACGTTGGGAAGGGATGAATTCACCAGGTTCCAGGTCTTGTAGGGATTGGGCTGTGTCTTGCCGTCACCGGCTGGAACATTCTTGGCCAGAGCCAGAAACACATCCTTCAAGGTCAGTTTGACCGGAGCGGTCTTCTTGGAGTTGGCGAGCACGATGCCGTCATAGCCGATCTTGACCTCGACGATATCCTTGATGCCGTTGGTGGCGCATTTGTTCACTTCGGATTTCTTGATCCTGCGCGAGGTATTGGTGATGTCCGGGTGCTTGTCGCCCGAGCCGGCGCAAAACAGCTTCAAGCCGCCGCCCGAGCCTGTGCTCTCGACAACGGGGGTTTTGAACTTGGTGGATTTGCCGAACCGCTCCGCAACGGTGGTCGCGAAGGGAAATACGGTTGATGAGCCGACAATGCTGATCTGGTCGCGCGCTGCAGCCGGGGATGAGGCTGCGGCCAGTACCAGTGCACTGGCTGCGAAAAAGGATGATATTTTCAATATGCCATTCATCTTGAACTCTCTCCTGTGGTTACGTCCGGCGCGTCCGTATTGAGCGCCAGCACGATCTCTTTAGGAGCCCGGTGCTTAGGATTTATGGCGTTTGCGTAACAGTTTTATGACAGTGGAAATTATTGCACGGCCGCATCGAGCGGCAGGCA
>JAJFHP010000001.1 GCA_021775555.1 Hyphomicrobiales bacterium | reverse complement strand
TCAGTTCGAATCGGTAAACCGAACGGACTCGAGCCTGCCCATGCTGCTGCAGGCCGACCAGATGATCTATGACAATCAGAACAACAGGGTCATCGCCCGGGGCAATGTGGAAATCTATTACAACAACTACACATTGCTGGCCGATCAAGTGATTTACGAACGCGGAAACAATATCCTGAAAGCGGAGGGCAGCGTCCGCATCAAGGAACCGAACGGCGCCCTGATTAACACCAACCGGATTACGCTTACCGATGACTTCCGTGATGGATTTATCCAGTCACTGAAAATCGTGACCGAGCAGGATGTCCGCATCGCCGCAGCGCGCGCCGTCCGCGAAAAAGGCGATACAACCGTATTCGAGCAGGCCGTCTTCACGCCCTGCAAACCATGCGAGGACAATCCCGACAAAGCTCCCTCATGGCGTATCAAAGCCAAGAAGATCATCCATAAAAAATCTGAAGCCACGATCGAATACAAAAATGCGACATTCGAGATGTTCGGCATCCCGGTGATGAAAGTGCCCTACTTCAAGCACGCCGACCCGTCCGTGAAACGCAAATCCGGCTTCCTGATCCCGAGTTATGGCAGCTCTGAAGATCTGGGAACCATCGTCGAGACCCCCTACTATTTCGCCTTGGCGCCCAATTACGACTTCACCTTCTCGCCGATGTACACATCCAAGCGTGGTCTGCTGCTTAAAGGCAATTGGCGGCACCGCACGAAAAATGGCCGCTACAATGTCAACATCGCCGGCATTGACCAAACCGACGACAAGGGAACCTTCACTACCAGCAACGACGGTTTCCGGGGGTCGATCGATTCCGAAGGTGAATTTGACCTCAACCAGTACTGGAACTGGGGCTGGGATATAACAGCGGAAACGGATGACACATTCCGCCGGTTCTACGATATCGACAATATTCTGACCACGGATCGCGTCTCCGAGGTGTATCTCAAGGGACAGCGTGACCGGAATTATTTCGACGCAAGGCTGTATCATTTTGGCGGACTGTCCTTCGACGACACATCCACCTCTGAATCACAGGTCTTTCCTGTCATCGACTACAATTACATTTTCTCCGATCCTGTAATGGGCGGCGAGTTGAGCTTTGACACCAACGTCATGAGCCTCAACCGGGATGATGGTGGTGCGGATTCATCGAGGCTCATTACAGAGATCAAATGGCGCAAACAAATTATCGACAAACGTGGGCAGATCATCACGCCCTTTGTCTCCGCCCGCGGCGACCTCTACCATGTCTCGGATACCTTTACTGACCAGGTGACGGGCATCACCCACACCGGCGGCGACACGACCCGCGGGATGGTGACGGGTGGCGCTGAATATCGCTATCCGTTCGTGCAGCACACGGCAAACGCGGCGCATATCCTGGAACCAATTGCCCAGATCATCGCCAGGCCCAATGCGGATAATGTCACCGACATTCCGAACGAGGATGCACGCAGTCTCGTCTTCGACGACACATTGCTGTTCGATATCGACAAGTTCTCCGGATACGACCTTATGGAGGGCGGCACGCGCGCCAATCTTGGACTTCGCTACACACTGCAGCGCTACAATGGTGGATATGTTCGAGCCGTGGTCGGACAGAGCTACCAGGTGGCCGGCGACAATGACTTCCAGGCCGGCAGTGGCCTTGAAAATGATGCATCCGATTACGTCGCGGGGCTGTATATCCAGCCGTTGCAGTATTTCAGATTTATTGGACAAGGCCGGTTTGACAAGGATGATTTTGACCTGAAGAGGACGGATCTGACTGCATCCGCCAATTATGGACCCGCAACCGGTTCCGTCGTTTACGCGAATATTGATGCCCAGCCCGGGCTTGGCATAACAGCGCAGCGCGAGGAAATTCAAGGATCAGCGAGCTTGCAACTCGCAAAATACTGGTCGGTGTTCGGCCATACCCGTTATGACCTTGCCAACGATCAGCGCATCAATGACAGCCTGGGCCTCAAATATGCCGACGATTGTTTCGCGCTTTCGGTCACCTATTCCGAATCCTTCATCCGTGACCGTGATATCACGCCAAACAGCTCCGTCATGGTCCGTTTCGAGTTCAAGCATCTGGGTGCCTACGATGTTAGCCCTCTCTAGGACGGGGCTGCCCGCTTTTGCCAGATAAGCAATGACGCTGGCCCGTGATCGGCCTGAACATAAATGACAGCAACCCACAGATCCGCCATGCAATTGAATATGCGCAGCAGAGTCTGGTTCCTCGTCTTAATCAGTTTTGTGTACTTTAGTCTGCACAGCACCTTGCCTGCTCATGCACAGAACGAGCAGTCAATAGTCGTGCTGGTGAATGATGAGCCCATCACCAATTATGACGTCACCCAGCGTATGCGCCTGCTGTCGGTCACAACACGCCAACCCGCTTCTGATGCCTTGCGTAAAAAGGTGATTGAGGAGCTTATTTCTGAACGTATTCAGCTCCAGGAAGCAACCAAGAACAGCGTCATCATTACCGATGAACAGATCAAAGAAGTGTTCACCAGCGTTGCCGCATCAAATAAAATGTCACCCGAAAAGCTGACCACGTCCCTTGCCCAGCTTGGCGTAAATATCAAAACCATGAAGGAACAGATTCGTTCCCGGGTAGCCTGGCGACGTGTGGTCCAGCGGAAGTTCCGAAGTCAGGTATCCGTCAACGCGTCGCAAATTGACAAGGCGATTTCCGTTGAGGAGCCTTCGAAAGACAAGCAAGAAGCGACGGAGTTTGATTTGCAGCGAGTCCGTCTGGAATTACCGGACAGTCCTGACCAGAAAACCATTGCAAGCCGCCTCGTAGAAGCGGAGCGATTGCGGAACCGTATCAAATCATGCAGTAGCATCGCCAAGGTGATCAAACCGGTACGAAAAGCCTCTGCAAAATCTGTCGGGCGCAAAAAGGCAGATCAGGTTGCACAGCCCACGCGGGCCATTTTGCTGGCAACCAAGGAAGGGCAGATGACGCCACCAACCATTACCTCGTCTGGTATCGAGCTGTACGTCGTCTGCGCACGGAGGTCGGTCAACCGTAATGACAAGCAGCGTCAGAAGGTTCGCTCCAAACTTGTGTCTCAAGAGTATAATATACTTGCTCGCCGGCATCTGAGGGACTTGCGCCAGGATGCCTTCGTGGAACATCGTTAGGTCTAGGATTGCCCGAGAAGTGAATGAAAAGCCTGGCTAGTGATGTCCACAGTTGCAAATAACATCTCACAACCGCTAGCCCTCACAATGGGTGACCCGGCGGGTATTGGACCCGATATCACGCTCCAGGCATGGTGCGAGCGCAATGCCACGGGATTGCCTGCTTTCATAGTGCTGGGAGATCCTGAGCTTTTCTCCTCGCGCGCCCGGGAACTTGATCTAGAAGTGCCCATTCAGAAGGTCAGCAACCTCCAAGACGCATGTGCGTGTTTCAGGGAGGCGTTGCCTGTGTATCCGCTTCACCTGCCAATTCAGGTGGATGCAGGCATGCCAGAGGCCGCCAGCGCGGCTGTTATTCTCGAAGCCATTGATATTGGCGTCGCGTGGACGCGAACAGGCAAAGCTTCTGCCCTTGTCACCAACCCGATCAATAAAAAACTGTTGTCAGAAACCGGGTTTCCCCATCCAGGTCATACGGAATACCTGGCCGAGTTGTGCGCGGAAAAGGGCACCATACCCCGGCCTGTTATGTTGTTGACAGGTGGAGGATTGCGCGTGGTTCCGGTGACAGTTCATATCCCCCTAAAGGATGTTTCTGCAGCCCTGACTGAACAGAGCATTATTGAAACGGTGGAGATAACCGCTCATGATTTACGGGAGTCATTCCAAATCCCGTCACCGCGCATCGGTGTTACCGGACTCAATCCTCATGCTGGCGAAGAGGGAACTCTTGGACAAGAGGAAATTGAAACAATTGCCCCCGCAATCGAAAAACTAAAAAGAAGGGGTCTGGATGTCAGTGGTCCCTTGCCAGCCGATGCCGTTTTTCAGGAGCGCCTTCGCCAAAGTTATGATGTTCTTATCGCCATGTATCACGATCAGGCACTGATCCCGGTGAAAACACTGGCGTTCGACAGGACCGTAAATGTGACGCTTGGTTTGCCCATCATACGCACCAGCCCGGACCACGGGACGGCCTATGAGCTTGCTGGAACAGGCAAGGCCAACCCCGGCAGTCTGGTTGAGTCATTGCGACTTGCGCAAAGCCTGTCATCGCGCAAACTGGCGCTAGCGTGACCGGCAGTCCAGACGGATTGCCACCTCTCAGCGACGTCATTCGCGAACATGGCCTGTCGGCACGCAAAGGCCTGGGTCAAAATTTCATACTGGATTTAAATCTCACACGCCGCATAGCGCGCGCCTCAGGATCGCTTGAAGGCATCAATGTGGTTGAAGTTGGTGCGGGACCTGGTGGCCTGACCCGGGCGCTTCTGCTTGAGGGGGCAAAGAAGGTGTTCGCGGTGGAACGCGATGTACGCTGCATCCCGATCCTTGAACAGATCGCCGAACATTGTCCGGGGCGTCTTGAAATTCTGTACGGCGATGCGCTGGAGTTGGACTTGTCGGCCATTGCCCCCTCCCCGGCACGCATCATCGCCAACCTTCCCTATGGTGTATCAACCCAATTGCTGGCGCTGTGGCTCAGTGCCGAGCGGTGGCCGCCCTGGTATGACAAAATGGTGCTGATGTTCCAAAAGGAAGTTGCAATGCGGATCATCGCCCCGCCCGGCAACAAGACTTATGGCAGGCTTTCCGTTCTTGCACAGTGGCGGACTGTTCCGCGATCAGTGCTCACACTCCCACCACGCGCCTTTACGCCTGCACCCAAGGTTGCGTCTACCCTGATCGAGTTCACCCCCCGGCTAAACCCTGAACCCGCCGGGTCTACTTCAGCCTTGCAAAAGATTGTCGCAGCGGCCTTCGGCCAGCGTCGCAAAATGCTCCGGCAGAGCCTGAAAACACTGATGCAAAACCCTGAAATAACACTGGAAAAAGCCAATATAGACCCGTCGCTCCGCGCCGAGGCGCTCAGCGTCAAACAGTTTTGCTCCTTAGCTCGAGAATGGGATAAACTATAACTTTAATTTACAACAACTTACATAACTTAGCTAAAGCTTAGCCTGTATGCCACGGACAAATTTCTTGAGTCCGGTACGGCGAGTACGCTTAAGCCGCTCCGCCGCCAAAATAGCCTTTAACTCAAGAAGCGATTTTTCCACATCAGTATTGATGACAACATATTCGTAATCATCCCAGTGCTGTATTTCATTTGAAGCACCGGCCATCCGACGCTTCACAACTTCAGGCGTATCCTGAGCCCTCCCCTTAAGACGCGATTCGAGAGCATCACCTGATGGAGGGAGGATAAAAACTGTCACCAGGTCTTTCTCATGATCAGTCTTGGTAAGGTTTTCCGCTCCCTGCCAATCTATGTCGAACATTACATCGCGGCCTTCCCGGAGGGCCTTTTCCACTAGTGATTTCGGTGTGCCGTAAAAATTATCAAACACCAATGCCCATTCAAGTAGGCCCCCAGCATCACGCATGGTGTTAAACTCTTCGGAGCTGACAAATATATAGTCTTCCCCATCTATTTCACCCGGCCGCATGGGCCTGGTTGTAACTGACACGGACATTTCCAATCCAGTCTCCGCAGCTAGCAGCATACGTGAAAGCGTGGTCTTGCCTGCGCCTGATGGCGAGGACAGAACCAGCATCAGTCCGCGGCGGTCAATGGTCGGAGATTGCTTATTCAATGTTCTGAACCTGTTCGCGAATGCGGTCTATAACCGCCTTCAACTCAAGACCCGTTTTTGTAATATCGGCGGCGTTCGATTTGGAGCAAATCGTATTCGCTTCCCTGTTAAATTCCTGGGTCAGAAAATCAAATTTTCGTCCAACAGGCTCTTTGCTCTCAAGCAGATCACGCGCCGCCGCAACATGCGCCTTAAGACGGGCAAGCTCTTCCTCAACATCGGCTTTAGCAGCCAATAGTACCGCCTCCTGATGCAGGCGCTGCTCATCGAGTTGCGATGTTTCCCCGAGCAATTGGCTTATTTGCTCTTGAAGTTTTTTATTAATCGCATCAGGCGTTCTGGATGGTGATTTCTCGATAATCCCAACCAGTGCCGCCACTTCGTCAATCTGCCCGGATATCTCCCTGGACAGATGATCACCCTCAGAAACCCGGGCTTCTATCAAGCTATCGAGGACTGAGTTGAAATCAACAAGGACAACGTCCTGCCTGGCTTTAAGTTCAGCATCGTCTTCTTCCGTTTCGGTAATCTCAATCACGCCGCGCATTGACAGCAATCCGTCCAATGTTGGCGGACCAGAATCGACAAGGGTGCGTGCCTTTTCAGCTGCCTGAACCACCTGCCTGAACATATCTTCGTTCAAACGCGCAGCTGTTTCCCCAGAATCGCGTTTCACATTCAGAGTTACAGAACAATTGCCGCGTGCAAGCCGCTTCTTGCAAGTGTCGCGAACAGCCTGCTCAATGGCTTCATATCCGGCGGGTAGTCGCAGCCTTATATCGAGGCCGCGCCCGTTCACCGCACGGGCCTCCCAATGCCAGGAATGCATCCCGTGGCGACCATCACTGCGGGCAAACCCGGTCATACTCTTAAGTGTCATTGAGCATCCCCCGCCTGCGCTTTGTGCCGGACTGAATTTCCGCCGCAAACGCACCCATCACGACTCACGTTATTTCGAGCGAGACTTTAAGTCCTGTCAGCCCGGCCAACAAGCCGGACCCCAGGTATGAGAGTTTTATTCTGGACATGGCGGCGGCCACTTGCGCCCTATGGCGCGGGTTTGCGCTTTGGCGGAGGTACCGAGGCAGCGGAACCAGGATTAACCGCCTCCGGCACAGCCGCGGGCGCGGCTTCAGGAGCGGGAATTCCGGCAGCTGGGTTTGGAAATGTGATGCTCAGCCCTTCAATGAGACTCTCGCTGATGCCGCCTGGTGCGGTTTCAGAGGAAAGACCCGAGATAAGGGGCGACGGCAATACGCCGTCCTGAGGGATTTGCAAAGTTCCGGGTTGACCCGCGGGAACATTCACCGGTGCACCTTGGGCCGGGACACCAGACTCACCCGCGGCTTCTTTTGCGGCGGCTTCCGCCTTCTCCTTAGCCTCTGCTTCTGCCTTTGCGCGGCGCTCACGCTCGATCTTACGCCATTGAGCCACATTAGAATTGTGCTTTGCCAGCGAGGGCGCGAATGCATGTCCCCCGGTGCCATCGGCAACGAAATAGAGGTCATTCGTTTTAGCCGGATTCAGCACCGCCTCAATAGCCGCCCGCCCCGGATTGGCAATCGGCGTCGGTGTCAGGCCCCTGATCTTATAAGTGTTATAGGGTGTCTTCTTCTCAAGTTCGCTCTTCAGAATACCTCGGCCAAGGGTGCCTTTGCCGCCAACAATCCCGTAAATGATGGTCGGATCCGATTGCAGTGGAATGCCCTTTTTCAGGCGATTGACGAAGACGCCGGCAACCCGCGAGCGCTCATCGGCGCGTCCTGTTTCTTTTTCCACGATCGAGGCCAGAATGATGGCTTCCTGCGGTGTTTTTACCGGTAAATTTGGCTGGCGCTTATCCCACAGGCGCGCGACAAATTTGCGCTGCTCTGCTTTCATCCGCTCAAGCAGGTCCTTGCGCGTCATGCCGCGTGAAAATTTATATGTATCAGGTAGCAGCGTACCTTCGGCGGGAATAGCCGTGATCTCGCCTTTCAGCATTCCATGGGCGTTCAATCGATCCACAATTTGCTCGCTGGTCAATCCTTCGGGGATGCTTACCTTGTGAAGCACAGCCCGCCCTTCGACGAGTTTATCAAGAACGTCTCGCATACTGGCACTCTTGCGAATTTCATATTCGCCAGCTTTCAATCGTTCCTGAACCTTGAAATAAATCACGCTGGCCACAAAAATTCGTCGGTCGTTGATAATGCCGTCTCTCTCAAGCCGTTCAGCGATCCCATTCACGCCCTCCCCCTTGGGGATGACGAACACCGTGGAATGTTCAAGTGGTCCCTGCTTGTCAAATTGGTCCTTTGCGAAATAGACCAGACCGCCCATGCCCAGCAGGGCAACAACGAGCAAGCTCATCATTGCGTTCATCAATTTGAATATCGGATGTGTGCGCTTGCGTCTGTGCCCCTTTGGCGGCTCTGGCGCACGGGCAGGCTCAAGCACTTCAGCCGGGCTGCGGGGTCTTGAGCCATCATGGAGTTCATCATTGGCGGCGTTCGATTCGAGCGCCGCGCTGATCCGTCCCTGATCCGAAAAATCACCGTGATTCGACATATTGAATTTATACCTTCTCCAATATGGAAAGTTCCACGTCAAATATGGCGAAAGGACGGATGTTGGAAAAAGCATTCCGTCGGCGTGCTTGCGAAAATTTAGGAGTCGACGCTTCGGAAGATGAGCGAAGCGTTGGTTCCGCCAAAACCGAAGGAATTGCTCAGCACCGTATTGATTTCCCGCTCACGCGCCTTGTGAGGCACCAGATCGATGGCCGTCTCCACAGACGGATTGTCAAGATTAAGCGTTGGCGGCGCCACATTGTCGCGAATAGCCAGAACCGAGAAAATAGTCTCCACGGCCCCGGCCGCTCCCAGTAAATGACCAATGGCAGATTTGGTGGAAGACATGGAAAGATTGTCAGCGGCATCGCCAAACAGACGCTCCACAGCCGCCAGTTCAATTTCGTCACCCATGGGCGTTGAGGTGCCGTGGGCGTTAATATAGTCGATATCGGATGTTTCGATGCCAGCTCGTTTGATTGCCGCCTTCATGCAGCGTTCGGCTCCATCGCCAGACTCTGCAGGTGCGGTGATATGAAACGCATCTCCACTCAATCCATAGCCTATGACTTCACCGTAAATCGTTGCGCCGCGTTTTTGTGCATGTTCCAGCTCTTCAAGCACGACAATGCCGGCGCCTTCCCCCATGACAAAACCGTCGCGGTCTTGATCATAAGGACGCGAACCACGATGCGGTTCATCGTTGAAATGGGTCGAAAGGGCTCGGCACGCAGCAAATCCGGCTATAGACAAACGGCATACGGGCGACTCTGCACCGCCCGCCACCATCACATCGGCATCATCTAGCGCAATCAGCCGGGCAGCATCGCCTACGGCATGCGCCCCTGTCGAGCAGGCGGTTACGACCGAGTGGTTGGGCCCCTTGAGACCGTGGCGGATGGAAACATGGCCAGAAGCCAGGTTGATCAAGCGTCCTGGAATAAAGAAAGGACTGACGCGTCGAGGACCCTTTTCAGCCAGCAGCAGGGATGTTTGCTCAATGCCCTGCAATCCGCCGATACCAGAGCCGATGAGCACGCCAGATCGCGCCTGGTCATCGTAACTCTCAGGATGCCAGCCCGCGTCATCAAGCGCCTGCTGGGCGGCAGCCACTGCGAATATGATAAAATCATCAACCTTGCGTTGTTCCTTCGGCTCCATCCAGTCCGTTGGGTTATAGGTGCCGTTGGACCCGTCTCCACGTGGAATCTCGCATGCGATCTGGCATGTGAGGTCGGATACATCAAAAGACTCCACCCGGCGCGCGGCATTATCACCTGCCAGCAAGCGCGACCAGGTTGCCTCGACCCCGCAGCCCAAAGGCGACACCAATCCCAGTCCGGTGATGACCACACGTCGCATAATTATTTGATCCGTCTTGAGCGGGTAATCGGCGCTTTTAAAATCGTCAGGCGGCAGCAGAAAAACTGTCAAGCATGACGAGAGTCACTCTATCCCGCAGCATTAACTTAATGTGTCTATAGAGAATTGGCGCCGTCGAAACAGACGTTAAGAGCTGTTCTTTTCGAGAAATTTAACGGCGTCGCCCACGGTCAAGATCGTCTCCGCGGCATCATCCGGAATTTCGCAGCCAAACTCTTCTTCGAACGCCATAACCAACTCAACGGTATCAAGACTGTCTGCCCCGAGATCGTCTATGAAACTGGCTTTTTCGGACACCTTGCTCGCTTCAACGCCAAGATGCTCTACAACAATTTTGCCAACGCGTTCTGCAATATCACTCATCTTCTTGCCTCACCATAATCGTTCTCAACTCCCGTCTTACCGCCTCCCGCATCATATGCAAGCTGCGATACTCCAATTCCGGCTCTATGACAAGCGGTTGGTTGTCCGGGATTTGGAAGGGCGGCTGTCTGTTTTTGCCCAAAGAATGGCCGCTTCGTAACACACTTTATTCTGGTTGACCAGAACACCGATATGCAGCCCAACCCAGCCAGAACAAAGCCCCGGAACCGTTCGTCAATCTAAACCATCACCATGCCGCCATTTACGTGAACTGTATGGCCCGTTACATAGCCAGCTTCATCACTTGCCAGATATATCACGGCCGCGGAAACATCCTCCGGCTTGCCAAAAATGCTTGTAGGAATGGCGTTGGCGATGGCTTCCATCTGTTTCTCGTTCAATGACGCCGTCATCGGCGTTTCAATGAAACCAGGCGCAATGCAATTCGCGGTTATTCCTCGCGTTGCAACTTCGCGGGCCAGTGATTTGGTCATACCGATCAGCCCGGCCTTGGAGGCGGAATAGTTCGGCTGGCCTGGATTACCTATCATACCGCTGATGGACGCGATGTTCACCACCCGGCCGTAGCGGCGGCGCATCATGCCTCGCAGGGCACCGCGAATGAGAGTGAACACGGAGGTCAGATTGATCGCGATCACATCATCCCATTCTTCGTCGGTCATGCGCATGAACAGATTATCGCGTGTAATGCCAGCATTGTTCACCAGAATGTCCAGTTGGCCGACTGCCTCATCCGCATCCCCGGCAAGTTTTGAAACCGCTTCGCGGTCGCTCAGATTGCAAGGCAGCACATGAACGCGCTCCCCTAGCTCATCAGCAAGCTCTTTCAGCCGTTCCTCGCGGGTTCCGGAAATTGCAACCGTGGCCCCTGATCGGTGCAGATCGCGGGCAATGGCTGCCCCGATACCTCCGCTCGCACCTGTGATCAGCGCACCTTTTCCTGTTAAATCAAACATGGCTCCCGCTCCTTAAAAGCTTAATTCGCCGCGAGCGCTTGTGCGGTCGCATCAATCTCGTCAGGCGTCCCAACCGATGTCGCTCCCAGGGACCTCTCGATCCGCCGTGCCAAGCCTGTCAGCACCCGCCCTGCACCAATTTCATACATGGTGGTGACACCTTCACTGGCCATATACATGACGGATTCCCGCCACCTCACGACGCCCGTGACCTGCTCCACCAGGCGTTGGCGAATTTCTTCAGGGTCAGTGATTTCACCAGCCACGACATTGGCAATGAGCGGAACCGCCGGTGCCGATATATCCACTTCCGCCAGCGCCTCAGCCATCGCATCGGCTGCAGGCTGCATCAGTGTGCAATGAAAAGGCGCACTGACAGGCAGCAGGACCGCCCGGCGCGCGCCATAGTCAGATGCCATTTCAACCGCGCGATCTACCGCCGCTTTGGATCCCGACACGACAACCTGTCCTGGCGCATTGTCATTGGCAGCCTGACAAACATCGCCAGCTGCCGCGGCTTCAGCGAGTTTCTGTGCCTCAGGAAGGTCAAGCCCCAGAAGGGCAGCCATAGCCCCCTCTCCCACCGGCACGGCAGCTTGCATGGATTTGCCGCGGATTTTCAGCAGGCGCGCTGTATCGGCCAGTTTGAGAGATCCTGCCACAGTCAGGGCCGAATATTCACCCAGAGAATGACCGGCCACGAATTTGACCTTTTCTTTCAGGGAAATTCCTTTGTCCACTTCCAGGATACGCGCGGCTGCGACAGAAACTGCCATAAGTGCAGGCTGGGTATTTTCCGTCAGGGTCAGCTGATCTTCCGGTCCCTCCCGGATAATCTGCGACAGGTTTTGTCCAAGCGCTTCATCAACTTCGTCGAACACGCGGCGCGCGGTTTCATAATCTTTCGCGAGATCGGTACCCATACCGACTTGCTGACTTCCCTGCCCTGGGAATGTGAATGCAACTGTCATTTCGACACACCGGATCGCTATTTGCTGGAGTTTCAATTCTGCCAAATGGCGGTGCGAATTTCGCGCCAAAGACACCGTTTCACCTGTGTGTGTCAAGCATCGCATGGTCCGGCAAGCCCCCGCGGCGCATTTGGCTAGCAGTTCTTCGGCTTCCCAAGGCAGCTTTAACAGTTGCAAAGGCCCTCCAAACACGTATAAGTGCGCTCCATCACAGGCCCCGGCTGGAGGCTGAACGGCAGACTTTAGCATTTAACTTGAAGTCTTCCCGTGTTTCCGCTCTTTCGGGTCAATTTTTGAGCCTTTCCTGAACTTATAGGGCTCAAAGAGGCTAAGCGCCGGGCCGCATGACGCAATTACTAGGGAAAGGCTGCATTCCATGCCGCTTTACGAACACATATTCCTCGGTCGCCAGGATATTTCCGCACAGCAATTCGAGGCGCTTGTCGAGTCCTATCAGTCCATCATCAAGGACAATGGCGGCGCGATTGAGAAATCCGAATATTGGGGCATCAAAAACCTTGCCTATAAGATCAAGAAGAACCGCAAGGCGCATTTCGCACTCATAAACATCGATGCGCCCCATGCAGCTGTATCCGAGATGGAACGACAAATGGGCATCTCGACAGACGTCATCCGCTTTCTCACACTGCGGTTGGATGAGCTGGACGCAGGCCCCTCAGCCATGATGAAACGCGGTGACCGTGACGACCGTCGTGGTGGGCGCGGCGATCGTGACCGTGGCCCGCGCGGTGACCGTGATCGCGGTCCGCGTCCCGACAGACCAAGAGCTGAAGTGGCGCCAGCTGCGGCTGCCGAACCAACAGAACAAAGCGCCGACGCCCCTGCGCCCGAGGCCACTGAGGCCGATGCAGACAAGGCTGACACGCCCAAGGATGAGGAATAACCAGTATGGCCCCTTCTTCTGGACGCCAGCCTTTTTATCGCAGGCGCAAAACATGCCCGTTCTCGAGCGATTCCTCGCCGAAAATTGATCATAAAGACGTCAGGTTGCTGCAACGCTATATTTCCGAGCGCGGCAAGATCGTTCCGAGCCGGATCACGGCCGTTTCGGCAAAGAAACAAAGAGAATTGGCCAAAGCCATTAAACGCGCCCGCTTCCTTGGTCTCATACCCTACCTGATCAAGTAGGGTCAGAACCGGAGCAAAGCGCATAATACCGACTGGTTGGGGTGGAGCCGAAATTTCCGCCTCTAACCGCACTTGTTATAAGGCGGGACAGCTAAAGGCATGAATTCACCGATCCTCATAGGCATTGGCGCGGGGCTCGTCTCCGCCGTTCTTTTTGCCTCGACCATGACCGGTTCGGCACTGGCGATGGCGCTCTTCTATATTACGGCACTGCCAGGTTTTCTGGCCGGGCTCGGCTGGGGAACACAGGTTGGATTTATTGCCGCACTCACAGGCGCTGGTCTCACCTCTGTGCTCCTGACACCGCTGGCTGGTGTCGGATATTTTCTCACCCTAGGACTGCCCATCGCCATTTTATGCCACCTTGCATTGCTCGCCCGCCCTGCAGAAGAAGCCGAGGGTGCGGCACAATCGACCAGTGGCGCAATGGAATGGTATCCGCCAGGACACATTGTTGCGTGGACCGCATTGATGGCAGGTGGAGTTGCTGCATTGAGTGTACCGCTTTTCGGTATGGATGTTGAAACCTACCGGGCCAACCTGCAGGAAATCTTGGACAAGACCTTCCTCAACCAACTGCCCGAAGGGATGCCAAAGGGGCTGGACAAGGAAAAGATTGCCCCGGTTATCGAATTGCTGATCCGGGCGCTTCCTGCCGCCTCGGCCATAGTCTGGTTCGGGGTCATGCTACTGAACATGTGGACCGCCGCCAGAATTTCCGCCGTTTCCGGGCGTTTAATCAGACCCTGGCCTGATCTCACAATGATGAATTATCCAAGCAGCCTCGCGCTTGGCTTCGTGGCCTCTCTTCTAGGCACATTCACACCCGGCATTCCCGGCATAATAGCGACAGGATTTGCGGGTGCATTCCTCGTGGCCTATGTGTTGCTTGGCCTTGTCGTGATGCATGCCATGGCACGCAAAACACCACTCAGATTTCTCTTCCTGGGATTACTTTACATGGGGATTTTCCTGTTCGGCTGGGTTGCGCTCGTCGTGGCCATTGTCGGCATTGGCGAACCCATTTTCAAACTCAGGGAACGGGCACTGGGCACAGGCCCCACTCCACCACCGGACAATGATTGAAAGACAGACGACACCAACAACGAAAACTTGAATGGAGAAAACCAATGCAAGTCATTTTGCTTGAGCGGATCGGAAAGCTCGGACAGATGGGCGATACCGTCATGGTCAAGGACGGGTTTGCCCGCAATTACCTGTTGCCGCAGGGCAAGGCGCTGCGCGCGACCGAGGCCAACAAGGAACGCTTCGAAAATGATCGTGCAACTCTTGAAACCCGAAACCTGGAGCTCAAGAGCGAGGCAGAAAGCGTGTCTGGCAAGCTGAACGACCAGATTTTCATTGCCATCCGGCAAGCCGGCGACACGGGTCAGCTTTATGGCTCCGTTTCAACGCGTGATATCGCCGACATCATCACCGAGGCCGGATTTTCGGTTTCTCGCAACCAGATTCAGCTCGACAAACCTATCAAGCTGCTTGGGGTACACCCGCTGCATGTATCGCTTCACCCTGAAGTGATCGTTTCAGTCAATGTCAACGTGGCGCGTACGGAAGAAGAAGCCAAGCGGCAGGCACGAGGCGAGGATGTATCCGCGCAGGACAACGATGAGCCCGAAGAAGAAACCATCGCCGTTGAGGAAGTGTTCGAAGATGAAGACCTCGCCAAGCAGGCCGAGGAGACTCTCGAAGCTGAAGATGCCGATAGCAACGAGGCTGAAGCTGGTTCCGCTTCCAAAGACGAAGATGTTGAGGCAACTGCGGAAACTGATGAAGCGGAAAAGGAAGACGACCAGTCATAAGTATTCCGCAATCAGGAAATTATCAGCGTGCCGGGCGCACAATTCGGCGGCCGGCACGCACATTTTTTTGCTTCCGATTCGGAGCCTGCACGCAAGCTCACTCGGCAATGAATTCCCGTAATACACAGACCCGCCGATAATTAGACGTTTTCTTGCCGTCATTCCTGCTTTGACGTTTCGCGAATCATTTTTGGGCGTATTGTCCAGAACATGGAAACTGCCCAGACAAATGTGACCACCCTCGTAGACGAGGAGAATGTTCCCTTCCGCGCCGCGCCGCATAACATTGAAGCGGAACAGGCGTTGCTTGGCGCGATCCTGGTGAACAATGATGCATGCGACAAGGTATCAAGCTTCCTCAAGGCAGAACATTTTTTCGATCCGTTGCATGGCCGCGTCTATGAAGCCGAGGTGAAACTCATCTCCGTGGGCAAACGCGCATCGCCCATCACACTCAAAACCTTTTTTGAACATGAAGAGCCACTGAGTTCTGATTTGACGGTGCCGCAATATCTGGGACGGCTGGCGGGTAACGCGACCACAATCATCAATGCGGAAGACTATGGGCGCACGGTTTACGATCTCGCCATCCGCCGCGATCTTATTCTGATCGGCGAGGACATGGTCAACCTGGCCTATGATTCACCTGTCGAGGCCCCACCCGCAATCCAGATCGAGGACACCGAACAACGCCTGTTCGAACTTGCCGAAACCGGTAAATACGGGTCCGGGTTCGAGCCATTCACGTCCGCCCTTACCGATGCCATCGACATGGCAGCCAACGCCTATCGCCGCGACGGGGGGCTAAGTGGCATCGCCACGGGATTTAAAGACCTGGACCAGAAAATGGGCGGGTTGCAGCCCTCTGACCTTTTGATCATTGCAGGACGTCCCTCCATGGGCAAAACGGCGCTTGCGACCAATATCGCCTATCACGTTGCCCGTGCCTACAAGACCGAGCGCAAGCCCGATGGCAGCGATGAAGTGGTAAGCGGCGCCGTTGTAGGCTTCTTTTCTCTGGAAATGTCATCGGAACAGCTGGCAACTCGTATAATTTCCGAACAATCCGAAATTCCTTCTGAACACATCCGCCGTGGCAAGATCGGCAAGGATGAGTTCGACCGACTTGTTGATGCATCGCAAAATCTTCAATCCCTACCCCTCTATATCGACCAGACCGGCGGCATATCCGTCGCCCAGCTGTCTGCGCGGGCGCGCCGCCTTAAACGCCAAAAAGGCCTTGGGCTTATAATCGTCGATTATTTGCAATTGCTGTCTGGTTCTTCGCGCAGGGCATCTGAGAACCGCGTGCAGGAAATCACCGAAATCACGACTCGGCTTAAAGCGCTGGCAAAAGAACTCAATGTGCCAATCGTCGCCCTGTCGCAACTTTCACGCCAAGTGGAAAATCGAGAGGACAAGCGGCCCCAGCTGTCCGATTTGCGTGAATCGGGCTCGATTGAACAGGATGCGGATGTTGTCATGTTCGTGTTCCGCGAGGAATATTACGTAGAGCGCCGCCAGCCGCGCGAAGGTACGGCTGAACATTTGGAGTGGATGACGGAAATGGAAGCTGTTGAAGGTCTTGCAGAAGCGATCATCGCAAAACAGCGCCATGGTCCAACGGGTACGGTCCGGATGCAATTCCAGGCCGATGTCACCCGGTTCAGCGACTATGTGGCTGCAAATCATTTGCCAGAACGCATGGAATAAGCGCATAGCTGCCCGACAATGCCTTCCGCCCTTCACAAAATCGCAAATCCCACCGCAACATCAGTTTTGACCATCGATCTCGGCGCCCTGCGAACGAATTATCGCGCCTTGAGAGACCGGTCCAAGAGCGCCGAATGCGCCGCCGTAATCAAAGCCAATGCCTATGGTATCGACGCTGAACATGCCGTTCGCGCTTTATCGAAAGAGGATTGCAAAACTTTTTTTGTCGCCACCTTGGCCGAAGCACTAACCGTCAGGGAATCGGCGCCCGATGCAGCCATTTACGTGCTCGATGGTTTTTTCGCTGGCAGCGGCCCCGAATTTGCCGAAGCACGCATCAGGCCGGTCCTCTCCAGCTTGGCAGAAGTGAAAGACTGGGCGGCATTCTGTAAAGATCAGAGAAACTCCCTGCCAGCCGCAATCCAGCTGGACACGGGTATGAACCGGCTCGGATTGCCGGTCAGCGAGGTAGAAATCCTCATCAATTCTCCAGATATTCTCAAATCCTTCACACCGGTTCTGCTCATGAGCCATCTGGCCTGCGGGGATGAGCAAGAAAACCCGATGAATGAGAAGCAGTTGAAGGCGTTTGAGGGTATGCGCGCAAAGTTCCCCCCCTGCCCGGCATCACTGGCCAATTCCGCCGGTATTTTCCTCGGGGAGCGGTATCACTTCGATCTCACGCGACCAGGCTTTGCGCTATACGGCGGACGTGCCGTCAATGGCCAGCCCGCTCTCGACCCAATTGTTCAGCTGCATGCCCGCATTACCCAAATTCACGAAGCGCCAGCAGGCGAAGCCGTTGGCTACGGCGCAGAGCGAATCCTGACCCGGCAAACAAGAATAGCCACCTTGTCGCTTGGCTATGCGGACGGCATATTCCGCTGTCTGGGAGCGCGCGACGGTAAGCCTGGTCTCAACGGTTTCATCGAAGGTCACAGCGCACCCGTACTGGGTCGTATTTCCATGGATTTGATAACACTCGATGTGACAGATTTACCTCCTGGCCTTGCAGAACGCGGAAGCTGGGTCGAAATACTGGGCGAGCACGCAAGCGTCGATGATCTCGCCATTCAGGCCGGAACCATCGGCTACGAGGTGCTAACAAGCCTTGGACACCGCGCCCAGCGAATTTACATCGACTCTGACACCGGAACAGCGTGATGGCGAAAACCACAACAGCCTATGTCTGCCAGGAATGCGGCTCCAGCACTGCGCAATGGGCTGGTAAATGCCCAGGTTGCGAAGCCTGGAACACGCTCATTGAGGAGGTCACTGGTGAGCGCGGACCCGGTAAACCTTCCAGTGACGGCAAGGTGGTTGCCCTGCAAACGCTCAATGCTGAAATTCCCGATGCACCACGCATATCCAGCGGGCTGGCAGAACTTGACCGCGTGGTGGGCGGCGGACTCGTGCCTGGTTCTGCTATCCTTGTGGGCGGCGATCCGGGTATCGGGAAATCAACCCTTCTATTGCAGGCCGCTGCTGAGTTGGCCAATGCAGGACATACGGCTGTGTATTTTAGCGGCGAAGAAGCCACTGCACAGGTGCGGCTGAGGGCGGAGCGTCTGGGAGTTGCCTCTGCCCCTGTTGGTCTTGGGGCGGAAACAGGCCTGGCCCATATCCTCAAAACACTAGGTGAAAGCGAGAAAACCCCTGATCTGGTGATCATCGATTCGATCCAAACCCTGTGGTCCGAATCGCTTGAATCCGCTCCTGGAACCGTTTCCCAGGTTCGCGCATGCGCCCAGTCTCTTGTGCGATATGCAAAACGCTCAGGCGCAACTCTGGTTCTGGTGGGGCACGTGACCAAGGATGGGCAGATTGCCGGGCCCAAGGTGGTGGAGCATATGGTCGACACCGTGCTCTATTTCGAAGGTGATGGCGCGCATCAATACCGCATACTGCGTGCTGTAAAAAACCGCTTTGGTCCGAGTGACGAAATCGGTGTTTTCGAGATGCGCGGCGATGGCCTGCGCGAAGTTGCCAACCCGTCTGAGTTGTTTCTCGGCGAGCGGGACAATGTTTCTCCTGGCGCCGCTGTTTTTGCAGGTATGGAGGGCACGAGACCCGTTCTGGTTGAAATCCAGGCTCTGGTCGCCCCATCACCACTTGGCACTCCACGGCGCGCGGTCGTGGGCTGGGATTCGAGCCGCCTCGCCATGGTGCTGGCTGTCCTCCACACCCGTTGCGGTCTGCAACTGGGAACCTACGACGTTTACCTGAATGTAGCCGGAGGCTTGAAAATTACTGACCCGGCTGCTGATCTGGCGGCCGCCGCTGCCCTCATTTCGTCTTTTTCCGGTGTTGCGCTGCCTGTGGGCAACATTTATTTCGGCGAAGTGAGCCTCTCAGGCGCCATCCGCCCTGTCGGGCATATGGCGGCCAGACTGAAGGAGGCGGAGAAATTGGGCTTCACGGCAGCCGCCGTTCCGGCCAAGCTTGGTTCGGATGCGGAAGAGACGGGATTGCGACTTGAGCCAATTGCCCATCTCTCGGAATTGACTGCTAATTTTCCCCCGACAGGGGATATGTAAGAGGACAAGACTCAATAGGTGCTTGAGTTCGCCGTGAGTTCCGCTTAAGAGCCTGTTGCGTTCACACTGCACTACCGCCTAATACAGTGGAATCGTGTTAGAGTTCTGCCTTCCGAAAGGACACTGCATATGCCGTTTTCCTGGCTCGATATCATCCTCGCCGCAATCATGCTCATCTCAGGCTTCCTGGCCATGCTGCGCGGTCTGACGCGGGAAGTACTTTCCATTCTGTCCTGGGCCGTTGCTGCGCTGGCCACATTATACCTCTTCCCCAAATACCAGGCCCAGGCGCGCGTTTATATCGAACCGGCCCTGCTTGCGGACGCAGCCCTCGCAGGCAGCATTTTCCTTGTCGTCCTGATTATCGTCTCATTGATTACCGTGCGGATTTCCGACGGCGTTCTCGACAGCCGCATTGGCGCACTCGACCGCACGCTCGGATTTGTGTTCGGTCTTGCCCGTGGCCTCGTTCTCGTGGTGATCGCGTATCTGTTCTTCACCTGGCTGGTGCCCGAAGACACCCAGCCGCAATGGATCAGAGACGCCCGATCCCTGCCCATTCTGAAACAAACAGGTGCTGGCATCGTGTCCCTGCTGCCTGAAGACCCGGCATCCGCTATTCCTGGTATCAACAAGCAGGAAGAAACCACACCGCCGCCAGCCACGACCAATCCGGACCAGAAATCCAGTCTTGAGAATGGTGTAAGGGTGGCAAAATTGAGCAGCACCGGGCATACTGTACCTCGGCAATAAAGTGAGCGAAACCGTGCCTCAAAACAAGCCCAAGCACGAGAACGCAACACCGAAATATGACAGCGGGCTTCGTGTGGCCTGCGGTGTGTTCGGTATTTTTGACCATGACGACGCTGCCGCACTGACGGCCCTTGGCCTGCATGCCCTCCAGCATCGCGGCCAGGAAGCGGCCGGGATCGTCACCTTCGACGGCAAGCACTATCATTCTGAACGCCGAATGGGGCTCGTGGGAGATCATTTTACCAAACAAGTGGTGATCGACCGGCTGAAAGGGCGCTATTCCATCGGCCATAACCGCTATTCAACCACTGGCGACACGGTAGCCCGTAATATCCAGCCCCTGTTTTCCGACCTTGATGTCGGCGGATTTGCCCTTTGCCACAACGGCAACCTGACCAATGCGCTGACCCTGAGGAAGGATCTCATCAAGAAGGGGGCTATCTTCCAGTCAACATCTGACACCGAGGTCATAACCCACCTCGTTGCCCGCTCAACCAAGAGGCTTTTGGTCGAGCGTTTCATCGACGCTCTTTTGCAAATCGAAGGCGGCTACGCACTTGTCGGGCAGACCAACAAGAAACTGATAGGCGCACGCGACCCCCTGGGCATCCGGCCACTTGTTCTGGGAGAACTCGACGGGTCCTATGTCCTTGCCTCGGAAACCTGCGCTTTTGACATTATTGGCGCGAAATTTGTACGCGAGATCGATAATGGCGAGGTGGTCGTTATCACCAAGGACGGGTTGGAAAGCCATCGCCCCTTCCCGAAGCACGCACCGCGCCCCTGCATATTCGAATATATTTATTTCGCCCGCCCCGATTCCATCGTAGGCGGGCGAAGCGTTTATGACGTACGCAAGGAGATGGGCAAACAGCTCGCACGTGAATCTCATGTTGATGCCGATGTGATCGTTCCCGTTCCAGATTCAGGCGTTCCAGCTGCTATTGGCTATGCACAGGAATCAACTATTCCGTTCGAGCTCGGCATTATCAGGAACCACTATGTCGGGCGAACATTTATTGAGCCGGAACAACAAATCCGCGCACTCGGCGTGCGCCTGAAACACTCAGCGACCCGCGCCGTCATTGAGGGCAAACGGGTCATAATGATCGATGACAGCATCGTGCGCGGCACCACGTCCGTTAAGCTGGTTCAGATGATGTATGACGCAGGTGCGAAAGAGGTGCATATGCGGATTGCCAGCCCGCCCATTACCCATTCCGACTTTTACGGCATTGACACGCCGGACCAGGAAAAACTTCTGGCGGCCACCCATGACCTGAAGAGCATGTGCGACTATATCGGCGCGGGTACGCTGGCTTTCCTGTCGGTTGAAGGCATCTACAGGGCCATGGGCCATGACAGCCGCAATGCCGAGACACCCCAATTCACCGATCATTGCTTTACCGGTGACTATCCCACAAGGCTGCGTGACCGGGAGGGGCCAGACATGCAGAAACAGCTTTCGCTGCTGGCTGAAGTCGGCTAGAGCGTGCCCGGCTTTTCGACAACAGCCGAGCACCGCATTTTATGTCTAACTCACGTTTGAAAGACCGTATTGCGCTGGTCACCGGCGCTTCACGCGGCATCGGCCGGGCGGTCGCGTTGGCCTTTGCCAAGGAAGGCGCTCATGTTATCGCTCTTGCGCGCCGCACTGGAGCGCTTGAGGAACTGGACGACGATATCCAGGCAATCGGCGGGACAGCCACCCTACTGCGCCTCAATCTAACCGATGGCGGCAAGATCGATGGGCTGGGCCCAACCATATTGGAGCGTTTCGGCCGATTGGATGTTCTCGTTGGAAATGCGGCGATTCTCGGACCTCTCTCCCCCTTGAATCATATTTCTGAAAAAGACTGGAACGACGTGCTGACTGTAAACCTCAGCGCCAACTGGCGGTTGATCCGCACGCTCGATCCGCTGTTGCGTAAATCCGATGCCGGTCGGGCGATATTCGTGAGTTCAGGCGCAGCACGTCATTTCAAGGCCTATTGGGGCCCCTATTCAGTGTCAAAAGCAGCTCTAGAGGCCCTTGTGAAAACCTATGCGGCAGAAGTGAGCGACACCGATGTGCGGGTCAATCTTGTTGACCCGGGCGTGGTCGCGACAGCCATGCGCGCCAAGGCCATGCCCGGTGAAAACCCGGCAACGATCGCAAAACCGGAAGATCTGGCGGAAACCTTCATTCGCCTCGCCTCGCCCGATTTTACGGAAAATGGCAGTGTTGTTCACGGCTGACCCGGCCTGATTGGGTTCATTTCCCTGAAGTTACTGTGTCTTGGCCGCCACATTGTCAGCGCAAAATTCGCGTGCCTACAGTTATCATATTGCACAACAATCACTTCATATGCTCAAATTAGATTTAAATTCAGTTAGTTCTTGTAATTCACTGATATACATCGATTAAGCTATAGTTGTTAGCCTGATCTATTCTGTAGGGAGCGTATCGTTGCGTAGGTTGATACCGGGGTGTGCCGCCAGTTGCGCGGGTCTGAAAAATAAAAAAACGCCGCACCTGTTCCATCAATTGGCGACGTTGATGGCCACGATATATTTTCTGGTCCATGCAGCATCTCAAGCTTTTGCCGTTGGCGTTACCCCTCAACCAGACGTCAATCTGAATGTCGGCAATTGCTCAAATATTTCAGCCGGTGGCGGAAATGCTCTCCTTGCTGGTGATTTCAGCGTTGCTAATGACGATTTCAGCTACACGATAAATCTAACAGCCATCTTCGCCCCGGGCGAAACCATTACCTTTAGCGGTGGTACGGGCATTGCCAATTTCGGTAACAGTTTTGTCGTGAGAGATGTAACTGGTGCACCAGTCAACCTGGTCATACAAAACGGGTCCCTGCCGACCGAGCGTACATTTACACATACAGTCACCACAGCGGGCACGCGAACTTTCAGCTTCGAGCTCATTGTTGCTTTCGGGAACAATGTACAACGCACCATTAGCTCGAGTTGCACATCCAGCAACTCAAATAATGCAAGCGGCATCACCCGCTCCTTCGTCTCCAGCCGCCTTGGTCAGATGAGCAATATGCTGATCGAAATTCTCGACCATGAGCGTTTCCTGAACGAAGAAGGCGGCCCCAAACCAGGATTATCGGTGGCGGGTAACGGCACGAATGTTGCTTTTGCCGGTAGCCTGTCAGGTGCGCAGGCCTTTGCCTCACGCTCAGGAACCACGCCCCGGCCAATGGCAGTAGCCCCAATGAAACCTTCGGCAACCACCCCGCGCAAGTTTGATGCCTGGGTCAAGGGTGCCTACACGGACTTTGACGACGATACTGCGAACGCTGCTCATGACGGCCATACCGGCATCATGATCGCGGGCGCACATTACAATGTGAATGACACATTGCTGATCGGCGCCCTGGCCGCTTATGACAGCTCGGAGTGGGATTCCAGTGCGCTCAACGCCTCGGTGGATGGCGATGGCTGGCTGGCCGGCGCTTATTTGCGCAAACGGTTTGACGGAGAAGCGGCCCTCAGCCTGACCGCAACCTGGGGCGGCTCGGATAACGATATTACCAATAGTGGAGCAACTGGTTCGTTCGACACCGATCGATTCCTGTTCATTGGCAATTACTGGAACACATGGCGCAATGGTCCACGCCGGATATCAGGCAATGCGGGCGTGATCTATGCCCATGAAGACATTGACGGCTATACGCTTTCCGGGGGCACCAGTGTTGCATCCCAGTCCGTCAAACTCGGGCGACTCTTCTTTGGACCCGAAATTGCCTACAAGCTCACCAGCCCAAGTTTCAAATCCATCGAACCTCTGGTCTGGGTTCGCGGCATCTGGGACTTTGATAGTGAAGGCCGCATCGCCATCGGCAATACAACATCAATTGACCGAGAACAGTTTTACGGCCAGATCGGCGGCGGCCTGCATCTTGCCATCACTGATACAATTAGTGGACGGCTGACAGTGCAGTATGACGGTATCGGCGCAGACGACTACAGCGCCACCACCATTCAGGGCCGGATCAACATTCCGCTAAATTAAGGCCGCTGCTTATTTTGGAGTCTCGAACACCATCCCGTCATAGGCTGGCTCTACGCCATCTGGCAGCTCGCGAATAAGCGTGCCGTAATCCAGATCAGTGTGCATATGCGTGAGGATGGCGCGCTTCGGCTTTACCCGGTCAATGGCTTCCAGTGTCTCTTCCAGGCTGAAATGGCTTGGATGAGGCGTCAGACGCAGGGCGTCGACAATCCATATATCCAGACCTTCCAGATAAGAATAGGTTTCTTCGGGTATCGCATTGATATCGCAGGAATAAGCCATGCCGCCAAATCGATAGCCCACGGACATGATTTCCCCGTGATGCTGATGGTAAGGCAACACTTTAACTGCGCCACCTTCTCCATATATTTCAAAGCCTTTTCCCGGTTTTATCATGTGTTTATTTAGGATTGGGCGGTATGAGCTGCCCGGCGGCGTCTCGAAACAGTAGGAAAATCTCTGATCGAGAATCCCTCCCGTATGGTCGTCGCAATAGACATCGACCCTTGATCGGGCATTCATGGAGACAACCCTCAAATCATCGATCCCATGGGTGTGGTCGGCATGGTCATGGGTGTACAGAACAGCATCAAGCTTCGACACATTCACACCCAGTAGCTGCTGTCGCACATCCGGAGAGGTATCTACCAGGATGGTCGTCGTGCCCTCCTCGCCCTTGCACTCGACAAGCATGGAGCAACGCAGGCGCCTGTTTTTCGGGTTGGAAGGGTCACAATTACCCCAGTCTCCACCAATGCGCGGGACGCCACCTGAAGTACCACAACCAAGAATGGTGAATTTAAGCGTCATGCGGCAGCGGCGCCTTCAGGGCGTGGAACCCTGGAAAACAGGCTGTGGAAATTTTCCGTCGTGACTTGTGCAATCTCATCCTCACTGACGCCCATCAACTCGGCAAGTTTGGCAGCGGTGTGCACTACGTTAGCCGGCTCGTTTTTCCTGCCCCGCATCGGCTCTGGTGACAGATACGGCGCATCGGTCTCAACGAGAACCCGGTCTATGGGCAGGCTTGCCGCAATCTCACGAAGTTCATCTGATTTCTTGAAGGTCAGCACGCCGGAAAAAGAGACATAAAGGCCAAGCTCAACGCCCTTGCGTGCAAGCTCGGCCCCGGCGGTAAAACAATGGAGCACGGCGGTAAAAGCACCCTTGTCCATCTCCTCGCTTAAAATGCGCGCGGTATCCTCATCCGCATCCCGTGTGTGGATGACGAGAGGAAGTCCTGTTTCACGTGCAGCGGCAATATGGGTGCGAAAACCCTTCTCCTGGTCGCCACGGGGTGAGTTATCATAATGATAATCCAGCCCGGCCTCACCGATTGCCACGACCTTGGGATGGGCCGCAAGCGCCAGAATTTCTTCCAGGGTTATGTCCCTCTCTTCTTCGGCATTGTGGGGGTGTGTTCCCACCGAGCAGAAAATATTGTCATGCGCTTCGGCGATAGAAAGTATCTGCTCAAATTTGCGCACTCGTGTGCAGATGGTCACCAGCGTGCCGATACCAGCCTCTTTCGCACGCGCCAACACATCGTCCAGCTGGTCTGAAAGATACGGAAAATCCAAGTGACAATGACTGTCTACGAGCATCAGGAGCTCCCCTCCTCCGGCTCAACATATCGAGGGAAAACGCCTTGAGGTGTTGGCAATGCCGTACCCGGCTTCAACCGGCCACCTTCACCCAGATGCGAAAAATCACGGACATCGCCAGGAACCGCCAATTGGTCGAGTAATTTCGCTGAAGCCTCTGGCATGATAGCTTGCGCCAGAATTGCGATTTGCCGCACGACTTCAGCCGTTACATAGAGAACCGTTCTCATGCGCTCCGGGTCGCTTTTCTTCAAAGCCCAGGGCTCCGCCCCGGCAAAATAACGGTTTGCATCAGCCACCACGGACCAGATCGCTTCCAGCGCACGATGTATGGCTTGAGAGTCCATTGCTGTGCGCGCGGCCACAATCATCTGGTCGGCCGCACCTAGAATATCTTCATCATCACTGGAAAGTGGTCCGCATACGGGTAGATGTCCCTCGCAGTTTTTTCCGATCATCGACAATGAGCGCTGCGCCAGATTGCCCAGGTCATTCGCCAGATCCGCATTGATGCGATTCACGATAGCTTCATGGCTGTAATTCCCATCGCGCCCGAAGGGCACCTCACGCAGGAAAAAATAACGCAGCTGATCAACGCCATAATGTTCGGCCAATGCAAAGGGATCGATGACATTGCCGACAGACTTCGACATTTTCTCGCCGCGGTTAAACAGGAACCCGTGCGCAAAGACCCGTTTTGGCAGCGCGACACTCGCCGACATGAGAAACGCCGGCCAGTAAACCGCGTGGAAACGAATGATATCCTTGCCGATGATATGGGCATCTGCCGGCCAGAAGGTATTGAACAGATCTGAAGTCTCATCGGGGAAACCCACGCCGGTAATATAATTCGTCAGCGCATCAACCCATACATACATCACATGCCTGTCATCCCCCGGCACACTGACGCCCCAGTCGAAGGTGGTTCGTGAGATGGAAAGATCGCGCAATCCCCCCTTCACGAAACTGACCACTTCGTTGCGACGCACATCGGGTCCGATGAAATCCGGGTGCGCTTCATAATGTGCAAGAAGCCTGTCCTGATAGCCGCTCAGCTTGAAGAAATAACTCTCTTCATCCACCCATTCGACCGGGGTTCCTTGCGGTGACAGTTTTTCTCCGCCCGGCCCTTCGCTCAGCTCACTTTCATCGTAATAGGCTTCGTCGCGCACCGAATACCAGCCGGAATAGGTGTCGAGATAAATGTCACCATTTTCGGCCATGCGCTTCCATATTTCCTGACTTGCCTTGTGGTGGCGTTCCTCGCTGGTGCGCAGAAAATCGTTGTTTGAACAATTGAGAGCTTTCACCATCTCCTGAAAACGTGGCGTATTGCGGTTGGCGAGGTCGGCTGCGGAAATGCCTTCCGCAGTGGCCGTCTGCTGCATCTTGATGCCGTGTTCGTCTGTGCCGGTCAGGAAATAGACATTGTAGCCGTCCAGCCGCTTGAATCGCGCCAGCACATCGGTCGCGATCGCCTCATAGGCATGGCCGATATGGGGCGCGCCATTGGGATAGGATATCGCGGTGGTGATATAAAAGGCAGGTGTGTCGCCCATGGCATTCAGCGCGCTTTGCGGGTCTGGTAAGACGTTTCAGAAATATCCTGCTCCACGTTCAGCGCAGAGCCTGACGGGCCGTATCTTCCAGCTTGAAAAACGTCCCCAAGACAAGGTTTTTCCGGTCAAGATTGAGCGCATCGGCTTCCACCTTCGCGCGCTGAATTGTTTCCCACAAGCCAGCCATTTGCGCAAGAGCGCTGGAGCCATGCAGACGTTCCGCCAGATGGGTTTCGCCCCCGAGCGCCCCTTGCCCCGTAACCGCATGACCTACAATACGCGCCAGCGCCTCGCCTGTGAGATCGAAGAAAAGTTCGTATGACCCATCAGCCCCAGATGCGGTAATTTCATCAGCAAGCATATGAACAGCCTCGTGGTTGAGCTCGGGCAGGCTTTCCATCAATTTGACCAGCCGCGTATGCATTTCTCTGCCGCCACTTTCGAGCAGACGCAGGCCCCGGCCCACGCTGCCCTGCGACAGGCCCATGATGGCCTTTACAGCTTCCAGCGAGGGCCGCTCAAGGTCTGCAGCCTCATAAGCGCTGAATACCGCACTCTCAAACTCACCCTCATCAAGCGGCGCAAAGCCCAGGGTCCGGCACCGCGAGCGGATAGTCACCGGCAAACGGCCCGGGGCAGAGCACACCAGAAGGAATACGCATCGGGCCGGTGGCTCTTCGAGGTTCTTGAGAAGCGCATTGGCAGCAGCGGCGTTCAGTTCATCCGCACGATCGATAATCACGACGCGCCATTGGCCGGCCCCGGCGGTATGACCGAAGAAACGCCTCAGCCTCCGGGCTTCAGAAATGGTGATGGCCGTTGCCAGGCGTTTTCTGTCAGGCATCCAGGGCCGACGCAGCACCAGCAGATTGGGATGGGAAAGAGCGCCCACCTGGGGAAAAACCGGATGATTGCGGTCAATGGATAAACCAGCTGATTCCGCTTCATTGCCATCCTGCGCCAGCAGGAACCTCGCAAACCGGTAAGCAAGCGTCGCCTTGCCTATGCCTTCTGGTCCTGAAAAAAGCCAGGCATGGTGCAGCCGGTTTGCTGTGAACGCCTCCAGCAACGCCTGCTCGGCGGCACGATTGCCGAAAAATTCAGATACCATTCTGGGATGTGCGAACCCGTCAAGCCTGTCTGCTTCGGGAATTTCTACCTGTGCGCGCGTGTCATCACTCATGGGTCCAGCCGATCCACCACGGCCTCCCAGACCGCTTCAGCAACTGCGGACTCAGCCTGCTGCGCATCAATGACGACACTGCGCTCGGGCGTCTCTGCCGCGATTTGAAGAAAACAGGCGCGCAGCGCCTCGTGGAAACGCCTCTCCATACCCTCAAAACGGTCCACTTCCTCTTCATCTGCGCCATTGCGCTGCGAAGCGCGTTTCAATCCTGCCTCAACCGGCAGGTCGAGAAGAATAGTGAGGGCTGGCATGGTGTTGCCTACGGCAATGCGCTCCAACGATCGGATGAGTGCTGGCTTCACTCCACCCGCCGCACCCTGGTAGGCGGCAGTCGAATCAGAAAACCGGTCACACAACACCCAGTCTCCACGCTCAAGGGCTGGAGAGATCACCTCCTGCACGTGAGTGTCACGGGCCGATGAAAAAAGCACGGCCTCACCCAGCGGGCCATAATCCCTGGCTTTACCCGAGAGAATGAATTCACGAATTTTTTCCCCTTGTTTGGTGCCGCCCGGCTCGCGCGTCTCAAGAACCGTATACCCCGACGCGCGCAACCGCTCAGCTAGAAGCCGTGCCTGGGTCGACTTGCCGGCCCCCTCGCCGCCTTCGAAAGTTATGAATTTACCTGAAGCCATGGACCTCGCATTCAGGAGAATATGCCGCGAGGCAACTTTGTACTAGAGCACCCAGCCGAAAGCGAGATAAAGCAGCGATTCAACACCCTTCATCCACATGGAGCCTTCGTCGATATCCTCAGCTGCATAGAGCGGGATTTCATTAACAGCAGAATCTTTTGCCTTCACGCGCAGAAAAGCAACCTCGTCGCCTTTCTTGATTGGCGGTTTGAGTGGCCCTTCATAAACGATGGACGCCTTGATCTTTCGGCTGGCCGTACGCGGCAGGAGGACGGAAACCATACCCTTGCCCGTGAGGTCCACAGAACGCTTGGTGCCGCCCCATACCAGCGCATCACCGACAATTGCGCCCTCGTCGAACAACTTCCACTGCTTGAAGCTTCTGAAGCCCCATTGCAGCAGCTTCTTGCCTTCCGCACGGCGCTCTTTTTTCGATTTAAGGCCATTGACCACCACTACCAGCCGCTGCCCGCGCTGCTTGGCAGAAGCCACCAGTCCATAACCGGAAGCCTTGATATAGCCGGTCTTCAGCCCGTCAACGCCGATGCCGTCATAAACCAGTGGGTTACGGTTATAGAAAGTGTGTTTGCGGTACTTGTATTCCTTCTGGGAAAAGTAGTGATAATATTCCGGATATTCCTTGATAACGTGGATAGCCAGTTTGGCAAGTTCGCGCGCAGTCATCAAATGATCTGGATGCGGCAGACCTGTGGAATTGCGAAAGGTTGAATCCTTGAGGCCCATCTTGCGGCCATATTCAGTCATCACGTCGGCAAATGCATCTTCAGAACCAGCCATGCCCTCGGCAAGCATGATGCATGCATCATTGCCTGATTGAACCGTAATGCCCTGCAAGAGTTCGCTAAGTATCGCACCTCCCTTGAGTGGCACGAACATGGCTGATGTTCCCGACGGTGCGCCGCCTGTCCGCCAGGCATAAACGCTGTTGGAAAACTCATCATCCATCGACAGCCGCCCTTCCTTCAGGGCCCGGAAAACCACGGCAAGCGTCATGAGCTTGCTCATGCTCGCTGGTGGCATCAGATCATCAGGATTTTGTTCAAAAAGGACGGAGTTCGTATTGGCGTCAACAAGGATCGCCCACTTGGCCTTGGACTCGAACTTGGCCTGCGCCAAAGCGTTATTGGTGAAATATGCGCACATTATCAGTGCGAAAATTGCCACCCAAAGTCTATGACTTGTCGACGCTATACCGCACACGGCCCAAAACTCATGGTTGAATCTGAAGTGCGCCGGACACCTGTCCGGCAACCTTCAGCTAGAGTAGCGAGAAGCGCACGGCAAAATCAACTCACCATCCAGTTCGTGAGCATTTGTGAAGAGGCTTGGTTAATTTCTGGCAAGACGCGCATCGGATGAACCTGAACTGACGACCGCGCGCAACACTTCGTCTGCATTGTGACGCTCATCAAACGGCCCCAGCCGCACCCTGTACCAGGTTTTACCCGCAACATCGGCGGGTAGTACCCTTGCAGGGCCAAGATCTGAAAGCCTGAGGCGCAGCGTTTCGGCAAATTCCCTGTTCTGGAATGATGCCGCCTGGATAAAATGTGTCTTCCCCGCGTTTGGAATAATGGACGAAGATGTGGCCTTGGCGCTGGTTGTCCATGACGATGCTGGAGCGCTTGCGTTCTTGTCCCGGGGGATGGAGCCCACGACCATCGGGTCGCTCTGCATTTCTTTTTGGACTGCCATTGCCAGTTGTGTTTGGCTTTGCTTGCGCTCACCCGATTTGTTCAAACTTGCATGACGCGCCCAGGGTTGGCTCGCGTAAACACGCCGCTCGAGAGAGTCATCACCATCCAGCGGCGCGCGCCCCATATACTGAACACGCACTTTCGCCGTGCCATTGCGCTGGAAACCTAATGCCTGTGCCGAACGTCGCGACATGTCGATGATGCGGTCATGGGCATAAGGCCCCCGGTCGTTGACCCGCACGACGATAGAGCGGCCATTCTTCAGGTTGGTCACCCGCGCATAGGTCGGGATGGGGAGAGTAGGATGTGCCGCAGTCAACGCGTTCATGTCATACACTTCACCATTGGCCGTATAGCGTCCATGGAACATTTCACCATACCAAGACGCCACGCCAACCCGGTCATACCCGGGTTGCTCGGATGGGCGGTAGGTGCGCCCTCCTATCTTGTAAGGATTACCGACCTTGTAGCGTCCGCCGCCCTTTGGCACGCGCTGGCCCGGCTTAACAACCCGCTTGGAAAAGTTTTGTTCGGTGGATTTTTGACGGCGAGAGCATGCCGACAAAACAAGGGCCGTGACAGAAATAGCAAGCAGGACACAGAAGGCTGCCTGCCAGGTTTTCGTGAACGCGGCATCCGCCACACCTTCCCCTGACACCCGTGCGGATGGAGGTGTAAAATGACCCAACATACTGATACTCACCCCTGACTAACTGCACCCAAAGTGGATACAGAGAGGTGAGTTTTCCGCGATTACGTTAGGAATAAGTGAATCTTTGCTGTTTCCATCATCGAATAGTGCGGATCAGCAGAAAACTTATTGCGCGGCTTGACTTGCAATGTCCCTTGCAATGACACCGCCGCTCTCAAGAAAAGCCGCAATTTCGCTCGCTGAGTAGCCGGCTTCCGCCAATATCTCGCGGGTGTGCTGCCCGAACAGGGGCGCTGGGCGTGAAACACCACCAGGTGTTTTGGAAAGTTTGACCGGAAGTCCAATGGTTTTTACGTGTCCGGCAACTGGATGCTCCGTTTCAGTCACCATCTCGCGGGCTATGGCCTGAGGATCAGACTGCATCTCCTTAATAGAGAGGACCGGACCGGCAGGTATGCCAACCGCTTCAAGCGCGATGAGCCAGTCTTGTGTGCTGCGCCTGATGAAATAGTCACTCAGCACCTCGACAAGCGCATCAAGATTGGCCATGCGTTCTGAATTCAGCGCAAAGCGCGGGTCTTCCCCAAGTTCCGGGGCTTCAAGACATTCGAGAAGCCGTTCCCAGTTGCGCTGGTTGGCGGCGCCGATATTCACCCAGCCATCGCTGGTCTGGAAGGACTGGTAAGGTCCGTTTAGCGGGTGGGCTGTTCCCATGCGGCCAGGAGACTCACCTGTCGCAAAGCATATGGCCGACTGCCAGTAGGTATGCATGATCGCCGCCTCGAACAGCGAGGTATCGACCCGCTGCCCTTCACCTGTCTGCTGTTTGTGGGCAAAGGCCGCAAGGATGCCCATTGCGCCCAGAACACCCGCGGTCGTATCACTGACGGGTGCGCCGACCTTGACGGGCCCGCGATCTGCTTCGCCCGTAATATCCATCAGCCCCGACATGCCTTGCGCAATGAGATCAAACCCTGCGCGATCCTTGTAGGGTCCGGTACGCCCGAAGCCGGAAATCTCGCAATAGATCAGTCCAGGATTAATTTTTTTGAGCACCTCATAACCAAGACCTAGCTTGTCCATGGTATCGCGGCGATAATTCTCGATGAGCACGTCCGCGTCCTCGACAAGACGCATCAGTACTTCTTTGCCCTCTTCCGATTTGAGGTCGAGCGCGATACCCCGCTTGTTGCGGTTCATCATCATGAAAGCGGCAGGTTCGCCATTGATCTCAGGGGGGAGAAAGCGGCGGGAATCATCTCCACCACTCGATTTTTCCACCTTGATCACATCCGCACCGAGATCGGCCAGCATCAGGCCGCAAACTGGGCCCGCCATGATATGGGCGAGTTCGATGACACGCATGCCCGATAACGGTCCTTTTCTCAGTTTTGTCATGGCTTAACGTCCGGTCCAGTTTGCTTTCCGCTTGGCCAGAAAGGCTTCCAGTCCTTCATGGAAATCATCGCTTCCGTAGCACATGGCAATGAGATCGTCGTCCTTGATGGCGGGCTCCGCCGCCATCATGCGGGCGAACATCTGTTTTGTCGCCTGCAGCGTTAGTGGCGCGAATGTGGCGATTTGCGCAGCCAGCTCATTGGCGCGGGCAAACAGGGCATCGGCATCATCAAATACTTCAGAAACCAACCCCATGCCGAGGGCTTCTTCCGCCTCGATAAGCCGCGAGGTCATAATGATATCCCTTGTGCGGGCTGCGCCCATCAACGCGGACATGCGTTGCAGGCTGGCAATGGACAAACAATTCCCCAATGTGCGCGCGATAGGGAAACCAAAGCGCATATCACGCGTCGCAAGCCGGACATCACAAAGCCCGGCAATGGCCGCACCGCCACCGGTACATGCCCCGGTTATGGCGGCGATCATCGGCTTGGGGCAGTTTTCGATGTCACTCAGAACGCCATCCACTTTCTGCTCGTAAGCCAGGCCGTCCTCGGCGTCCTTGAAGTCCCGAAAGAGCGAAATGTCCGTGCCGGCTGCAAAGGCCTTTTCTCCCGCGCCGCGCACCAGGATTACTTTCAGATCAACATCATCCGCAGCAGCCCGGCAATATTCCGCCAGCCCTGCATACATCTCGAATGTCAGGGCATTGCGCTTGTCCGGTCTGTTGAGGGTTACGGTTCCAACCGGACCATCGCGCTCAATGAGAAGTTCCTGTGTACTCATCTCACTTGCTCAAGAAATCCATCGCCACCTGCACACCACCTTTTGCGTGGGGCACGCCGGCAATACCAAGTCCCATCTCGACGCCGGCCAGGGTGCCGAGAAGGGTGAGGTCATTGAAATCCCCCAGGTGACCAATGCGGAACACTTTCCCTGCGACCTTGCCAAGCCCAGTGCCGAGCGACATGTCAAACTTGTCCTTGATAACGCCGCGTAGCGCGTCTGCATCATGCCCATCGGGCAAAAAGATTGCGGTGAGAGCACTGGAATATTCTTTTGGCTCCTGGCACAGCACTTCAAGGCCCCAATGCACTACAGTTTTCCGGGTCGCTTCGGCATGGCGGTCGTGACGACTAAACACATTATCCAGACCCTCTTCCTTCAGCATGTCGATGGCCTCTGAAAGCCCATACAGAAGATTGGTTGCCGGCGTATAGGGGAAGAAACCATTGCCGTTGGCGGAGAGCATTTCCTGCCAGCCCCAGTAGGCCTTGGGAAGTTTTGAATGCTGCGAGGCCTGCAGCGCCTTGTCATTGAGCGCGTTGAAGCTCAAGCCAGGCGGCAGCATCAAGCCTTTTTGCGACCCGCCTACCGTGACATCCACACCCCATTCGTCATGGCGGTAGTCAATTGAGCCAAGCGAGGAAATCGTATCCACGAGGAAAAGCGCCGGATGTCTGGCATCATCTATTGCTTTGCGGATTTCAGGAATACGCGCCGTACACCCTGTCGCTGTCTCATTGTGAACAACGCAAACGGCCTTGATCTCATGGCCATTGTCTTGTGCCAACCGTTCTCCGATTTTTTCAGGCGCTGCCGCACGGCGCCAGTCACCTTCTATGAACTCCGGCACAAGCCCCATGCGTTCCGCGATCCCCTTCCACAAAGTTGCGAAATGGCCGCTTTCATACATCAGCACTTTATCTCCAGGAGAAAGCGTATTGGTCAGTGCGGCTTCCCATGCGCCCGTACCGGACGCGGGATAGATAATGACCGGACCGGCACACTTGAAAATATCCTTGATGCCATCGAGCACGTTCTTGCCAAGCACACCGAATTCGGGCCCGCGATGGTCGATGACCGGCATATCGATGGCGCGCAAAATGCGATCCGGCACCTGTGTTGGACCTGGTATTTGAAGAAAATGTCGGCCCGCTGTTCGCGCCATTGAGGTGCCCTCCTATGATTTTTAGCCCTTCGCGTCTCCACGCGAGTTACCATCGGCTGCATGAAAATGGTGGAATTCAGCCATTTCTCACCCTTGCCGCGCCTGGGAACAATAGTGTATATTGAATTATGAATTCAATATACATGTCAAGCGCTGATACGGCTCTCGAGGCTCGGCTAAAAAACGCCCTCGAGGGCGATGTCCTTTTCGACGCTTTTTCGCTTGGGCGCTACAGTACAGACGCCTCCTTTTACCAGATCATGCCGCAAGGTGTCGTGGTTCCCAAAACGGATTCCGACCTTGCAGCAATTATCGGGATTGCCCATGAGGAAGGCCTGACCCTCCTCCCCCGGGGTGGCGCGACATCCCAGAGTGGACAAACTGTAGGCGAGGCACTGATTGTCGATTTCTCAAAATATCTGCGCAAGATACTCGCAATAGACCCGGAGGCCGCCACCTGTACCGTGCAACCCGGCATCGTGCTCGATCAACTCAACGCGCAACTGAAACAGCACGGCCTCTGGTTCCCTGTGGATGTCTCCACCGCCAGCAGGGCAACCATCGGCGGCATGACAGGCAACAACTCTTGCGGCACCCGTTCTATCCGCTATGGCATCATGCGCGATAATGTCACCGCCATCGAAGCGCTTCTTCCCGATGGAACCCCGATGCGCTTCGACGGGGTGCCACACAAACTTTCAGGCATCAACACACCTTCCACCGTCACCGACCTCACCCGCGACCTGCTGGAATTCGGACGCAAGCGGAAGAAGCATATCGCCAGTGCCTTCCCCGATGTCTCGCGCCGCGTTGGCGGATATTTACTGGACGGGCTGGTGCCGGGTGAAGAGCCGGTCAACCTTGCGCAAATCCTCATTGGTTCGGAAGGCACCCTCGCATTTTCAAAGGCGATCGACCTCAAACTTTCTCCCCTGCCCTTTAACAGGGCGCTTGGCGTCTGCCATTTCCCAACCTTCCGCAAGGCCATGGAGGCTGCCCAGCACATTGTCGAACTTGGCCCCACGGCGGTCGAACTCATCGACAAGAATCTGATTGACCTGGCCCGCGACATCCCGATGTTCCGCACCACCGTCAACCGCTTCGTCAGGGGCAAACCGGAAGCTTTGCTATTTACAGAATTTGCCGAAGACAACCAGGTAGAAAATCTTCGCCGGCTGAAAGACCTGGATGAGTTGATGCGCGGACTTGGGCATAAGAACGCAGTCGTTGAGGCGGTCGGCACGGAATTTCAAAAAGCCATCTGGGAGGTGCGCAAATCCGGCCTCAACATCATGATGAGCATGAAGTCGGACGGAAAACCCGTCTCCTTCATCGAGGACTGCGCCGTGCCGCTTGAGCATCTCGCCGACTATACCGAGCGCTTGACCGAGGTGTTTGAAAAACACGGCACGCGCGGCACCTGGTATGCCCATGCGTCGGTCGGCTGTTTGCATGTGCGCCCAGTGCTCAATCTGAAGCTGGAAAAAGACGCCAGCACTATGCGGGCCATTGCGGAAGAAGCCTTCGAGATGGTGCGCGAATATAAGGGCGCGCATTCTGGCGAGCATGGCGATGGACTGGTACGCTCCGAATTCCATAGCGACATGTATGGCAAGAAAACAGTTGAGCTGTTCGAGCAGGTGAAAGACCGCTTCGATCCTGATGCCCGCATGAACCCGGGCAAAATCGTACGCCCATCGAAAATGAACGACAGATCGCTGTTTCGCTACAAACCTGATTATGCGGTTCCCGAAATTGACACTCGCTTAGATTGGTCGGCATGGACGGGCGCGGGGAACGGTTTCCAGGGCGCTGTCGAGATGTGCAACAACAACGGCGCGTGCCGGAAATTTGACGCCTCCGTCATGTGCCCCTCCTACCGGGTGACGCGAAACGAGAAAGATGTCACGCGCGGGCGAGCCAACACGCTGCGGCTTGCCATCTCGGGACAGCTCGGGCAAGACGCGCTGACCTCGCCGGAAATGACCGAGACCATGAAACATTGTGTCTCCTGCAAGGCCTGCCGCCGCGAATGCCCCACTGGCGTTGACATGGCGAAAATGAAAATTGAAGTGCAACATGCGCATGTTCAGCGTCACGGGACGTCACTGCATACCCGGCTGGTGGCAAGCCTTCCTCGCTATGCACCGCTTGCCTCGCGCATTCCCTGGCTGCCCAATATGCGCAACTGGCTACCCGGCGCGGCGGGCATTATGGAAAAGTTCACCGATTTTTCACGCCACCGCCCCCTGCCCCGCTGGCGTTTTGACGCCTTTCGCGGAAAAGGGCCGTTTGGGCCTGAAGGTGGCCGGGAAGCTGTCTTGTTCGTGGACACCTTCAACCGTTATTTCGAGCCGGACACGGTTCGTGCCGCTTTACGCGTCTTGAGCGCGGCCGGCACGCGCATCCATATCGCGCAAGGCGCGGGACGCCCACTCTGCTGCGGCCGCACCTATCTCTCTGCCGGCCTGGTGCAGCACGCACGGACTGAAGCCAGGCGTTTTCTGGATGCGGTTAAACCTCATCTGGAATCTGGGCGGGCCATCATTGGCCTTGAGCCAAGCTGCCTCTTCACCTTGAGGGATGAATTCCCCTCCCTGCTGCCAGGAGATGAGGCGCAAAAACTGGCCGAAAGTGCAGTTCTGCTTGAGCAATATCTCGTCAGCGAGAAGAAGGCGCGCCGGCTCTCCCTCAAGTTCAAGGCGCAAAAGCAGCCCATCCTGCTGCATGGCCACTGCCATCAGAAGAGCTTTGCCGCCATGGGCGAAGTGGTCGGAGCCTTGAAACTCATCCCCGATGCTAAGGTTGAAACCGTGCAATCGAGCTGCTGCGGGATGGCCGGTGCCTATGGCTACGGAGCAGACACCTATGAGATGTCCATGGCCATGGGCGAGGCATCCCTGTTACCGGCGGTACGGGAGGCCAACGACAAGACACTGCTCGTGGCGGACGGATTTTCCTGCCGCCACCAGATCCATGACGGAACAGGCCGCACAGCCCGTCACGCCGTTCATATACTTGACGACGCCCTACCCGGCTCAAAGCACAAGAAAGGTTGAATCCATGTCACATGACACAATGGCAACCCTGACCCGTGAAACCATCAGCGCGGCACCGGATCCGATCGTTCGGCGCACCCTGCATGATGAGCTTCTGGAGCGCCTGCGTTCGATGATCATCGACGGCGACCTGGCGCCTGGCGATAAGGTGCCGGAAAAAGAATTGTGCGAACGCTTTGGCGTCTCCCGCACGCCCCTGCGCGAGGCGCTCAAGGTTCTGGCCAATGACGGGCTGGTGACGCTGACGCCAAATCGCGGCGCGATGATCGCCGATCTCACATTGGAAGATCTCGAGGAAGCGTTCCCCGTCATGGGTGCTCTGGAAGCGCTATCTGGCGAGATGGCCTGCGCCAATATCACCGACGCTGAAATCGAAAAGATCAAGAAGCTTCACCTGGAAATGGTTACGCATTATGAAGCACGCGAGCTCAAACTCTATTTCCGCACCAACCAGCAAATCCATGAGATGATTTTGTCGGCTGCCGGCAACCAGACCCTTTCAGCGCTCTATCGCGGTCTTGAGGGCCGCATTCGTCAGGCGCGCTATTTGGCCAATATGTCCACCTCACGCTGGACCCAGGCTGTGCAGGAACATGAGCAGATCATTGCCTCACTGGAGGCGCGCAACGGCGCGGAATTGGCGGCAATCCTAAAAAGCCACTTGGCCAACAAGTTTGAAACAGTGAAAGAAGCGCTTCAGGACCGGGGAAAACCATAAAACCAATTAATTTTGGTCTTAACGTCTTGCTCGTTTTCCGGCATTAAGATCGATCTTGGATGGGTGGCCGAGTGGTTGAAGGCACTGGTCTTGAAAACCAGCAGGCGTGCAAGCGTCTCGGGGGTTCGAATCCCTCCCCATCCGCCATTTCATAAATTATATCAGTGTAGTTCCCTATAATATTTATTGTGATGCATGTGAGGAAGACACTCATTACCAACAACATCACCAGAAAGAGCTATGCATATGATGTCATATGAATGTATTTCATCATGACATAGCTCGCTGCGTCTATGAATATGAACGTCATCATTTCTGGCTCGAAGTCCTCGCCGACTTGAGATGTTCAAGGTATGGCTTCGCACATCCCCGATCATCAACAATATCCGGCAGTTTACCTCTGGGTACAGGCAGATCACAAAATTCGGCAATCTGCTTCAGGATCTTTTTTGGATCGGAGATCATTTCCTCATAGCTCACTCGCATGGTGAGCCCCGGCAGACATTCAGCCCAAGCAGCTGTCAACTGTCTATAGCTTTCAAGATATTCGTATATGCAGGCAACATCGTTGGCGAAACAGCTGGTTTCGCCACCATCGACCTTACCGAAAATCCGAAAGGCAGTGTCATCGACATCGCGGTCGACAAAAATCACACGCATTCTAGGAATGGTCTCTGCAATCGGCCCTAGGTCCATGATCATGCCTGGATGAGTTATTGTGAAAAGTTTCGCTTCAGGCGCACACAAACTGAGCTCGTCCACATAGGTTTCAGTGAGTGCCTCATGGATTGATCTCGGTAGCTGCCCTGGAAACTGCAGCGTCATTAAGCCTTCCGAGTTGCATGTCCGGGACGTGGCGGTATGAACTATATTGCTTTCGTGGCCGGGTCTACTTCCCTCAATGGCACCGATCAGTCTCTCCAGAATTGTTTTTCCGGCTTGTGAAGGTCCCAGTATGAGCAGGGACAAAGGCGGGTTGCTTCCATCAGGAATTGCAGCAGCTCCTGCGAAATTCCATCCAGCCGCACGTCTAAGTGTATGACTTAACTGGCTCTTGCTCTTCACATAGTCTCCCGCATAGAGCTTATGCATCGGTATATTGCCAGCCTTCAACGCTTTCCAGGCCGCCTTATGCTTCTCCTGTACTTCATGAATTGAAGCCCTTGCAAGTTCAAGACGTGCTTCGAAGAGTGTTCGCTGCTTCTTATCGTCGATTATTGCTCCCTCACCTGACAGCTCTTCAATTCGCACGAGGATATCTTTTGCAGCGCCAGTATCGGCGTGACCTGCAAGCTTGAAAACGATCCAGGAGCGCTCCATCAGTGACAAATTGCCCTCAGGAATGGATGCATATGCATTTGCAGCTTTGTCCCACTCCCCCAGCTCCAGTAAACACCGAACCTGCAACAGAGTTGCCTCATTCAATTCAGGATTTATGGAAAGTGCCTTTTCCAGATGTTCTCCAGCGCGTTCAAAATCGGCTTGCTGCGCATAAACTCTTCCCAAAAGCAAATGAACCTCGTCGGCCAGCGTGTCCTGAGGCTGTAGGGAGAGAGCTAGTTCTGCTGTATGGAGTGCCATCTGCCCGGCGCCAAGATGAAAATAATTCTGAGCCAGCTGAGCGCATATTGACGGCTCATTGGGACTGAGCATTGCAGCCCGGCTGAAGCACGGTAAAGCTGCATTGTAATCCTGTAGCGCTACATACACCTGACCAAGAAGCATCATTGCGCTTACATATTCGGTATGCTCCTTAAGAAGTTCGCGACAGATATCCCTCGCATTGAGATACTTCCCGTTATGTAAAAACTGCTTGGCTTCTTCGAGCTTGCGGTGTGCCTCTTCAGATGCATGACAAACACCAGCTGAACCATCGGAGTCCTGAACCATGACCTAAACTCTTCACCGCTATGCCGATAATTTTTATCGCTATTAGAGTTGATTTTCTATTCGGGAGTTATGGCACTTTGCCTCAAGATACCATCCTAACTTCCAACCCTGTTTCAGTCTAACCACTTGCACATATCATGAAGTGTTATCTTACCTGGCAAACGGGATAGATAATTGAGACTGTCCGGCAGACTGAAATTTGAGAGATAAGATGAGTCAAACACCTCAATATACCATTTCAGAAGTCAGAGACGCCCACAAGTCACTGCTCATGGCTGATCGTCTGCGAGATGCCGGTGAAAGGGATCAGGCACGGAAAATATATGAGCTGCTTCTGGATCAAAACCCGGATTATACCGCAGCATTGTATTCCCTGGGCCTGATCCATATGGAGAACCAGGACTGGGCGGCAGCTTACCCTCACCTGCAAAGAGCGGTCATGCTGAACCCCAGGGACTGGTCTACCCTGTACAATCTCGGCAGTGTTTATCTGCAACTCGGCGCAAATGAATGTGGCTTCCGGTGCCTTGAACAAGCGCTGATACTCAACGGTGATAATCCAAAAATACTCTACTTGCTCGGGTCTGCACGCCAGAATCAGTCCCATCACGCTTCCGCAGCCGAGTATTATAAAATGACATTGGCCAGGGACCCCGGCTATTCAAGTGCGGCTATTGATCTCGCCATTTGCTATGTGATGCTGGAACGCTTCGACGACGCCGTGCAAACACTTACGGTCGCCCTTCAAACACCGCTTTCCCGCGACCATAAGGCCCTTACCTACTATACGTTGAGTCAGTTACCACCCTCTCCCACTGGCGTGGATTTGCTGACGGCTATTGAAGAACTGGGACCTGCGCAAACGGACGAATGGGAGGCAACTCCGCATCATATCGCTTATGCGCGAGGCACCCTGCTTCATAAGGATGGACATTATGAAGACGCCTGGTGCTGCTGGACCGACGTAAACAGTCAGATTGCCGAAGACACTCAAGAACAGCGAAAAACATATTTCGAACAGGGAAAAGCGTTTGTTGAAACGGCCATGGGCTGGGAGCCGCCAATGCCAGGACCGACCAGAGTAAAAGACAGCCAGACCCCCATATCGCTTTTCATCCTGGGACCTTCCCGCGCCGGCAAGACTTCTCTTGAAAGCCTCTTTGCATCTATAGACGGTGTCAAAGTGGGATACGAAAACAAGATTGCCACATCCACTGCAACCCTCGCTTCGCAGCGTGCAGGATTGCTAACGGTGGACTTGCTTGCAAATCTTCCAGCAGAACTCAACGGTTCAATTTCCGACATATATCATTCTAAATTAAAGACCGTTGCCGGAGACGCTCGCGTGCTCACAGTCACGCACCCCGGTGCAATCTACGATGTCGGGCGCCTGGTAGAATGTGTTCCCGATGCACGCTTTATCTTCAGGAAAAGGGATGAGGATGATCTCGCGCTGCGTATCTTCAGCAAACTCTACAAATCCAACAGCAACCAATTCGCCTACAATATTCCTGATATATACGAGTACATTTCGCAGTATTACCAGATGATTGATAACTGGTTGGAAAAGCTTGGGAATCAAGCCATGCTCGTCCAGTATGAGGAGATGGTTGAGGATCCGCAAACGACCCTCGGCAGGTTGGTCGAATTCAGCCAACTCAAATTGCCATCAAGTACTTGCCTTAATATCAGCGATGACAGAGGTTGCTCAGATCCCTATGAGAAATGGCTACACGCAGCCAGAGATGAACCCAGGTCCTAGCAAGGGACTGCATGCGGTTCTGCGTGACTGAAACATCAGGTTTTGTACGGACAGGTCAGTCTAACTGCTGATGCGCGCAGTGCCGCGCCGTCCATCGTTACGCACCCAGACCACATTCTGCCCCTGGCGTGAAAGCTTGTAGCACCATGACTTGCCGCCCTGCCAGCGCTTCCATTGCTGGCACAACTGGTCCTTGGCAATCCACCAGCGACCCGAATCCTGAGCCGATGCACCACCTGTAAATGCTGCGGCGGAAGCTTTCAGGTTGCCACTCATCGTCCCGTTGGTCCGGTATTTGATTGGCAGAACAATACCGCTTGCGCTCAGATATACCGTCTTTCCCGAGAGAGCTTTGCGAACGGCTGGTCCTTTCAATTCGCCAAAATTGGCCGCCTGGGTGGCTGTTGTTGCGAAACCGGCCAGAGCGGCGAAAAGAAAAATCCGTTTCATGGGTATGCCCCTTGTTATTTCAATTCTATTGCGATGCAGCGCGAGATACCGCACTGCAATAATGTCGATTTTTTGTCACGGCTTACGAATTTGCAGACGCGCATTGCCCGACCATCCTGCAATCACCAGGCCATATAGGAATAAATTTCAGGAGTATTCCTTGATTGATCATTCAGGATTCACTCGTATGTCATTGAAATATTTAAATATATATAATTTTAAGAAACATTGGCCACACGCCTTCTTGCCTGAAAAACATCAGGAGCAGGCAGGCGATTGCATCATGTGTCACGGGTTGATGTGCACCGTGCTGGCACATTATTGCCCGGATAACGGCTGATATTGCCCATTATCCGCGACCAGACGAGTGCAAGAAGGCATGTATGCGATTATTCCTGGTCCGCGATTCTATTTTTTCCCGGATTTTCTGCGACGCCGGCTCTGAGACCAGACATTCATGGTTTCGACCATTGCCGCAAAGCCCATAGCGAAATAGATGTATCCGCGCGGAATGTGGAACGCCATACCATCGGCTACGAGCGCCGCGCCAATCAGGAACAAAAAGCTCAGAGCCAACATTCGCGTTGTCGGATGGCGTTCGACGAAATCCGACACCGGTCCTGATGCCAGATACATGACAAACATGGAAATTATGACTGCCGCGATCATGACCTCGACATGCTCCGCCATGCCGATCGCTGTAATGATCGAATCGACGGAAAAGACCAGATCGATAATTGCAATCTGAAGTATAAAGCCCCAGAAACCGCCTGAGACGTTCTTCGTCATTCCATCGCCATTGCCATCTTCGATACTTTCGTGAATTTCCCTGGTGGCTTTGGCCAGCAGGAACAATCCTCCGGCAATCAAGATCAGGTCGCGCCATGATACCTGGTGCTCAAAAAGAGTGAACACGGGCTGGGTCAATCCGATCAACCAGGTAATTGCAAACAGCAGCATCACGCGAAACAGCAATGCCAAGCCCAAACCTACTTGCCTGATTTTCTCACGATGGCGCGGCTCCAACCGTGCCACGATGACGGAAATGAAAACCACATTGTCAATTCCCAGCACGATTTCCATCGCGGTGAGGGTCACGAGGCTCGCCCAGATTGTCGGATCAAAGAGCCAATCGATCATAGTGCGTAATACCTGGAAAATTTATCTTTGGGCATTGGCACAATGAGTAGCGCCCGGATCATCGCTCATAACGCAGTCAAATCAATACGTCCAACATTTGTTGCCTGGAATATTCCCAGGATACCGGCTTTACACGGACGTGTCTTTGCTGAAATACCGCTCCTCGAGTGTACGGAACACACCTAGAGACAGGTAATAAATCGCCGTCACGGCAAATATCGCTTGGGCTGGCAGTGTGGCAGGAAAATTACGACTCACTTCATAAAGAGCGGACGCTGCCCAAATAAACGTCAGGCCCATGGTGAGTCCTCGCCACCGCTGCACGCGCACTGGATGAACCCACTTCACAGGGATGAACGTCGCTATGGCCAGCGCCAGGATGACGGCCAGAGTAGCTGCAACACCCAGATCGAAGACAAATAAATAGAGGCAAACGACATTCCAGAGCGTTGGAAATCCTACGAAAAACCCGTCTTTCGTCTTGCTTTGGATATCCGAGAAATGAAATAGCGAACTTAATAGAATGATCGCTCCGGCCAGCAGGCCGTAATCCGAACCCGCACGCCCGCTTTCCATCACGATAAACGCCGGTATGACGCAATAATTGAAATAATCCACCACCAGATCTAGCCGGGCGCCACTGAAACGAGGCAGAACGAGTTCAACCTGTACTTTGCGGGCGATCGGACCGTCGATCGCGTCAATAATCACGGCCACCCCAAGCCACGAAAAGGTCTGCATCCATTCATGCAGCACCGCATGATGCAATGCGATCAGACCGCATACGGCACCTGAGGCTGTCAGGATGTGGACAGCGAAACCTGCGATAATTCTGGCAGGCATCGAATCCCTCCTTCCTGTTCGGATGTTTCAATTACCTTATGCACTTAGTGCTGCTTTTTTCCGCAGGTCTCATTGTCATGCACATGCCCACAGATCCCCGGCTGCACACAGAGCAATAATATCTTCCAAAACCGTTTTTTTAGAAAGTGCCGCCCCATTGGACGATGTGGACGCCTGTCAGAAGCGGCGCTTGACCTTGCCCATGATGGTTACGTCCTCATCACCATCCTGCTCGGAGGAAAAACCAAGCTCTGTATCACTGGGTTCAGAGTTTCCATACATCAGATCGAGGCCGAAATTGAGCTTGGGGATAGACAGTTTTCTGATCCCCGGGAGCTTGATACCCCTGCCCGTCTTTTCAGGCTTGGCATCTTTCGCAATTTCTTCCAGGGACAAGGTGCGATTGGCAGGTGCTGCCGGTTCTGTTGGCGAGAGTGCGGGCGCAGGCACGGCTGGCACAGGTGTCGGCTGCAGCAATTTCTGCTCAAATGCGTGCGCGGTCCCTGAGCCGATGGCCCACAGAGCAAACACGCCAGCAATAAGTGCAGTGCTTTTGCCTGTCACCTGTAATCCTCCTCTGCCTCATAAGATGATCTCATGCGCAGTCGAATGCAAGCATGTTGCATTGCCAGTTAAGGCATTGCTAATGCTGAAGATTTTCTGAGGGGTATTTTCCAGGCGTGGCTGTTTTGCCACTGTTGGATTGGGCCGTGCTGACTCACTCTCAGCAACGAAAAGCATTCACTCACAAAGGCCTGATAGCAAAAAAGAAGCCGCCCCCGAAGGGACGGCTTCCAATTCATGTCGAAGTTTTAAGCTTTAAGCTTAGAACCTCATCCGAGCACCAGCAATAACGAAGTCAAGATCTTCGAAGTTCGTTGCTGTGTTGTCGTCATATTCGTTGTGAATCCAAGCTGCGTAAATCTCAAGCGCTGCCGAATCGATATTCTGAACGATCGCGAGCGCCGTAGCTTCACCCGAACCTTGGAGAGCAGTTACATTATCAGACTCACCATACGAAATCGAGATGCTGGTCTTGCCGTGAGAATTCCACCGGCGAGAGATGCCAAGCTTGGCATAGAACCATTCCTGATCAAGGGTGGAAGAGTTCCCATTGTCCTTATCAGCCCAACCGAGGGTCAGGTTGATACCAGACGGTGTATGAATGCACGAACCCGAGGTGCTGGTGATGTAGAAATCATCATTCTTCTCGTTGGTATCATGAAAATAACCAAGCGCCGCTGCACACCGGACACTGTTCCACTCTTTCTTAAAGCGAACAGCAACATCGGCCATGTCATCAGCAGCATAACTGGTTGAGAACGTGAACCCACCGAGAGACGGCGTATCGTAACGAATACGATTCTGACGGCTTGCACCATCAAGATCACTAATAGCCGTACCAAGGGTCACGCCTGAGTCAGCACCAGTACCCGAAACGCGGAAATGGAAGTTCCCGCCGATATCGGAAGAAGCTGAATAGGTCGCAACACCCGTTCCGGACAGGTCAACCTGCGAAGTGCCATTAGAGGCCATGTCGCCCTTGCCAAGGCTGAGCTTGCCAGCTCTGTCGTCCTTGAACCAGAGATCCATATAGCGGGTGTCGATATCGTTATTGGTAGTGTTGTTGCCTTCCTGATTGGCAATAGGCTGACACCTGCCACCGATCGTCGTGCCACAATTCGAAACAACCGATGAGTTGTTGGCGATATTGATATCCTGCTCGATACGGAACCCTGCGGTCCGGCCCGGGCTAATCGTTGCGCTACCGGTAAGGCGGAAACGCGTGTTCGAGATTTCGTTGTCCGTGAAGAACACGTCTTCATCAAATCCGTCATCCCAGTGCATAACCAAGCGATTGACCTGGCCCGACAGCTTCACGGAAACCTTACGGTTGCCCTTGCGTACTGTCGTAGCTTCAAGTTCAGCCACACGCTCTTCGAGGTCTGCACAGCAGTCGCCGCCCAAATCCGCCGCTTGGACTGGTGTCAGGGCAATGCCGCCCGTGAACAAACCGGCCGCAGCAGCAATGGCTAAACGACTTGTCGTTTGCTTAAGTCCCCCAATCATTGTCCATCTCCACTTTGTTATTTTGACCAAAGGTTGATTTCGGAACAGTGTGTCTTAATGACCTTGCTGCTCTGAACGCCAAACCAAGCCTCCAACTGAGTTGGCTTGTGCTGACTTGGTAATATGCCTATCGAATGGCCCCGGAAACGTAAACCGAAATGCACCATCCTGATTTCATTCTCTTGAATCGTGTTGCATTTAGGCCACTTCCCCTATCTCACGGTTGGAAAAACCGGCCAGCACAGGGGTCTTGCCCACTGAAAACACCAAACCTCCAATCAATTCGGCTAATATCATTAAATATAGATAAGAGTATTTATATAAATAACACGAATATATATTTTTTTTATGTACTAATATACGTAATAAAATCTATATATACATAATATAATAATATTTCTTTTTTAATACATAATATTCTCTTTTATTGTTATAAGATATAAAATTTGATTATTCTAATCTTATATTTTATTCTTATTTTTATTTAATATCACATGAATCATTTGAAGCTAGTTGGATTTGACGCCTGACAGCACCCAAAAACGTCCAATAAATCCGCGTGCATACAAATTGACTCCCTGTTGATCAGGCTGTTTTTCCAGTTCCGTCAACATTGAACATAGAATCATAGAATCAGCACCTAGTCACCCAATCTTATTGAACGAACACCCCGGAAATCCTCATTTTTCGCGTCAACTCTGCCACTCTTTTGTGATGAGTCGCCGCAAAAAGGGCGTGGCCATTGCCGGTATTGAACCAAAATGGCAATATCATAAGTGTATCCGCGCCTGCCCGCGTGGCAAACATGACAGCTACGCTGGAGTTCAAGAGGTATGGCGGCAAAATACGGCTCAGGCTCACAACCGGCCTCACCTCAGGCTCTTTTTGAAGAAGCGATCGCGCTGCAAAAGCAGGGAAAACCGAAAAGCGCGATTAAAAGGTACAAAAAGCTCCTGAAGGACGCGCCTGACCATCCCCAGATTCTCAACATGTGCGCGCTTGCCTCGGCTGAAACGGGCGATTTGAAGAGCGCGGTGAAACTGCTGAAAAAAGCGGTCGACGTCCATCCGGACTTTTCCGATGGCTGGATCAATCTGGGATTGATTCTCCAGAAAAGCGGAGATCACAACGGCGCGCTTGCAGCCTATCACCGGTTTCGCACGCTTCAGCCCGATCAACCGACCGGTCATTTTAATTTTGCCAATGCATGCCAGTTGCTGGAGCGATATGGCGATGCTGTGCAGGCCTATGAGAAAGTTCTGTCCATAACGCCAGATAATGCCAGCGCGTGGGGCAACCTCTCCCGCGCCAGCCTGTATCTTGGTGAGTGGGATAAAACCATGGATGCAACGCAGCGCACCTTGGATCTGTCACCCGGCAATACCGGGGCACTGGCGATCAGGTCCACGGCCTTGGCGGAGCTTGGCCGGAGCGAGGAAGTCTCCGGTCTGGTGGATTTCGACAGACTTATCGAAAAACAGGAGTTTGAAGCCCCTGAAGGATATACGGATCTGGAGAGTTTTAATGCGACGCTTTGCGAGCATTGCTTGTCCCATAAGAGCCTCGTGTTTGAGCCCAGCGAAAACACAACCATGAATGGCCACCAGACCGGCAATCTGTCGCTGGACGAGGATCAGGGGCCTGTCGCGCTTTTGCTGGAGATGATCGGAAAATCTGTGCGGGATTACCAGGCCTCACATCCCACCGACCCTTCGCACCCCTTTCTTGCCCAGCGTCCGGAGCGCTGGAATTATGATATCTGGGCCACAATACTGGGCGCTCAAGGACATCAGGCGCCCCACATCCACCGCTCGGGCTGGTTGAGCGGCTGTTATTACGCCAAGATACCCGATGTCATTTCGGCAGATTCAAAAAAACAGGACGGCTGGATCGAATTCGGCCGGCCGCAAGACCACCCAAAATCAAAAACAAAGCCTCAAACGCGATCCTACCAGCCCAATGAGGGTATGGTCGTGCTGTTCCCCTCCTATTTCTATCACCGCACCAAACCTTTCGAATCGGAGGACAAACGCATTTCGATTGCATTCGATATCGTGCCTCTGGCGTGAGCGCACGGCCAGACACATACATGACCGCGTGTTAAGACCGCGTCTGAAAAAATATTGTCGGCCATGGGCGTCAAAATGAGATCAAAAACCCACCAGTGCGACCACAGAAGATCGCAAGCCGCTATTGCTGGGCTTGAACCAAAATGGCAAGATCGCACCTGAAACCGCGCCAGCCCGCGTGGTAAAAAACGACAGCACTGCCTGAGTAGAGGGATACGTGGCCAAATCTATCAGAACATCGAAGCTGGCTTCTCCTCAATCAATGTTTGAAGAAGCAGTCACGCTACAAAATCAGAACAACCATAAGGGCGCAGTCAAGCGCTTTAAACGAGTGCTTAAACAGTCACCTGACCAACCCGTGATTCTCAATCATTACGCGCTCTCCCTAGCCGAGCTCGGTGACACGAGAGCAGCTGAGAGAATACTCGAGAAGGCGATCAAGTTAAATCCTGGAAATGCAGACAGCTGGGGCCTTCTTGCGGAGATGCAGGAAAAAAGCGGCAATATTAATGCTGCCGCCAATGCCTATGACAAATATCGCACGATCAACCCGGAACTATCGTTAGGACATGTGAAATTTGCCGATGCCTGTCACCAGTTGAAGAATTACAGTGATGCATTGTCTGCTTACGAGAGGGCTGTAACGCTTGATCCGGACAATCCACACGCCTGGCGAGGTCTTGCCCGGGTGTGTATGTTTGAAGGGGAATGGGAACGGGGCCTGGAAGCCGTTGACCGGGCGCTACCACACTATCCAGGAAACACATTGCTACTAGGCATAAAATCAGTTGCCTGCTCGGAGCTCGGAAAGAGCAACGAGGTTGTTGAACTCGTCGATTTTGACCGGCTGATTGAGGTGCAGGAATTATCAGCTCCTGATGGTTATGCGGACCTGAAGAGTTTTAATGATGCATTATGCGCCCATAGCTTGGCCCATCCCAGCCTCGCCTACGAGCCCGACGGAGTCTCAACCACAAAAGGATACCAGACGGCAAATTTTATGTATGATGAGGATCGGGGCCCCATCGCGCCACTTCTAGAAAAGATAGACGGAGCAGTTCGGGAGTACCAGGAAACGCACCCGGTAGATCCATCACATCCATTTCTTGCGCAGAGACCGAAAAATTGGGACTTTTTCATCTGGGCCACTGTGCTTGATGCCCAGGGGCACCAAGGATCTCATATTCACCCCCATGGCTGGCTGAGCGGTGTTTATTACCCCAGAATCCCTGACGTCATCACGTTAAACTCGGATACGCAGCCTGGATGGATTGAATTCGGCCGCGCGGTAAAGTATCCGAAGGCCAAAGCCGTAGACGTGGTGCGCACATATCAGCCGCAAGAAGGCATGGTCGTGCTGTTCCCCTCCTATTTCTACCACCGCACCCTGCCATTCGAGTCGAGCGACCAGCGTTTTTCGATAGCTTTTGACATTCTGCCTCTCCCATGAATACACGCCTATATGATGCCGCAGTCATCGGCGCCGGTCCGGCCGGATTCACCATGGCTGTCGCACTTGCTTCCACCGGCTGTCGGACAGTAATTGCCGGCCCGCCGTTTAATTCGGATCCAGCACAGCCCGACACCAGAACAACCGCCCTGCTTCGAGGATCAGTTCAACTCCTGAAAAATATCGGGGCCTGGGATCTGTGCCGACAGCATGCCGCGCCGTTGAATGTCATCCGCATCATCGACGATACGGGCCGTCTGCTTCGAGCCCCGGAAGTGGCATTTGACTCAGCCGAGATCGGTGACGAACCGTTTGGCTACAACATCCCCAACACTGCGCTTGTCGCCGCCTTGCGCGCACGCGCCGGTACGATGAATGAACTGGATTTCATTGACACCGCTGCGGCAACCCAAATCATTCCTGGAACCGAGTGCGTCCATGTGACCCTGAAGGAAGGTCGTGACTTTTCGGCACGCCTGGTTGCCGGAGCTGACGGGCGCAATTCGTTATGCCGGAAGGCTGCGGGGATAAAGACCTCCGGCTGGAGTTACGAGCAAATGGCGCTGGCGTTCAATTTTGAACATTCCGAACCACACGGGAATGCTTCGAACGAATTTCACCGACCCTTCGGCCCGTTCACCACCGTGCCGCTACCAGATCGAAATTCCAGCCTCGTATGGGTCGAGGCACCCGATGAAGCCACGCGGCTCCTTGCCTTGAGCGACACGGCCATGGCCCAGGAGATTGAAATGCGGCTCCAGGGCTGTTTGGGATCCATATCAAATGTCGGCCCCCGCGCGGCTTTTCCACTCTCGGGCATGAAGGTTGATAAATATGCAGCCCACCGCATTGCGCTCGTTGGCGATGCAGCCCACGTCATTCCCCCGATTGGTGCCCAGGGACTGAATTTGGGTTTTCGCGATGCAGCAGTCCTTGCCGAATGCGCAAGTGTCGCTCTTGGTAAAGGCGGGGATCCCGGAAGCAAGGAAACTTTACGCACCTATAACAGGGCACGCCGAAAGGATGTCACCTCGCGCATGCTGGCTGTCGATCTGCTCAACCGATCGCTGATCTCCGAGTTTGTGCCAATTCAGGCAGCGCGCGGAATGGGATTGCATCTTCTCAATGGCGTTGGACCATTGCGCCGGCTGTTCATGCGCGAAGGCCTTGCCCCGAAATCAGGTTTGCCAGAATTAATGCAGGCGCCAGCAATACCCAATGCGACCAGCTAAATCATTTTAATGCGTCCCTCTGCCACTTGACGGATATGGCGCCATGCTGGCAACAGAGCCTGCGCGCATCATTGTTCCTTCCGCGATCTGCGCCCACCTGGACAACATCAGAATCGAAACCGCATGTATTGGCTTCTCGACATCAGGCACCGGCTCGAATATGCGCTGCTGCGCATTATCATCGGCATCGTGCGGCTGTTCCCGCTCGAACCGGCATGTAATTTCTCGGCCCGTATAACCCAGAAAATTTCTCGTGGAGGCCGGCGCCATCGTAACGCCCTGGCGAACCTGGAAGTGGCCTATCCTGAAAAAACACCTCAGGAACACGAAGAGATTGCCATGGAAATGTGGGACAATATCGGCCGGGTGATTATTGAATTCATGATGATCGACCGAATCCTGGCCGAGGCGGATGAGCGCATCGAAATTGAAAACCTCCCGATGGTAATGCGCTATCATAACAAAATGGGCGCAACCATTGCCTCGACCATGCACATGGGCAACTGGGAAATTTCGGGCTGGCCCCTGGCCGTGGCCGGTTCAAAAATGGCCGCCGTTTTCCGGATCATCAAGAACCCGTATATAGATGAATATGTGCAGCAGAAACGCAGGCTCCTGTACCCGGGCGGGTTGTTCGGCAAGGGCCGAGTGAAAGGCAAATATACCGGCTTCGAGACAGCGCGCCTGCTGGGACGATTCCTGCGTGAGCGAGGACGGCATTCCACGGCCTCGCTCGGCTTTACCGCGGACCTTTATGATATGAACGGCGTGGCCGTTCCCTTTTTTGGAAGGGATGTAAAATTCTCACCCTTCCCGGCCATGCTGGTGCGGCGGCTCAATGCGCGCATGTGGATCGGCTGCTGTGTCAGGCAGGGAAAACAATCCCGCTTCCGCGTGAAATTTCTCGAGATCAAGGTGCAGCGGACCGATGATGAAAAAGAAGACATACGTGCCATTACCGCGAACGTACAAGCGCAGTTTGAAGAATGGATACGGGAAACGCCTGGACAGTTCATGTGGTCCAACAAACGCTTCGTTTGAGACCTCCAATCACCTTGTTGTCCGCTTGAGTCAAATCCCTTCACCAATGTTTACGGAAAAATAAAAATGACGGCATCAGGAAAACTTCCCCGCAAATTTTTTTCCCCCCTTGCCATCGGCGCTCCTGCACCACTACGCGAGCTGCCTGTAACGCTGGAGCGGATGATCCATTTCATCCCGCCACATATCGAAAAAATCCGCGCCAAGGCCGGTGCGCTTGCAGGCAAGGTCGACGTGCTGCTTGGCAATCTGGAAGATGCCATCCCAGCAGACGCCAAGGTGGCGGCGCGCGAGGGCTTTGTCGACCTGGCTGAGCAGAATGAATTTGGTACAACCGGATTATGGACGCGGATCAACACGCTCTCCAGCCCCTGGGCGCTGGATGACGTCACCCGTCTTGTCGGCGCTGTTGGCAACAAGCTTGATGTCATCATGCTCCCCATGGTCGAGGGTGCGTGGGACATCCATTACCTGGACCAGCTGTTGGCGCAACTCGAAGCAACAAATAATGTCACCCGGCCAATCCTCATCCACGCAATTCTCGAAACGGCGGAAGGCGTAAAAAATGTCGAATCCATTGCGCAGGCCAGCCCGCGCATGCATGGCATGAGTCTTGGGCCGGCGGATCTCGCTGCCTCACGCGCCATGAAGACAACACGGGTCGGCGGCGGCCACCCCTCCTATGGCGTTCTTGCCGACGAGACTGGAGGAGAAATCCGCGCCTTTCACCAGCAGGACCTTTGGCACTACACCATTGCAAAAATGGTCGATGCCTGCGCTGCAAACGGCATCAAGGCCTTTTATGGTCCGTTTGGCGATTTTTCTGATGAGCCCGCATGCGAGGCCCAGTTTCGCAACGCCTTCCTGCAAGGATGTCATGGCGCATGGTCACTCCATCCAAGCCAGATTGAAATTGCCAAGCAGGTCTTCAGTCCCGACCCGGGAGAGGTCTCGTTCGCACGCAAGATTCTGGAGGCCATGCCCGATGGAACGGGTGCGGTCATGATTGATGGAAAAATGCAGGATGACGCCACCTGGAAACAAGCAAAGGTGATTGTTGACCTGGCCCGGCTTGTGGCAGAAAAAGATCCCGGTCGCGCTGAACTGTATGGGCTATAGATGCAATCCCGAAACTGTTGACACGGATTATATCAGCACGGGATAAGGGCTATTGGCTCGTTACGTGAAATCTGGAGTCGTTTCACATCATGCTTAGACAGGCAAAATTCCGGATCGGACAGATCGTGAAGCACCGGGTTTATCCGTTCCGCGGTGTAATCTTCGATGTCGACCCGACCTTCAGCAATACAGATGATTGGTGGCTGTCCATTCCGCAGGAAATCCGCCCGCGTAAGGATCAGCCTTATTACCATCTGTTTGCCGAGAATGAAGAGACGGAATATGTGGCCTATGTCTCGGAACAGAACCTGCTGCCCGACGACTCTGGCGAACCCCTTCGGCATCCTGAGATTCCCGAAATATTCGACGGACCCGAGAACGGCATCTACCATTTTCGCACAGAGCAAAAGCATTAGGCGGAACAGGGCAGATTAGAGACTGGAAAAGTCAGGCTCCTGTTACGGAGCCTTTTTTGGTGCCGGTGCTGGCGCTGCCGCACCCCCGGCAGCTTTCTTCTTCTCCGCTTCCAATTTTGCCCGCTTGATCTGTTCAATCTGGCGAGCACGGATTTGCTGGAACATTTCCTTGCGCGCCTGGGCATATATTTTTCTATCGATCGGCGGTCCGGTATACGTGTTGGAGAAACCGTCCAGAGATACCCGGAAGCCAATCCGCTTCTGGTTGATATCAATGGTGCCAATTGACAGCTGTTTGCCCTTCTTGAATGACGCGAGTATTTCCGGGGTCAACGGGGTTTCCGCAACGCACCCAACGGATGTGCAGAAAGAATATTCCAATTTGGACGGCTTTTCCTCATCCACTTTCAGGATCAGTCCTGATTTGAGCAACCGCCCGAGGGGCACCATAACCATGACCACTTCCTGCTTATCTCCTTCAACCTGCCGGATGGCAGCGGAGATAAGTGGCTGACCCGATGTCGGGTGGAACCGCTCATGATGAGTGAGGCAAACGTCGCCTTTCTTGTCGCCCTTCTGTTTGGCACACAACTTGACCCACGCACTGCTGTTTTTAATTGCTTCAGCATCCGCGGCCTTTTTCGCTGCGTTCGGTTTCGCTGGCTGTTGAGCAGCAACCGGGCCTGTCAGGAAAAGTGCGCCAGCCGTCGCGGCCATCATCAGGCTTCTGGATACCGCCATTGATAAAGTCCGGTGATTTTCCGGCTTGAAGGACGCCATATGTCTAACCCTTTCCATCTCTATTACTCGTCTTTACAGCCCTTGGCTCATTCGCTGCGCAAAGCGCAAACAAGTTCTACCGTGTCTGAATACATCGAAATAAGGCATTCCCATGACTGGCATCAATGATGAGCACTTAAATTCACGGGTGTCCTCGGTCGTTTTTCAGCTCCAACCTGCTTTGGTCCATTGCCGAAACGCAATCCCATGGACGAACAGCATTTTTGGTTCAATCGAATATTTGCTTTTGTCAGGCTCCTCGCCTAAACGGTGCAAGTATGAGACTGTACGCACCCATCTATAACTGGGCTTCCATCGGCTTGAAAGCCTTTATATGCGTGGCATTAGTTCACAGTTTTGCGGGTCGCGTAAATGCCGAACCGGCCCATGGCATTGCCATGCACGGCGCGCCGATGCACCAACCGGGTTTCACAAATTTCAGTTATGTAAATCCGGACGCGCCAAAAGGCGGGACCGTGACATTTGCATCGCTGGGCTCTTTTGACAGTCTAAATCCTCTGATCATCAAGGGGGTCGCCGCCGCGGGCGTTAGAAATTACCTGTTCGAAAGCCTGATGGCGCGGGCTTATGATGAGTCATTCTCGCTCTACGGCCTGCTTGCCGAAAGCGTTGAGACGCCCGACGACAGAAGCTGGGTTGCGTTCACGCTGCGCAAGGAAGCACGCTTCTCCGATGGCAAACCGGTGACAGCCGAAGACGTCCTGTTCTCTCACAGCCTGCTGCGTGACAAGGGCCGTCCCAATCACCGCACCTACTATTCGAAGATTTCTAAGGCGGAGAAAACCGGTCCGCGCACGGTCAAATTTACCTTCAATGCAGATGGTGACCGGGAAATGCCACTCATTATGGGGCTGATGCCAATCCTGCCACGCCATCACTTCTCGCGCGACACTTTCGAGACAACCACGCTCAAACCACCCATTGGCAGCGGCCCCTATCGCGTCCACAAGGTGGAAGCCGGCAAACGTATTATCTATCAGCGCAACAATGATTATTGGGGCGCGAATCTGGCCGTAAACAGGGGCCGGTTCAATTTCGATGAAATCCAGTATGACTATTACCGCGATGACGATCCGATGTTCCAGGCATTCCAGAAGGGCCTGTACCAGTTGTGGCGGGAATCGGACTCGGCACGCTGGGCGCGCGGATACAACTTCCCTGCCCATGGGGATGGCAGGGTGGTCAAGGAAGCCTTGCCGATCAGCGTTCCATCTGGAATGTCCGCACTGACCTTCAACACCCGCAGACCGCTTTTTTCCGACATCAAGGTGCGCAAGGCCCTGACGCTGATGCTCGATTTCGAGTGGCTAAACAAGAATTATTATCACGGTCTCTACACCCGCACGCAGAGCTTCTTTGACCGCTCAAACCTTTCATCACATGGCCGCGCTGCCGATGCGCGTGAGCGTGAACTCCTTGCGCCATTCAAAAAAGCCGTCAGCCCGTCCGTCCTTGACGGCACCTACAAGCTGCCCGTAAGCGATGGCACTGGCCGGAACCGCAACAACCGCCGCAAGGCGCTTGGCTTGCTCAAACAGGCCGGCTACACGCTGAAGGACGGCAAGCTGGTCAACAGCAAAACCGGTGCCCCATTCACGTTTGAAATTCTGGCCGCGAGCGGGGGTCAGAAGCGGTTGTTGCTGAAGTTTGTCGACACGCTCAAAAGCCTGGGCATTGATGCCAGGCTGCGGCTGGTCGATTCCGCACAATATCAAAGGCGCCGTCAGACCTTCGACTACGACATGATCCAGTCCTTTTGGTACGCCTCTTTATCCCCCGGGAATGAGCAATTGTTCCGCTGGAGCATCAAAAGCGCCGACAGTGAAGGCTCATTCAACTATGCGGGCGTCAAAAACCCGGCCGTAAATGCGATGATCTCGGCCCTGCTCGCGGCCACTACCCACGAAGACTTTGTTTCCGCGGTCCGTGCCCTGGACCGGGTGCTCCTATCGGGTCACTATGTAATTCCTTTGTTCCATTTGAAAAAGCAGTGGATTGCCCGGTGGAAAATGCTCGCCCATCCGGCCAAAACATCGCTTTATGGATATCGTGTCGATACATGGTGGATCGATCGTCCAGGCGGTTAGCATTGCCGGACAGGATGCGTTTTTAGCGGGTTGAGAAATGATGGACGGCGAGTCATCGGTCCGGATTGAAATTTCCGACGACCTTGGACCCGGTGCGGCCAGCGCCGAAACTGCCTTGCAGGGCCGCGCTAAAAGTCATGGCGACAAGATCGCCTTCGCCGATCCCCCTGACCGACCCGATCGCGGGCTTGGCCCATCCCGTCAAGTCACATATGCCCAGGCCAATACCATAGTGAATACGCTCGGCATCCGGTTCCGCGAAAGCGGCCTGAACAAGGGGGACGTAATCGCCATACAGGCGCCCAATATCATCGAAGCCCCACTGCTCATCCTAGGCGCATGGCGCGCCGGGCTCATCCCCTGCCTGTTGCCGCTGCTTTGGTGTCTCGATGAAATCCATCAGGCCTTCTCCCTGATAAAGCCCAAGGCGGCGGTCAGCGTCAGCCAATATGCCAGTGAAGCGCGGGCGCAAACCCTCGGTGAGGCCGCCGCCCGACACATGAGCATCCGATATCTGTTTGCGTTTGGAGATCAAGTTCCCGATGGCATTACGCCAATCAATGACTGGCTGGCTGCCCCTGAATTGATCACAGAGGACAAGGAAAATGAAGCGGGCGTGACACCCGATATTTCAAGCACGACCGCCGTCATTACCTGGGCGGTCGGCGAGCAAGGCCCCTATCCGGTACCACGCACCCACGATCAGCTCATGGTGTTGGCGCGCCTGTTTGCCGCGCAGTTGAAACTGAGCAGCTCAGATGTGGTGCTCAACACCTATCCCTTCACTGGTATTGCTTCGCTGGCCGGCCAACTTGTGGCACCTTTGCTAACTGGCTGCGAGGTGGTGCAGCACCTGCCATTCGACTTTGATGTTTTTCTTCAGCAACTGAAACAGCATGACATCACCTACACCGCCGTTCCAGCGCCGGTCATCGCCGCGCTTGAGGAACGTCACAATCTGCGCTCGGGGGAGTTGCGTCTCGGCCGGTTGGGCTGCGTCTGGCCAGGCCCGCACGCCATCCAGGCAACCCCAGGTCTGTTCGAAACGCCGGTGCCCATATTCGATTTGTACAATTTCAGCGAACTGGCACTGATGATCCGCGAGCGCACATCTGACAGTGATCCCGCATTGCTGCCACTGGGCAAAATATACGCACCCGGCCATAATGATGGTGATGGGGACGAAGTGCCAGTTCTGGAAACGCGGGTGCATGGCAGTGTCACCCATGAGGATGGCAAGCAGTTACTCAAGGGCACCTTGCTGGTGCGTGGCAGCTCCGTGCCCTGCGAACCATCCATGCTGCAGGGGCTGGACGATGAAGCCGTTCTGAAAGCGGATTCCCACGGCTATCTCGATACGGGTATCGGCTGCGTGGTAGGAGATGCGCTTGATGGGAATTTCCGCTGTGTGAAAAGCGATGATTTGATCTATCACGGTGGCGCCGTAATCGCTGCAACTGAACTCGATGAACTGTATGCCGAGTTTGATGAATTTCTCGATGCCGCGGCCTTTGTGCTTGATGATGCGGTTATCGGAGAGCGTATTTTCGCCGCTGTCGTACCAAGACCAGAGCTTTCGCCCTCACTCCTCAGGCTAAAGCAGTTTCTCAATGAGAAACGCGTGGCGCCCTACAAGTCCCCCGACCAGCTGGTCATCGTGAAATCGATCCCCCGCAGCGGCGCTGGAGCCGTATTGCGCGACCAGATCCTCTCTCAATTGTAAAGAAGTCTGGCGTCATGCATGGCTATCGCGGCGAACGTCCCCCTGATCTTTTCAACATGGCGCGCTACTGTCTTGAAACCGGTGCAACCCGGCCCGCGGACAAGACCGGGCTGATCGTCATCAAGGACGCTGATGATCCAGCCGCGATTGAGACCTGGAGCTACGGCGCGCTGGAAAACGCCGTTCTCAGAATCGCGGCAGGCCTGAAGGCAGATGGCCTCAATCCAGGTGACAGGTTGGTGATCCGGTTGGAAAACACGTCCGATTATGCCCTGCTCTTCTTTGGAGCGATTGCCGCAGGTCTTGTGCCGTTACCGGCATCAAGTGCGCTGAGCGCGGATGAGGTCGGCTATTTTCTCAAGGATTCAGGCGCGAGCGCCCTCGCACTCGCCCACGAACTTCCCGTAAGCAGCATTCCTGATGGCGTGCGCATATACGGATCGGAAGAGGTGACAGCCTTGCGAAATTTTAAAACGCGCTCGGACTATGCCTCGACACTGGCCGATGACCCCGCATTCCTGATCTACACCTCCGGCACAACCGCACGCCCCAAGGGCGTGTTGCACGCACATCGTTCCGTATGGGGCCGCAGGCCAATGTATGAGGGCTGGTACGGGATCACCTGTGAAGACCGCGTGCTCCATGCTGGTGCCTTCAACTGGACCTACACCCTGGGCACCGGTCTCTCCGATCCGTGGGCCAACGGAGCCACGGCACTTGTTTACACGGGAGAGAAAGACCCCTCCGCGTGGCTCAGGCTGATGACCGCTCACAAGGCGACTATATTTGCTGCCGTGCCGACCGTGTACCGGCAAATTCTTAAATATTGCGACGTGGCAAACGACTTTCCACAAACCCTCCGTCACGGGCTGACAGCAGGCGAAACCTTGCCCGAAGACGTCGCCAAGAGCTGGCGTGAACACACCGGCACCACGCTTTACGAAGCCCTCGGCATGAGCGAGATGTCGACATTTATTTCCTCTTCTCCCTCTGTTCCACCCAAGCTTGGCGTCGTGGGCAAGCCACAGGCAGGACGCGAGGTGGTCATCCTGTCTGCCGATGGCGGCAGCGAGCCCTTGCGTGCTGGCGAGGCCGGTCTCATCGCCATACACCGATCAGACCCTGGCCTGATGCTGGGTTACTGGAAGCGCCCCAACGAAGAAGCGCTGGTCATGCGCGGTGACTGGTTCTGCGGTGGCGATCTGGGAGTGATGGATGACGAGGGGTATATCACCCATCTGGGCCGCAATGACGACCTGATGAACGCGCAAGGCTACCGGGTGTCTCCGCTCGAGGTGGAACAGGTGCTGGGTGAACATCCTGATGTCACGGAAGTTGCGGTCACAGATATCCTGGTCGCAGAAAATATCAGCGTCATTGGCGCCTTCGTGGTGCTTCAGGACGGTGCAAAGGCAGACCGCAAAGCCTTGCAAAGTTTAGCTGAAGCCAAACTGGCGGCCTATAAAATGCCGCGTGAATTCATATTTGTTGATCACCTGCCCCGCACACCCAATGGCAAGGTAAAACGTGCTGCATTACGACAGGCTTATCATCCCTGACCTGTCCCATCATGCTTTATGAAATCTTAAGGCAATCGGTTGAATAATCCCCTCAGTTGTAGTGATCCGCATTGTTCAACTAGGAAGTGATTGCCATGCAAGGCCCCGCGCGTGTTCTTATTGTCGGCAAGGATGCCGCCAACGACAAGAAACTTGCTGAAACCCTTAAAAAAGATGGTTTTGAATGCGCCATCGGCGACATCGCCCAGAGTGCCGCTGAATTGTGCGGACCGCGCCGACCCGACATCGTTGTTCTCAATATGCAAAGTGCCCCCGCGCGCAAGGCCCCTGAGACATTTCTTGCACTTGCCAAGACTTTAAAGACCAGCTCCCTCTCCAGCCGCTTGCGGATCATGCTTGTCGGCACGGATAAAAATCTCGAATTGAACAGCTCTGCTGCGGATATCGACGATCTTCTGATCGGCCCGGTGAATCCTGCCCAAATCTGCCATCGTCTGAGATCGCTCGTGAGATTAAATACGATGCACGAGGAACTGGTAAGGCGACTAAACACATCGGCCAAATACGGCGTCGATGCACCTCCGGCAATCGTGCCACCCAGCAATGTTGAAAACGCCACCGTCATGGTGCTCGGCGACCCAACGCAATTCGCCATGATCGAACATTCACTTGCCAGGCAGGCCACGCTTGTTGGCGCCCTGAGCGAGGCGACCGCGCTGGATTACCTCTCCCGGCGTGATTTTGATGCGATTATCATCAATGCCAGTAGCACCATTGAGCCCTATGTGTCCTTTGTGAAAGACGTGCGCCGGACATCAAGGCTGTACAATCTACCAGTTCTGCTGCTGGCAGACCGGGGAGAATTTGCTGCGTGTGAAAATATCTACGAAGCCGGCATAACCGACTCGATTGCCAAGCCTTATTCCTGCGATGAACTTAAACTGCGTGTGAATTTGCTGGTTCGGGAATCCCGCTTTCGCGAGTCGCTCAAGAAGATTTATCAACAGGCCAAACACTTCGCCACCAGTGACGCTTTAACCGGTCTCTATAGCCGGGGATTCCTGCTGGAGCATGTTTCCACCATGGTGACCGATGCCAACCGCACCAGCCAGAGTTTTTCACTGGCAAAGCTGACCATCGGTAATATTGAAGCCATCAATTCTGAACTTGGTTATGCCGCAGGTGACCGGGTTATCCGACAGGTCGGAGAGGTGATTGGTCTTCTGATACGCGGTGAAGATCTCGCATCGCGCTACTCCGGGGCCAAGTTCATTGTTGCTCTTCCAGACACGCCTATTGAGCAAGCCAAATATGCCATTCAGCGCATCAACGGGGTGATTGCACACACCGAATTTGTGGTGGATGGGCATTATGCTCCGGTCAAGGTCACGTTGAACACCACGCTGTCCGGATTCCAGCAGGGTGACACAGCTGAGTCCCTTATAAGCCGCACCCGGAACGTGGACCTGATGGTCGCGGCCTGATATTCACTCAATTGCACTGGAGACAAGCTGATCTCCGTTACAGCTGCGCGTTCGGCAGCGGCAATAAGTGAGGCGTGTGAAATGCGTGAAATGGATGTCCTGACCATTGATGTCGTCTCGGATGTAATGTGTCCGTGGTGCTACATCGGCAAACGCCGCCTCGACCGGGCCCAGGTTCTGGCGCCAGATGTGGAACCGGTTATCCGATGGCGCCCGTTTCGCCTCGACGCCACCATCCCGCCTGAAGGGATGGACCGGCAAGAGTATCTCGACAATAAGTTCGGCCGCGACAGGGCCACCGAGATGTATCAGCAGATCCAGGAAACCGGTGAGGTCGAAGGCATCATGTTCGCATTTGACCGGATCACCAAATCACCTAATACGATCAACGCCCATCGCGTGATCCGCTGGGCGGAGGTGGGAGAACAACAGGACAAGGTGGTGGAACGTCTGTTTGAGCTTTATTTCACCGAGGGCGAAGACATTGGCGAAACTTCCGTGTTGCTGGATGCGGCACGCGAGGGGCAGATGGACGTGAACCTGGTTGAAGAAGTTCTGGCCACCGACAGGGATATCGACGAGGTGGAGAAGGAAATCGCAATGGCCCATGATCTCGGGGTTCAGGGCGTTCCTACCTTTGTGATCGATCAGCAGCATCTCCTGGTCGGAGCCCAGCGCGCTGAAATCCTCGCGGACGCACTGGTGCAAATTTCCCAGGAGCCGAACTTTGGCGAGGAACAGGAATAGCTCAGCTAGAAAATCGTAGGTTTTGAAACAAACACTACGCCCTTTTCAAACTCCAATTTACAGTTTTTAAATTTTAGCAAGATACTCAGAATGCACACAATCTAAGCGTGCATATGACACCTGTATACACGCATAGATAAGAACAAATATTGCCTAGTATGTGAGACAGGAAATGGCACATAGAAAAAAAAAATTAAGCAATTCCAAGAAAGACTTTTGCATAATAGCTTTCTTGATACTGCTGAAATTTTCCCTTTCCGTTTTCTTTGACTTAGGGGAGGAATTTGCCGAATTTGCCGGGCACCATGAACATTTGGAACTCGACGAGTTTCTATTCACCCTTTCATTTGGAAGTCTGGCCTTTGCCTGGTTCGCCTATCGGCGCTGGCGGGAACACTCCGCTGATCTCAAACACCGAAAGATTTTAAATGCCCAGCTCATCCAGGAAATTGCTGAGCGTGAAAAGGTCGAAGCGACTCTCATAGAACACAGAGATAACCTTCGGGACGCGATTGATAAGGCAACCGGAGAATTACAGGCCCAGGCGAATGAACTCAAACACGCCCTGAATAAGGAGAAGGAGCTGAATGAACTTCAAAACCAGTTTGTCACCATGGCCAGTCACGAATTCCGTACACCCTTGGCGATCATAGATGGTGCGGCGCAGAGATTGAGCAAAAGAGCGAAAAATCTGGAGCCTGGAGAAACAGTCAAACGAACCGAAAAAATCAGGAATGCCGTACAGCGGATGACACGGTTGATAGACAGTGTGCTCACCGCCGCCAGCATGGAACAGGGGCGCATCTCAATCGAAATGGCCCCCTGCAACATCGGAGAGATATTGAGAGAAGTTTGCTCTCGTCAACAAGAGCTTTCAAACTATCATGACATCTCTTGTGAACTGACAGGACTCACCGAAACCATCCAGGCTGATCCCGGAGCACTCGATCAGATATTCACCAACTTGCTATCCAATGCAGTGAAGTACAGTCCTGGTGAGAAAGATGTTGAGATCACAGCATACACAGAAGACGATTGTGTCGTAGTCAGCGTGCGCGACCATGGCCTTGGTCTTGACGATGATGATTTAGGCAATTTATTCGAACGGTTTTTCCGTGCCAAGAACACGGCTGGAATAGCCGGCACCGGCATCGGCCTCAATCTGGTAAGATCACTTGTGGAGATGCATGACGGGTCTGTCGATGTAGAAAGCGAGAAGGGGAAGGGCAGCACCTTCAGCGTCCGGCTCCCAATTACCGGACCTGATCGGAAGCGCCAATTGGATCGTAAGGCCGCGTGAATACGGCAATGCATTTAAGCCGCTCGCTGCGCCTTACCTGCAAGCTCCGCCAGCTGCCGCATGAAAGCACGCGTACCCTTGAGCCGTTCTGCCGGCTCGGGCCAGTCCCCCTTCACCACCAGCTTGTGATCTGGCTGCAGACGCATGCGCCTTGATTCCTGCGTAATCATCGCGATCAGACCCTCCGGGTTTGCGAAAGAATTATCCCTGAAGGTGATGAGTGCGCCACGTGACCCTGCATCAATATCTGAAACTCCGGCCTGCCGGCACAAGGCCTTGATCTGAACGATATCGAGAAGATGCTGCACCTCTTCCGGCAGTGCACCGAACCGGTCAACCAGCTCGGCTGCAAAACCTTCAATTTCCGTTTCCGAAGTCACCTCGGAGAGCCTGCGATAGAGCCCGAGGCGCACTGAAAGATCAGGAACATAAACATCCGGGATAAGGACGGAAGTGCCAAGTGCTATGCGCGGCGACCACTGGTCTTCCAGTTCCACCGATTTGCCGCCTTTCAGACCGGCAACCGCCTCTTCCAGCATGGCCTGGTAAAGCTCAAAACCCACTTCCTTGATATGCCCTGATTGCTCTTCACCAAGCAGGTTGCCCGCCCCCCGGATATCGAGATCATGGCTGGCGAGCGAGAACCCGGCCCCGAGCGTGTCGAGCGACTGCAGAACCTTGAGGCGCTTTTCTGCCGCCGGCGTCAACTTGGCGTCCACGGGCATTGTAAAATATGCATATGCACGCGTCTTGGAGCGCCCTACCCGGCCACGCAACTGGTAGAGCTGAGACAATCCAAACCGGTCCGCCCGGTGAACGATGAGCGTGTTGGCCGTAGAAATATCAAGGCCGGATTCGATGATGGTCGTACTCAGAAGCACGTCATATTGCCGGTCGTAGAACCCTGCCATCACATCTTCCAGTAGCCCGGACGGCATCTGGCCATGGGCGCGGGCAACTTTGAGTTCCGGTACATGTTCTTCAAGAAATGCACCAGCCTCATCCAGATCGGATATGCGTGGGCACACGTAAAAGCTCTGCCCGCCCCGGAAACGCTCGCGCAGCAGGGCTTCTCGTAGGATCATCGGATCAAACGGCGTCACATAGGTTCGGACCGCAAGTCTGTCCACCGGTGGCGTTGCAATGAGTGAGAGTTCCCGAACTCCTGACAGCGCGAGTTGTAATGTGCGCGGTATCGGCGTGGCGGTTAATGTCAACACGTGCACGTCTTCACGCAGTTGCTTCAACTGCTCCTTGTGCTGCACACCGAAATGCTGCTCTTCGTCAATGATGAGCAATCCCAAATCAGAAAACTTGATCGATTTGCCGAGCAGTGCATGGGTGCCGATGATGATATCGACGTGACCGCTTTTAATTCCCTCCTTTGCCTTTTCCAGATCGCGCGCGGAAACCATTCGCGAGGCTTGCGCAATATTGACGGGAAGCGCGCTGAAACGATCTGAAAATGTCTGGAAATGCTGCCGGGACAGCAGGGTTGTGGGGGCGACAACCGCCACCTGTTTGCCTGCCATGACCGTAACAAGTGCTGAACGCAGGGCAACCTCGGTCTTGCCAAAACCAACATCACCGCAAATCAGCCGGTCCATGGGACGCCCCGATGCCAGATCGGCCAGAACATCGGAAATACTTGACTGCTGGTCTTCGGTTTCTTCGAAGGGAAAACGTGCGCAAAATTCCTCGTAAACACCGTCAGGCACATCCAGTACGGGTGCGCGTTTCATTTCCCGTGCGGCCGCCACATTGATCAGTTGATCGGCAATCTCGCGAATGCGCTTTTTGAGCCTCGCCTTGCGGGTCTGCCAGGCGACACCGCCCAGCTTGTCGAGCTTGGCACCGGCCTCATCCGAGCCATAGCGGGTCAGCAGTTCGATATTTTCAACCGGCAGGTAGAGCCTGTCTCCGCCCTGGTAGACTAGTTCCAAGCAGTCATGAGGTGCACCGGCGGCATCGATGGTCTTCAGGCCTTCGAAACGGGCAATGCCATGTTCCGCATGGACCACGAGATCACCCGACGCAATGCTTGAGACTTCCGTCAGCGCATCGGATGCGCGTGCCTTTTTACGCCGCCGGATAAGCCTGTCGCCAAGAATATCCTGCTCCGCGACAATGGCTAGATCCGGTGTCTCAAATCCGGTCTCAAGCCCCAGCACTGCGATCGCCGTAGCATCCCCCGGAAGGGTAGAAATTTCAGCAAAGGACTCAACCGGACTTGCGCCTTCAAGTCCGTGATCTGCCAACAGGCCCTGCAACCGTTCCCCGGCACCCCTGCTCCAGCTTGCTACAAGTGTTTTCTTGGAAGCAGAATTGAGAGCACCAATATGCGCGACAACCGCATCAAAGACACTTGCTCCCTCCTGGGCACGTTCCGCGGCGAAAGTGCGACCCGTGCGGCCTTGAAGCGAAATAACGCTCACACCCTGCTCACTCGAGGGCACCTCAAAGGGAGAAAAGCTGATGATCTTGCGCCCGGTCACGGCCTCGTTCCAGGCGGCTGTATCCAGGAACAAACGATCAGGGGGCACCGGCTTGTATGCTGGCGCACCAAAGCTCTTTTGCTCCAGTGATGCGGCACGGGAGTCATAGTGATCTGCAACCTGTTCAGTACGTTCGGTGCGAGCATCATCGACCAGAGGATCGCAACTCATCAAAGCGCCGGGTACATAGTCAAATAGCGTTTCAAGACGGTCATGAAACAAGGGCAACCAGTGCTCCATGCCTTGATAGCGCGTCTGGGCTGAAATCGCTTCATAGAACGGATCAGAGGTGGTCACGGGACCGAACAATTCAGCGTAACGCTGACGAAAGGCTGTAACCGTGTCGGCATTCAGAGCCGCTTCGCTCACCGGCAGCAGGACGATTTCTTTCAACGTCCCTGTGGTGCGCTGCGTTTCGGTATCGAACTCGCGGATTGTTTCCAGCGTATCGCCGAAATAGTCGAGACGGACTGGCTTGACCTGGCCGGGCGGGAACAAATCCGCAATGCCGCCGCGAATGGCATATTCGCCTGGCTCCATCACGTTTCCGGTGCGCACATATCCGGTAGATTCCAGGCGTCTTGCCAGCTCATCCATTCCTGATGCAGAACCTGAAGCCAGCCGATACACAGATTGCTGCATATAGTCTCTTGGCGGCACCTTTTGCACCACCGCATTGACGCTTGTCAGAACAATTACGGGCCTGTCCTCACTGGTCCCTGCGCGGCGCGTCAGTTCCGCCAGCGCGGCAAGACGGCGGCTGGCAATTTCCGAGTTTGGAGAAATCCGGTCATAGGGCACGCAGTCCCAGGCAGGGAAGGCAATCACGTCGATCTTGCCGCCACCGAAAAAGTCCAGCGCAGCCTTGAGCGCAGACATGCGTTTGTCATCGCGAGCGATGTGCAAAATGGTGGCAGGCGCTGTGCCATTTGTCCGGTTAAGCGCCAGTGCGAGTTCCGCCAGGGCCAAGCCGTCCAACCCTTCAGGCGCGGCGGAAACAGTGACCGGCCCGGCCGCGTCGAGAATCTGCGAAATGGGAAGTGTCGATATCATATTAGCGGGGTCATGGCCTCTGTCAGGCAACCTTGTTTTTTATAAATCATGGAACTGTTTCAGCCGGGCAACAAATTCGCCCGCCAGTCCATCTGGTGCTGGGAAGCCCGGTGTTAAAAGCCAGTCCTCAATATCCGGGTCCGGCAAGGCAAGAAACTCTTCAAACGCGTCCAGCTCACTCATATCCATTTTGCCCAGCTCAGCCTCGGCGAAACGCCCAAGGAGCCAGTCCATTTCCTTGGTTCCGCGATGCCCGGCCCGGTAATACGCACGGCGACGGCGGGTGTACAGATCACTATGGGTATCAGGGTCAGTATCAGGCATAGGGTCCATGGTTGATGATGCAGGAATCAATTGGCCTGCAGGGCCATATGAGGCCATATACTCTCCCTTGAGCGCGCTGTCAGCCGCAGACAACGCCGGACTTGATTATTCTGCGGCAATTTTGGGATCAATCGGGCGTATGCGGCCACATATCCTCACACCCCTGTTTGCCGGCACACGCGACCTGGACGGGATCGGTCCGCGCCTCCAGAAGCTTCTCAAGCGCCTGCTTGCGCCCCATTCACAGGACGATGATGCAAAAATCGTCGACCTCCTGTTTCATTTTCCATCCTCCCTGATCGACCGGAGCGCGCGGCCAACACTCTCCCAGGCTGTTCCTGGTGAACTGGCCACGATCGAGATAACCGTTGCTGAACACAGGGCACCTCCACGCGGGCAGCGACGTATTCCCTACCGGGTGAGCTGCACAGACGACACCGGATTTCTTGAGCTGGTGTTTTTTCATGCTCGCGCAGATTATCTGCAAAAGCTGCTTCCCGTTGGCGAGACGCGCATCGTCTCGGGCAGGCTTGAGGATTATGGCGGGCGATTGCAAATGCCCCATCCCGACCATGTGGTGAAACTCTCGGAACTGGATGAGCTACCTCTGCTCGAGCCGGTCTATCCGCTGACCGCAGGGCTTTCAGGGAAGGTCGTGCGCAAGGCCATTGCCCAGGCGCTTGCGCGGATACCGGACATGCCCGAGTGGCAGGATACGGCCTGGATGGCAAAAAATACATGGACTCCTTTTTCCAAGGCCATAGTCATGGTCCATGCGCCACAATCCGACACCGACCTTTTGGCCAACGCCCCTTCCCGACAACGCATTGCATATGACGAATTGCTGGCAAACCAGCTGGCGCTCGCGCTTGTCAGGGCAAGGCTGCGCAAGGTGCCAGGACGCTCAACCGAAGGCACGGGCGAACTTCGCCAGAAAATTCTGGATGAACTGCCCTTCACGCTGACGCCATCGCAAAATTTTGTCCTGGACGAGATCGGCGCGGACATGACTGAGCCCATCCGGATGTTGCGGCTGCTGCAAGGCGACGTGGGCAGCGGCAAAACCATTGTCGCGCTACTTGCCATGGCGAATGCGGTTGAAGCTGGTAGGCAAGCAGCACTCATGGCGCCGACGGAATTATTGGCTCGCCAGCATCTGAGAACACTCACCCCTCTTTGCGAGGCTGCCGGTATGCGCATTGCACTGCTGACAGGACGCGAAAAGGGCAAACAGCGTGCACATATTCTGGGCGCGCTTGAGAACGGTGATCTGGACTTGCTGGTTGGAACCCACGCGCTGTTTCAGGAAGGGGTGGAGTTTTCTGACCTTGGCCTTGCGGTCATTGATGAACAACACCGCTTCGGCGTGCATCAGCGCCTCGCCCTGCAGGCCAAAAGCGGTACTGGCGGCACCGATATACTTGTTATGACGGCGACGCCCATTCCTCGCACGCTGCTGCTAACCCATTATGGCGATATGGAAGTCTCCAAGTTGCTGGAAAAACCCGCAGGCCGCCAACCCATAGCCACGCGGGCCATGCCGGTCGAGCGCCTTGGCGATATCATGGACCGTCTTGACGGTGCTATCGATAGCGGTGCACAGGCCTACTGGGTGTGTCCGCTTGTGGAGGAGTCCGACATGCTTGACGCCACTGCCGCGGAAGAGCGCCATACCACCTTAAAGAAGCGCTTTGGTGACAAGATTGGGCTTGTCCACGGCCAGATGCCGGGGCCCGACAAGGATGCCGTGATGCAGGCATTTGCCGGGGGCGACATATCGATCCTGGTCGCAACGACAGTCATCGAAGTGGGCGTGGATGTTCCCAACGCCACCATCATGGTAATCGAGCATGCGGAGCGATTTGGCCTTGCGCAATTGCATCAATTACGTGGGCGCGTCGGGCGGGGATCGGAAAAATCCGCCTGCATTCTTTTGTACAAGCCACCCCTGACGGACACAGCTCGCGCAAGATTGAATGCGCTGCGTGAAAGCGAAGACGGTTTCCACATCGCGGAAGAGGATCTGAAATTACGTGGCGGTGGCGAAGTGCTGGGTACACGCCAGAGCGGAATGCCGGAATTCAGGATTGCCGCCCTGCCCCGCGATACCGATCTTCTGGCTGCGGCAAGAGACGATGCAAAACTCATTCTGAGATCAGATCCAGAATTGACTGGAGACCGGGGCGAAGCGTTGCGCACTCTGCTCTATCTGTTTGAACGTGACGAGGCCATTCGACTGCTCAAGGCTGGATAAGACAGGGTTAGGCGGGTTCTTTCTGCCGGCGTCCGCCGACGGAGCGACGTGGTTTCTTCTTTGCCTTGCTGGCAAGATCTTCCAGCTTCTCCTGGTAGTCAGGCACGACAAGACCAGCTGAAATAACCAGCTTCGCTGCTTCCTCGACGCTCATGTCGAGAATGATCACATCTTTTTCCGGAACAAACAGCAGGAAACCGGATGTCGGGTTGGGTGTCGTGGGCAAAAAGATACTGAGTAATGTCTCACCCTTGAATACCTTGTCGTCAATTTCACCCTTTGTCTTTGTTGAAACAAAAACAATCGCGTACAAACCTTTTCTCGGATATTCAATCAACCCCACATCCTGAAAAGAATTGTTGGATTGAGACAGGACAGTCTCGAAGATCTGTTTCAGAGCACGGTATACGCTGCGCACCACGGGCATACGATCAAGCATCAACTCGCCGTAGCTGACCAGCGTTCGCCCGAACAAATTGGCGGTTAAGGCGCCAACGACAATCAGGACCAATATCGAAAAGATGAGGCCGACACCGGGCACGGTGAAAGGCAGATAGGTTTCAGGAAGATAGATCTGCGGAACCCACGGTTTCACCCAGCCATCAACCAGATTGATAAACCACCACAATGCATACAATGTGATGCCAACAGGCCCGACGATGATGAGACCGGTGAGGAAATAGTTCCTCAAACGCGCCCCCACATGGGAGGCCGGCTTCACTTCAGCGCCGGCAAGCATGGCCAACGGGGCAGAGGGAGAATCATCACCCGCTTTCGACCTCTTCTCTGTTGAATTCGGCGCCTTGGAATTTTTCGTCATGATCCCCTGATCTTAAATTCAAACAACCCGAATGCGCGCCTGCACAAGGGTTCATGTTGCAATACTACTGATAGGCTGACGGCAGCAGCGCGGCATCGTCAGGAATATTCTAGCAGAATTTTGCGTCATGACCCACTCGACAAGGGTCTGAGACGTCCAAGATCCTATTCTTCACGGAGCCAGCAGGAAACAATCGAGCCCCCCGCGCTTGAAATCTTTGCACAATTGCTGTGAACTTGCCTTGTCTGCAAACGGCCCGAGCTGGAGGCGGTAAAAGGTCCCCAGACCACCAAGGTCCGTTTTGACGATATTCGGCTTGCGCGTACCCAGTAAACTTTTGTGCCTGGCTTGGAGACGTTTCCACGTTGCCTGCGCCTCTCCATCACTGCGCAGGGCAGCTAGCTGGATACGATACCCCGTACCCCCTGATACATTTGGTTGAACTGTGCTGAGAGGGGGTGCAGGCCGCGGGGCCGACGCAGGTGTTGAAACTTGTGCATTCCAGTTTGGCTTCGGCGCACTGGCAACACGGGTCGTCTGGTTCCATTGTGGCGCTGCGGAGGGTGCAGATGCAGGAGCTGCTGTTGTTTGTTTCTTGTCATCCTTGTCGCCCGTCGCCTTAGACCAGACATTCCCGAAAAACCGGCCGACACCACTGCCCGTTTCTTCTTTCACTGCGGAAGCTGGTTGCTGCGCATTCGCAGACGTATTCCAGTTTGAACCTGCACCTGTTGTGGTCCGTGTAGCCGTACGCGTCTTGGGCCGAGGTGTTGGGGCGGCGCCATCCTGCGGCAGTATGGTCGTGCGAAATCTGGGTATCGGTTCTTCACGTCCCGCAGGTGTCTTTGTCTGTGTTTCAAAGGATGCAACACGCTGGCGAGAGGCAGATGACGGAGCATTCGATCTTGTGCTGAAACTTGGTGCGGGCGTTCTGGTCCCTGCAGACTGTGTACTGGTCTCGAAGCTGGGACCGGTCGCCCTGCTGCCCGCAGGTCGGGTACTGGTGGCAAATGCCGGTCCACCTGAGCCGGGCTGCGTCGGCTGGCTCGCACGGGCGATCTGCTGTTCGTTTACCCCGCCACTTTTTGCGCGCGAGATGTCAGCCCGGGCCAGATCGCTCATGCCGACAGCTTCATAGGCACGCCCGCGGCTCAGATAGGCCTTGGCCCGGTCCGCTCCTGGTAACGCGGGCAGATACAATGCGCTGGTGATATCCGCGATGGCCTGCGCCGGACGCTCTGTCCTCTCATTGGCTACGCCGCGCTGGTAGAGCGCCTTGGCAACCTGTGCATCGGTGAGGTCGCTGGATCGCAGCGCCTTTGCAAAATGCTGCGCAGCTGCCTGAAACTGACCCTTGGCCAATGCGCTTTCACCCTTGGAAAGCAATTCACTGCCAGTGGCGGCACTCCCAACCGTCTGTGCCGGGGATTCAGCAACGCCAAGCACCCAGGCAAGGCCCAGAGAAATTATGGAAATTGTGTATCGCATCTTCCACATAAGCAGAGGCTATCCGGGTGTTACGAAATCTTGTGCCGTTCACTGATATTGCCACACATCCTCAAACAAAGAATTCTGGCAAAAACGGGGCCGTGGGACCAAGTCTTCAGCTTATTCCACTGTAACCGATTTCGCCAGATTGCGCGGCTGGTCCACATCGGTGCCCATGAAAACTGCCGTATGATAAGCGATAAGCTGCATCGGCAGTGCATAAATGAGCGGTGTCGTAAAATTGTGAATTTGAGGTATTTTCAGGGACGTCATCACATCGCAGCCAACATCGCTTTCTTCTGCATCGCTCAGGAATACAATACGCCCGCCACGGGCCGCAGCTTCCTGCACGTTTGATACCATTTTCTCAAACATCTCATCGCGGGGCGCCACCACGACCACGGGCACACTCTCGTCGATGAGGGCGATAGGTCCATGCTTCAACTCACCCGCCGCGTACCCTTCCGCGTGGATATAGGATATTTCCTTCAGCTTGAGTGCACCCTCGAGAGCCACCGGGTAATTCACTCCGCGCCCGAGATACAGAACATCAGACGCCTTGGCCAGGCTGTGGGCCAGCGAATCATACAGCCCCTCCTCGCGCAAGATCGCCGACATGTGGCGCGGGACCTCTGAAAGCGCGGTGACGAACTCAGCTTCAGTTTCCTCGCTCATGGTGCCACGTGCGCGCGCCGCGGATACCGCTATGCAAGCCAATACTGCAAGCTGACAGGTAAAAGCCTTCGTGGAGGCAACGCCAATTTCAGGGCCAGCCAATGTCGGCAGCACCACATCGGAGTCACGGGCGATAGAGGATTCACGCACATTGACGATGGAGGCAATATGTTGCTCCTGCTCGCGGCAATAGCGCATGGCGGCGAGCGTGTCTGCCGTTTCACCTGATTGCGAAATAAAAAGAGACAATCCGCCAGCTTCCAACGGGACATTCCGATAACGGAACTCTGACGCCACGTCGATTTCCACAGGAAGCCGCGCCAGCTTTTCAAACCAGTATTTGGCAATGAGACCGGCATAGTAAGCGGTGCCGCACGCAGAGATGGAGATGCGTTGCAGGGAAGCAAAATCAAAAGGCATGTCAGGCATTTGCACTTTCAAATTTGCAAAATCGATGTAACTGGCCAGGGTGTGCCCGACTACTTCCGGCTGCTCGTGGATTTCCTTGGCCATGAAGTGGCGATGGTTGCCCTTGTCTACCATCAAGGCAGACGCCACGGATTTTTGAACCGGCCGGTCCACCGCCGCACCCTCGCTATCGCGAATGGCCACACCGTCGCGTGTCAGCACGGCCCAATCGCCGTCTTCCAGATAGGTAATCGTGTCCGTGAAAGGCGCCAGCGCAATGGCATCGGAACCCAGATACATCTCTCCATCACCAAACCCCACCGCAAGCGGCGAACCCTGGCGCGCGGCGATCATGAGATCGTCGTGATCCTTGAAAATGAAGGCCAGCGCGAATGCGCCCTCAAGCATGCGCAGCGTATGCAGAACGGCAATCGCAGGATCATGCCCGGCATCCATTTCCCGCGTCACCAGATGAGCGATCACTTCGGTATCGGTGTCAGTGACAAGCTCTGCTCCTTCTGATTCCAGTTCGCGGCGCAACTGCTTGAAATTCTCAATGATACCATTGTGAACAATGGATACCCGCTCGGTCATATGCGGGTGAGCATTGGTTTCGGTGGGCGCGCCATGGGTTGCCCAGCGTGTGTGGCCTATCCCAAGACGGCCTCTCAGCGGTTCATTGGAAAGCCGTGTTTCCAGGTTGTGCAGCTTGCCCTCGGCCCGGCGGCGGTCAAGCTGGCCTTCCTCGATGGTGGCCACACCGGAAGAATCATAACCGCGATATTCCAGGCGCTTGAGAGCGTCCACAAGCTTGCCTGCGACCGGTTCATTTCCGAGAATTCCAACAATGCCACACATCTTAAATCTGGCCTCTGTTCTGGGTTTTCACGCCCATAATTGACTCTTTCCTACCTAGCGGCCCGGCCCTCAATCGCGCAAGTCAAGTGCTGTTACTTTTTGTTTCCCTGATCGCGGGCGCGCCTTGCCCGCACCTTGGCGGCCCAGCCATCGCGTTGTTCGAGCGGCCCGCGCGTCAACACAAGGGCATCGGCCGGCACGTCTTTGGAAATAACGCTTCCCGATCCGATATAGACCCCGGCCCCGATCTTGACCGGTGCCACCAGCGCCGTATTCGAACCAACAAACGCGCCCTGCCCGATCTCAGTCCGGTGTTTCCCGAACCCGTCATAGTTGCAGGTGATGGTGCCAGCACCGAGATTGGCATTCTCGCCAACATGGGCATCCCCCACATAAGCAAGGTGATTGGCCTTGGCGCCCTTCTCGAGGCGGGCGTTTTTAACCTCGACGAAATTTCCAATACGCACGTCAGAGCCAAGATCCGCTCCCGGGCGCAGCCGTGCATAGGGTCCGACAATGGCGCCTTTGCCCACATGGGCTGCTTCAAGATGGGAAAAAGCACGAATACGCGCGCCCTCTTCCACCGTGACACCCGGTCCGAAGACGACATTCTGTTCCACGACAACATCTTTCCCAAGCTTGGTGTCCTTGCACAGAAAGACGGTTTCAGGCGCGATCAGTGTCACCCCGTCCTCCATCGCCTGAATGCGCAGCCGCTTCTGCAATTCAGCCTCCGCCGTGGCCAGTTGGACTTTAGAATTCACGCCCATAACCTCCTGTTCGGCACATTGGACAATGGCTGTCTTGAGCCCGTCCTGATGCGCCAGTTCCACCGCATCGGTGAGATAATATTCGTTATTGGCATTGTCGGTGCCAATTTTGTCCAGCAGCCCTAATAATATGGTTCCTTTAAATGCAAAAATCCCTGAGTTACAGAGTGTTATTTCACGTTCTTTAGAGCTTGCATCCTTGTCTTCCCGCACCGCGCAGAGCGCACCTGATTGATCGGTTATTAACCGTCCATATCCGGCCGGATTTCGCGCCTCAAAGCCAAGAACGGCGAGGTCCGCACCGTGCTCAATGGCATCCAGGATCAGGGAAATTGTTTGCGGACGGATAAGCGGCGTATCGCCATAAAGAATGATCACATTGCCGGAAAATTCTTCCAGCACCTGCCTGGCTGCCAGGACTGCGTGAGCCGTACCAAGCTGTTCTTCCTGAAAAAAAGTCTTTGAATTTGAATATATACCCTTGGCGATAGTCTCTACATCGCCCATGCTAGGCGCAATGACGAGCGCTGCATCGCTCAAACCGCTTTCACGCGCGCTCTCCATGACATGGGCGAGCATGGGCTGCCCCGCAACTTGATGGAGCACCTTTGGCAGGTCAGATTTCATGCGTGTGCCCTGCCCGGCGGCGAGAACTAGCGCAAGTGATGATGGTTTGCTCATGGCAGACTTGTTCGCAGCGGAAACGGTCAAGAAAACCAAGCAGAAAACATGCCAAGTCTCTCAACTCGTGGAGTTGCCTTCCATAAAGCAATCCCCGCATGAAGGAAACATGTCCAGCGTCGCTGTGGGCACATTGACCGCTCCAGCAAACTCAGACAAGCTTGATTCGGTTGTAAAATAGCCGATATCCACTCGGTTTTCAGGCGAAATCGGACAATGAAACCAGCCATGACGAGCCGTTTTTATGTGATTTCCTGGCTTATGCTGGGCACCATTGCGCTGGTCTATTTTTTTATGCTGTTCCAGTCCTATGACGGCTCAAAAACTGCCCAGATGACGCCCTCTCCGAAAGCAAAGCAGGCCAGCCGGGGGACTACGCCAAAAGAAAGTGATCCATCGCTGTCACGCGCACTGGTACGGATGCGCTCCGAAATCGATCTCCTGAAGGGCTCACTTGAAGCTTCAAAAAAGGAGAATGCGGCACTCAAGGCGCATATCAAGACCCTGGAATCCGCCTTTGGCCCTGCCACGTCAGCGCTTCCGCGCGAACCTGAGAAGCCTGTACCTGGTACTTTGAGAAAAGAAGCAGCCGCACACTCTGCCCCGGCACCCAAAGTCGAAATTTCCATGCTGGACATGCCCACAGATGGCTTTGCCCTAGATTTTCCCGTCGCACCGCTACCGATTGCCGGACAGGCTGCTCCAAAACGCACGCTGTTCGCGGTTGAACTGGCAACCGGGATAAAGGCAGACGCACTGGATGAAAAATGGAACGCACTCAAGCGGCGTCATCCCAAGCTGCTCGATAAACTCCAGCCGCGCAGCGTCAAAGCCGCGTTGGGCGACGGCGGCAGGTATAACAGCCACAAGCTGATCGTGGGTCCATTCGAAAACGCAGCTGCGGCGGCGCGGCTTTGCGCCCGTTTGAATGCTGCCGGTGCCGAGTGCGAGGGCGCAGTTTTCTCCGGTAAACCTGTTGGCAATGTCGCCGCGCGCTAACCGCCGAGGAACAGACGTCCGACTTCGGGGTTTTTCAGAAGCTTGTCGCCCTCACCTGCAATGGCCACGACACCGGAAACCAGCACGTAGCCAATATCTGCAAACTCCAGACCCTTCTTGGCATTCTGCTCAACCATCACGATGGTCTTGCCTTCACCATGCTGAAGATCATGCAGAATTTCGAACACCATATCGATAAAGCGAGGCTCAAGCCCGATGGATGGCTCATCAACAAGCAGAATTTCCGGTTCCATGACAAGTGCACGGGAAATTTCCAGCAAGCGGCGCTCGCCACCCGAAAGAACTTTTGCCTGATGTTTCCGGCGCGCGGCGAGACGGGGGTATTTGTCGAACACCCGCTCGGTGGCGCGTTTGGATTCGACCGGTTTGTCCATCAGGAACCCGCCCATCCAGAGATTTTCCTCCACCGTCATGTTCGGAAACACGGACTTGTCCTGGAGGATATATGCAATTCCAGCCTGGCTCAGCTTCTGGTTCGGGGTGAGCCTGGTAATATCCCGCCTGTCGCCATTCGCCTTAACGGTGATTTGCCCGTCGAAAATATCATTGAAGCCGAAAATCGCATGCAGAATGGTTGATTTGCCCGCGCCGTTCGGCCCAATCAGGCAAAGCGACTGTTTGCGCCCTACCCGCAAATTGAGATTGTGCAGGATCTGCATCTTGCCGTAACCCGCCCGCAAGTCATCTATTTGCAGAAATGGTTCACCCTTGACCAGAGCGTCCAGTTTCTTGACGGAGACATCCTGAGCAATCGCCTCAACCTGGCGCGTAACCTCCTCAACCGAGATTACCGTATCGACTCCGCCTGCCCCGTAGCCCCGAACATTTTTGCCGCGTTTGCGAGGAACCGCCTTCGCTTTCGGAGCTGCGCGCTTTGTCTTGGTTTTCGAGGTTTTGCGTGCGGTAGTTTTACGTGTTGTTTTTGTTGTGTTCTTGGCTGCCATCAATGCGCTCCCAGATAAGCATCAATAACGCTCTGATCATTCTGGATTTGATCCGGCGTACCAGACGCCAGCAATTCCCCGTGAGCAAGACAATATATGTTGTCGGCCATGTTCATGATGACGCGCATATTGTGCTCAATAATGAAAAGGGTAATCCCGAACTCTGTATTGGCCAGTTTCAACCGGTCTATCAGACCATTGATAAGCGTCGGATTAATACCGGCGGTTGGTTCGTCCAGAAGCAGCACCTCAGGCTCGTTCATGAGCGCCATGGCAAACTCAAGTAGCTTTTGCTGTCCGAAAGATAGATCGCCCGATGCCAGTTTGCGTTTTTCATAGAGTCCGACAAATTCCAGCAAGTCTTCAGCCTTGTCCCGAAGCTCGTTCGGATATGGCTTGAACATGTCGAAGAAGGTTGCTTTGCGGTGCGGCACGGAAATCAGCATATTGTCGATGCAGTTCATATTGCCGTAGATCCGCGTTTGCTGGAATGTTCGGAGCATTCCAAGGCGCGCGATCTGTTGCACGCGGAGCTTTGAAATTTCCTTGTCCTTGAACTTGATCGACCCGGAGTCAATAGGGTGATAGCCAACGACCGAATTAAACAGCGTGGTCTTACCAGAGCCATTGGGGCCAATAAGCCCTGTTATTTGTCCCTCCGGTACTTCAATGGAAATGCTGTCATTTGCCACAACGCCGCCGAACGCTTTCGAAACGTTGCGCACTTCAATCAGATTACTCATTCAGCGGCCTCCTTGGCGCTGGATGAGCGCTCTTCGACCTCGATCCCGAACCAACTGGGGTATTTCTCCTGCAGCCAGCCAACGATGCCCTGCTGGAAAAACACGATATTGACAATAATGATCACACCGAGTGCGACCCATTGCCAGCCGAGGAAATAAGTCCAGGTTGCTTCCTTCACGATGTGAAACAATATGGCGCCGATAACGGGACCCCATATCGTCCCCTTGCCGCCCAGAAGCGCCATCGCAACCATGAAAATACCAAAAGTTGGCGCTGGGAAAGCAACCTCCAAAGGCTCAATAAAGCCGGTCATATTACCAAAAAGACCACCGGAAATTCCTAAGAAAAATGCCGAGATTGCCCAGGCAACGGTCTTATGCCGCATGGTATGGACGCCCATGGCTTCGGCTTTTTCCTCGTCGTCTCGGATGGCATTGATCGCCAGACCGAAACGTGTCGAATACAACCATTTGAGGAAAATAAAGGTTGCCATCGCTGCACCGAAACACAGGCAATAGTAGAAGAATGATTTACCGTCACCGCTGCCAGGATAGACGGGAATTGGAATTCCGCCACCACCGCCAACCCATTCCCAGGCACCTACGAGTTCACCGGCACCCAATGCGATACCCAGAGTGCCAATTGCGAAATAGGGCCCGCGCAACCCAAAGACTATCCAGCCCAGGGCAACAGCCAGGAGTGATGAGCCGAAGGCGGCAAAAACCAACCCCGCAGCCACACCGATATAATATTGATCAGGCGTGAAGTTGAATGTGCCCTGGTCGGTTGATGACGTAAACGCCCCGACATCGGTAAACAGGCCAATCTGCGTTACGGCGCAGATATACATCCCTGCGCCGAAGAAGAAGATATTGCCAAGCGAATTATACCCCATCTGCCCGCCCATCACGTCCCAGGTCTGAGCAAACAAGACCATGAGCCACAGGACAGCGATCTGGAATGTATAGTTAGGGAAGAGTAAGGGACCAAGGATACCGAACAGGACAATCGCCCCGAACATTATCAGGTCATGGGGCGTGATCATCCGCCGAGCCGCTGGCTCGACCTGTTTGCCTCTTTCGTCAGCAACTGATGTCATTGAACTGCCTGCCTATGTCGGCTCATTTGAACCTGACGCCAGATCAGGACAAGCAGGAGCGCACCTACGACGGTCACCTGCTGCATCTCGGCGCCAAATATGAACCCGCCAAATTGTTCTGCAACCCCAAGTCCGAACGCCGCCATGATCACCCCGGGGAAGTTCCCAAAACCGGCGGCCGTGACGACCACGAAAGAGCGGATTGAATGGGTAATTCCATAGAAGGGCTGAATGACCCAAATCATTGAAATGAGGACGCCGGCCACGCCGCACACCGCCGCGTTTAGCGCGTAGGTGAAGGCAAACACCTGCTCGGTATCGATGCCCATAACCTTGGCAGCCCGCACGTCCTGCGCGGTGGCGCGGATCGCCTGCCCCATTCTGCTCATCTTCATGAAAGCAATGATGCAGCCGGCAAACGCACAACAGATCAGGAATGAGTAGAGTCTGATTTCAGCGACGGTGATACTGCCACCAAGCATGGGTATGGTGTGAGTTGAATAACCGGAATTAGCGACCTGCACCTCTGGCCCGAACGCCAGATTCAGTGCCTGCTGGATCACAATCGCCAAACCAAATGTCGCTAGCAACGAGGTGAACATGTCCTTTTCGACCACCCGCGAGATAATCATCTTGTAGATGACCCAGCCGAAACCGAACATCCCTACGGCGGCAACAGGCATTGCCAGCATCGGATGGATGCCACTCGCGCCCATATACCAGGCGAAATACCCACCCATAATAACGTATTCGCCCTGGCAGAGGTTCTTGACGTTCATCACGCCCCAGACCAGTGCAAGGCCAAAAGAGGCAAGTGCGAAGATCGCTCCGATGAACAAACCGTCGACCAAAAGCTGGACATTCAAGAATGGTGCGAGCACGAGCAGATTCAGATTGTCAAGCATGCGTGGCTCCCCCTAAACGCCAAGATAGCAATGCGATTTAAAGTTCCGCCGCCCCAGCGAAAACGCGGGGCGGCGGTAATTTGCAGATCGCCAAACCTACTGGGCTTTACGCGGAAAGTCGATCTTGTGAGAAGCCCATTCTGATGGTGCAACCACATTGTATTTTCCGCCCTGGATCTGACGAAGCACCATTGGCTTGGCAATATTGTTGCCTGCCTTGGAGAACTTGATGCTGCCATAGAATGTTTTCAGGTCGGTCTTGGAAAGGGCGTCGCGAATCTTTTCCGTATCAAGTGACTGGGCGCGCTTGATGGCATCGGCCCAGACCAGCACGGCCGCAGAAGCCTGAGCTGATTGATAAGGAACATTCTTGTAGCCGTCAAAGCTCGCCTTGAAGAGCTTGTCATAGTCGGCTGCCGAACCAAAGGCTGCGCCCTTGTAGCTCAACGTTTCGGCCCACTGGGTCGGGCAGAGCAAACCATTGGCGGAGTCGCCATACTTGACCGTGACTTTCGCTGCCTCACAGTGCGTGAGAGCGATCATCGGCGTGTCGATCTTCAATTCCTTGATCTGACGGCCGGCTGTTGCCGCGCCCTTCGAGTGACCGGAAATGAGGAGAAGATCAGGCTTCAGAGCCTTCACCTTGGTCAGCGTGGCCGACATGTCGGACAGATCACGCGGCAGCTTGTCATCAATGACGACCTTCAGGCCGTGCTTCTTGATGTCATCAAGAACACCGGCGCGAACGTCGAGTGAGAACGGATCATTCTCAAACGCCATCGCAACTTTCACATCACCCGGCTTCTTGCCATTCTTCTTGGCAATTTCAGCTGCCAGAGCAACTGAGCTGGCGAGATACTGCTCGGAGGTCGAGAGGACCGCAAATAAATATTTATAACCCTTGTTGAACAGCGAGCGGGACGCGCCTTCAGCCTCGACCATCGGAATTTTGTACTTCTCCATGATCGGAGCAGCAGCCTTGGTCGTTGCAGAGCTGTATGGGCCCAGGAAATATTTGACGCCATCCTGCTTGATCAGACGCTCAAGGAGCTGTGCTGTACGAGCTGGTGTAGACTCATCGTCATAATATTTAATCTTAAAGTTGTAGCACTTGTCTCCAACCTTGACGCCGCCCATCTCATTGATTTTTTTCGCGGCCAAGTCATACCCGTTCTTGGCATGAATACCATTTGTCGAGTATTTGCCGGTAAATGAGATCGCAGAACCGAGCGTAAGATCCTCACAAGCCGCATATGCAAGCGATGACGTTCCCATCATCGCAGCCGTTGCAACAGCAGCCAATGACCATTTGGTAAAATGGCGCATTATGTTTCCTCCATTGGTTTCAGAATTGAGCATTTATTTTGCTCATATTTTTTAACCCCGTCAGGTTCCATTCCAAACTTTCGAATGGTGACAGAGCTTGGTGCAAATAAAGCAAAGTGCGGACCTACATGCAATTATATTCCACGCACCGGTTAACCCGCTGACAGACAAAACTATTTCGTCGAAAAAAGCTCGGATTGCGCGAACAAATATTCCGTAGGACTGTTTTTCTCCGGTCCCAGCCTAGAGACTTGGCGCGTTAAATGTATCGCATTGATGAATGTCACCTGTATCTAGCCCACGCTTGAACCAGCGAACCCGCTGCTTGGACGATCCATGGGTAAATGCGTCCGGCACAACATGCCCTTGTGTTTTGCGCTGAATATTATCATCGCCGATGGCACTGGCCGCATTCAGGCCTTCCTCGATATCGCCCGGTTCAAGAATTTTCTTCGTCCGTTGCGCCAGACGCGCCCACACACCAGCGAAACAGTCGGCCTGCAGCTCCATGCGCACCTGAAGCGCATTGCCTTGACGCTGACTCATCCGTGACTTGGCTCTTTGAATCTTTTCCGAAATCCCGAAGAGCGTCTGTACGTGATGCCCAACCTCGTGGGCAATCACATAGGCCTGAGCAAAATCACCTGATGCTCCGAACTTGGACTTCATGTCGCGATAGAAGGATAAATCAACATAGAGTTTCTGATCGAGCGGACAGTAAAATGGGCCCATTTGCGCCATACCAACACCACAGCCGGAACGAACACCACCTGAAAAAAGAACAAGTTTAGGCTCTCGATATGTTTTCCCCATCTGCCGGAACAAGGTCTTCCACACATCTTCTGTATCCGCCAGCACTACGGAAACGAAACGGCCTAGGTCATCCTTGCTTTGCGACCTCGGAGCTTGTGTCTGGGGACCGGAACCACCCCTGGGAATTTGGGATGGCTTTGTCTTCGTTCCGGGCAGCCGGATATCGGGCATCTGGATATCCCCGCCACCCGATGAGGGCTGTGGGCCTCCCTGTAAAATAACCCTGGGATCGACGCCGAACAGGAACATCAGGCCGACTATGATAAGCATCCCCATGATGCCGATGCCGCCGCCCTTACGGCCGCCGCCGCCGCCGCCAGGGAAAGGAAACTTCATACCCCGGCCCCGCCCCATCGGAAAGGGGAAGCCGCCTGGACCGCGCTCGCCGCGCCGATCCTCAACATTGTCGCTTTCTCTACGACCGCGCCAGCGAACCATCTAACACCTCGTTGTCGTCTATTGCCTCAATCAATACCCGCACCGAATGGCGCAAAGTTTCCCAAGACACCCGGTTCAAGGTTGCATTCCTGCATGTGAGGCCCGTTGGCGCAAGATGCAAGACCTTGATGGAAACGACCCGTTGAGTCGCGATCTATGTTTTTGTTCCCTTGAACATATCGGCATATTGGTCGCGCATTTCCTTCTTCTGCACCTTCCCCATGGCGTTTCGGGGCAAAGCATCGACGAAAAATACCAGCTTGGGCTGTTTGAATCGCGCCAGAACATCACTCAACGGCGTAATAATATCATCCTCAACCAATAATGAGCCGGGCTTGCAGGCCACAATAGCAACAACTCCCTCGCCAAAATCAGGATGTGGAATACCAATCACCGCGGATTCAGCAACGCCTGCTAGAGAGTCTATAGCTGCCTCGATCTCAGCCGGATAAACATTAAAGCCCCCGGAAATGATCAAATCCTTGTCCCGGCCGACAATATTCACATAGCCCTTATCATCGATCACGCCCAGATCACCGGTAATGAAGTAGCCATCGTCCCGGAACTCTTCGAGTGTTTTTTGGGGTTTTCGCCAATAGCCCTCAAACACATTGGGACCACGAACCTCGATAGAACCGATCTCTCCCTGCTTGAGCTCATTGCCTGATTCCGGATCAGCTATCCGCAACTCGATTCCGGGCAACGGGAATCCCACCGTGCCAGCGCGGCGCGCGCCATCGTAAGGATTTGACGTATTCATACCCGTTTCGGTCATCCCATAGCGCTCCAGGATGGCGTGGCCGGTGCGCCTTTCGAACTCGGCATGAACTTCAGGCGATAGCGGGGCAGAGCCGGAAATGAACAGGCGTATATGCTCGACGCATTCCCGAGTCAGGGTTTCACACTGCAACAGACGGGAATAAAATGTCGGCACTCCCATCATGGAGGTTGCTTGCGGCAACAGGCTGATCACTGCTTCGGCGTCGAATTTGGGCAGGAAGATCATCGACGCACCGGCATGGAGTATCGTGTTTGTCGCTGTGAACAGCCCATGTGTGTGGTAGATCGGCAGGGCGTGCATCAACCGGTCCCGTGCGGTAAAGGCCCATGTTTCAGCAAGCGCGGCAGCGTTAGATGAAAGATTCCGGTGAGACAGCATGGCGCCTTTAGACTGACCAGTTGTGCCTGAGGTATAGAGGATGGCTGCCAGATCATCACCGCTGCACACAGCATCTTCAAAGGATGTTGACGCCGCATCAACCAGAGCAAGAAGGCTCCCCCCCTTTCCTCCATTTTCCAGCGTCTTGACGCGCGCTTCTCCACCTATGGCACGGACACCTTCCTCCCGGTCGGGACGGCAAACCACCAAACCAGGCTCAGAGTCGGAAAGGAAATATTTCAACTCCGAGATGGTGTAGGCCGTATTCAGAGGGAGATACACTAGCCCTGCACGAACGACTCCGAGATAAAGAATGAGGGATTCAAGACTCTTTTCCACCTGCACCGCAACGCGATCTCCAGGCGATAGACCAAGATCTATCAACGCATTCGCATACTGACCCGAGCGGGAAAGCATATCGGCATACGTCATTAATTGTCCGCAATTGGTTTCGATGAATACCGTCGAGGAGTCTGTGGGAAACCTGGATCTCAGGATTGCGAATAGGTTTTCATTCATTTACTTCCACCGTCGCATTTTCTGGCATTTCCACCTCCTTGCGCTTCTTATTGTTTTTCGATTTATCCGCTGATTTTAGTAGTGATCGCACTGATTTGGACGCTGTAATGACTCCTTCGTTTATGTATGCCTCGTGATTGGATTCGATGTCTTTCAAGTCATAGAGATAGTTGACCATTATTCCGTGAGACTGCCTCAGGCCCTTGGCTGACTTGTCTCCCAGCCAGTTGATCCGTTCCAGCCTCGCGCCATTCCCAAGATGGAACCTTGCAACCGGATCGACAGGCTTTCCATAGCTGGTTTTGGCCTTCAGGAAATATTCCGCGGCCAGAGGAATCAAAAACTGATTCAGACTCTCATGCTGTTGCGCGTGGGCCGCCCAGCTCGGGTCCTCAAGCAGAGTCAACGTTTCCGCGTCATCTGGTCCCGGTGCATCCTCATTCGTGGTGCGCACCAGCCATGCGGCAAAACGCGGCGCTGGCGATAACGTAACGTAAGTCTTGAGGGATGGAATTTCCTTGGCCAGATCCTCAGCGACCTGCTTGATGAGAAAATTGCCGAATGAAATGCCCTGCAAACCCTTTTGGCAGTTTGAAATGGAATAGAAGACGGCCGTAGTGGGAGTCTCGGGATTGGTTACAGCTTCAGTTTCCCGCTCAGCTGTCAAAAGCTCCTGTATGGAGCCAGGAATCTCGCTGGTCAGCGCCACCTCGACAAAAATCAGAGGTTCATCCACGAGTGAGGGGTGGAAGAATCCGAAGCAACGCCGGTCAGCAGGGTCGAGACGGCGGCGCAAATCCTCCCAGCCCCTGATCTCGTGAACTGCCTCATATTCGATAATTTTCTCCAGGGTGGAGGCGGAGGTCGACCAGTCGATTCGGCGCAAGACCAGAAATCCACGGTTGAACCATGACCCCAGCAAATGCATGAGATCAGCATCCACCGGCGCCAGTTCCGGCGCTTGCGGTAGCAGTGCAATCAGATCCGCCCGCATGGCAACGATGCACCCGGTCGCGCCTGGGGCCAGGTTGAGTCTGCGGAAAAACTCCTGGCGCGGCGAGACAACAGCCGTTTCCAGTTCCGTGAGTGTCTTTGAAGTCGCAACGACGAGATAGGCCTGAGCTGCTGCCGCGATCTTATCCTGATCGGGTCTGAGTTCATCCAGAAGATACCGGAAAAATTCAATTTTTTCAGAATCCTCCGCCCGGCGGTAAACGGAGAGAATTTCACCCGCCAGAGCCACCCCTGAGGCTTCACCTCGCCCAGACAGCAGCGCACTGGCAAGCTCCTGGAGAGCGCCACCCCCCACGCCATCGGGTGATCGCTCAAGCAGCAGACGCCCGCGCTCGGCAATCGAATTCAGCAGCTCCTGGAAAAATGATACATTCACAATTCATTGGTCCACTTAAACGCGGCTCGTGAGTATTGGTATTGAATATACCATCTACCAATTACAACTTTGACACGCATTTAAAAAATGGACAAGACTCACAACCAACAATTGAAATTTTAGTAGTTTTACGTGTAAACGAACGAGTTTTGAGCAAAATAACTCAATTTCTCCGGCCACAACGAGAAAGACCATTCTCCAATCACTCAAGCTAAAAATGCAATGAGATCGGTCAGCACACAATATTTGAGAATGGAAGGCACAAAAAAGAAGAAGGCAGGGCACGATGGCCCTACCCTCCCCTAGATCCCCGCTTTTGCAGCGCCGTGAGGCACCCGTTCGGCGGAAATATCCCGGAAATCGCTACGGTCCGATATGGATCTCTCCGATCAAACCACCTCGATCTCCACGAAGACCATGCGTCCTTGCTTAAAAATCCGGGCCGAAACCCAAATCCAAAGCTCAAATCACACGGTTACGGGCATCGACCTCCCGTCTTGTTTAACGTCGCGTCCGAAAACGACGTGGTCCCGGCAACAGCCTGATCGCCAGACCCAAATCGGCAGCTTCCCTTAGGCCCCCCGTCACCTGTGTCTTCCTGCTCTGCTTTCGCCTGTAGCGTTTCCACCAAGACGTATGCAAGCACTGGACCCTGGTTCCGGGTTTAGAGAGCACTGCCTAAGTCATCCTCGGCAAAGGACGACTTCGGACTTGCCGCGTCCTCGGCTGTTTCAGCGCCCCTCCCGAAGGAGATTGTCCGTAACAACCTAAGAACGAATTTATCTCGATTCGACGAGCTTGCCAGCGTCGCACTGGCGCTCACAGACTGTTATCCCCGCTATCCACTGTTTCCACAGGGCGAAGGCCCAGTTGCTTAGCCCCCGCAGTTCAGTTCCTGAAAGTAGAACCAGCGGGTCATGAACCATTCCCCAGACTGGAAATCCTTTTCGACACAGGTTTTGTAGTGGCCTCCGCAGACCTCCTTGGCGATAATCCAGGGTTCTGACTGATCAGGATGCTTGATCTTGCTCTTGCATTTGATGAAAGCGTTGCGGCATTTCTGAAGCGCTTTGCAAAGCACCTTGTCACGCGCACTTCTGGGTATTGCAGGCTTTTTCTTACCCTTTTTGGTGTCTTTTTTCCTGGGGTATACAGGTTTGCGAGGTTTCCTGACTGGCAGACCAGGCATTCGCATGTCCTGTTTTGTTTCAGATGCCTTTCCCTTGACGGGCTGCTTCACTTCTTCCACCGGCTTTTCCGTGCCGGTCTTCGCGGCCGAAGACGGGATAGATGGTTCATCAGCTTTTTTCACCGGCGGCGCCTCTTTTTTCCCTGCGGGCTTATCAGATGCATTTTTAGCGCCCTCTTCCCCGGAAGTTTTTTCAGGCTCCATACCGGCATCCTCTTTCATGGGCGCCAGGACTGGCTCCACCGGCACCTGACGCGCAGGTTCCTTCATCCCTTTCCTTGGTTCAGACGTGGGAACTTTATCTTTGCGGATGTCTGCTTCGTCGTGACCAGTGTGTAACACCACGCCATGATGTGCAGGATCTGATGCCATAGCGATGCAGGCACTGCTGTATGCAACGCAGAGACCCAGCCAGATGCCTATCAGTGCCGTTGCGGCACGCGACATGTCATATTCCCCTTGTCTCAGGCGTGCGATCCAAACGGACGTTCACGCGCAATGAGAGAAATATTTATACTGGCCAGTACTTACAAGTGCGGGAATGCAACAGGGCAGAAAATTCTGAGATGCTTTGAGAGGCTTCTTACTGGCTACGACCGCCAGATACATGCGCGCCATGACCACTGTGACCATCTTTCATCGCGCCGCTCTTCATGGCGCCGGCACCCATACCGCCCATTTTTTCAACCTTCACCTTGATGGGCACCTCGCCTTGGCCCTGGAACTGGAGTGTCAGATCGAACATGTCGCCGGGAGCGAGCTTTTTCGTGAGCCCCATCAACATGATGTGATAACCGCCAGGCTTCAATTCCAGTGATGCGTTGGGCGGAACGGCGATGCCACCCTTGACGGGGCGCATTCGCATCACTTCGCCTTCCTTCATAACCGTGTGCAATTGCACATGTTCAGCGACCTCGGATTTGACGCCTGTCAGGGTGTCGGGCGCACTCCCCTTGTTGGTGATCTTCATATAGGCCGCGCTGTTGGGCGCTTTACCAATCGTTGGCCTGGACCAGGGGCGATCGATGGTCAAAGAGCCCGATGTGAATTCGAGAGCCTGTGCTCGTGAAGGAGCAGTCATCCAAATGGCTCCCATCCCCAACATCGCGAGGAAGGCAAATCTGAAACTTGTCACGGAGAGAACCTCTCATTCCAAAAAGCAGGAAACGCACACTAGCGAGGCCGCTTCATTTATCCATACCACCTAATGCCGCAGGCCTGCACCATGTTGCCTTTTGCAACAGCTCGAAGGCGGGCCTGAAATGAAACGATGATATAAAATGGTGAGCCCGGCAGGAATCGAACCTGCGACCCACTGATTAAAAGTCAGTTGCTCTACCAACTGAGCTACGGGCCCACTCTATGAAACGCGCGGACAGTAATGTCGCGCGTAGATAGGGGTCAATAGGCGAATGTATCCGATGTGTCAAAGGCTTGAAATTTGTGTCCCGCAGAAAAAAACTATCCAATTTCCGGGCTCGGGATATCGATGGTCAGAACCCGCTGGTTCCCTGCCTCGAAACAGCTACGCCAGCCCTCAGGCACCACTCACTGCCCGCACCACGATTTGAAAGGATTTGCGGTTTTAACCAGTGAGAGTGCCGCAGCCGGGGAGCCTTGAGACATGAAAATTAGGTTATTTTGATTGGTCACGATATAGGGCCATTCCCTCCCCGGAATGACCGATACCAGCGAGATGCGGCCGGGAACTCCGTCCAGACTCGGGACGATCCGGAACGTCGCGTCCCGGTTGAATGTATTGCTGATTTCAGCCTTCCTGACATGGAGGAACCGTCCTCCTCGCGTCTCCTTATTGTTAATGGCCAGAAAATGCTCCTGGTTCCTGACACTGTTGTTGAGACAACGCGGGTTATTTCTGGGGCTTCCTACTCCACCGCCAGGGCGCGACCGGCCTATGGACTGCAGGGAAACGGTCCCGGCCTGGTTTGTCCGGCCCGGCACTATCTGGAACATGGTGTACCAGTCCTTTTGAGCCGTCATCGCAAGCTTCGTCTTGGAAGGCTTCCCTGCCTGGCGGACTTCATTTGCCCTGAACCTGAACCCAAACCTCCCTGCGGGTTGAATCAAGACAGTCTGATAGAGATATGCAGCCCTGAGATTTTCCAGTATCTCCGCCTGGCTCACCTGCGTTGGTTGCTTCTTCGGCGGCGGGGTGAAAGAAGGAATCTTGTCGATGGAATCAACTCGGAACCATTGTCTACCGCCATGGACTTCGGGCGTGTATCCGCAGGTATGCTGGGCGAGGGGAGCGCCAGGTCTCCAATAATTATCACCACCACCGGCGGTCAGGCACAGGCCCGTCTGACGGCTCTTGATCCGCGTACCATATTTCCACGGTTCATCCAGGAAGAATTGCTGGTTCTCGCTATCGAGACAGGGCGTGTTCACGACTGGAACCAATCCCTCCTCCGTGCCTGGTTGCGCGGTGAGGCAGTAATGCGAGGTGCGTGACGCAATGACGAAATGTTTGTCGTCAACGAAGCTGACGGCAAGCATCTGGTGGGCGTTATTGGTGTCGCATTTATCGAGAGTGGGCTGGGCATTGTATGGAATGCCCCCGTTGATGCAATTGCCGCGATACCTGAGCATCAACGTGTCCGGGAGTTTTTTCGGACCCTGCGCGCGATAGTCTGGCGTACCGAAGAGAGGCGTCCAGTCATAGGGTTTTTGCCGATCCCACTTTTCACAATCCGCCAGGCGCAGGACGTCGGGTTTGAGGTTGGTATTCTTTAACGCGGTGCTGCCCAACTGCGTGATGCAGAGCCCGTTGCTGGCAACGAACCGGCCCCTGGAGTCGAATTTCCATTTCTGGGTTGCGGCGCCTGAGCAATTCAAGGCGAGAACCTGGGCGAATTTGCCTGTATTTTGAGCCTTGTCGTCCAGCCCCAGGCACTTCCCGCCGGGCGTCCGGACAGTGCCGTCTCTGCCGATCTTGAAGCGGATTTCCTTGTCAGTCCGGTTGGGAGCAGATGGGTCTGTGGAGCACCAGTCCTTCCACAGCTCGCCATTTTGATCGACCGCCATGCATTTGGACCGGGTTTCGCTCTTTACAGTCCTTCTTCCTTCAACCCACCGCTTCGTTTGCAAGAGGGCATACCCATCTGTCCAGCAACGAGCCAATCCTGTGTTCCAGTATTGACCATGGGGACAGTGCGACGCGTTTTTTAACCCACCTTCCTTGAGCGCCAGATCAACGAGTTTAGCCAATTTCTGTTTTACGACCTTGCGGGCATCGATCTCCGCTTGCCTTGCTTTTTCGAGCCTCATCCTTTGCTGGTTCGCTTCTTGCAAGTCCCGATTTACTTGCCGTAATTTCTTTTCGAGCTCCCGCGTGGTCGCTATAATTTGATCTTTCGCGGGTTGCGGAGCGCCTTGAAAGTGTGGATCGGCCTTGATTATTCTCATCATGGCTGAGTCAACA